>NZ_JBFTQW010000012.1:0-181932 GCF_056399205.1 Bacillus sp. 01N45
TTTGCGTTTAATTTTTTAGATAAATCATCTACTTCTAACTCTACTACTTTTGTATTTTGCTCTTTATTCTCACTTAATACTTTTGCATTAACAAAAGAACTATTCTTCTCAAACTCAAACTTTGTAATCCATGCACTATTCGTTAATGTGAATGATACATATTTTTTACCATCTTTCACCTTTAACACGCCCGGACTCTTCGTATACGTGTTCATCATTGAAATTTCTTCTGATTGATCTTTTAAAGCTTTGAAATTGATGCTGTATTCACCGTCTTTAATTGTTTCAACATTCGGCTTCTCTACTTTTGGTTTCTCTACCTCTGGCTTTTTATCACCGTCTGGTTGCTTTTCTTCGTTCTTAATTGGCTCAAGTTTATCTTGTTCAAATAAAAGTTGTACATCATGTGTTTGCTTATAGTTTCTTGATGCCATTTCGATAAATACTTTTGTATTTAATTTTTTTGATAAATCGTCCACTTCAAACTCTACTACTCTTGTATCTTTTTCTTTATCTTCACTCACTACTTTTGCATCAGCAAATGCGCCATCTTTTTCCGCTTGGAAATTTTTAATTAATGAGCTACTTGTTAGTGTTACAATTGCCTTTTTCTTACCGTTTTCTACTTTTAATACTCCTGGATTTACCATGTAATTATTCATCTTAGATTCTTCATCTGTCTTATCTTTTAACACTTTAAATGGAATACTATAATTCCCATCGTTAATTGTGTTAGAATTGGGTTGTTGATCTGGGTCAGGCTTTTGGTCGGGCTTCTGACTTGGATCCGGTTTTTCATTTGGATCTGGCTTATTTGCTGGATCCTCTTTTTCATTTGGTTTTTCTACATGAATCGGTGTAATACTATTTTGATCAAATGCAATACGCACATCATAGTCATGATGATAATTTAAAAAGTCTATGTCTACTTTTACTTTCGCATTTAATACTTTCTCTACATCGTCCACTTCAAATTCTACTACTCGTGTATCTTTTTCTTTATCTTCACTAATTACATTTGTCGCAACAAACTGGCCACTTTTTTCTGTTTCAAACTTCGTGATCCATGAACTATGTTCTAACGTAAAGGATACCTTCTTCTTCCCATCCTTCACTTTTAAAGTTCCTGGACTTACAGAGTATTGATTCATCATAGATTCTTCATCTGATGTATCCTTAAGAACTTTGAAACCGATTGAATATTCACCGTCAGCTAGTTGGCTTGCTGCTTGAACTGCAAGAGGTTGTAATGTTGATACGAATGTAAATATCATTAAACACATCGCAACAACAATTTTAAGATATCTATTCAATGGAATAACGCTCCTTTATTTAGTTTTGACGTACTTTACGAATTAAGAAAACACCTGAAATAAGAATTAACACTGCAAATAATCCGATGCGTGCTTCATCGCCTGTTTTTGGGTTATCTGTTTTTTCAGCTTTTCCACTTTCATTTGTTCCTTTGCTTGCCTCTTTATTTGCTTCTTTACTCTCTTCTTTCTTCACTTCTTCTTTTACTTTTGTATCTGTTTTTGTTTGATCATTATTCTTTGTTACAGTAGTTGCTTTATTTTCTCCACCTACCGCTTTTACATTTGCATCAAATGCAAAGCGAATTGTGTAGTTATGGTCATAATTTACGTTAGGTACAACAACATGAATTTTTACAGCTGCTGGTTTAGATAGGTCGTCTATTTTAAACTCTACAATTCTTTTATCTGCAGATTCATCTTTACTAACAACTTTTGCATCAACAAAGTTTCCGTTCTCTGGTGCTTTAAATTCTGTAATCCAAGCACTATGATTCATAGGAATTTGTACTCTCATCTCACCATTTTTCACAATTAACTTAGCTGGTTTTTCAAAATAATCATTTGCCATTGAAGCTGAATCATTTTCTGCTTTTTGTATGACATAGTTAATATCGTAAGTACCGTCAGCTACATTTGCCGAAGCTTGTCCAAATGGCACTACGAAAAAAGCTAGCATACATACGAATGTCATAATAAAAGCGGGTAATACAGAAATCTTTCTCATTTGGCTTACTTCCTCCTTGTTTATCTTTCATCCATACTCTTTGAAAATGATAATTATTCTCAATATATAAGAAAAAAATAATAATCCTCTACCATTATTTAATTGTAATTTATTTATGTAATATAGATATTATTGATTATCATTCTCACTATGTACTAAAAATAATATCCCTCCCTATTCCTTATAAAGAGCGATTTACATTTTAACATAAGTCCCTATTTCTTTTGATGATTATCATTCTCAATGAAGGTCAAAAAAAATAAAACTAACCATTCTCCTACTCTATCACCTCTATCTACAAAATGATATCGTTATAGAAAACCTTATACCTTTCACTCCTCACTTTCCTTCTAATATTTCCACAACTAAGTCAATCTTAGCCTAATGCTAATTTTTTTGTCAACTATATTACGTATAAAATTTTTAATATCTAAATTTCCCTATATGCAATTTTTTTCTACAAAAAAAGAGACTTTCTTTCATAGAAAGCCTCTTTTCACTATTTTTCTACAGCAACTTCTTGCTTTTGAAATAAAGAAACTACATATCCAATTGCAATTCCAATGATACCCGGAACTAGCCAACCAATCCCTACACTATATAGTGGAATTTTATCTAAGATAGGAGCAAGGGCCGCTACTTGAAGATTTGCATTATGCAATCCATCAAAGAAGCTAATTGCAAATGCTCCTACAATACCGCCTACATACATAGCTAATGGAAGACGAATATAGTTTTCAACAAGTGATAATACAATCAGTACGATACCAATTGGATAAATTGCAATTAAAATCGGTAATGCTAATGCGTTTAACTGAGTTAACCCAAGGTTTGCTACCATAAATGCTAATACACAGAAGATGAAAACAACCTTTTGATAAGAAAGCTTTGGTAATAAGGAAGAAAAATATTCCCCACAAGCTGCAACAATACCTACAGAAGTTGTTAAACATGCCGCTGTAATTGCGATCCCTAATAATAAAGTTCCGTAACTACCAAATAAATGATTTACAACGTTTGTTAAAATAATTCCTCCGTTTGCTCCCATTCCAAGAGACACACTAGAAGCTCCCAGATAAGCAAGTGCTAAATAAACAAGTAGTAAACCGAGCGCTGCAATAAATCCTGCAAAGATTGTTACTTTTGCAATGCTGTTCTTATTTGTAACGCCTTTTGCTTTTAAAGCATTAATAACAACATTTCCGAAAACAAGTGCTGCAAGTCCATCTAAAGTTAAATATCCATCAATAAAACCTTTAAAGAGCGGAGCATTATACGCTTCTGTCGGTGCACCAAATTCTCCAATTGGTGTAATAATTGCTTTACCTACGATAATTGCTATAACAGCTAACAAAATCGGAGTTAATACTTTACCGATGCGGCCCACTAATTTCGATGGGTTTAAAGCTAAATAGAAAGTTACTGCAAAGAAAATGAATGTAAAGATAACAAGTGGATAAGATTGACCAGCTATCTCACTTGGTAAAAATGGTGCAACACTCATTTCATAAGCAACTGTTCCTGTACGCGGAACACTTACGAATACGCCTAAACATAAATAAATTGCAGTGATAAAAACAAGTGCGAATACAGGGTGTACACGTCCCGCTAGCTCATTAATATCTCCCTTTAGAGCTATAACAATTACCCCTAATAAAGGTAATCCAACACCTGTTACGATAAAGCCAAATAACGCGATCCATACGTCTGTTCCAGCACCTTGCCCTAAAGCCGGCGGGAAAATCATATTACCTGCACCGAAAAATAGTGCAAACAACATTAAACTTATTGCAAACATCTCAGAAAACTTTAAAGATGATTTCATTTCTACTAACCTCCTACATATTTTTATATTAACAAAATATTCTGAATTAAAGACCGTCACATATCCTCTTTCAAGCATACTTCCCCGTAAAAGAACGCAAAAAACACCCGTCCCTAACAAAGGGACGAGTGTTGAAATCGTGGTTCCACCCTTATTCTAATAAAATGAATTTATAACAAAATAAGCTCATTTTATAGCTCGTGTAAATTGATAACGGTTTTATCCGCCAAGAATTACAATGCATCATGCAGTTCACTCTTGAAGTTTAGAGGTGGTAAGTTTGCCTTTCCGTATTAGGAAGCTCACAGCCTAGGCTTCCCTCTCTGAGAATCGTCAAAAACAACTCATGTCCTCATCATTACTTTTATAAAATATCTTGTCGAAACTTGTTGTTTTTTATTATATGGGCTATTTTTTAAAAAATCAATAGTTTTATTTTTTCTGACAAAAAAATATAGGGAGAAAATTTCCCCTCCCTATATTTGCCCTATTAATATTTCTAATTCCTCAGCTGTAATGTTACGCCATTTTCCCACTTCTAGATCATCTAGCTCTATATTCATAATACGAACCCGCTTTAGCTTTGTTACAGTAAACCCGAAAGCACGGCTCATTCTACGAATTTGTCTGTTCATTCCTTGCGTTAAAACGATGCGAAATGTAGATTGATCCACTCTCGTCACTTTACAAGGCTTCGTCATTCCATCTTTAATCTTTACACCGCTGGACATCTCATCAATAAACCAATCTGTAAACGGCTTATCAACCGTAACGATGTATTCTTTCTCGTGCTCATGATCACCGTGTAAAATTTGATTTGCAATCGCACCGTCATTCGTTAATAAGATTAGTCCTTCTGACGCTTTATCTAATCGCCCAACAGGAAAGATACGCTCTGGGTAATTGATATAATCAATAATATTATCTTCAATATGATCGGCTGCTGTACAAGTAATTCCGATTGGTTTATGAAAGGCAATATACACCTTTTCCTTCTCTTCTTTTGCAATAACCTGTCCATCAATCGTTACAACATCACCATTGCTCACAAGTGCACCGTGCGTACACATTTCACCGTTAATACAGACGCGTCCTGCTTTAATAAGGCGGTCTGTTTCGCGTCTTGAACAGGATTTTGCTTCGCTTATGTATTGGTTGATTTTCATAGCTTATTCCTTTTCCTATATATTAAAAGCGTCAATCTATGGCAATATGACTCTGCCACGATTGACGCTCTTTTACTTCGCAAAAACAACTAAATAAATAACCCCAATTACCAAAAATATTCCGCAACAAGCTAACAATACTTTTGCAAGTTTGTCCATAAACATATAATGGTTCCCCTTTGTTTCGTTGTTTGCTATTTTAATTCGACAACTGTTACGCCTAGGCCTCCCTCGCCCATGTCACCGTAGCGGTAGTTTTTCACACCGCGGTGTTTCTTCAAGTAATCTTGTACACCTTGGCGAAGCGCTCCTGTTCCTTTACCGTGAATAATTGATACGCGCGGATAGCTTGCAAGCTGTGCATCGTCTAAATATTTTTCAACGCGCATCATTGCATCTTCATAACGTTCACCGCGAAGATCGAGCTCTAACGAAACGTGATAATCTCTACCCTTCACACTTGCGACTGCTTTTTTCTCAGTTTGCTTCGGTGTATTAATGTATTCCATATTGGATTCTTTCACTTTCATCTTCAGAATACCAATTTGTACGCTCCACTCTGTATCACTTACTTTTTCAAGCAATTGACCTTTTTGACCAAACGTTAACACTTTTACTTCATCACCTGCGCGTAATTGTTGTTTTGGCGCTGTGTTTTTCACGTTTACTTTTTGTTTCTTCACAAGCTCTGGCGCCGCACCTTCTAGACGGCTCTTCGCTTCAATAAGCTCATGGTCTTTCACGTTTATAAGCTGTGCTTTACGCAATTGACGAAGTTCTTGAATAATGCCTTCTGCCTCTTTCTTTGCAGCTTCGACTTTTTCTTCCCCTTCTTTTTGCGCTTTTAATAATTTTTCATCGCGCTCATCATTAAATTCAATAATTTGACGCTGTAATTCGCGATGCAGTTTTTCAGATTGCTTGCGAAGTGCTTCTGCTTCGTTCCAGTCACGCTCTGCATTCTTTTGACTTTCTTCTAACTTCGCAATCATATTTTCAATTTTGTTTGTATCTGTACTAATGTGGTTACGAGCTTGATCAATCACGCGATCAGATAGTCCAAGGCGCTTCGAAATTTCAAAGGCATTACTACGTCCTGGTACACCGATTAATAATTTATACGTTGGGCTTAATGTGTTCACGTCGAACTCAACGCTCGCATTAATAACTTTCTCACGGTTATATCCGTATGCTTTTAATTCTGGGTAATGCGTCGTAGCAACAACGCGAGCACCACGATTACATACTTCATCTAAAATTGAAATTGCTAATGCAGCCCCTTCTTGCGGATCTGTTCCAGCACCTAATTCATCGAATAAAACTAAGCTTTCAAAATCAGCTTTTTCTAAAATATCAACAATGTTCACCATATGTGAGGAGAACGTACTTAAACTTTGTTCAATCGATTGCTCATCACCGATATCGGCAAAGATATTTTTAAATACACAAATCTCTGATTCATCCATTACTGGAATGTGAAGGCCAGATTGCGCCATTAGCACACAAATACCAACTGTTTTCAGCGTAACTGTTTTACCACCTGTATTTGGTCCTGTAATAACAATTGTCGTGAAATCTTTCCCTAACATAATGTTATTTGGCACGATAATTTCTGGATCAATAAGCGGATGACGTGCTTGTCTTAAATCCATATAACGCTCGTTATTTACGATTGGTTTCGTTGCTTTTATACGCTTCCCATAAAAAGCTTTCGCAAAAATAAAGTCAAGATTCGCAACTACTTCTACGTTAGATAAAACGATATCCGCTTCTACTGCCACTTCTTCTGTTAACATCAATAAGATGCGTTCGATTTCTTGTTTTTCTTTCACTCGTGCTTCTTGAAGCGCGTTATTTAACTCTACAATGACTTGTGGTTCAATAAATAACGTTTGCCCAGAAGCTGATTGATCGTGAACAATACCGCCATATACACCGCGGTATTCTTGTTTTACCGGGATTACGTAACGTTCGTTACGAATCGTTACAATCGCGTCAGACAGCATCTTTTGCGCGTTGGAAGAACGCGTCATATTTTCTAACTTTTCACGAATACGACTTTCCGCAGTACGAATTTGAGTACGAATACCACGCAGTTTATCACTTGCGCTATCGACTACTTCACCGCCATCACCGATACAATTTGTAATTTTCTTTTCTAAATCATATAAAGATACAATTTGAGCGACATGAGTTTCTAAAATTGGAAGCTCGACACCATTATCAACCATATCTTCAATGAAACGTTTCATATTGCGACTACCATACATCGTATTGGCAATATCAAGTAGTTCATTCGGGCTTAACATACTTCCAATCTTTGCACGCTTCACATTTGAGCGAATATCCGTAATACCACCTAATGGTGCACTACCTTTTAAACGAATGACTTTCGCTGCTTCATCTGTTGTATCTTGCATTTCTACAATTTCTTCAAAATCAGTGCTTGGCACTAAATGCTTCACTTTGTCACGGCCAAGTGAAGAGGCTGTATGTTCAAGTAATTGTTCTTTTACTTTATTGTATTCTAATACACGCAACGTTCTTTCTAACATGTTGCAGGTCCCCCTTGTGTTACTTATTACGTTTAATATAGTCTAATAAACGTTCGATATTCCACGTGTTAATCACGTTATCTTTTTGAATCCAACCTTTACGTGCTGCTGCTACACCTGTTTCCATATCTTCTAACATTTCAAGCGTATGAGCATCCGTATTAATCGCTACTTTTACACCAGCATCTTGTGCTTGTTTTAATAATTTCGCGCTTAAATCTAGACGGTTCGGATTCGCATTTAATTCTAAAACTGTATTTGTTTCTTTTGCGAGCTCGATTAATAAATCTGTATCCACATCATAGCCCTCGCGGCGTCCAAGAAGACGTCCTGTCGGATGAGCAATCATTGTGACATGCTTATTCTCCAGCGCAGCACGAAGACGTTTCATAATCGTTTCACGGTCTTGTGAGAAGCTAGAGTGAATCGCTCCAATGACATAATCTAATTCTGCTAATACTTCATCGTCAAAATCAAGTGTTGCATCCGGTAAAATATCCATTTCAATTCCGCGTAAAATTGTAATGTCTGGATACTTTTCGTTCATACGTTCAATTTCTTTCGCTTGTTCACGAAGGCGCTCTTTCGTTAAACCGTTCGCTACTTTCAAGTATTGTGAGTGATCAGTAATCGCCATAAACTTATATCCACGAGCACGGCACGCTTGTACCATCTCTTCAATGGAAAAAGCACCATCACTCCATGTTGTATGCATATGTAAATCACCTTGTATGTCAGAGAACTGAATTAAGTTTGGATACTCTTTAATTAATTCAATTTCTTTTCCATCTTCACGCACTTCTGGTGGGATAAATGGAAGACCGAAATGAGCGAAGAACTCCTCTTCTGTTTCAAATGTTCTCACTTCACCTGTTTCTAAGTTTTCTACACCGTACTCACTAATTTTCTCGCCTCTATCTTTCGCGATTTGGCGCATTTTTACGTTATGATCTTTTGATCCTGTGAAATGGTGAAGGGTTGTAATAAATTCTTCTGGTTTTACTAAACGGAAATCGATTGAAATATCATATTCATATTGAAGACGAACAGAAACTTTTGTATCTCCACTTGCGATTACTTCAATCATATTATCAAATTGCAGTAAATGCTCACGTACTGCAGCTGGTTCTGTCGTTGCAATGATAAAGTCTAAATCTTTCACTGTTTCACGAACACGGCGCAAACTACCAGCACGAGAGAAACGAATTACTTCAGCAATATTCGACAATTTCTCCTCTATTTCCCCGGCAATAGGTAATACCATTGCGATTGGTAAACGCTCTGGACGAGAGCCTACTTGATCGATTGCTTCTAATATTTTCTCTTCTGTCTTCTTACCGAAACCTGCTAAAGCTTGTACTTTATTTTCCTCACAAACCGCTTTTAGCGATTCCATATCAACAACACCAAGTTCTTTATATAACTTAGCTACCTTTTTACCACCAAGGCCTGGTAATTTTAATAACGGTAATAAGCTACTTGGCACTTCTTTTTCAAGCTCTTGTAATACTTCAGATGTTCCCGATTCTATATATTCTTGAATAACTGCTGCTGTTCCTTTTCCAATGCCCGGAATCTTCGTGAAATCTTCAATCTCAGAAAGACTACGATCATCACTTTCTAATGCTGCCGCCGCCTTACGAAATGCAGATATTTTAAATGGATTCGCGCCCTTTAGTTCCATAAAAAGCCCAATTGTCTCTAGTAATTTAATAACTTGTTTTTTATTTACTTTCATCATTACCCCGCCTTTCTTTCATAGAAAAAAACTCCTCTTTCCGAAAAAAGAGAAGTTATACTCTGCTACCTGTCTGCCATAGTTCCTTCACCTTTTCAGAAAGAATCGGTGTATCGTCTACAATTATTTTGCTAATTGATGATTTTTGTAATGGTGTTTGTATTTGTTCAATTGGAAGAATGTTTCCAACGATAATTAAAACAAACAAAATAATATATACTTCTAAAAATCCGAGGATTGCCCCCGCAAACGCATTGACTTGCTTTAAAACCGGTATTTCTGCAAACATATTTAACAAATTACCAAGTAATGAAAGTGCAATTTTTGTAATAATAAACAATATGATAAACGCAAGTGCTTGATAAAATACTGTCTCAATATTATTTGCATCAATCCATTCTGGAACAGATACGTTTTTATCAAATGGATACGGAATAAATTTCGCAAGTGCTGGCGCTAAATCTTTACAGTACCAGTATGCAACAAGGTATGCGATAATAAAGCTTGTTAACTTTACAAGTTGCAGAATAAACCCTCTGCGTAAGCCGAGGAAAAATCCCATAACAAGCAGTAAAATGATAATAATATCAATCATGTTATTCCATTCCTTTTTTTGTCATACTTTCTTTCAATTTCTCATGTTCTTCTTTTAATTTTATGTAATCGTGTATGACGTTTACTGCCGTCAATACCGCTAGTCTACTCGTGTCAAGCGAAGGATTCTTGGCATTGAGTTCGCGCATTTTATCATCCACAATCGCTGCTACCATGCGGATATGACTTGTACTTTCATCGCCAACAACTGAATATTGTTGACCATAGATTTCTACATTAATTCGACTTTTCTTTCCCTTTTGTTGTGACAACTCACCGGCCTCCAATCACGTACAGAATCCTAAAGTTTATCATACCATGAACCATCATATTATGGAAACAGAAAGAACAATCCGATATGATAAAAATAACAATATAAAAAAAGGAGCGACCATCTTGTCAAATTCTATCGTAATACAAACAAGTTCTACAGTAATTGAAGACATGAAACAACAATACAAACAAGCGCTTAGTCCAAAAACCCCACAAGGCGGGATCTTCATGGCAAAGGTGCCATCTTGCACGATTACAGCTTATAAATCTGGAAAAGTAATGTTCCAAGGTGGCCGTGCTGAAGCAGAAGCTTCTCGTTGGCAAACTGTCTCTCAAACACCGAAAACAGCTGTAAAAAAATCTGTAGATTCACACCGTTATGCACCCCCTGCTTCCATCGGTACAATGTCTATCGTAGGGTCAGATGAAGTTGGTACTGGTGATTTCTTCGGACCGATGACAGTAGTTGCTGTATATGTGGATGCGGAGCAAATCCCACTGTTAAAAGAACTTGGTGTAAAAGACTCTAAAAACTTAAATGACGATCAAATTACTGCCATTGCAAAACAACTTCTACACGTTGTTCCTTACAGCTCTCTTGTCCTTCATAATGAAAAATATAACGAGCTATTTGATAAAGGAAACAACCAAGGTAAGTTAAAAGCTTTACTGCATAATAAAGCTATTACAAACTTATTAGCTAAAATTGCACCTACAAAACCTGAAGGCGTCTTAATCGATCAATTCACACAACCTGATACATACTACAAATATTTAGCAAAACAAAAACAGGTACAGCGTGAAAATGTTTACTTCGCGACGAAAGGCGAAAGCGTACACTTAGCAGTAGCCGCTGCCTCCATTTTAGCTCGTTACTCATTCGTAAAACAGTTTGACGAACTAAGCAAAAAAGCCGGTATGCCACTTCCAAAAGGTGCTGGTAAACAAGTTGATATTGCAGCTGCTAAATTAATTCAAAAGCTTGGTAAAGAACGATTACCTGAGTTTGTGAAAATGCATTTCGCTAATAAGGAGAAGGCGTTTCGCTTATTAAAATAGTATCGACAAAAACAGGAGGCTACAAACTCCTGTTTTTTTGTTTCCCCTACTATTATCCTTATAATTTTGTTACAATTAAAATATACAGATTATTCTAACATAGGAGGAGATTCCCATTGCTACTTCTACAAATGATTCTAAATATTTTACTAGGCGATCCACACGAAAGACAGTTTGAAATTAGAGAAAACATTCAGCTACTAAGTGAACAACGAGAGTTCAACGATTTAATAGAGCGTTATGGCCGTTCTTTCTTATTAAACTTTCGGATTCGAAGATTTATCGGGAAACACGATGCCCGCTTGTTAATACATAATCCAGCAAAACTACAGTACTTCTGTGAGGAACTTGAATCTATGATTAGAAAAAAAGGATTGTTTACATAAGGAGATATTTCATATGAACGCTGTAAAAGTTAAAAAGGTATTATATGTTTTCGTACACCTCGTGGGCCCACTTTCTTACCTCACTATTTCTACCATTTGGGGAGCTTTTTTCACTACTAAATCTACATTCGAAAATATATCTGATAATCTTGGTGTGATGGCTATCTATTACGTGCTTATGAGTTTACTGTGGTTTTTCTATTTAGATCGATTAGACAAAGATGTAGATAAAATTACAAAAGAAATTAAGGTGTAATACATATAAAAAAAGGAGAGCCGCCAAGACTCTCCTTTTTTATGTTAACTTCTTTTCTGCTTCTTATTTGATGAAGATACTTTATGAGAACCTGTTTCATGTGCCGTCGTTCCTTGTCCTTCTATTTCTGGAGAACCAAGGCTTGATCTTGAATGATCTTTTTTCACTTTTTTACTCATTTATATTCACCCCTTCGTGTTACTTTTTGCTACGAGGTAATAAACTATGCAAAATAAAAAGCGAGAGGAAATCCTCTCGCTTTTTTCATATTTTAGAATTCAGAAGAACCTGGAGTTCTTGGGAATGGAATTACGTCACGGATGTTAGCCATGCCAGTGATGTACATTAGGAAGCGCTCGAAACCTAGACCGAATCCAGCGTGTTTTGTACCGCCGTATTTTCTAAGTTCTAAGTACCACCAGTAGTCCTCTTCGTTCATACCTAATTCTTTAATTCTGTCTACTAAAACGTCCATTCTTTCTTCACGTTGGCTTCCGCCGATTAATTCGCCGATGCCAGGAACTAGAAGATCAGTAGCAGCTACTGTTTTTCCATCTTCATTCATACGCATGTAGAACGCTTTAATGTCTTTTGGATAGTCAGTTACGAATACAGGGCGTTTGAAAATTTCTTCTGATAAGTATCTTTCGTGCTCTGTTTGTAAGTCAATACCCCATTCTACTGGATATTTGAAGTCAGCACCTGACTCTTGAAGCACTTTAATTGCTTCTGTATATGTGATACGACCGAAGTCAGAGTTGATTACGTTGTTCATGCGCTCAAGAACTGTTTTATCAACGAAGCTGTTGAAGAATTCCATTTCTTCTGGTGCATGCTCTAGTACGTATTTCATTGCATATTTCAGCATATCTTCTGTAAGATCCATTACGTCGCCTAATTCAGCGAATGCAATCTCCGGCTCAACCATCCAGAACTCAGCTGCATGACGAGTTGTGTTAGAGTTTTCTGCACGGAATGTAGGTCCGAATGTGTATACGTCACGGAATGCTAATGCATAAGCTTCAGCGTTCAGCTGTCCACTTACTGTTAAGTTTGTTTCTTTGCCGAAGAAGTCTTTTGATTCATCAACTTGTCCGTCTTCACCTTTTGGTACGTTGTTTAAATCTTGCGTTGTTACGCGGAACATTTCGCCTGCACCTTCTGTATCACTACCAGTGATGATTGGTGTATGAACATGTACGAATCCACGCTCTTGGAAGAACTGGTGAATCGCAAATGCTGCGACAGAACGTACACGGAACGTTGCAGAGAATGCATTTGTTCTTGGACGTAAGTGAGCGATTGTACGTAAGTATTCAAACGTGTGACGTTTCTTTTGAAGTGGGTAATCAGAATCTGATAAGCCCTCGATATCAATTTTTTCTGCTTTAATTTCAAATGGTTGCTTCGCTCCAGGCGTTGCAATTACTGTACCTTCTACTTTAACTGAAGAGCTAAGTGGAAGTTTTGCAATTTCTTTGAAGTTTTCTAACTCTGTATCGAAAACGATTTGAACGCTTTTAAAGAAGCTACCGTCGTTTAATTCGATGAAACCAAATGCTTTTGAATCACGTAAGTTACGAATCCACCCTGATACTTGTACTGTTTGACCTGCGTATTTATCTGTATCTCTATACAGACTTTTTACTAATGTGTTTTCCATAGTGAAATTCTCCTTTGCACATATATTTAAATACAAAAAAACCTTTCATCCATAAAGGGACGAAAGGTTAAACTTCGCGGTACCACCCAATTTGTCATAAAGACCAACTTTAACTCGTATGTAATACATACTTCCCGGTTTGTAACAGGCCGGATTCCCGTCTAAGTCTACTCTTGAATACAAGATTCAATTTCGGTTAGCAACTCCAAGGTGTTCTTCACATATACCGCCTCATCAGGCTCTCACCGTCCCTGACTCGCTTTGGATTATAGTATATACTACTTTTCCTTATCATCGTCTTTCATTTTGTTAAACTAAAATTAATGTACTACATTCGAGAGAAAGATGCAAGATACCAAAAAATATATCAGCGATTTTTGTAATATATCGATTTTCCGACAATCGTGCCATAAAAAAATTGCCGGGCTTAATCCGGCAATTTCTCATTACTTACGTAACTCCGCACCAAACTTCTCTTCTACCGTTGTTAATACACGGTTATGTGCTTCTGTTACTTCTTCGTCTGTTAACGTACGTTCTGCATCGAAGTATGTCATAGAGAATGCAAGTGATTTCTTGCCTTCTTCCATTTTTTCACCTTCGTATAAGTCAAATAGCGTTACGTCTTTCAGAAGTTCTCCGCCAGCTTCAGCAATAACTTGCTTCATTTCACCAGCTTTTGTTTCTTTCGTTACGACAACAGCCATATCACGTGTCATAGATGGGAAACGTGGAATTGCTGTGTAGTAAGTTTCTTCTGCGTCTGCACCAAATACTTTTACAAGAGATAATTCGAATACGAATGTATTTTTCACATCTAATTGTTTTTCTGCTTCTGGGTGCAATTGACCGATGAAACCAATTACTTCGCCATCTAATACGATGTCAGCTGTACGACCTGGGTGCATCCCTTCACGTTTTGCTGGTGCATAAGTGATTTGGTTTGCAACGCCAAGTACGTCGAATAATCCTTCTAGTACACCTTTCACAACGAAGAAGTCTACTACTTTCTTCTCACCTTGCCATGCATGGTGAAGAGCAAGTCCTGTCATAACACCGGCAAGATGTTGTTCTTCTTTCGGAAGTTCTCCTGCTTCTGTTGGTAAGAAGACAGAACCTGCTTCGTATAAAGCAACACTATCGTTTTTACGTGCCACATTATATGAAACAGCTTCTAGTAATTGCGGTACTAAGCTTAAACGAAGTTGGCTACGCTCTTCACTCATTGGAAGTGCAAGATTTACAGGAGCTTTTTCATTTGGCTCGACCATATATTGCTTCGCTTTATCAGCGCTTGTTAATGAATATGTGATCGCTTCATATAAACCAGCACCCTCTAGGAAGCGACGTACTTTACGACGTTTCGTTTGTGCTGATGTTAATTTACCACGAGTCATTGTTCCAGAAGGTAATGTAACTGGAATGTGGTCATAACCGTATAGACGACCCACTTCTTCTACTAAGTCTTCTGAAATTGTAATATCAGGACGACGTGCTGGTACATTCACATGGAATGTTCCTTCTACTTCTGTGAATGGGAATTTCAAGTTTGTGAACATTGTACCCATTTCACTTGCAGAAATATTTGTACCTAATACACGGTTTACTTTTTCAGCAGTAACAGATACTGTACGCTCTTGTACTTGTAAGTTGTCAGCTTCTACTACACCTTCAAGTGCTTCTCCGCCAGCGTATTTCGCCATTAAAGCAGCTGCGTGTTGAATTGCTTCAAATGTACGTGTTGGATCGATTCCTTTTTCAAAACGTGCGCTTGATTCACTGCGAAGACCTAAGTCTTTTGATGTACGGCGCACTGTTTGACCTGCAAAGTATGCAGATTCAATTAAAACGTTTACTGTCTCATTTGTAACTTCAGAATCCGCTCCGCCCATTACACCAGCAACAGCTAAAGCTTTTGTTCCGTTTGTAATTACAAGGTGGTGGCTTTGTAACGTACGCTCTTGATCATCTAACGTTTCAATTTTTTCGCCTTCTTTTGCAAGACGAACAACGATTTCTTTTGAACCTAATTTATCGTAATCGAATGCATGTAACGGTTGACCGTATTCCATTAAAATGTAGTTTGTAATATCCACTACATTGCTAATTGGACGAATGCCAGCTGCCATAAGGCGCGTTTGCATCCACATTGGTGATGGACCAATCTTTACGTTCTTCACCATTTTTGCAATATATAATGGGTTTTCTTCTTTCGCTTCTACACTTACAGAAATGTAATCAGAAGTTTTTTCTGCTGTTTCTTGTAAGCTGATAGCTGGAAGTTTTACTTCACGGCCATAAATAGCAGCGACTTCATATGCAACACCTAACATGTTTAAGCAATCTGCACGGTTTGGTGTTAAACCAAGCTCAAGTACTTCATCATGTAAGTTTAAAATTTCAAGTGCGTCTGCACCAACTTCAGCGTCACTTGGGAAGATGAAGATACCGTCTGCATATTCTTTTGAAACTAACTTTCCATCAATACCAAGCTCTTGAAGCGCACAAACCATACCGTGAGAAGCCTCACCACGTAGTTTTGCTTTTTTAATTTTGAAGTTGCCAGGAAGTACAGCACCAACTTTTGCAACTGGTACTTTTAAACCTTTTGCAATGTTAGCAGCTCCACAAATAATTTGAACTGGCTCTTCTTCACCGATATCGATTAAACATTTGCTTAATTTATCAGCTTCTGGGTGTTTTTCACATTCTAATACGTGACCAACTACAACACCTTTTACACCTTTATTTAATAATTCAACACCTTCTACTTCAATACCACTTTTCGTGATTTTGTCTGCTAGTTCTTGTGCTGTTACATCTTTAATATCTACATACTCTTGTAACCAACGATATGATACGAACATACTTATCCTCTCCTTCCCTTACGCTCGTTTGAATTGTTGTAAGAAACGTACATCATTTGTATAGAAATGACGAATGTCATCTACGCCGTATTTCAACATTGCGATACGCTCTGCGCCCATACCGAATGCGAAACCTTGATATTCTTTTGAATCATAACCAGCCATTTCAAGTACGTTCGGATGAACCATACCTGCGCCTAAAATTTCGATCCAGCCAGTTCCTTTACAAGTGCCGCAACCTTTGCCGTGACACATCATACAAGAAATATCCATCTCTACAGATGGCTCTGTGAATGGGAAGAAACTTGGACGAAGACGGATTTCACGATCTTCACCGAACATCTTTTTCACGAATACTTGCAGTGTACCTTTTAAGTCACTCATGCGAATGTTTTTATCAATTACAAGACCTTCAATTTGCATGAATTGGTGTGAATGCGTCGCATCATCGTCATCGCGGCGATACACTTTACCAGGACAAATAATTTTAATTGGGCCTTTTTCTTTATTATTTTCCATCGTACGTGCTTGCACAGAAGATGTATGTGTACGTAGTAACGTTTCTTCTGTAATGTAGAATGTATCTTGCATATCACGCGCTGGGTGATCTTTCGGTAAGTTTAATGCTTCGAAGTTGTAGTAGTCTTTTTCTACTTCTGTTCCTTCAGCTACTTCATACCCCATACCGATGAATACATCTTCAATTTGCTCAACAACAGCTGTTAACGGATGGTGACAACCTGTTTCAACAGGACGGCCTGGTAGTGTAACATCAATTGTTTCCGTAGCTAATTTCGCTTCAATTACTGCTTTTTCTAAGTTTCCAATTTTGTCTTCTAAACGCGTTTGAATCGCTTCACGTACTTCATTTACTAATGCTCCCATACGTGGACGCTCTTCTGCTGATAATTTTCCCATGCCGCGTAATACTTCTGTAATTGGACCTTTTTTTCCTAAATACGCTACGCGTACGTCGTTTAAGCCCTTTAGCTCTTTCGCTTCTTCAATAAGCTCTAACGCTTTTTGCTTTAGCTCTTTTAAACGTGCTTCCATTTGGAACCCTCCTAATTTTAAAAATAAAAAAACCTCGCTCCCAAAAAGGGACGAGGTAAATTCGCGGTACCACCCTAAATTGACAGACCAGGTCTGCCCACTCATTAGTTATAACGATCAATTCTGACCGGAACGCCTTTACATATATATGGTCCTGGCGTCAACTCCAGAGGTGAATTCACTTCCGTCTACCATAAGAATGCTTTCAGTCTAAGGCATTCTCTCCCTATATGGCGATTTTGTAAGTTACTCTTCTCTATCAACGTTTTTCGTTATTTAACTTTTAATATAATATACTTCAACTTATTATAAGAAGTTTTTTATTTGTTCGCAACTGGGCTTTGTAAATAATACGTTAAAACCCCTGCTGCAACCGCAACATTTAATGATTCTGCCCCGCCGTAAATCGGAATATACAAGTTTTGATCCGTTTTTGCAAGAATTTCTTGGCTTACGCCGCTTCCTTCATTTCCTACAATTAATGCAAAACCACCAGCTGGTGTTACTTCACCATACGGAACTCCATTTTCAAGAGCTGTTCCATATACAGGAACGTTATTTTCTCTTAACTTGTCTACCCACTCTTCTAAGTTCCCTTTTACAACTGGTAAATGGAAAATAGAACCTTGTGTAGAGCGAAGCACTTTACTATTATATGCATCAACGCATCCTTCTCCAAGCACAACAGCATGAATACCAGCTGCATCAGCTGTACGAATAATTGTCCCTAAGTTGCCCGGGTCTTGAAGACCATCTAATAAAAGAAACTTTCCATCTGCAAGAGCTACTTCACTCTCGTGTTTCTCACAAACAGCAAATACCCCTTGCGTCGTTTCTGTTTCACGGAGTACTTTTACGATTGCTTCAGGTACGATATACATTTCCACATCATTAACTGTCCAATCTTTCGGAAGATCTGTCTGATCAGAAACGATAAGTTCTGTTACAACTCCTGCTTTTAAAGCTTCTTCCACTAAGTGGAATCCTTCTACAAAAAATAAACCTTTTTTATCGCGCTCTTTTTTCGTCTGCAGCTTTTTCCACTGCTTCACACGCGGATTTTGCACTGAATCAATGTTTTTCATAATATGTATTTCCCTCTCTTCTTGTCTTATCATTATAGCCTATTTTTCATACATATTTACATAAAAAAGAACAAAAACTAACGTCAGTTTCAATTCTGAAGAAGAGGTGAAAATAATGAGTTTTAATTTACGCGGTGCTGTATTAGCGAATGTATCTGGAAATTCACAAGATCAATTACAAGAAACGATTGTCGATGCAATTCAAAGCGGTGAAGAAAAAATGCTTCCAGGTCTTGGCGTTTTATTCGAAGTCATTTGGAAAAATGCTGATGAAAATGAAAAACACGAAATGTTAGGAACACTAGAGCAAGGATTAAAAAAATAAACAATAAAAGGTCACCTTAGAAAAAAACTAAGGTGACCTTTTATGTCTATAAAATTTTTCTTCTCCTAAACATTTCTACTTTACTAACGCTACACAGATGGAGTACAATATTCAAAATACATTTAAACCGATCGATTTTCTTTATAGACACCATTAGATAAAAGGAGTGAATGTTTTATGCAACGTATTACGCTTGAACAAGTTTTTAAACATCACATTACACAAAAATATGTAAACCGTTCTGGAATGGTCCACGCGATTGCTGTCGCTTACCATGCGTTTCACTTAGCGAAAAAGCATCATGCCTCAGTCGATGCTGCAACAAAAGCTGGTTTCCTTCATGATATCGGACATCACACATGGTACAGCGAGGGAGAATGGGATTATGACTTGTATAAAAAGAATGATATACATGCGATTAAAGGAGCAGAAAGAGCTCATAAATTGCTTATTAGATTAGGAGAACATCCGAAACTAGCAAAAGAAATTTCTATCGCGATTCTTCTTCATACAGATTCTTTCTTAGTACAGCAAGAAATTGAAAGAACATCTCTTCAAAACATTATTAAATGGGCAGACGAAGCAGATGAAGAACCGGGCGGAGCGCACCATTATAGAACGATTTCTTATGAAAAAGCATTAAAAGCTATTCAACAGTTAGACCGATTGGTAGAACGTGAATTGCAAATAGAGCAATCAAAATCGAATAACAAGGCAGAACATAGTTATCAATGAGAAAGAGGCATCACTATAGGGTGATACCTCTTTTATTATTTTATGGAAAATACACCTTTATATGTAATATTTAAATATTACATATAAAAACAAAATACTTTATAATTAAATATACAAATATAAAGAGGTGATTTTACAAATGCAACCCGCTACACAACTTTCTAATGAACAGAAATACTCTATGTCATGGGGACAATTTATTAGCTCCGTTTTATTCGCTTTTTTCGGAACCGGACTTATTACTGTGTTCCTCGCAATGCCCTTAACAATTTATACAGCCGGTCTTACAGATAAAAAACAAATTGCCCTGTATGAATCTATTGCAAATACTGCAAGTATCGTATTACAACTAGCCGTGTTGTTATTCTTCATTTTTAAATTCGAACCCGCAAAAAAATTACTACTAAAATCTTTTAACTTTAAAGCACTTAAAGAATGGCGTACATACGTATACTTACTTCTTTTCTTCGCTACAAATATTTTACTCAATTACATCTTGTTAAATTATATGTTCCAAGACGCAACAAAGCAGCAATCTTCCGCACTTAACTTAGACGTTTTCAAGCAGTATCAAATATTATTACTTCTCGGCTTCGCAATACTTACACCAATTTTTGAAGAGCTGATTTTCCGTGGTTTTATACTCCGCTTCTTCTCAGAACGCTTTCCATTTTGGATTGCAGCTATCGTAACAAGTTTCTTCTTCGGTATCGCTCATACATACTCACTTGGCGTAATGGTAATTACTTTCTTCATGGGATTATTAATGGCTATTTTATGTAAAAAAACAAAATCCATTATTCCAGCTATGTTATTTCATATTATAAATAATATGTTGGCATTCTTGAGTTAGAAAGAGGTATCATTGCGATACCTTTTTTATTAATTCGTATCATTACTTCTCATTTCTATCAATTTATACATATTTATTAATAATATCCAAAATAAACCTCATGTAGTAAAATATAACTGATTACTATAGAAGGAGACTATATATGTTGAGCTTACTTTGGGTTGTTTATATGCCACTTCTTGTTTTATGCGGATTGTTCGGTGGTATTTTTTTAATTGTTACTAGCATGAAACATCGTAAATTATTTGTTGGTTTAATGGGGCTACTTAGCTTCTCCTTTGTCACACTACCTTTTGTTTTTTGGGGCATGGGAGTGGATAGCAATGCAATCCTCCCTATTTCAACAACTTTATATTGGATACTGTTTTCTTTAACTGGATTATTAGCAGGGATAAGTGGAGTCCAAACCAAAATTAAAAGTATACGTAATATGGGATTCATTATTTTCATCGCTGGTATATTAGGGGTTATCTTCTGGTTACTCATGACTGTAGGTGATTCATACTATATATAATATTTTTTAGAACCCCATAAATCGGAGGTAATACAAAAGTGTTCGGAATATTAACTTGGATGATTTTCGCTCTTACTTTGATGTTATGCGACTTCATCGTTGGCATTTTTTTAATTATTGCTGGTATTAAATATCGTAAATCACTTACTATTATGGCTGGTTTCATTAGCATATCGCTTATTGTTGTTCCTATCATTTGTATAGGTTATGGAATAGATTTAGAGGGGATTGTTCCAATTTCGGGAACTTTATATTGGTGTTTCTTCTCTTTGGCTGGACTATTAGCTATTATAAGCGGAAGACAAATATCCAGTATTCGTGCTATGGGAATGGTTTTATTTATAACAGGACTGTGCTCCGTAACTGGTTATCATTTTTTATATTTAACTCTTTAAACAGACAAAAAAGCAGGGAAATTAATTCCCTGCTTTTCTATTTGGTTTATTGCCTGATGGTAAGAAGAACGATAATACCCAAGCAATCCCTGCGAGTATCGTCGCAATTAAGAAGGCATCGTTAATACCGTTAATTGCAGATAACTTCGAAATTTGTCCAAATAATAGTTGCGTGCTCATCGCATCTCCTGCTTGCGCTGATCCAGCGATCGCTGCTAAACTTTGCCCCATGCCGTGTACTTTATCAACTAAGATTGGGTTTGACGTTGTTAACATGTTGCCGTAATCTGCTACGTGAGCAGTCGTTTGCTGCGTCATAAGTGTGATTAAAATCGCTGTTCCAATTGAACCAGCTACTTGTCTTGACGTATTTTGCGTTGCTGTACCGTGAGAAATTAATTTCATCGGCAGTGCGTTCATACCTGCTGTCATAATTGGCATCATAATGAATGACATACCAATCGAACGTATAATATAATCCGTCATAATAACGCTATACGGTGTATCCATCGATAACGTTGTGAATTCATATGTCGCAAACGTTGTAATGGCTAAACCGACAATTGCTAACGGACGAATACCATACTTATCAAATAGTTTACCTGCAATAGGTCCCATGATCCCCATAATTAATGATCCTGGAAGTAGTAATAAACCTGATTCTATCGGTGTGAAACCGCGAATGTTTTGCAGATATACCGGAAGTAATAACATACCTCCGAATAATGCCATCGTAACAATTGCATTAATTACTAAAGTAAAAGTAAATACTGGGTATTTAAACACTTGTAAATCAAGCATTTTGTTGTCCGTTGTTAGCTCTCTCCAAATAAATACCGCAATACCTACTACACCAATGATAAGTGAAATAACAACCTCTGCACTAGTCCAACTATTATTTCCTGCTTCACTAAATCCGTACAATAAGCTACCTAGTCCAATACTTGAACTAACAACACCGAATACATCTAACTTCGTTTTAGATACCGGCTGAGCTAGTGTAAAGAATTTTAAAGATAGGAATGTAATAATTAAACCGATAATAAACATCGCATAGAACATTAAGTTCCAGCTATAGTTTTCAATCACCCAGCCCGTTACAGTTGGTCCGATAGCTGGTGCTAAAATCATCGCTACACCTAGTAATCCCATCGCTGCTCCGCGCTTATGAGGCGGGAATAATGTCATGAAAATATTCATACCAACCGGCATTAAAATACCTGCACCCACCGCCTGAATAACGCGGCCCGTCATCATCATTGTAAAGTTTCCTGAAATAGCACAAATGATAGATCCTACCGTGAAGAATAACATTGCCGCTACGAATAATTTACGATACGTAAATCGTGAAACTAAAAAGGCACTAATCGGTACTAAAATACCATTTACAAGCATGAAACCTGTAATTAACCATTGTGCTGTTGAAGTTGATACGTTAAATTCGTTCATTAACGGAGGCAATGCAACGTTAATAATTGTTTGGTTTAAAATAGAAACGAACATGCCGAGAATTAATACAGCTACAACTGCTTTGACGTTCACATTTTCTACAGGCGTAGACATTTGTTTTTTCGGCGCTTCTTTTTCTTGTTTTACTTCTTCTTGCTTTCCTGTTTCTAACTCAACTACATTAGAAATTTCTGCTTCTTGCTTTCGTTCAATTTCTTTCTCTTCTGTTTCTACCTTACTTACTTCTATTTTATTTACGGCTGGGACTTGTTCTTCTCCCACGTTCGTTTTTTTCTTTCGTAAAAGACGATTTACAAGGAAGAAGACGATTATACAAAATAGTGCATATCCTGCAATTGCAATTGAGGACATCTCATCTCCCCCTTACTTATGAATACGAACTGACACATTCATTCCAGGAACAATATTTACTGATTTACTATGATCTAAAGAAATTTTAACTGGTACTACTTGTGTTACTTTCGTATAGTTCGCTGTTGCGTTGCTTGATGGTAACATAGAGAATGTATTCGCTGTTGTTAATCCAACTTGCTCTACTTTTCCTGATAAAGTTGTATCTGGGTATGCATCTACATACACATCTACATCTTGACCTTTTTGTACATCGTCAACATCTGTTTCTTCAATGTTTGCTGTTACCCATAAATTGTTCATATCAAATGCATAAGCAATTGGGCTACCTGCTCCAACGAAAGCATTTGTTGTTGCATTTGATTGCACAATTGTTGCATTTTGTGGAATTGTTACATCTACTGTTTGTTCTCCATTTGCTGCCGCTACAGTAACAGCACCTAATTTATCATTTTCATTGTAATTCTTTCCTACTTCAGCTTTCCAGTCAGTTAATTTACCTGCTACTGGTGATGCAATCGGAATTACCTTTCCATCAATTTTTGCATTTTCTGTTTTTAAATAATTTTCCGCTTGATTGTAATAGTAATAACCGCCAATACCGCCGCCAACTAGTACAATTAATGTGATAATGTTGATAATCACCATTCTTCGAAACTGATTCATTGCATTCCTCTCCTTATATCGCATATAATTTTTTTCTAAACTATTTACGTCCTTATTGTTTAGAGTGTTTAATTGTTAATTATATTAACTTTTAAACAAAAAAATCACACCATCTGCGGTGTAAATTGAAATTTATCTACCTGCGAGCGGTGCTGATTTCTGAAGGACTATCGTTTATAATTATAAATAATTATTTTGAATCTACAACCGACAATTTAAGTATGAAATGTCGCTTAAACAACAATATAATACCTATATGTTGTTTAAGTATAGAAAATTAAACGAGGGGAAGTAAAAATGTCTATTAAAAATACAAATGATCCACGTGTAAAGCGGACGAGACAACTCATACAGGATGCTTTTGTCGCTTTAGTAGGCGAAAAAGGATTTGATGATGTAACTGTTCAACATATTGCAGAACGTGCTCCTGTAAATCGCGCTACGTTTTATAGCCATTACCATGATAAATATGACCTATTAGACAAAAGCATTGAAGAAATGTTAGAGAAATTAACAGAAGTTATTAAGCCGAAAAATAGAAATAAAGAAGATTTTCAACTTACATTTGATTCACCACATCCGACATTTTTGGCTTTGTTCGAACATATTGCAGAAAATGTGAACTTCTATAACGTTATGCTTGGTGATAAAGCCGCTGGAAACTACTCTTATAAAATGATGAAAACAATACAAACACATTTAACATTAAGCCTGTCTATTTCACAGCCAGATGATAAAGATCTTATGGTTCCTCGTGATATTTTAATTAGTTATGTGACAGGAGCTCATATCGGGATGATTATGTCATGGTTAAAAAGAGGGATGATTTATACCCCGCATTTTATGGCTATGCAATTAACTCGTTTAATCATTTTAGGTGCTCATACTGCTGCAGGATTAGAACGACCTTTTTAAAACATAAAAAAGCGAAGGAAAATCTCCTTCGCTTTTTCTATTAATTAAATGTAATGTTATGTACAGCCTCTTTATCAAGACGTTTAATAACTTCTACAATTAACTTCACTGCATTTTCATAGTCATCACGGTGTAACATTGCCGCATGAGAATGAATGTAGCGCGTTGCAATCGTAATTGCCATAGACGGAATACCATTTGCAGAAATGTGAATTGCGCCTGCATCCGTTCCACCGCCCGCTACTGAATCATATTGATACGGGATTTGTAATTCGTCAGCAACATCAACTACAAAGTCACGTAAACCTGTATGTCCAATAACAGAAGCATCATATAAAATGATCTGTGGTCCATCACCCATTTTACTTTGCGCTTCTTTTGCCGTTACACCTGGTGTGTCACCAGCGATACCAACATCTACTGCGAATGCAATATCTGGTTTAATATAGTTCGCAGATGTTTTCGCACCACGAAGACCAACTTCTTCTTGTACAGTCCCTACGCCGTATACAACGTTTGGATGCTTTTCATCTTTTAATTGTTTTAATACGTCAATTGCAATTGCACAACCAATTCGGTTATCCCATGCTTTTGCAAGTAACATTTTTTCATTTTTCATCACTTGGAATTCAAAGTAAGGTACAACTTGATCGCCAGGTCGTACGCCCCACTCCATTGCCTCTTCTTGGCTAGAAGCACCAATATCGATGAACATGTCTTTAATTTCAACTGGCTTTTTACGCGCTTCTGGAGGTAAGATGTGTGGTGGTTTTGAACCAATTACACCTGTTACATCTCCTTTACGCGTTACAATTGTCACGCGCTGCGCAAGCATAACTTGTGACCACCAGCCACCAACTGTTTGGAAACGAAGGAAACCTTTGTCATCAATTTGCGTAATCATAAAGCCAACTTCATCTAAATGACCTGCAACCATAATTTTCGGGCCGTTTTCTTCCCCTATTTTTTTCGCAACTAAACTTCCTAAATTATCAGTAGAAAGTTCGTCCGCAAACGGCTCAATATATTTCTTCATTACTTCGCGTGGTTCACGCTCGTTACCCGCAATACCACGTGCATCTGTTAATTCTTTTAGCATTGTCAATGTCGCGTCTAATTTTGTCATTGCCAACACCCTCCTTTTTCTTCAGTCACTTCATTATACAAAAGGAAATTGAAATATTCAAAAATTAAATCAGTATCCTTGTGTTTGACGCTGATGATTTACTTCATTTTTATCTAAATATGCCTTTTCAATTTCTTCTTGCTCAAACTCTAGCGCTTGTCCAAGTCGAAGGTAGCTTGTAAATAATTCAATATAGTTCGTAATAGATGGTTGATCTGTAAAACGAATTACTTTCGCATATGTGTCTAAGAAAATTTCTACTTGTGTTTTATTCGTTTGTGCACATTTATAGAATAGGAAGTTTTTATCAATACCTAAATCAATTCCGATTGATAAAATAAAATGCAAGCCATCTACGTATTCTTCTAATATTACTTCACGTTCTGATGCTGGTTTGTTGCTCCAATATTTAAAACAACGTGTTTCATTTGCAAGTTCTCCAATTTCTACAAGAAGAGCTAACATTTTTTCTTTTAACAACTTTTTCGGTTGTAAATCATGCTCTTTTACAATACGGTCATCTAATTCTTTTTGTAATTTAAATAGTTGTAGTAAGTCCATTCTATTGTCCTCCTCCAACATCGCATTTTACGCAACAATGTTGTTTCATCTCAAAGTTCATTATTATTTTTCGTTTCTTATTAATAAGTCAGCCATTTATCTCTTTACAAAATAGCTTGTCCTTAATTTACAAATACGTTTCAATCATCACTATTAGATTGTTCACTCCGATTGGTGATAGTTAATCATTATCCGGGGATTGTCCACTGATAAAAAATTTATTTTATCTGATGAAAGTTCCATATCATCTTTCCATTATAGCAGTGTCGTTTCAGGTAGGAAAGATACTCTTCTTTCCAAAGGGGGATAATTGAAAAAAGCCAGGAGAATTCTCCTGGCTTCATATATATATTCTTCTATATCGCTATAGCTTTTATATTGATTTTGTCATATCGATAACGACATACTTCTCTTTGCATACAAATAAAAAAACCTTAGAAGAAAAATCTTCTAAGGTTTCAACTAATTAATTAGTTAATGTTGTTTTTTGCAACTGTTGCTAATTCAGCGAAAGCTTTTTCGTCATGAACAGCTAAGTCAGCAAGCATCTTGCGGTTAACTTCGATGCCAGCATTTTTAAGACCGTGCATTAAACGGCTGTAAGAAAGACCATTCATACGAGCTGCTGCGTTGATACGTGTAATCCATAATTTACGGAAGTCACGTTTCTTTTGACGACGGTCACGGAATGCATACATTAGAGATTTCATAACCTGTTGGTTAGCAACCTTGAATAATGTACTCTTAGAACCGTAGTAACCTTTTGCTAATTTTATAACTTTTTTACGACGTTGACGAGTAACTGTACCACCTTTTACTCTTGGCATAATATTACCTCCTAATTGTTCTATATATCAGCCGAACTTATTTTAAGTTGTCAAGCATTTGACGAATGCGTTTGAAGTCACCAGCGCTTACTACACCAGCTTTACGTAGTTTACGTTTAGCTTTTGTAGATTTGTTAGCGAATAAATGGCTTGTGTAAGCGTGAGAACGTTTCAGTTTACCTGATCCAGTCTTTTTGAAACGCTTTGCAGAGCCGCGATGAGTTTTTTGTTTAGGCATAGGTATTTCCTCCTCTATCTATTACTTATCGTTTTTCGGTGCTAAAACTAAGAACATACTACGTCCTTCCATTTTAGGCTTAGATTCAATTGTACTAACTTCAGCACAAGCTTCTGAGAAGCGATCTAAAACACGTTGACCGATTTCTTTATGAGTAATGGCACGTCCTTTAAAGCGAATTGACGCTTTAACCTTGTCGCCTTTCTCTAAAAACTTGATAGCATTACGAAGTTTTGTGTTAAAGTCGTGTTCATCAATTGTTGGACTTAAACGAACTTCTTTCATGCTAATTACTTTTTGATTTTTGCGCTGTTCTTTTTCTTTCTTCTGTTGCTCAAAGCGGAATTTACCGTAGTCCATAATGCGGCATACTGGCGGTTTCGCATTTGGAGCAACTAATACTAAATCAAGATTAAGATTTGCAGCTAAGTCTAAAGCGTCATTACGAGACTTGATTCCAAGTTGATCGCCATTTGCACCAACTAAACGTACTTCACGTGCACGAATTTGCTCGTTAATCATCATATCCTTGCTAATAGTAAGCCACCTCCAAGGTTTTTTCAGAACATCTTTTGTAGTCATAGAACCCGACAAAAAAAGTGCGGGCATACGACACCCACACTTGTAAATTCTTAAGTAAGAAATACATTTACCTGTAAACTGCGAATGCGTCCATCAGGTGAGAAGCGGGTGCTTCTACTTGTTCCACAAAACAATATTCTATTATCCTTGATGAGTTTATCATAGGACATGACGTCTGTCAAGAAGACGCTATGTGTTTTACTAACAACAAGAAATATTGTAACAAACAACTAACATACTTGCAATACTTTTTTATGATAAGTATAGTTTGGTTATTTTTTCTAGTTTTTCTTTTTTATAATACATACGAAAGCCGCGGTATACCGCGGCTTTGTCTTATCGTTTTCCTTCTACTTTAATCATATCAACAAAAGCATCTAATGCAATTGTTTCTGATTTTTGTTCACCATATTTACGTACGTTTACGCCGTTTTCAGTTACTTCATTGTCACCTACTACAAGCATGTACGGAATTTTTTGCATTTGTGCTTCACGGATTTTGTAACCAATTTTCTCTTCACGAGTATCTAATTCAACACGGATACCAGCACGACGTAATTCATCTTGTACTTTCTTCGCATAGTCTAAATGTACTTGCGGAGAAACTGGAATTACTTGCGCTTGAACTGGAGCTAACCAAGTTGGGAATGCACCTTTGTATTCTTCAATTAAGAAGGCTACGAAACGTTCCATAGTTGATACAACACCACGGTGAATTACAACTGGACGATGTTGTTTACCGTCTTCACCAACGTAAGATAATTCAAAGCGTTCTGGAAGTAAGAAGTCTAATTGTACAGTTGAAAGTGTTTCGTCTTTTCCAAGAGCAGTACGAACTTGAACGTCAAGTTTTGGACCGTAGAATGCCGCTTCACCTTCAGCTTCATAGTAATCAAGACCCATTTCATCCATAGCTTCTTTTAACATACCTTGTGCTTTTTCCCACATCTCATCATCAGCATAGTACTTTTTAGTATCAGCTGGGTCACGATAAGATAGACGGAATGAATAGTTCTCTAAACCAAAATCTTTGTACACTTCTAGAGTTAAGTTTACAACACGTTTTAACTCTTCTTTAATTTGATCTGGGCGAACGAAAATGTGCGCATCGTTTAAAGTCATTCCGCGTACACGTTGTAATCCAGATAATGCTCCAGACATTTCATAGCGGTGCATTGTTCCAAGTTCCGCAATACGGATTGGTAATTCACGGTAGCTGTGAATATCATTTTTATAAACCATCATGTGGTGAGGGCAGTTCATTGGACGAAGAACTAACTCTTCATTATCCATTTCCATTGATGGGAACATACCATCACGGTAGTGATTCCAGTGACCAGAAGTTTCATAAAGCTCTCTGCTTCCTAGTACTGGAGTGTATACGTGATCATAGCCTAAGCTTGCTTCTTTATCAACGATGTAACGCTCGATAATGCGGCGGATAGTTGCACCTTTTGGTAACCAAAGTGGTAAACCTTGTCCTACTTTTTGGCTATTAGTAAATAGTTTTAATTCTTTACCTAATTTACGGTGATCGCGCTCTTTCGCTTCTTCAAGCATACGTAAGTGCTCATCTAATTCTGCTTTCTTAACGAATGCAGTACCGTAAATACGTTGTAGCATTTTATTATTGCTATCGCCGCGCCAGTAAGCACCTGCAACGCTTAATAATTTAAATACTTTAATTTTCCCTGTAGATGGAAGGTGAACACCACGGCAAAGGTCGAAGAATTCGCCTTGCTCGTAGATTGAAATAACTGCATCTTCTGGAAGATCGTTAATTAAATCTAATTTTAACTCATCGCCGATTTCTTCAAAGCGACGAAGTGCTTCTGCACGTGGCACTTCATGACGAACGATTTCTAAGTTCTCGTTCACAATTTTTTGCATTTCTTTTTCGATTTTCTTGAAGTCTTCAACTGTAATTGCTTCTTCCATATCAATATCGTAGTAGAAGCCATTTTCAATCACTGGACCAATGCCGAGCTCAAGCTTAGCATCTTTATATAAACGTTTTAACGCTTGTGCTAATAGGTGGGCTGTTGAATGGCGTAAAATGTATAAGCCATCTTCAGAATCTAATGTAATAATAGAAACTGCACCATCTTCTTCGATTGGTGTAACAAGATCGATCATCTCATCGTTTAATTTTCCAGCCACAGCTTTTTTCTTTAAGCCTGGGCTAATAGAAGCTGCGATTTCTTCAGTTGTTACGCCTTTTGGAAACTCCTTCACAGCTCCATCAGGGAAAGTAATTTTAACTACATCTGCCATCACTGGTCACTCCTCTTTTTTTCAAAATAAAAAACACTCATCCCGTAAAAAGGGACGAGTGTTGAATTCGTGGTTCCACCCTTGTTCCAATTAACATTATTGTTAATTGCTCAAGTTCAACATAACGGTGTTGTCCGTTAGCAATTACTAGAAAAAACCGTTCACTGCTAAAGTTTAGAGGTGGTAAGTAATAATCCCGTACTAGGAAGCTCACACCCTAAGGCTTCCCTCTCTGAAAATCGTAGAAAACTACTCATGTCCTCATCATGACATTTCAATATATTTCATTTATGTAGGTAATTATATGCTCAAAAACTTAGAAAATCAAGGGCGTTACCTTTATTTTTTAAATTTTTCACATTGCGCTCAAACTCATGTAATCCATGTAATTGGACCCGTTCTTGAAATACATTTCGCAAAGTAATAATCATATTATGGTCTTGTTCTTTCGTATATAAATAAATTTTTTTCGGCGAAATAGAAAGAAGTGGTGCAATTACTTTCGTATCAATATATACATCCTTTTGCTTTAATAATTCCTCGTCTATATATTGGACCAATTTCTCCTGTTTTAAACGTCTACCTTTATCATCATAGAAAATAAAACTTTCATCAAAAATAAGATGCACACAGGACAAACGTGATTTTCGGCTGCGCACTTGTTGCCTTAGCGTCTCAATAAACATTTGATATTCTTGTTCCAACTTATACTCATCAATCGACAATTCAGCAAGCTTAGCTACCATTTCCCTATATGTACGAAGGCGAAAACGAACATATGATGAAAACGAGAACGAAAGCGGATCACAAAGCCAGTTATTTAAAGAAGATTTAATATATGATTCAAATGTGTGACGTGTTAATTCACGAGCAATCCCTTTTCTTCTTCCCTTTAAAATCTCTTGTGCCATATGCAATATTTGATGACACTCTTCCTCTTCTTCATAAAAAAACTTCTCTTTTAAGATTGTATAAATCCACTTATTTTGCTTTACATTCACAATGAAACATACCATTACCGGCAATAAAATCTTTTCAATATAATTCGATTCACATACTGGTATGTGAATCACCACTTTTTGTTCCTGTAAATACACACTCGTTTCCTTATATAACAGTTCCGCTCTTTTCAATAGTTGTCTATATACATGCATAGCATCATTTTTTTCTTCGAAGCAAATTTCAATCACTTTTGTCCCCCCTTTTATCCCTGCTCTAAAGGATTGTATCTATACGTTACAAATCCTATAAGAGTCCGTCCCGCGTGAAGTTCACTCTTAGTAGAATTACATTTCCTATCGTTAGAAAATCCACTCAATATGGCTTGCTAATTTTATATATATTAAGGGGGGGAGAAAAAAATGATACAAGCTACAATGAATTTTCTATAAGAAGTTTTTCGTTTTGCAATTCACCTATTCTGAAAAGTGTTCAAAACGAAAAAAGAGCAAGCTTTTCAGCTTACTCTTTACTTATGACGTCGGTTTTTCCCGCCAATCGGAATCGGCTTCGCTAAATATTTAATTCGTTCCATAATACGTGCTGCTTTCATTTGTTCTGCTTCACCACGCTGTGTATACGTTAAATGATGTTCCAATTCCTTGAAATCAAAGTTAGACGTAAAGAACGTCGGTAAGTTTTCTAACATACGGAATTGCAAAATTGCACCAAGCACATCGTCACGCACAAAACTTGACATCGCTTCTGCTCCGATATCATCTAACATTAAAACTTGTACGCGTTTCACCGCATCAATCTTTTCCCCAATCGAATTATCTTGAATCGAACTTTTAATTTCACGTAAAAATTCAGGGAAGTATACGAGCATCGAACTTATTTTCTTTTGAGCAAGTTCATTCGCCATTGCTCCTAACAAATACGTTTTCCCTACACCAAATTTACCGTACAAATATAAACCTTGTACTTTTTTACCAGGTTCATATGTACTTAAAAATTCATTAGCTGCACCAATTGCATCAATACGCGCATCTAAATCTGAAGGATCTAAGTTTTCCATCGTTGCCTGTAAAATGTCAGTTGGCATATATACACTTTGAACGAGTTTTTCATATTTCTTTCTCTCGTCATATGCTACTTTTCTAACGCAACGATCGTATTGAATATCAATCATCTTCCCTTGGATAACGAGCTTTGGCTCATATCCTTGCAGCATGTTTTTACACGAACCTAGATCCGGACAATCCGCACAACCTACACTTTGTCCAATATATTCGTATAACTTCACAAGGCTGCGCTCAATCATAGAAGTTGTTACTTCACCTTGATGTTCGTCTATAAATTCTTTCACACGCGGATGCGCCATTACTTCCGCCTTTAATACTTCATATCTATTTTTAAAATTTTTATTTTCCATTAACTTTGCAAATGAATTTTGAATATGCTCCATTTTCTCACCTCAAAGAGCGTTCATTCTCTTCTATTAATCACGCTTATATTTTTTTAACACTTCTTCTAGTCGTTTTCGTTCATCATCTAACGTACTTGCATCTTTTTTCTTACTTACATCTTTCTTCACTGTTTCTTTCTCTTGTTCTTTCGGCTCTTCTTTCAGCCAATCTGGTACCATTTCTTTTCTTATCGTTTTCTTCGACGTACGGCCTTTTTTCTTCGTCTCAGCCCATTCTTGATATTGACGGTTTTCTTCTTTCGCTAACGCCATTGCTTCAGCTACTGTACCGACCTTTTTACGTGCCCAATGCCCAGCAATTTTCTCCACATACGTTTTCGCAAGCTTCATATCTGAGCGTAGCATAACGTAATAAATAAGTACATTCACAACACCTGGCGTTAATTTTTGATTGATCATTACATCTTCAACGATCTGCAAGTCAGCCTTTGTCGCCTCTGCACCACCAGAGATTTCTTTTAATAGTTGTTTTGGTGAGATTTCCTCTAACTGTTTTATTAACATCTCTTCTTGTGTAGAAGGCTCTTTTCCTTCCATCATACGTGCAGCGTGAGGTTGTACTCTTTCACTTAATACAGGTAACGCTTGACCGTTTTCGAACTGATACCAATCACGTGCTCCTTTTCTAAGCCTTTCGGTATCAATTGTCTGCATCTCTGTCACCGTACCAAGAACGATATTTTGCATCGATAACACATCTACATCGTACACGTAAGCAAGTGTAATGACACATTCTCGCACTTGATCTGTAATCGCCTTTTTAGGGACAAGAGCGGACAAGCCATCTACAAATAAGGAGAAATCAAAGAAATCATTCCAAACTTTTGGAGCGTCTCCCTTCTCGTTACTTGGCATAGCTGTCGTTTTTGGAATACGAAGATCTTCTTGCGCATGCTCAAGCTGTCCTGGATTAAACGAACCAAACACATCATTGAAAGAACGCGTAACATTTTCATAAGAAGCAAAATCAAATTCTTCTTCTAAGAAATATTGCTTTACTTGATTATATTTTGTCCGACTCAATCGATTGTATAAAAAGATGCTTAACACAATATCATCAAAAAACTGCTTCGGAGATAAAGGTGGTTGCAATTCATATATAAACATTCGAATATCTTTTTCTTTCTTAATATATACCTTCAAAAGCCCAATTGCTTCTAACTTTACTCGTTCCTCATATATTTCGGGAAGCTGCATCTGCATGGTCACCATAAGGGAATGATGTGTATTCTCTTTTCCAAACACACGATCTTGCTCTAACTCTCCCCATAGCGTCATGTACAAACTAAAAGCTCTACTACCTATTAACGGCTGATACAACATCGTTAACACTTTTCGGTCGTAATTATGCAATAACCCTTTCGCACTTACTTTATAACGATCAATTGGCAATAGCTCCATCCATGACTGTTTTTCCATTCTTGCTTTTCCTTTCTCTCATCCAATCTATCCTCTACTTCATTCGTTCTATCTTCATTATATAATTGCTTAGCGAAAAAGAGCTATTAGCTTTCGCTTCTAGCTCTCTTATCTCATTACTACGGTATGTAAAGAGAATAAAATACAACTTCTACTCTCTTTCTTTTTGCAGTATATCTTTTAATTCTTCAATAAATACATTTAAATCTTTAAATTGGCGATATACAGAAGCAAAACGCACGTAAGCAACATCATCAATATCACGCAGTTCTTCCATAACAATTTCACCAATCATATCACTTTTCACTTCTGATATACCTAAATTACGAAGTTCACGTTCCACACTTTGAGTTACTTCTTCTAATTGTCTTAAAGATACTGGTCTTTTTTCACACGCTTTAATTAAGCCGCGCAAAATCTTTTCTTTATTAAATTCTTCTCGTGTGCCTTCTTTTTTTACAACGATAAGAGGTGACTCTTCTACTCTTTCAAATGTCGTAAAGCGACTTAAACAACTTTCACACTCTCTCCTTCTTCGAATAGAGCGCCCCTCGTCTACCGGACGCGAATCTAACACTCTTGTACCATTATGCGAACAGGATGGACAACGCAATATATTCACTCCTTTACACTATACTCTTTATTTTTTCTCTACTTACTTCATCTGACAATATATATACAATATTATATAACTCATTCTAACTCTCTTACCACTTTAAGTTTAAGCACATTATTTTATCATCTCGTTTTCAAAAATAAGATGGTAGATGGGGTGCTAACTTATTCGTAAGAGCTCAATTTATCTCACTAACGAGTACGTTATATTTTTCCTTTTTTATAAACTAAAAAAGAGGTGCATTATACACCTCTTTACATTTTAAATCAATTATGTTCTTTTTTAAAGAGCTTTTGTTTCTCTCTGCTTAATTTCGAAGCTACCAGTGCCTCGAGGAAGCTCGATGCTCTCACGCGTTTTCGCGTTTAAACCTTCTGCAATATATTCTGCAGCAACATTTGGATCAATACGATCCCCACAAGTATAAACATCAATACTTGCGTAACCGTGCTCCGGAAAGCTATGAATTGTTAAATGTGATTCCGAGATAATTACTACTCCACTTACACCTTGTGGTGCAAATTTATGGAAAGCAACCTCACGCACTTCAGCACCAGCTCTCAGTGCTGCATCCACAAATAATTGTTCAATATACGGCATGTCATTAAGCTTGTCGAAATCGCAATCCCAAAGTTCAGCGATTACGTGACGACCCATCGTATCCATAGTATCCATTCTACAGTTCCCCCTTGTAAATTTATTCTAACTGTTCGAATTGAAAACTAATTTGCAATTTGGCTTGCTCCACTACCACGGGGGAAAGTTAGTCCAGAGAGGTCCTAACCCTTTAAGTAGTGACTACGTACCTCAGCTCTTAAGTTTACGAGTGTTAGTATACTTTGTTTATTTTCATTTTGCAACAACAGTTTTTTCGATTTTCTGTCATATTTTCCTCTTTACTTTTCCCTAAAAAAAATAAATGATTCACAAATACAGTAATCACAACGTTTCGTGGTATGTCCACTTTCAAAAATATACTCCTATAATTTTTTTCCTTTTCAGAAAAAAATAAAAAAAGAGGGCAAATATTCACTTGCCCTCTCCCTTATTCACTTAAATATGTTGCACATTTTTTTGTTTCGCTAATTCGTCAACAACTAACGTTACAAGATCTACAACACGACGAGAGTAGCCCCACTCGTTATCATACCAAGCAAGTACTTTCACTTTACGATCACCCATTACCATTGTAGATAAACCATCAATAATAGCTGAGTGTGTATTTGTATTAAAGTCAATAGATACTAAAGGCTCTTCGCTGAATTCTACAATGCCTTTTAACGCACCGTTTGCAACAGTTTTGAATGCTTCATTAATAGCTTCAACTGTCACATCACGTTTTACATCTACTACTAAGTCAACAAGAGACACGTTTGGCGTTGGTACACGAAGTGCCATACCATGAAGTTTTCCGTTTAAGTGCGGAAGAACTTTTGCAAGCGCTTTCGCGGCACCTGTCGTTGTCGGAATGATTGATTGTCCGCAAGCACGTGCTCTTCTTAAATCTTTATGTGGGTTATCAATATTTTTTTGGTCATTTGTATAAGCGTGAACAGTTGTCATTAAACCGTTTTCAATTCCAAACTGCTCATCTAACACCTTAACAACAGGCGCTAAACAGTTTGTTGTGCAAGATGCATTTGAAATAACAGTATGTTTTGTAATATCTAATTGGTCTTCGTTCACACCAACTACAATTGTTACATCTTCATTTTTACCAGGCGCTGTTAAAATAACTTTTTTCGCTCCAGCTTCAACATGAAGAATTGCTTTTTCTTTTGAATTAAATTTACCAGTTGCTTCAATTACAACTTCAACACCTAAATCTGTCCAAGGCAATTCCTTTGGATCGCGGTTGTTTAAAAGGCGAATCATTTTCCCATCAACTAACAAGTGATCTTCAAATGCTTCTACTGTTCCGTCAAACTTGCCGTGAACTGTATCATATTTAATTAAATGTGCTAACGTTTCAGATGGATAGCTTGCATTGATTGCTACAATTTCGAATGCGCTTTCTTTTATTGCCTGACGAAATACCATTCTCCCAATACGTCCAAATCCATTAATTGCCACACGAGTCATAATATGTTATCCCCCTTGAATGCGTTATACTATTTATCTCCAATCCCAATAATAGTATAACACAAAAAGGGGATATGTCACTAAGCATTTTCATTAATTTCACAATTTTTTAGTCAATAATGTTCCAATTCTTTAAAATCACCTGTAATTGTGTTTTCGTTCCCATAATTGTGCCATCATTATTTATCACTTCATCTGCATTCTTCACTTTTTCTTCTAACGGCATTTGAGATTGAATACGAGCTGTTGCTTCTTCTTCTGAAAAATTATTTCGTTTCATTAAACGTTCTAATTGCGTATGTGGCTTAACCGCTACAACTAATACGCGGTCAACGAGACTTGTTAATTTGCTTTCAAATAAGAGAGGTATATCTAACACAACCGCTTGCATACCTTCCTTTATGTACTTTTCCTTTTGTGTATTCATTTCCTCACGAACTGCAGGATGAACGATTTTATTTAACTGCAATCGTTTTTCTTCATTATAGAAAACGACACTTCCTAATTTCGGGCGATCCAATTCTCCATCTTCTTGTAATACTTCCGTTCCAAACACTTCTACAATTTTGTTATATGCTGGTTTTCCTCGTTCTACAACTTCTCGCGCAATAATATCTGCATCAATAACTGGTATACTCAGTTCACGAAACATTTGAGACACTGTACTTTTTCCACTTGCAATGCCTCCCGTTAATCCAATTACTACTGTCATCATAATCCTCCTCACAATATAAAAGGCGCGAAACTAATGTTCCACGCCCATACTTACATTTTCCAAATTCCAATAATAATGAGTAATACCCCAGGCAGGAATGTAAATTTTTGTAACCATTTCATATTTGATAAAACCGTGCCAAGTTTCATTCCAATAAATAAAAACAAAGAACTCATAACCGCAACTAATATTGCCATCATAGCGGGCGCATATCCTAATAAAGATGCACCAATTCCAGCACCGAACGAATCTATAGAAAGAGCGATACCAAGAAGTAACGCTTCTCCTGCAGAAATGGTGCCTGATTTATCAAAATCTGCAACAGTCGGTTTCCGTAAAATTTGAATCACTAGCCCGAGCGAAGCAATTTCTAATTTCCAAACCTTCTCCTCTTGCTTTGGTTCTTCTTTTTTCTCACTTCGAAAAAATTGATATAATACCCAAATTCCTATTCCAATAAGAACAAGCCCACCGATACGCGTTGCGATAACAGGTGAAAATATTTTCGCGATCATATGTCCAATTCCCATTGAAACAAGCATAACAGCCGCTGAACACATTCCGATAATTATAATTGATCTTAGTGGAATTCTTACGCTTCTTAAACCATATGTTAGCCCTACACTACAGCTATCTAAGCTTAATGTAAAAGCTAATAAAATAAGAGATAAATAAAGGTACATCGGTAAGCTCCTCCCTTATACATAGCCCTGCTGTATGTATATGACAAATGCCTATCCAATGTTATCTCTTTTCTATATTCTCGGCTGACAAATCGGGCAGTAATGCGTTCCTCTTCCGCCAACAACTGTTTTTTCTAATATCGTACCGCAAGTCACACATGGTTCTCCTTTTTTTCCGTATACATTTAGAAGTTCTTGGAATGAGCCAATTTGCCCTTGCGAATTCATATACGTTCGAATTGTACTTCCGCCTCGCTTCACTGCTTCACCTAACGTTGTAACAGTCGCCTCGTAAATTCGTTCAATTTCTTCTGCTGTTAAAGACGAAGCTTCTCGTTCCGGATGAATTTGAGAACGGAATAAAACTTCATCTACATATATATTTCCAAGCCCTACTAAAAGACGCTGGTCTAATAATACGACTTTTATTTTACGATTGGTCTTTTGCAATCTTTCTTGTAAATACTGCGGTGTCAATTCAGCATCAAACGGCTCCGGACCTAAGTCAGCAAGAGGCATTTGATTCAATTCTTCACCTTTCTTAAAGAGATGCATCGTACCAAACTTTCTCACATCTTTATAATGTAATTCAGTTCCATCTGTAAATAAGAAACGGACGTGTGTATGCTTATCAATTGGCTCATCCTCTTGATGCAGTAAAAACTTACCTTCCATACGTAAATGTGAAACAATAACATAATTCGTTACATATAAAAGCAAAAACTTTCCTCTTCGCTTTATATTTTCAATCTTCTCGCCTCTTAGCATTTCTTTAAAGATTTCTGCATCATCCGGACGTTTTACTATTTTTGGATAAGTAATAATGACATCTTCAATCGTTTTTCCTGTTACAAGATTTTCAAGCGTCCGCCTAACATTTTCAACCTCTGGTAATTCAGGCATTTCATCACTTCCTTATTTTGCGTCGTACCAAGTTGGACCGTAAGAATAATCAACTTTCAGCGGAACCGCGAGTTCAATCGCATGCTCCATTACTTCAGGTACAAGCTTCTCTAATTTTTCAATTTCTTCTTTTGGTGCTTCAAATATCAATTCATCGTGTACTTGCAGAAGTAGACGCGCCTGTAATCCTTCTTCTTCTAGACGGTCTGCCATAATAATCATCGCTTTTTTAATAATATCTGCTGCAGTCCCTTGAATTGGTGTGTTCATAGCCGTACGCTCAGCAAAGCTACGTAAATTGAAATTACGACTCGTAATTTCCGGAATATAACGGCGGCGATTTAATAATGTAGCCACATACCCTTTTTGTTTCGCATCTTTTACGATGTCACTCATGTATTCTTGTACACCAGGGAAACTTTCTAAATACTTTTCAATAAATTCCGCTGCTGCTTTTCTTGTAATTCCTAAGTTTTGTGAAAGACCATAATCACTAATACCATATACAATCCCGAAATTGACAGCTTTCGCTTGTCGTCTCATATTCGAAGTTACTTCATCTTTTTCAACGCCAAATACATCCATCGCTGTTTTCGTATGAATATCCATGTCATGTTGGAACGCTTCAACTAGCCCTTTATCATTTGCAATATGAGCTAATACGCGAAGTTCAATTTGTGAATAATCTGCCGCATACATAATCCATCCTTCTTCTGATGGAACAAATGCCTGACGAATCTTTCTTCCTTCTTCTAATCGAATCGGGATATTTTGCAAGTTCGGATCCGTTGAACTTAATCGACCTGTTTGCGTTAATACTTGATTGAAACGAGTATGGATTTTAGATGAATCTTCATGTACAACTTTTAATAAACCTTCAATATAAGTTGAATTTAGTTTCCCTAATTGACGATAATGTAAAATGTTTGGAATGATTTCATGGCGATCCATAAGCTTTTCTAGTACATCTGCTGACGTAGAATAACCTGTTTTCGTCTTTTTAATAACTGGTAAGTTTAAGTTCTCAAACAGAATAACACCAAGCTGCTTCGGTGAATTAATATTAAATTCTGTTCCCGCAAGCTTATAAATTTCCTGTTCCATTTCCTTTAATCTACCTGCAAGTTCTTCTCCCATATTACGAAGACGCTCCGTATCAACTTTTACACCTTTTACTTCCATATCAGCTAATACACGCGCAAGTGGTAATTCTAACTCTGTAAACAGTTCATATTGCTCATTCTTTTGTAACTCTTCAACGAATGTTTGCTTTACATCATATAATACGTGCACTTTACGAGCTACATGCTCCGCTACTACTTCTAGCTCTGGAACAGCACGCTTCGCACCTTTTCCGTAAACTTCTTCATCAGATTTCACAGCATGTGTTTCTTTCATTTTTGCTACAGTACGGAAATCTTTATCCGTATCAGCCGGGTCAAGTAAATAAGCAGCGATTAGTAGATCAAAGTCAATCCCTTGCATATCTATCCCGTTCCATTTAAGTGCAACGATTGCGCGCTTCGCATCAAATGTATACTTTCTCATTTCTCCATCTGCAAGCCACTCTTTAAAAGCGTCTGACTTAAGAGCAATTTCTGTTTGAATAAAGTAACAGCCATTTTCATTTTGAATACCAAAACCTTGAATGTCCGCTTTATGATAGTTATCTTCTTGTACTTCAACAATAAGCGCACTATCTTGCACTAGCATTTCTTCTGTAACTTCTTCCACAATATCAAATGTAATATCATCTAATTCAGCTGGAGTCGTTTCTTCTGGCGTAACACCTAATTTATTTAAAAGTGATGTAAATCCTAAATTCTCGAACATTGGAATCACATCACTTGCTTCATACCCTTTATACTCCATATCATCCACATGCACTGTAATCGGCGCATCTGTAATAATAGTTGCAAGATCTTTACTCATAAGAGCTTGGTCTTTATTTGCTTCTAGCTTTTCTTTTAATTTCTTCCCGCTCACTTGATCTATATTTTCATACACTGCCTCGACCGTTTCAAACTGTGTTAACAATTTAATCGCAGTTTTTTCACCAACTCCTGGTACACCTGGAATATTATCTGACTGGTCTCCCATTAAACCTTTCATATCGATAATTTGCTTTGGTGATAAGCTGTATTTCTCAAATAAAGCTTCTTTCGTATATTCATCCACTTCTGTAATCCCTTTGCGTGGAATACATACGAGTGTATTATCTGAAACAAGTTGCAGTAAGTCTTTATCTCCTGAAATAACTTTTACATGAAACCCTTGTTCACTCGCTTCTTTCGCTAACGTCCCCATAATGTCATCCGCTTCATAATTTTCTAATTCATAACGCGGTACGTTGAATGCATCAAGCATCTCACGAATAAACGGGAATTGCTCTGATAATTCAGGTGGAGTCTTTTGACGTCCTCCTTTATACTCACTATACGTTTTATGACGGAATGTCGTTTTACCCGCATCAAACGCTACTAACATATGCGTTGGTTTTTCTTCCTCTAATATTCTCATTAACATCATTGTAAAACCGTAAATTGCGTTCGTATGTATACCTTTGTCGTTATTTAAAAGCGGTAGTGCAAAGAAAGCACGATACGCGATATTGTTACCATCTACTAATACGACCTTTTTTTCCAAACCAGAAACCTCCCCATACAAATTTGAAATGATTTTTTTCACAGAAAAAAAACCGTTCCTTTCCTCTCTCTATATTAACATGACTAATAGAGAGAAGAAAAATAACGGCTATTTTCTATCATATATATAAACGTTTACTAACATAAAAGGGAAGTGACGAGAACAGCATAACTATTCTCGTCCAAAATTACTCCTTGGATGAAGGGGTTTTCATGTATTATATTAACAGACCTTTATTAATATTTAATTAAGCCATTGTTAATATATTGTAAACATCCTTCATCCTATTTTTCAGTTGCTGATTTTGGTAAAACAACTGTAAATGTTGTCCCTTCCCCAACTTCACTATCCACTGTAATCGTACCGTGATGTGCCTCAACTAAATGCTTTACAATCGATAATCCGAGGCCTGTACCACCAGTATTTCTACTTCTCGCTTTATCCACTCGGTAAAAGCGTTCAAAAATACGCGGAATTTCATCTTTACTAATACCAATTCCCGTATCCGATACTTTTATATAAGCATTATATTTATCTTCTACTAATTCTACAGAAACAACGCCTCCAGCCGGCGTATATACGATTGCGTTATTCATTAAATTAATAAAGATTTGCTTCAAACGACTTGGATCTCCAATGACCGAGACTCCTTTTAGCGCATTTACTTGTAAAGAAATTTCTTTTTCTCCTGCTTTGTTATCAAGCACCATATGAATGTCTTCAAGAAGTCCCTTCATATCAACGGTCCCCATACTCAATTTAAATCCTTGTTGCTCAATCTTTGATAAATCTAATAAATCTTCAATTAACCCTTGCATGCGTTCACTTTCTTTTAAAATAATGTGCAAGAAATGTTCGCAGAATTTTTTATTATCCATAGCACCGTCCAAGAGCGTTTCTGAAAAACCTTTAATAGAAGTAATCGGTGTCTTTAGTTCATGAGAAACATTCGCTAAAAAGTCTTTTCTCATTTGTTCTAATTTCTTTAGCTCAGTAATGTCATGGAATACAAGGACAATCCCTTTCCATTCATGGTTCGTCCCGATAATCGGTGCTCCATATACTTCAAAATGCTTTCGCTCAATTCCAAGCGGCAATAACATTTGTTTACGCACTTTCACTTCTGTCATAAAGATTTCTTCCACGAGCTCTATAATTTCTGTATGATGAAACGACTCATAATATAAACGATCTAAATATTCTTCATCTGTTACGTGGAAAGTCTCCTTATAAGAACGGTTTACAAGGTTTATATAACCGCGGCTATCAATTAAAATCATTCCGCTTCCCATATTTTCAATTAACGTATGCAGACGATCTTGTTGCATTTCTTGCTCAAGTGTCATCTCTTGTAAATTACGGGCTAAAATATTAATTGCTTTACTCAGCATTCCTGTTTCATCCGAATGACTTTCATAAGCGCGTGCTTTATAATTTCCCTTCGCTAATTCGATAGCAACTTTCGTAACGGATTCAATTGGCCTAATATATTGCCCTGTAATTTTCATACCTAAAAATACGACTACGAGACAAGCGATAACAAATCCGATAATTAATAATCCCCACGTTTTTTGATGAACAGATTTCAAAGGCTCAATTGTACTTTTCACCAAAATGTACCCTTGTTTCCCTGCTACATCTTGAACGAATACCGCATGGTAAAATTCATTATTCTGATCTGTTTCTTTCGTAATGACTTTGTTTCTTTGTTTTGTTGTTTCAGAAGAAAGTTCTTTAATTATCCCTTCACTAAAAGCAGACTGTTCTCCTCCGCTATATTGAACTTTCTTTTTTTCATCTACAAATGCAATAGAAGCCTGTATTTTTTCTTCTAACTTTTCAAATACATATGGATTTTTTAAAACATCATCAAAACCCTGTTCTTCTGCTAATACCGCAACATACTCTGTCTCTTTTACCATTCTCTCTTTTGCATGATCTATATAGTAGTTTTCAAACACGGTTTCCAGTAATAAACCTAGTCCAACTAAAATAAAAACAATAAGAGAAACAAATGTAAAAAGAAGCCTGGAACGAAATTTATTCATCCCCTTTTGGCTCCTCTAATTTATATCCTAAACCACGTATCGTTTTAATGTACGTCGGTTTTTTCGTATTTTGTTCAATTTTATCGCGCAAATGGCTAATATGAACGTCAACAATTCGTGTATCACCAGCAAAATCATAGTTCCATACAGCACTTAATAATTGATCACGTGTCAACACGCGACTTTTATTTTTCGCAAGATAAACAAGTAGTTCAAATTCTTTTGGTGTTAATTCAAGCTTTCTTCCTTGGAAATAAGCCTCATAAAATTCCGGCAAAATTTTAAGTTCAGCAAGTGTGATGCTCTCTTCATCTGACGCTTCTTTCACTTGTTCTTCTTGTTGTAATTTCGTGCGGCGCAAAATTGCCTTCACACGCGCAACAACTTCCCTTGGGCTAAATGGCTTCGTCATATAATCATCTGCCCCAAGTTCAAGACCTAGCACCTTATCAAATTCATCATCTTTTGCTGTTAACATTAAAATCGGCGTCATAACGCGCTGCAATCGTAATTCTTTACACACTTCCATACCATCCATTTTTGGAAGCATTAAATCTAATATAATTAAATCTGGGCGTTCTGTTGTCGCTTTTTGAAGCGCCATTTCTCCATCCATCGCTGTTATCACTTCAAACCCAGCTTGTTGTAGATTAAATTCAATTAAAGTTAAGATAAATTCCTCATCATCAACTACTAAAATACGATTGTTCATTCTTTTCCTCCAAGTTATAGACTTGAAACCTTCTTCATCCTAGTATTTTCCCCGTTATTCTCATCATACTAGAAAACAAGGTCCCTCTCAATATAATTGTCTATTCATGGGCTCGTTTCTACTAATGCTTCGAAAATAAAAGCAATTAAAACTTCATTCTCTCTCCCTCTCCGCTATCCAAACTCGGTAGATAAACCTACCTTTTTCAAAGTATTTTTCCGTATGAACCACAAATCCCCTCTCCTGCGCTAGGAAAAACGAAAGAGCATACGCTATTTTATAGTCCGGTGTTTCATATCTATCAAATAGTCTTCCATACATTTCATTCGCGACCCCGTCTGCCCACACTTCAGCTTCTCTTATCGTTTCAAAGATAACATCTTCTTTTTTCCACTTCACCTTAAAAATCACCCCTTTTATTGACTTACATTATTAATCTTTATATTATTAATTTAAATATATAAATATTAAAAACACGGAGGTCTATTATGCGATTAGTTCTACCTATTCTATCTTTAGTAGTAACATGTATTCTTACTTTCAACGCCCCAAGCTGGGATACTATTAAAACAGGTTGTTCCGATTTCGCCGAAGGATTCACACAAGGATTCTTCAACTAAAAATAGCGCTAGCCCCCTTATAGAAAGGTATGCTAGCGCTATTCATATTTTCATGTTTTAAAAATTATCTAATGCTTTTTCCATAATAGAAACTGATTTAAAAGGCGGCGTTACTGTTAAAGAACCCTTTACAACCGTTTCTCCTTTTTCATCATGAGCAGATACAAGCATATCAATTGTATGTTCCTCCTCAGAAACAGCTACAACTTCAAAATGGATTTGTAACGTTTCATAATGATGAACATGCTTCACGAACGTAAGGTCCTTCCTAGTAATATGACTGCCTGGACCTGGTAAATATTTCGTAACTGCCGTTGTAATCATTCCCGTTAGCATAATGCTTGGTACAATCGGCTTTTCATACGGAGTTTGGGATGCGTAATCATGCTGAATATATAATGGATTGGCATCATTCGTTAACCCTAAGTACAATAACAAATCTTTATCCTCAATTTTTTCAGTGATAGATAATTTCTCTCCTACTGTAATTTCATCCATTCTACGACCAATTTGAACTTTTTTCTTTAACATGTTACAACCCCCTCCGATTTTTTCACCTTATTATCCTACTAATAGCGATACCTTATCCGAAATTTACTATGATGAGGGCAATGTATAGTATAAATCTATAGTTTCATTATAGGATACACAAAATGATAGCGTTTTCATATTATTTCAAAAAAACATTTGAATAAATAGTAGAAAAAGATTCGGGGCCCCGAATCTTTTTCTACTTAATATTTAATTATTAAACAAGAACCTTCATTACATTACGTACAGATTCTACAGAGCGATCTAACGCTTCTCTTTCATCTGTAAGAAGTTCTAACTCAATAATTTTTTCAATTCCGTTACCACCTAGAATTACTGGTACGCCTAAGTAAAGGTCGCTATAACCATATTCACCTTCAAGGTACGCAATAGCTGGTAATACACGGCGTTGATCTTTTAAGATTGCTTCTGTCATTTCAACTAAAGAAGCAGCTGGTGCATAATATGCACTACCGTTTCCTAATAAGCCTACAATCTCGCCGCCACCTTTACGGGTACGTTCTACGATTGCTTCTAAACGCTCTTTCGGAATTAACGTTTCTAACGGAATGCCACCTGCATAAGAATAACGTACAAGAGGTACCATATCGTCACCGTGTCCACCAAGAACAAATCCTGTAATATCTTTCACAGAAAGATTTAATTCTTGTGCAATAAATGTACGGAAACGAGCTGTATCTAATACGCCCGATTGACCGATAACACGCTCTTTCGGGAATCCTGCTTCTTTAAATACAGAATATGTCATTGCATCAACTGGATTTGTTAACACAACAATAATCGCATTTGGTGAATGTTTTGCAATGTCGCGCGTAATACTTTTCATAATTTTAGAGTTTGTTGCTACTAAGTCATCACGGCTCATACCAGGCTTACGTGCAATACCTGCTGTAATAACGACAACGTCAGAATCAGCAGTATCTGCGTAATCAGATGTTCCAATAATGTTAGCATCAAAACCTTGTACTGGGCTCGCTTCTAACATATCTAACGCTTTCCCTTTTGTTGGATTTTCCAGTTGTGGAATGTCCACTAATACAACATCTGCAAGTTCTTTTTGTGCTAATAAGAATGCTGTTGTTGCTCCTGTAAATCCTGCACCGATGACTGAAACTTTCTTGCGTTTGATTGTCATAATTTACCCCCCCGCTTTAATTATGCGTTTTTGATTATCGCTACATCCATGTTTTTAATAAGTTCATTAGCGAACTCAGAACATTTCACTTCTGTTGCACCTTCCATTAAGCGTGCGAAATCATAAGTTACTACTTTTGAAGCAATTGTTTTCTCAACTGAATCAGTTACTAATTTCGCAGCTTCGTTCCATCCTAAGTGCTCTAATAATAATACACCAGAAAGAAGAACTGAAGATGGGTTTACTTTGTCTAAACCTGCATATTTTGGAGCTGTACCATGTGTAGCTTCAAAGATAGCATGTCCAGTCACATAGTTAATGTTTGCACCAGGTGCAATACCAATTCCACCTACTTGTGCAGCAAGTGCATCAGAGATGTAGTCTCCGTTTAAGTTCATTGTTGCAACAACATCGAACTCACGTGGACGAGTTAAAATCTGTTGTAAGAAGATGTCTGCAATAGAATCTTTTACGATGATTTTCCCAGCCACTTCAGCGTCTGCCATCGCTTTATTCGCTGCATCTTTACCATCTTTCTCAACGATACGATCATATTCAGCCCAAGTAAATACTTTATCGCCGAATTCTTGTTCCGCTACTTCGTAACCCCAGTTTTTGAAAGCACCTTCTGTAAATTTCATAATGTTTCCTTTATGAACTAATGTAACAGAAGAACGTTTTTCGTTAATTGCATATTGAATTGCAGCACGAACAAGACGCTTTGTCCCTTCTTCTGAGATTGGTTTAATACCAATACCAGATGTTTCTGGGAAGCGAATTTTATTAACACCCATTGCTTCTTTTAAGAAAGCAAGGACTTTTTCTGCTTCCGGAGATCCTTGTGCATATTCAATTCCAGCATAAATGTCTTCTGTATTCTCACGGAAAATAACCATATCAGTATCTTCCGGACGTTTTACAGGTGAAGGAACACCATCAAAATAACGAACTGGACGTAGACATACATATAAATCTAATTCTTGACGAAGTGCTACGTTTAGAGAACGAATACCACCGCCAACTGGAGTTGTAAGTGGACCTTTAATCGCGATTAAATATTCACGGATTAAATTTAAAGTTTCTTCTGGTAACCACTCGCCTGTTTGGTTGAATGCTTTTTCCCCTGCAAGCACTTCTTTCCAAACGATTTTCTTCTCACCATCATAAGCTTTTTCAACTGCTGCTTCTAGTACACGAGATGCAGCTGCCCAAATATCAGGACCAATTCCATCTCCTTCGATAAATGGAATAATCGGATTGTTTGGTACATTCATAACACCATTAGTTACAGTAATTTTTTCACCTGTCGTCAATGTGATAACCCCCATGTTTGAAATTTCATATGTATGAAACTGAGGGAATAACCCCTCAGTTCAAACCGTTATTTAAATTAAAATATTCTAATCATTACGTCTTTCCGAAAAAATCAGACTTTTGAAAGCGTATTTTCACTATCAAAATAGTGTTTTTCGCTTATCGTTGTGCAATTGGAACGTACACTTGATGTGTTGGTCCATTATAATCAGCACGCGGACGGATTAAACGGTTGTTTTCATATTGTTCTAGAATATGAGCTAACCAGCCTGACATACGGCTAATTGCAAAAATAGGTGTAAATAAGTCATGGTCAATTCCTAAACAATGGTATACAGAAGCTGAATAGAAATCAACATTTGGTGGAAGACCTTTTTCTTTTGTTACAATGTCTTCAATTTTGATAGACATATTATACCATTTGTCTTCTCCTAAAAGCACGCATAATCTCTTAGACATTTCGCGTAAATGTTTTGCACGCGGATCACCCTGCTCATATACACGGTGGCCAAAGCCCATGATTTTCACTTTATTTTGAAGAGCATTATGAATATATGATTCTACATTTTCTTCTTCGCCAATTTCAGTTAGCATCTTCATTACATTTTCGTTTGCCCCGCCGTGAAGAGGACCTTTTAACGCACCGATTGCTGCTGTAATACCAGAATATACATCTGAAAGTGTAGCTACACAAACGCGTGCAGTAAATGTAGAAGCGTTTAACTCATGATCTGCGTGAAGTACAAGCGCCTTGTCAAAAGCTTCAATTTCAACTTCATTTGGCTCGCGATCATTTAACATGTACAAGAAGTTTGCAGCTAATGATAAATCGTTTCTAGGCTCAACAACATCTAAACCTTTACGAATTCTTGCATAAGCAGCAACTAAAGTTCCCACTTGAGCCTGCAATTTAACCGCTTTCAAATAATTGGAGTTTTCATCCATAATTTCAGCGCTCTCATCGTATAATGATAGCATGGAAATTGCAGTTCGTAAAACAGACATCGGATGTGCGATTTTTAAATCTACTTGTTTCAAATATGTTAAAATCTCACCTGGAACTTTATAGTATTCCGATACAATCTCTTTAAATTTCGCTAGTTCTTGTTCATTAGGAAGCTTGCGATGCCATAATAAGTACACTACTTCTTCAAATGTAGCATTCTCAGCTAAATCATCAATATTATACCCAACATAAGTTAATGTATCATCAATAATAGAGCTCACAGATGATGTTGTTGCTACTACCCCTTCTAAACCTCGAATAACAGTCATGACATTCTCTCCTTTTCCTGAAAATTCTCCCAACCTTGCTCCTTATATCTATTTGCTTCCCTTTTGAATTATGAACGCCCGTTCACTCTTTAGGCAAGCAAAATGCACGATCATGCAAATTTGTTGCGATGTTCCCCTCTTATTGTCCATTGTTTACATGGAAAGCATGAGCGTGAATGTCTCCCCGAATCCTCACGCTCAAAACAACAAGTTAGTGAGGAAAATTAATCCCGAAGAGTTTTATGATAAAAACAACATAAAACAATATCATTATAAAATTGTTTTATGTTGTTTTTATTTTATCTGGTGTAAAGTCTCTGCTGTTATGTAACTTTTCAAAGTTTCTAATCCTATTATAAACAATTATCTGACTTTTGTGAACAGAAAGAATTCAAAAATTTTATATTACTATAAAATTCCTTATTTAAACATCTGTATAATACTCATAACTGCATAGGCAATTCCAGCCCCAATTAATGGACCTACAGCAACTCCATTAAATAAAGCAACCGCTATAATTGTCCCGAAAACGAGCGCAGTTGTAATATGAGGATCCGTCGTCAATAATTGTACGCCGCCTTTCGCTAACAAAGCAACCGCTACCCCTGAAGCTAAAGCAATCCATGCATAATACGATTTCGCCGCTTCTCCAAGTTGTTTAAAACCTATTTCCCCCGTTGCAATCGGTACGAGTACTGCTATTGTAATAACCGTTACACCGAGGTTAATCCCTTTCGTTTGTAGATAAGGAAAGACTTTATCTCCTAGAAACGTAAATTTCAATAAAAATAACACACCAATAGCTACAGTAAGCGATTGGTTTTTAGCAACAAGTCCTATAATAAGTAGTATGAATAAAAATAACGTTGACTGACTAATCATGTTTACACTTCCTTTCTGAAAATAATGAACTCATTTCCAAACAAAAATACCTTTAAACCTATCGTTATACATGCTATATCGATGTATATTCAACAATAACCACTTCATTTTTTATGTATTTTAAAATGCTAAACTGAGACTTTCATCATCAAAAATTTAAGCCTATATACATTTTTGAAAACGATTGTCTCTCCTTTCTTTTCTAATAAGAAACAGGTAAAATAAAAAGAAGAGAAAATGAAGTTTTTACCATATAGTAGAAGCATCAACACCAAGCTTTTACAGTCACTCATGTACTGAAAAAGCAGGAAAAATCCATCATTCCACTATAACATAAAGTGAAACTTTAATCAGTGCAGCACACTCGTTATAAGTTGAACGAATTAGGATAATCCAAATTGGAATGGGAGGTATACATCTTTGAACCGAAACTTACTATATATGATATTGCGACTCATATTTGTCATTGTAGCAACGGTAGCCGGGTTCTATGCATTACTATATATGTCAGGACTTATCTATCCTTTTATTATCGCTTTCGCATTTGCTTATTTGATTAATCCCGTCGTCAATTTCCTTAATCAAAAACTACAATTTCCTCGCGCACTAGCAGTACTCGTTAGCTTAATTCTCGTATTCGGAGCTATCGTCGGACTCGTTACATATCTTGTAACGGAAGCAATATCGGCCACAACATACTTACTACAACTTGTTACAGTAAAGTTCCCGGATATCGTTAAATTCGCAGAGCAATTTGCACTTAATCATATTATGCCTCTCTATGATGATTTAATTTCTAAATTTAATCATCTTGGGGAACCACAGCGCTATACGATTACACAAAACATTCAAAACTTAGGAACCGAAGCAACGACGCAAATGAAAGAACTTTTAACTGCTATTATAAGCGGGTTAACAAATTTCATTAGTGCATTACCAACCACTTTAACTGTCCTTGTATTCGTTTTATTAGCCACTTTCTTCATTAGTTACGATTGGCATCATCTTGCTCAGAAAGTAAGAAAATTTTTGCCCAATCGTGTTCATGGCTATGGAAAAACTATTTTTGTCGACTTAAGAAAAGCTTTATTTGGTTTTGTTAAAGCGCAACTTACACTCGTATCTATGACAACTGTTATTGTACTAATCGGACTTTTAATATTACGCGTACCATACGCCATTACTATCGCGATTATTACAGGGGTTGTAGATTTACTCCCTTATTTAGGAACAGGTGCCGTCTTCGTTCCTTGGGTTATATACGTATTTTTCACTGGCGATACTGCTTTCGCCATCGGTCTTCTCATCTTATACATCGTCGTGATTGTCCAAAGACAAATTATGGAGCCTAAAGTACTTTCATCTAATATCGGCCTCGATCCATTAGCAACACTAATCGCTCTATTTGTCGGCTTTAAGCTTTTTGGCTTTTTAGGATTAATCATCGGTCCAGTCATCTTAGTACTACTTAATACATTGCACAAAGCTCGTGTATTCCATGATTTGTGGAAATATATTAAAGGCTCACCTTCAAAATAATAGTTTCTAATTCATATACAACAAAAAACTTATATGTAATCAGTGGGAATTTCCCACTGATTATTCCTTATACTTGTTTTTCACACTCATTACATACAACAAGAGAATTTCCCACAAAAAGGATAATACTCTTGTTTTTTTGCATAGAAAACGCATATTCTGAGGTATTTTTACATATTTATTCTATTATTTTTATAATTATTACTTACATTTATTACTTTTTATGTAAATGAATAAATATGCAAAATGGTATAAAATAAGACTTAAACTAACATTTTTCCTGTTCGTATCTAACTTTTCCATACCAATTGATTCTTTTTATATACAAAAACCAGCTTGAGTTCATATGAATTTCCCTACAACACACTCATTAAGAACTACCTCCATATCCAATCGAAAAATACATAGCAAATATAATAAGGCAAAACTATGATCAGTAAGGATTTTGTCCACCACCGATTATTAACTTTCACCAACCGGACTTGTATGAGTAGTCTGATTTCCACTTAACTCCTTCGCATTCACCACATTTTAAGGCATGATACAGCAACACTTTAATCAACAGAACTTCATCCATCTCTCATCCTTTTGCGGGCAAAAAAATAGTGCTTAGATCGCTATAATCTAAGCACTATTTCTGCACAATAATAGTAGAACTCTTTCTAAACTTCCATTCCATCCACTTCATAACAAATGGCTTCAACAAAGCCCTCGTCATAGGGATAACGAAGATCAAACCTATTATATCCGTTACGTATCCAGGAAGTACCAAAAGAATACCTCCTACAAAGATAAAAATACCATCCAGTACCGCTCCTCCTGGCATTTCTCCTCTATTCAACTTAGATTGAATCTCTCTAAGCACTTTAAATCCTTGTCTTTTCGCTAAATAGACACCTACAACACCCGTAAATACAATCATAGCGAACGTAGACCATAAACCTATTACATGACTCGATCCAATTAAGACTGTAATCTCAATCGCCGGTATTAAAATAAACAAGAATAGTAACCACTTCATAGTTCTACACTCCTCTCACTCATCACTTTAAACGAACCCAGAGCGCCCGTATACGCTACACAGAAACTAAACACCTTTCCCTATTGAACCTCGTAACAAACGGATTTTAAACGTAATTCCAGGCGTTTCAAGCTGATTCCACCTCGTTTTTGTGTAAAAAAAAGAGAAGGACTCCGATCCTTCTCTTCGTATTACTTATAGCACTTCCGCATGTCCATTATAAACAATTCCGCGTGCTGCATCAACTGTTACTTCTTGGCCATTTTTTAAAGTTGCTGTTACGCCGTTTACACCAACGATAACAGGAATACCGATTGATACACCTACAACAGCCGCATGGCTTGTTAGACCGCCTTCTTCTACAACTAGAGCAGCAGCTTTTTCGATTGCAGGAATCATATCTTTATCAGTGCTTGTTGTAACAAGGATATCACCTTTGTTTACGTTCGCTACAGCTTCAGCAGCTGTTTTCGCTACAACTACTTTACCTTTTGCAGCTTTACGACCGATTCCTTGTCCTTTCGCAACTTCTTCACCAACAACATGGATTTTCATTAAGTTTGTTGTACCAGTTTCAGCAACTGGAACACCAGCAGTGATTACTACAGTGTCTCCAAGTCCAATTAGACCTGCATCCATACCTGTTTGAATTGCAGTATCTAACATTTCGTCAGTAGACGCTGCACGTTTTCCAGCCATAAATGCTTGTACACCCCAAACAAGTGCAAGACGACGTCCTACTTGCTCGTCAGATGTTACAGCTACGATTGGAGATTTCGGACGGTATTTAGAGATCATTTTCGCAGTATGTCCACTTTCTGTTGGAGCTACGATTGCAGCTACATCAAGAGCAAGTGCTGTATGCGCAACAGATTGGCTAATTGCATCTGTAATTGTTGGAGTGAACTCTTTAATACGTTTTTTGAACATATCTTCATATTGTAATGATTTTTCAACACGCACTGCAATGTTAGCCATCATTGTTACTGCTTCTACTGGGTATTGACCAGCAGCTGTTTCACCTGAAAGCATGATTGCATCTGTACCATCGAAGATTGCGTTAGCTACGTCACTTGCTTCCGCACGAGTTGGACGTGGGTTACGTTGCATAGAATCTAACATTTGTGTCGCAGTAATAACCGGTTTACCTAACACGTTACATTTTTTGATTAGACGTTTTTGTACTAATGGTACTTCTTCTGGTGGAATTTCTACACCCATATCACCACGAGCTACCATTAAACCGTCAGAAACTTCTAAGATTGAATCGATGTTATCGATACCCTCTTGGTTTTCAATTTTTGGTACGATTTGGATGTATTGAGCGTTATGCTCTTCTAATAATTCACGGATTTCTAATACGTCAGATGCTTTACGTACGAATGAAGCTGCGATGAAATCAACTTTTTGCTCGATACCGAAGACGATATCTTTTACGTCTTTTTCAGTGATACCAGGAAGCTTAATGCTTACGTTTGGTACGTTAACACCTTTTTTATTTTTTACAGTTCCGCTGTTTAAAACTTTTGTACGGATGTTTCCGTCAGCTTTTTCGATTACTTCTAGTTCGATAAGACCGTCATCGATTAGAATACGAGAACCTGGGTCTACATCGTCATAAAGACCAGCATAAGATACAGAGAACTTCTCTGCAGTACCTAATACTTGCTCAGTAGAAAGAACTACTTCTGCACCTGTTACAAGCTCAGCTTGTCCGTCTACGAAGTCGTGAGTACGGATTTCTGGACCTTTTGTATCAAGTAAGATACCAACTGTTTTACCAGTTTTCTTTGAAGCTTCACGAATGTTTTTAATACGAGCGCCGTGCTCTTCATGGCTACCATGAGAGAAGTTTAAACGAGCAACGTTCATACCCGCTTCGATTAATTGTTCTAATTTCTCAATACTTTCACTAGCAGGACCTATAGTACATACAATTTTAGTTTTACGCATATTGCACCTCCGAAAATTATGAAACCGTTCCCAAATATCCGACATTAAGCCGATTAGATGGATAATTCTTTAGATAATTGATACATATCTTTATCGATTGTATGCTTTTGAGCTAACGCTTCGATAATATCATGATCAACAAGTTTATTATCTTGAATACCTACACAGCGTCCACCTCTACCAGCAATTAATAATTCAACTGCTCTTGCGCCAAGACGACTTGCTAATACACGGTCTTGTGCACTTGGTGATCCACCACGTTGTACGTGACCTAATACAGTTACACGAGTATCAAAGTTTGTTGCTTCTTCAATGTGCTTACCGATGTCAATTGCACTTCCAACACCTTCAGCCACAATGATAATACTGTGTTTTTTACCACGTTCACTACCACGCTTCAGACGAGCAATAACATCTTCCATGTCATACTCTTCTTCTGGAATTAAGATTGTTTCGGCACCATCAGCTAAACCAGCCCATAATGCGATATCTCCAGCATGACGTCCCATTACTTCGATAACATATGTACGTTCATGAGATGTAGCTGTGTCACGAATTTTATCAATTGCATCAATAACAGTATTTAAAGCTGTATCGAAACCAATTGTGAAGTCTGTTCCAGGAATATCATTGTCGATTGTACCTGGTACACCAACACATGGGAATCCTTGTTCAGTTAATTTTTTAGCACCTTGGTAAGAGCCATCTCCACCAATAACAACAAGTCCTTCGATACCATGTTTCTTTAATTGCTCGATACCTTTTAGTCGTACTTCTGGATCTTTAAACTCAGGACATCTTGCTGTATATAATTTCGTACCACCACGGTGGATAATATCGCCAACAGAACCAAGTTCTAATTTTTCAATATGACCAGAAATTAAACCCGCGTATCCATGGTAAATACCATATACTTCAATATCATGGAAAATCGCTTTACGAACAACTGCACGAATGGCAGCATTCATACCAGGTGAATCTCCACCACTTGTTAATACACCAATACGTTTCATTTGTACTCACCTCATAAAGATTATTTGCCTTATAATAAAATAACACGAAAAAATATAAAAACACAATGGAGAAGATGTGTCTTTTCATAATAAAAACGTGCATTCGCGAAGAGGAACGCACGCTTTTATTATTTTATCCCAATGGAAGCGTTTGAAAACGAAACTTGCCCAATTTTCATATATTTTTCATAACGTTTTTCGATTAATTCATCTTTCGAAATTCCGCTTAATTGTTCAAAAGTTTTCTTAAGCATTAAATCTATATTTTCTGATTGTTTTAAAATGTTACGATGCGCTCCACCTTTTGCCTCTGGAATAATTTCGTCAATTACACCTAATTCTTTCAAATCTAATGCTGTAATTTTCATCGCTTCTGCAGCTTCTTTTGCTTTACCAGCGTCTTTCCAAAGAATTGCCGCCGCACCCTCTGGTGTAATAACAGAATACGTGGAATTTTCCAGCATATGAATGTAATCTCCTACTCCAAGACCTAACGCACCACCACTACCACCTTCACCGATAACAATACAAATAACAGGTACCGTTAAACCCGCCATTTCAAATAAATTACGGGCAATCGCCTCACTTTGTCCACGTTCTTCAGCTGCTTTACCAGGATAAGCTCCCTTCGTATCGATGAAACAAATAATAGGACGATTAAACTTTTCCGCTTGTTTCATTAGACGCAGTGCTTTTCGATATCCTTCTGGATGAGGCATCCCAAAATTACGACGAATATTTTCTTTCGTATCTTTTCCGCGTTGGTGCCCAATTACAGTTACAGGCATCCCCTTATATTTCGCAATGCCGCCGACAATCGCTGCATCGTCGCCAAATAGGCGATCTCCATGACATTCAAAAAAATTAGTAAATAAGTGCTCAATATAATCGAGCGTTGTCGGTCGTTCTGCATGACGAGCAATTTGAACACGGTCCCATACTTTCATATTGCCGTATATATCTTCCTCTAATTTTTCTAGCTTGTCTTCCAAAATACGAATCTCCTCACTGAAGTCCATCTGGCTGTTTTTCGTATAGTCTTTCAGTTCACGAATCTTATTTCTTAGCTCAACAACTGGTTTCTCAAATTCTAGCTCTGCCATACAGCCATTTCCCCTCCTTGATGAACTTCTAAAATCTTACGGAGTGATTCTCTCATATCATCACGATGCACAACCGCATCTAATTGACCGTGCTCTAATAAAAATTCTGCCGTTTGGAAATCTTCCGGTAGTTTTTCACGCACTGTTTGTTCAATTACACGTCTACCAGCAAATCCGATAAGTGCACCTGGCTCTGCAAGATTGTAATCACCAAGTGAAGCGAAACTCGCTGAAACCCCGCCCGTCGTTGGGTGAGTCATAACAGAAATAAATAACCCTCCTGCATTACTATGCTTTTTCAAAGCTACGCTTGTTTTTGCCATTTGCATTAAACTTAATATCCCTTCTTGCATACGGGCACCACCCGACGCAGTAAAGATAATAAATGGAACTTGTAAGTCGTATGCTTTTTCAACTGCACGGGCAATTTTCTCTCCTACAACAGAGCCCATGCTGCCCATTCGAAAACGAGAATCCATTACTGCAACAACAACAAGCATGTCATCAATTGTTCCTTCACCAGTTACAACCGCTTCGTTCAATTTAGTCTTCTTACGATCGCTCTCTAGTTTCTCTTCGTATCCTGGAAACTCGAGTGGATTTAATGAAACCATTTCTTTGTCATACTCACGGAATGACCCTTCGTCCAATATACTATCAAGACGTTCCCATGCATTCATAGGATGATGATATCCACAATTCACACATACTTTTAAATTTTTTAGAAGCTCTTTCGTATACATGATTTTTTTACATTTCGGACATTTTGTCATAACACCATCCGGTACATCTTTTCGTACTTGTTCTGAAGGTATTGCAGCGTACTTTTTCTTTTTCACGAATAAATCTCTTAGCACAATTTGACCCCCTTCGTTGAGAGCTAAGGTTAGCGCAAGAAGAAAATTGGGCTAACACCAAAGTTTGATGTTAGCCTTATCTTCTCAATCTGTCTAATAACCTCACTCTTTACGTTTAACTTTAACCGCTACGCGATAGAATGTTTGTCATAACGTGTCATGGTCATTTCGACAAATTTTATACATTACGAGTGAAACTGTATATTCTCTACTAATTCATCGTAAATTTTTAGTGCATCATTTTCTTGTTTTTCTTCCAAAGTAGCATAAAGCTTTCTATACATATCGATAGAATCTCCTGAAACTTCACAAGAAAGAGTTGATACGTAATCATTTACGATCATCCAAATGCGATATAGTAAATAATTATCGACTTGTTCAATGAGTGTTTTAAAGAACGTTTGATGAAGCATTGGAATCGAGTTTTCATTTTCTTCAAGCACTTGATTTAATTTTCTTAACACTTTAGAAAACGTTTCTTTCGGCAAATTACATACAATTCGAATCATATCTTTCTCAAGCAATCGTTTTGTTTGTAATAAATCACGAATTGTTTTCTCATCTTGCAGCAAGAACGGCGCAATCAATTGTACAAGACCGTTATCGTAAAAGTTTCGAATAAACGTCCCTTCACCACGTCTCGTTTCAATCAATCCTACCAGTTCTAAAGCACGCAATGCTTCTCTTACAGAGGAACGCCCTACGTTTAAACGTGAACTTAACTCACGCTCAGACGGCAAACGATCCCCCGCCACCAATCCATCTTCTTCCATAATGGAACGGATTTTTTTTACAATTTCGAGATATACTTTTGTATTTGATGATGTCAATGGAAATTCCTCGCTTATTCTTTACCAATCAGCGCTAATTGTTTTGTTTTCTCAGCAATCTCATTTGGATCTACTTGACGGCGAGCTACTCCTGTCTCCATTGCAGCTTTCGCAACGTAAGCTGCCACTTGAGGCGCTACACGCGCGTCAAACGGTGCCGGAATGATATAGTCTGCATTCAACTCATCTTCTGCTACAAGCTCAGCAATAGCCTGTACAGCTGCCATCTTCATTTCTTCGTTAATTTGTGTCGCATGTACGTCAAGTGCACCACGGAAAATACCAGGGAACGCTAGTACATTATTTACTTGGTTCGCGAAGTCAGAACGACCCGTTCCAACAACAGCTGCGCCCGCTGCTTTTGCCAATTCTGGCATAATTTCTGGAACTGGATTCGCCATTGCAAAAATAATTGCATCGTCATTCATTGTACGAACCATCTCTTCTGTTAATGCACCTTCTGCAGATACACCAATGAATACGTCCGCACCTTGTACAACGTCAGCTAAAGAACCTTCAATACGATTCTTATTTGTATATTTTGCAACTTCATCCTTCACCGGATTCATACCTGTAGGACGACCATCATAGATTGCGCCTTTACGGTCACACATAATAATGTCGCGTACACCATAGCGATATAAAAGTTTAATAATTGCAATACCTGCTGCACCTGCGCCATTTGCGACAACTTTAATGTCAGACATTTTCTTTCCAACTAATTTTAGCGCGTTCACAAGACCTGCTACTGTTACGATAGCTGTTCCGTGTTGATCATCATGGAAGATAGGAATATTTGTTTCTTTTTTCAAACGTTCTTCAATAATGAAGCAGTTTGGTGCTGCGATATCCTCTAAGTTAACGCCGCCAAAAGTTGGCTCCATTAATTTTACAGTTTCAACAATTTTATCTACATCGTTTGTATTTAAGGCAATTGGGAATGCATCTACACCAGCAAAGCTCTTGAATAATACAGCTTTACCTTCCATTACTGGAAGAGATGCTTCAGGTCCAATGTTACCAAGACCAAGTACAGCCGTTCCATCTGTCACAACTGCTACCATATTTCCCTTCATCGTATATTCATATACCTTACTTTTATCGTCATAAATTTCCTTACAAGGTTCTGCAACCCCTGGAGAATATGCAAGACTTAAATCTTTTGCATTTTCTACTTTTACTTTTGATACAGTTTCTAATTTTCCTTGATGCACTTTATGCATGTGAAGTGCTTCTTCACGAAGTGTTGACAAACTATCCACTCTCCTCAAATTATTCTAGCTGATATCAATTTCTCCAAGTGGTCTGACCACGAACACTACTACTATAATAATCGAAGTGTAGGGAAATTGTCCATTATATTTTCACAACTACATTTTCTTCCCCGACAATTTCACGAAGTGCTCCTAAACATTCTTCACTTGGATGAATCGATAAACTTCGAGACAATTGTACCATTTTATGTTCCTTTTCATAATAAATTAGTACTTTCGCAAAACCTGAATAGTCAAACAATATTTTAGTAACCTGATTTAAAAGCTTTTTCTCATACTGAGACGACAATTTCACGTAAACAGATGCATCTTTCTTTTCTTCATACACATCCATTTCTTCTAACGGATATAGTCCATTTACAATCCATTGCAACTTATGATTTCTAAGCTCAATCATGCCGTCAACTAAAACAATTGCTCCTTCTTGTAACTTATCTGAGAAATGTATATATGTTTCAGGGAAAAGAACTGCTTCCATTTCATCATTTTGATCACAAAATGTAATAAACGCCATCTTTTGCAACTTTTTCGTACGAATCACTCTCACGCTTGTTATATACACGATAGCCCTTTGTACTTTTTTCTTATGTCGCATTGCCTGAGCAAGAGATGGAATTTCTAATTCTTTCGCTAACTTCACATACTGCGCTGTCGGATAGCTTGATAAATAAAAACCTAGTGCTTCCTTCTCTTTATTTAACTGTTCAATAAAAGAGAGCTCTTCTCCTTGCACGTATTTTGATTTTGGAACAGCATCTCCTAAATCACGTGCAAGATTTGCGTACTCTAACGCTCCTTTAAGGCTTTTCCATAAATTTGTTCTCGAAACACCAAAATCGTCAAAACACCCAGACCAGACGAACGCCTCTAAATTTCGCTCTGTTACAAACTTTGATGGCATGCGAAGACAAAATTCAAATAAATCTTCAAATACTTTTTTCTCTCGTTCTTCGAGTAATGCTGTCACTGTAGCCATTCCGATGTTTCGAATTGAAAGTAAGCTGTAACGTATCGCATTACCTTCTATTTGGAAATTGTAACCACTTCTCTGAAGAGACGGCGGCAAAACGTGAAAACCTTTCCGCTTCGTTTCTCGTATATACTGCACAATCTTATCTTCATTTCCAATTGCACTTGATAATAATGCTGTCATAAATTCCAGCGTATAATTCGCTTTTAAGTAAGCAAGCTGATATCCAATCATACTGTAGGCTACAGCGTGACTTCGGTTAAAACCGTAATTCGCAAATCTTACAATTAAATTGTAAATTTTCTCTGCGGATGTCTCGTCATAACCATTTTGTAAACAGCCTTGTACAAAATGCTTACGCTCCTGATCTAAAATATCACGATTTTTTTTACTCACTGCTCGGCGTAATAAATCTGCTTCTCCGAGCGAGAATCCCGCCAACTTCGACGCAATTTGCATAATTTGTTCTTGGTATACAATTACACCGTATGTTCTTTCTAAAATTGGCTTTAAATCCGGATGTAAATATTCAATTTTTCTTTTTCCGTGCTTTGATTCAATAAAGGTTGGAATCTGTTCCATTGGTCCTGGTCTATATAACGAGTTAACAGCGACAATATCTTCAAATTCATTCGGTTTTAACCCGCGAAGTACATTTCGCATACCACCTGATTCAAGCTGGAATACACCTGTTGTATCCCCTCTACCTAACAATTGGAACGTCTTTTCATCTTGAAGTGGTAAATTTCTTAAATCAATTTGTGTCCCCGTCTTTTTCACGATAAACTTTATAATATTTTCAAGTAACGTTAAATTACGTAATCCTAAAAAATCCATCTTTAACAAACCAAGTTCTTCTAATGCATCAGCTGGGTATTGCGTAACATACACATCGTTATGCCCTTCTTGTATTGCAACACTTCCGGTTAACGGCTCTTGGCTCATAATAACGCCAGCTGCATGAATAGACGTATGACGTGGTAAGCCTTCTACACGTTTTGCAATTTCAAACACACGCTCATGTAACAGATTCCCTTGTATAAACTCACGGAGTGATTGCGATTCCTCATATGCATCTTTTAACGTTATACCAAGCTTTGATGGGATAAGTTTTGAGAATATGTCAATGTCTCGCGGCGGAAGCCCCATTACACGCGCAATATCTCTAATTGCCGCTTTCGCTGCAAGCGTCCCGAACGTTACAATTTGTGCAACACGCAGCTGACCATATTTATCTTTCACATATCGAATCATCTCATCACGTCTTATATCTGGAAAATCGATATCAATATCTGGAAGTGTCACACGTTCAGGATTTAAAAATCTTTCAAATAATAGATCGTATTCAATCGGATCAATATCTGTAATTTCTAACACGTAAGAAACGAGTGAGCCGGCTGCCGATCCACGTCCTGGTCCTGTTAAAATATGATTTTCATGCGCATACTTCATAAAATCCCACACGATGAGGAAATAATCACTAAACCCCATACTAGAAATAACGTTTAATTCATGATTCAAACGCTTTATATGTACTTCTTTCGGCGTACCATATCGTTTCTGCAAGCCTTCTTCACAAACGCGGCGTAAATACATATCATTCGTCTCGTTAGCTGGAACAGGAAATTTCGGTAATTGATTTATATGAAACGGTATTTCTACTCTGCAACGTTCTGCAATTTCTATTGTGTTATAAATCGCTTCTTCTACGTGAGAAAATAGTGCTTCCATTTCATCTGATGATTTTAAATAATATTGATCAGTTTTCAACCTTGGTCTATCTGGATCAGTCATTTTCGTTCCACTTTCAACAGATAATAAGCACTCATGAACAAGTGCGTCACTTTGATTGATGTAGCGTACATCGTTTGTTGCAACGACTGGAACATTTATCCTACTCATAAATGCAGGTAATTTCTCTTGCAGGAGCAGTTCATCTTGAATCGCATGATGCTGCAAACTCATATAAAAATTATCGAACATACTTTGATACATGCGAGCTACTTCTTCAGCTTGACTCTCTTTGTCTTCTAATAATAATTGTTCAATTTCCCCATCTTTACCTGGTGAAATAGCAATTAATCCTTTCGCATAATGGGCAAGCCACTTTTTCGGAATACCTTCTTTTGACTTCGTCATAATGCTACTAGAAATCTTTAATAAATTTTGATAGCCCATTTCATTTTCAGCAAGTAAAACAAGCGGATAAGATTTTTCCTCTTCTTCACTAAAAATAGAAGCTGTTAAGCCGATAATAGGCTGTATACCATGTTTCTTACATGCTTTATAAAACGGAATAACGCCATACATAACATTTTCGTCCGTAATAGCGAGTGACGAAAAACCAAGTTCTTTCGCCCTGACTACAAGCTCATCAATTTTACAAGCACTTTTTAATAAACTAAAAACGGTTTGACATTGTAAATGCACAAACTTCACTGTTGTACCCTCTCTTTACCAATCTGACTACTTTTATTATAGGTGATGAGGAAAGCGGAAATCAAAACATACTTCTTATACTTTGTCCATATATATGAAGAAGAAAGGGGAATGACGATGGATGTAAGAGAACATACTTTTTTCTCTCTGCTTATTATTAGTTATTTTATTGCCTTTGGGGTGATACTTGGTGGTTCATTAATTGGTGGATTTGGTGCATTTCTTATCGGAAAACCAACTCTAACTTACATTAATCAATTCGCTCAAAATTTAAGAATCTGGGCACTCGTTGCAGCAATTGGCGGAACATTTGATACTTTTTATAGCTTTGAAAGAAGTTTCTTTGGCGGAGATATGAAAGATATTGTAAAACAAATTCTCCTTATTTTTTTCGCAACGGGTGGTATGCAAACAGGTCTTACCATTATTAAATGGCTAACGCAGGAACATGTATGAGAGTACCAAGTGCCAATACAGCAAAAAAATGGTATTTAGTTTTAGCTGGTGCTGCTGTTGGAGGCGTGTTGAGCTGGTTTGTTTTTTTGTACATATACGGTGTTTTTCAAGAAGAACAAGCTAGTAAAATAGCAGAGCAACGAGAAATTATAGAAAAACAAGAAGCAAAGCTCCACGTCCTTCTCGAAGATCAAGAAAAATTGAATACAGAAAATAAACGCCTCTTAACTATTCAAGAGATTAAAATAAAACTTATAAATCGAGAAAAATACGATTTAGACAACCTTACACTCGAAAATATGACTACGTCTATCCATAATGACCTCCAACATCTTTTAACGAAAAACATTCAAAGTATAGCAAAAAATAAAGACCTACTCAAAAAGGTAATCGAAAACAAAACGTACAAACATTACGATCGGCTATACCGTTTCAAAGTCGATACGATATCTTTTGATACAGTGCTTGAAATTAGCATTACGATAGAGAAAGAAAAATAAAGAAGGAGGGCTTTAGCGCCGCTCCTTCTTTTCGTTCTCATATATAATCTCTTATCTACACAACTCACGTAAATCAGCAAAAAGACGATCCGCTTCTTCCCAAGAAGATGCTTTTGCACCAGAAGCCATCGGATGCCCTCCGCCATTATATTGCATTGCTAATTTATTTATCACTGGTCCTTTTGAACGAAGACGAACACGAATCACATCGTCTTCCTCTAAAAATAGAACCCACGACTTTAATCCATCAATATTACCAAGTGCTCCAACAACACCGGATGCCTCAGAAGGAAGTACATCAAACTTTTCTAACACTTCTTTCGTTAATTTAATGTAAGCTGCTCCTTCTTCTACCATCGTAAAGTTTTGTAAAATATAGCCGTTTAAACGAGCAATCTTTTCTTTCGTCTTATACATTTCATTATATAAATCTGTGAACTTCACATCCATATCAACAAGCTCACTTACATAACGAAGTGTTTTCGCTGTTGTATTCGGGAATAAGAAACGACCTGTATCCCCAACAATACCCGCTAAAATAAGACGAGCTGCTTCTTTCGTTATCTGTAATCCTTTATCTTTTCCATAACTGTAAAACTCATAAATCATTTCACTTGTAGAACTTGCTGTCGTATCTACCCACGTAATATCTCCGTACGGATCTTCATTCGGATGATGATCAATTTTAATTAACATCTTCCCTTTTGCATAGCGTTGATCGTCAACACGTTCTTGGTTCGCAGTATCACATACGATAACAAGTGCATTTTCATATACACTATCTTCAATATCATCCATTACTCGTAAATATTCTAGTGAAGGTTCATTGTACCCAACCGTATAAATATTTTTCTCTGGAAACGATTCTTGTAGAATTGTACCAAGACCTCCCTGTGAACCTAATGCATCTGGATCTGGACGCACATGACGATGAATAATAATTGTATCAAACTCTTTAATTGCTCTTAAAATTTGCTCATGCATATGTATAATCTCCTTTTTACTCAACTTCTTCACTTTAACGTGCAGTAAAAGCCCGATTGGTGCGGGCAGATCATTAGCGTAGAAACATCCTCACACTAATTAAAGTTTCACTTTATCCTCCATTATAACGGAAAGTATTTCATACATGCGAACAATTGCTTTATAATAAAAGTTAGAAAGTTTAGATATTTCTTTTTCTCTACTATTATTTTTCACAAAGCGATGGGAGCGTGCATTATGCCAGTATTAGTCTTCTGTATTATCGTCTCATTTATGTTGTACCTCTTCTACAAAACAAAATACTTTCGTACAAACCGCCCAATGGAGAAAGGTTGGCTCTCAGGAAAATCCGCAATGGCACTTGGTTCATTCGTCTTATTCTTTGGGATAAACCAATTCTTTTTAGAACTTTCAACCGCTCGAATTATCGTTGGTGTTTTATTTGTTCTATTTGGTAGTGCAAGTGTATTTAATGGATTTCGCCAATACAAACATTTCTTACCATTAGCAGTTGAAGAAGCTAAATCTGTCTGAATCAGCGCAAAAAAAGCATCAACATTGTGATGCTTTTTTACGTCCCTTAACTTTTAAAATCATATATGCAACAAAAGCAGAAGGTATATTAAAGGGGTTGCCTTGTACATGAAAATGTAATTGTTCTTCTTCAAAAGACATTTTTTCATATAGTTCTCGCTGAGATAATCCTGTTCGTTTCTTTTTTTCATGTAAACCTTGTAAATATAAATATTGAAACGGTATCATCACAAGAAAGTAAAATAGTGCGATTCCACCAAAGAAGAGCACTTCTGATGACATATTGCATACCACCTTCCTAAAATCCATTTCCTTACAATTCAATTGTAACATAGTATAAATTCTAATTAAATTAATATTCTGTTTTTTAGTTATACAATTGTCTCACCACATAATTCCTCTTCAGCATACTGAACATATCGCCGAATAAAAGCACCGGGATCTTTTCTAATAGGCTCGATATCAAGCCTTAATGGAATCTTTCCCGCCATATAAAAAATTCTCGAAGCAGTCCCAAGTCGAATGGCTGGTTCTGAAATACTTTCCCCATATCCCATCATAAAATTCTCCCATACGTCTTCTAACTGTCCCGAAGCAATTAAATGCAATCTCGGAACACCAATATCAAACTCTTTATACCCAAATCCACATTCATCAAAATCAAGTAAATACCAATCCTCTTTGTCTACAAGAATATTTCCAAAATGCATATCACCGTGAACAAATTGTTTTTCTCCTAGTTGAGTTGAATTTGCGAGTTCTTGTATTCTTTCTGCAATTCTTATGCATTTATGCTTATCCGCATGCGATAGAAATGAAGCATTTAGTAATCGTTGTAAAGGCTCGTGGATTATCTTTTGCTCACTATATATAGGCCTTTCATAACCTCTCCAAGTTTGCGGCACTCTTTTGAGCACTTCATTTGTTTTTTCATGAAACTTTCGCATTAATGATCCGAGTTTTTCATAGTCCCTATCCCTTGGTTCTAAAATTTCACTTCCGTTTATAAACCTAAAGACAACAAAATACTGGATATTCCCTTCATCTTTCATAATAGGTGTGATTAAATCACCACATTTATTGACAACTACTTCTGGTACTAACATTTGTTTTTGTATCGCTATTAACCAATGTATTTCAGCTTCTATTTGCTCGGCTGTATAACGTCCCTCTCTATACTGCCTCACTACAAATTTATTTTTGTCCGATTCTAATATATATGTTTGATTTTCTCCCCCATGTAACAATGAAACTTTCGTAAAACTATTAAAATTATATTGCTTACATAACTGCTCTTTAATGTAAAAATCCATTCTTCTCCCCCTAGTTCATATAGTGAAGCGTAGTTTCCCTATCCAATTACACTATTATTATCTCTTAATGATTAGTAGCGTAAGCTTTCTTATCAACTAACAACCAATTTTCTATCCGTACTCATACATATCCTTCTATTTTTTCACTTCTCTATCCGAACTCTTACGTAACTTAAACAATAGCTTCAAAATCCAATAAAACAAAATAAAGTTAAAGAAAAAACCTAATGGATTAAACCAACATTCCCACACACCATAATAAACAAACGTTTCAGCTGGTACACCAAAGTAAAGAAAATCCGGCTCATTTTCTCCTGATATAGGAATCAAGGCACCTATACTAGCAAGAGTCAAACTTACAAAATACAACCTCTTTTTAATAGCATTCATTCTTCTATGCGTTAAAACATGAATAATGATGAAACATACGACCACTAAAAAGAAAATGATTCCGCCCATTCACTTCCTCCTTATCGCTATGCCATTTCCGCATCTTCGAATTTTTCAGTATTTTTATTATACATATGAAATGATACGCTATTTATTTTTGTTTCTATCCTTTTAAATAAAAAAATGGAACAAACCAAAGCGGTCTGCTCCATCTTTTTACTTATCGATCAACTGCACCATAAGTAATGCTTTCCCGACAACATTACCTTCATGATGCACTTCTACATCAACCTTACCAAATTTACGTCCAATTTCTAATACTTTCGGATGAACCGATACAACATTGTCAATTTGAACTGGTTTTACGAAATAAATTGTTAAGTTCTCAACAATTAAATCACTCTTCTTTTGCGCACGAATAACGCGATTCGTTGCTTCCGTCACAATTGTTGTGAATACACCGTAAGATAACGTTCCGATTGAATTCGTCATTTGCGGCGTCACTGAAAATTGATATAAATGTTCATTTTTCGCTTCTTTCGGCGTCATAAATTGATTCGTTACAATATCATCGATTGTTTCGCCGACTTGTGGTTGACGCTGAATCATTTGTAGCGCCTGAAGTACATCTTGACGACTAATAATTCCTTGCAGTTTATTTCCTTCATCAACAACTGGAAGTAACTCAATACCTTCCCACACCATCATACGTGCTGCAGCTGCGACAGACATTTTACCGTTTACCGTAATTGGATGCTTTGTCATCACTTTATCAATTGGTGTTTCTTTCACGACACCAATCATATCTTTTGAAGTTACGATACCTAACACCTTTTTATTTTCATCAACAATTGGATAACGTCCATGCATCGTTTCTTCATTGTACGCATGCCATTGCTGCACTGTATCATTCGGCTTTAAATATAACGTCTCTTCAATTGGCGTTAAAATATCTTCAACGAGGACAATTTCTTTCTTAATAAGCTGATCGTAAATTGCACGGTTAATTAACGTCGCAACTGTAAATGTATCGTAACTACTTGAAATAATCGGCAGTTTTAATTCGTCTGCTAATTTCTTCACATGATCTTCCGTATCAAATCCGCCCGTAATTAATACCGCAGCTCCGGCTTCTAACGCTAATTGATGTGCGTTCGTACGGTTACCGATAATAAGTAAGTTTCCAGCTTCTGTATAGCGCATCATCGCTTCTAATTTCATTGCCCCGATTACGAATTTATTTAACGTTTTATGTAGGCCCTCTCTGCCCCCAAGTACTTGACCATCGACAATGTTAACGACTTCTGCATATGTCAGCTTTTCAATATTCTCTTTCTTCTTTTGTTCAATTCGTATTGTTCCGACACGTTCAATCGTACTAACATATCCTTTATTTTCTGCATCTTTAATTGCACGGTAAGCTGTCCCTTCACTTACACTCAAATCTTTCGCAATTTGCCTTACAGAAATTTTATGCCCTACTGGCAGGCCATTAATATGTTCTAAAATTTGGTTATGCTTGGTAGCCAAATGGTTTCACCATACTTTCTTTTCCCTAAATTCTTCATGTGTTGTATTTTCAGTATACTATATTTTCAAAACTGTTACACTCTCTCTTTATATATCTGTACTATTTTTTTTATAACAAAATACGCCTTACATTACACTACTTCTTCTATTACAACAATGTAATGGTATTGTCATCTCGTTCGATAGTTTGTCCAGCCGCTTCAATATACAATGAAGACAAGAAATGAAACAAAGGAGCGGATATATGATGAAAAAATTATTAGAAGTTGTAGGTGCTGTATTTTTAGCTTTCGTAGATGGAAAAAAAGTTGCAATGGAATTGAATGAAACACCTGAACAGCCACTTCCAAAAAGAAAAAAATCATCAAAACAAGTACAACCTTTAAAAGCTGTCCTACACACGTAAAAAACCCTTCACTTGTCTTTTCAAATGAAGGGTTTCTTTTCTATAGTGTAATACTTTCTCCAGCTTCTAATACTTTTCCTGTACAATTTTGTAGCTTTTCTACAAATTGATATGGGTCTTGTTCAATTACTGGGAACGTATTGTAATGCATCGGCACAACAGTTTTCGCCTGAACCCATTTTGCTGCTAAAACAGCATCTTCTGGCCCCATTGTGAAATTATCGCCAATTGGTAAGAATGCTATATCAATGTTATTCAGTTCCCCAATTAATTTCATATCAGAGAATAGAGCGGTATCTCCTGCATGGTATACAGTTTTCTCTTCTGCTGTAAATAAAATACCTGCTGGCATACCTGTATATGTAATCGTCTTATTTTCTTCATCAATATAACTAGAACCGTGGAATGCTTGTGTAAACTTCACTTTTCCGAAGTCAAATTCATGCGAACCACCAATATGCATCGGATGTGTATTTACACCTTGCCAACTTAAAAATGTCGCTAGTTCAAATGGTGCCACAACAACTGCATTATTTTTCTTCGCAAGCTCTACTGTATCTCCAACATGATCACCATGTCCATGCGATAAAAGAATTACATCTACTTTGACATCTTCAGCCTTTAAATCCGTTGTCGGATTTCCAGTTAAAAATGGATCAATTAAAATCACTTTTCCATTCGTTTCAATCTTTACAACTGAATGCCCGTGATAAGATACTTTCATTACTACATTCCTCCCCTATTCACATTCTCATTTTTTATTCTACATGATTTTTCAATTCCCTGTCTTTTCTAACATCTATTTACTTGTCATAACGCTTTCTTCCGATGTAAAGTTATATTTGTAATTAAATATCTCGGGGGTGCCAATCGATGAATGCTAGATTAGAAAATTTAATGCAATGGCTAAAAGAAAAAAACGTAGAAGCTGCGTTCTTAACTTCTACACCGAACGTCTTCTACATGACAAACTTCCACTGTGAACCACATGAAAGACTTCTTGGTATGTTTGTATTCCAAGAAAAAGAGCCTATTTTAATTTGCCCTAAAATGGAAGAAGGTCAAGCGCGTAACGCTGGCTGGGCACATGAAATTATCGGATTTACTGATACTGACAGACCATGGGATATGATTGCAAAAGCAATTAAAGACCGCGGCGTCAATGCAAATGCAGTTGCAATTGAAAAAGAACATTTAAACGTAGAACGCTACGAAGAATTAACAAAGTTATTCCCAAATGCAGCTTTCAAATCAGCTGAGGAAAAAGTTCGTGAACTTCGTTTAATTAAAGATGAAAAAGAACTTTCTATTTTACGCGAAGCAGCTAAAATGGCGGACTACGCTGTTGAAGTTGGTGTAAATGCAATAAAAGAAGATCGTAGTGAGCTAGAAGTATTAGCAATTATTGAACACGAATTAAAAACAAAAGGCATACATAAAATGTCATTTGATACGATGGTATTAGCAGGTGCAAACTCTGCTCTTCCACACGGTATTCCAGGTGCAAATAAAATGAAACGCGGCGATTTCGTACTATTTGATTTAGGCGTAATCATTGAAGGTTATTGCTCTGACATTACACGTACAGTGGCATTCGGTGAAATTTCTGAAGAACAAACTCGCATTTATAACACTGTACTTGCTGGACAACTACAAGCAGTTGAAGCATGTAAACCAGGTGTTACACTTGGCGCAATCGACAACGCTGCTCGTTCTGTTATCGCAGATGCAGGTTACGGGGACTTCTTCCCACACCGCCTTGGTCACGGACTTGGAATTAGCGTACACGAATATCCAGATGTAAAAGCTGGTAACGAGTCTCCATTAAAAGAAGGTATGGTCTTCACAATCGAGCCAGGTATTTACGTACCAAACGTAGGTGGCGTTCGTATTGAAGATGATATTTACATCACAAAAGACGGGTCAGAAATTTTAACGAAATTCCCGAAAGAATTACAATTTGTGAAATAATAAAAAAGGCAGCGTGATTGCTGCCTTTTTTATTTCTCTACTATTTCAAATTTAACACCATCTTCTCCTCATACTTATCATCCCATTTAATCACAACCGCTATCGGTTCATCTTTGGATAGGGGCGTACAACTGACACAAGAAGACTTCATTTCAACCTTTGCTCCTTTATGATTTTCTGACGTTTGTGTCATTGTGCCAAAGGATCCATTAATAGCAATCTCTAAATTTTTAAATTCTGTATTCCCATCCCCGCCCTTATACTGAAACGTAAACATTCCATCTTCACTGTCGTCCTTAATATATCCTTTATATTGCCCCGTCCAACTTTTGCTCTCGCTAGAAAAAGTAACATACCAAATCGAACAACTCCCTAAAAAGAAAATACTTATAAAAAAGACTAATGCTCTCTTCATCATGCCCCTCCATTCAAAAGCATTTATTTATTGTCTATTTCTTCCTTTTATTATACTATTAAAATACAGAATTTTCTAAAATAGGAGGTTTATATGTTACAACAACAGTTAGAAAAAATTCGTAATAATAATTACATATTGGATAACACACTTAACATTGATTCTTTAAGCTCCAATATGCTTGAGCATATCGGTGTTACTGATAGCTATTTAAGAGACAAACTTATTTACTCTACTTTTTTTCATCTCATCAAAAAGGACTACATTTCACACACACAATTAGAGAAACTATTATTAGAAAGCATGAGTGAAAAATATTTATTGTATAAAATTCATTCGGATGACGAAGATGCTGTATTTACCCGCGCATTTACGACATTATTACTTGCGCTCATTATTGATGCTGATACAAAATATAATTTCTTATCACAGAATGATATTTTAACTGTAAAAGATCAATTGATTCTATATATGAACAATGAACATGATTTCCGTGGATATGTTCAAGACCACGGCTGGGCACATAGTATCGCTCATGCTACTGATACATTTGAAGCGCTTGTTCGTAGTCCTAAACTGGAAACTTTACATTACGAAGAAATATTACAAACTTTATTAAACAAAGTTTGTGTCCATTCTATTTACTACAAATATGAAGAAGACGAGCGACTCGTTTATCCGATTGTCTCAATGCTACAAAATAGTCTAAAGGAAGACGTACTCATATTAGCCCTTCATGACTTAGTAGCTCAATTACCAGCCCAAAAACAAACACTACATATTGAATCATACGAGTTTCTATACGGAAATATAAAATCTTTCCTACGCAGCTTATTTTTCAGACTACGTACACTTTCTATATGTGAAGAAACCGAATGCGAAATTGAAAAATTGCTACGAGAGCTTCCAAAATATTATTAAAAAAAGAAGGCCACTCAAAAAGTGCCTTCTTCTATTTCACTAATATTTAATTGAAATTTCACGATCCAAACTGAGAAAAGGTGGACAAGAATCGCAAACGCCATACATGCTCCGCTTAAAAAAGTTAGTATAGGATGCGAATACACGTGCCCTAATCCATAAGATATCGCCACGAAAAACATTGTTATGTAAATATAAATTGCTCCATGTATTTGCCTCATATTAACCTCCTTTTCCCATATTATAACATAAATTTTCTGATTATTCACATTAATCTCTTGTAATCAATATTTCTCAACTGTTACACCTCTAACAGCAGCCTTAATATACGGTGCTCCTTGTAAACTTTGTAAATCCTCTGTTTTACCTGTTACAACTACACCGTATATTTATAAGTCTTTTACTACAAAGTTTTTCATCTCATTATAGTTTTCCCTAAAATACTTTTGATACCCCCCTTATTTTCACTTAAAGATATCTAAATACAGCTTTTCTTCAAATTTTTTTTCAAAATAAAAAGCACACCTACCTTGATGTGCTTCTCTCAAAAATACTATTCTATTATTTCATCGCTTCCTTCACAACATCTTGAATCATAACGACTTCTGTTTTCATATCAACAGATGGTGCTTCTTCATCAATACATTCATGCCAAAATTCTAAGTGCTTTTTATCAATTTCATGATGAGAATTTTCGACAAGAGCCCCGCCTTCTCCTTGCACAGAATACCAATATAAGTATTCTTTTCCATCTCTTATTTCCCGGAAAATTGTCTCAACGTACATCTTTTCGTCGTTTAGTGTCAAAAGCACTTCTTTCATATTGTCATTAAGAAGCTGCATCCATGCATCTACACACTGACTTTTACCTTGTTTCACTTTGAATCTCGTTAACTCTACATTCATTTTTATTCCCCCGTTTTCTTGCGTACAAACAATCTATATTCTATTGGATGATTAAAACTTAATTTACTAGCTAGTTTTTGCGAAGGAATATTGTCTACATAACAATCCCAGCACGGTGTAATATCATTTTGCATGCAATGTTCAATAAACCGCGTTGCAACAGCTTGTGCTAATCCTTTTCCTTGATATGATTCATGCGTCACAATATCAATTTCAGCAAATCCATTCCCATTAAATATCGAAACACATTCAGCTACAATCATCCCATCTTGTTCTATACAAAATCCAAAGCCATTATTTAAAAATGCTTCAGTTGATCCCCAATATTCTTTATAATACACCTCTGTAAATTCATTGCTTCGTTCTATATCACTTTTATCAATACGCTTCACTTCATATGTATTTTTGTTTGCATCTCGTTTTCTCTCTTCAAAAATTTCTCGTTGAAATTTCATTCGCAGGATGTTCCGAAGTGTATTACTAAAACGCTCTTCTAACTTCATTTCCCACTCGTCACTCGAAGTGAACAATGTAAATCTCTTCTCTGTTTTTTCAATAGCCATTTTTAAATACGCAAATAAATATTCGTTATAATTGTGATCATCCGTATCACCAAATACATAATAGATACCGTTAGCTGTACGAATTAACCCTGCTGTTAACTTCTCGTTTGTAAAAACTTCACCATCTATCATTTGATCACATACCGCATAAGCAAACGTCGTCGTTTTTGTATGACTTTCTAAAATCGGAAAGATTTTTCTATACTCAGCTACAGATAATTTTTTCATAACTGCTCCACTTTAATCGTATCAGCTTCTATATTTTCAAAACAAAGATTTACTGTTCTCTTTAATGCTCTCGTTCTATGAATCGTGCATGCTGGAATTAAGATAGAATCATTCGGCTTTAAAACTGCTGTTTCTCTATCTTCAAAATCGATAAGTAATTCTCCCTCTAGCACAATGAATAATTCATCCGAATTAGAATGATAGTGCCAATCATATTCACCAGTAAATACAGCGATTCGTAAGCAATGACTATTTACATTTGAAACGACGAAGTTTTTATGTTGATCTTGAATGTCCTTTGTTAATTCTATTAAGTTCACAGTTTCCATCTTTCGTCCCACCCTTTCATTAGTCGTTCTTCTGAAAAAACAACTTAGTCTCCACCACCTCCGCAATCTCCTCCACTATCACTTGAGCTGCTACAATCGTTGCTACTGTAGTCACCGAATCCACTTGATGAGCTTGAAGCATCTGAAGATTTTTTTCTCATTTTTCTTTGCTTATCGTTCTTACTTTCATAACTAGGCCACACTTTATTAAATAATATAAAGAATAAGACTAGCTCTATTGCGACAAGGAGATACCCAAAAACATTCTCAATAATATTGGGTGTTATCCCAAAACTGTAAAACACCCTAGCTGAATAAAGACACAAAATTACATACAGAGCCATACAAATATACCGAAATGTTTTCTCTATCATAATGACTATTTTTTGTGATAGAGGTATGTTCTGTTCCTGTTTTTTCTTCATATACTTTTGTCTTTTAACTTGCCTTTTCTTCCTCTTTTTACTCCCCATTGAATCTCCTCTTCCGACTTCTTTTTTCATTTAATTCCAAATTATCACAAAAAATAACATTATAACAAGCTATATTTCACGTAAAGTTTTGTTTACTTTTTGTAAAGTTTTATTTACTTATTACCTAAAAATGGATATAACAAATGTAACAAATTTACAAAAAGGAGACTTTGTATATTTGATTAAAAATAAGGTGAAACAATTCCGCGTCATTAGAGACATCACCCAAGAACAATTAGCTTCCTCTGTTCAAATCACTAGACAATCCCTCATCGCTATCGAGAAGAATAAATACAACCCGAGTTTAGAATTAGCATTGAAATTATGTGAGTTTTTCAACTGTAAAGTAGAAGATTTATTTCAATTAGATAAAACTGGGGAGGAAAAAGAATGAAAAACCCTTTTAATCAAAAGTTCATTTCGCATCTTACCTTTTTATTGTTAGGTTCAACTTTTCTTTATTTCACTAGTAATGATGAAGAAAAAATTACTTCTGTCCTTCTATTCGCTGGCGTATTTATACTCTTAGACTCGATACTATTCGTAGTGAAACAAATATTCTTTAAGAAAAAAAAGAGCGATCCCGAAAAATATCCATTACCTGAGATGGATGAAAGAATCGAGAAGATGAGTTTAAAACTTATGGCGCAAATTTTTGGTCTCTCTCATTTAATCGGTTCTGCGATACTATTTATTTTATATATCACTGACAAAAATTCGATGATACGAGTTGAGTATGCCTTGTATTACTTATTCGGCATTCTTTTCTTTACAATGATGTTCGGATTGAAAATTGTAAAGAAACTAGACAATTAATCCAAGCAAAAAGCCCCTCCTTACAAAAGGAGGGGCTTACATGTATTTCTATTATGATAAAGCAGGAGCTTTTTCAAGAAGCTCTTTCGCATCAGCATATTGTAAACCGTGTGCTTCTGCAACTGCTTCGAATGTTACATATCCGTCTAATGTGTTAATACCTTTTAATAATGCAGTGTTGCCTAAGCAAGCATCTTTGTAACCTTTGTTCGCAATTTGTACTGCATATGGTACTGTTACGTTTGTTAATGCAAGAGTTGATGTACGTGGAACCGCACCTGGCATATTAGCAACTGCATAATGAACAACGCCATGTTTTTCGTAAGTTGGGTTGTCGTGAGTTGTAATACGGTCAGTTGTTTCGAAAATACCACCTTGGTCAATCGCGATATCTACAACGACAGAACCTGGTTCCATTGATTGAATCATTTCTTCTGTTACAAGTTTTGGCGCTTTTGCACCTGGAATTAATACCGCACCAATAACAAGGTCAGATTCTTTTACAGCTTCTGCAATGTTGTATGGATTAGACATTAACGTTTTTACTTGGTTACCGAAAATATCATCTAGTTGACGAAGACGCTCTGCACTTAAGTCGATGATTGTTACATCTGCACCTAAACCTACTGCAATCTTAGCTGCGTTTGTACCAGCTTGACCACCGCCGATAATTGTTACTTTGCCACGTTTTACCCCTGGAACGCCTGCAAGTAAAATACCTTTACCGCCTTTGTTTTTCTCAAGGAATTGTGCACCGATTTGTGCAGACATACGACCAGCTACTTCACTCATAGGTGCAAGTAATGGTAAAGAACGATTGTCTAATTGCACTGTTTCGTATGCAATTGATACAACTTTGTTATCAATTAATGCTTTCGTTAATTCTGGTTCTGGAGCTAAGTGTAAGTATGTGAATAAAATTAAACCTTCGCGGAAATAGCCGTATTCACTTGCAACTGGCTCTTTTACCTTCATAACCATATCTTGATTCCATGCTTCTTCAGCAGTTTCAACAAGTTTCGCACCAGCTTGTACGTATTCTTCATCTGTAAAGCCTGATCCTATACCTGCTCCTTTTTGAACAAAAACTTCATGACCATTTTGTACTAAATGTACAGCTCCCGCTGGCGTCATCGCCACACGGTTTTCATTGTTTTTAATTTCTGTTGGAATACCGATACGCATTATTAGTTCCCCCTTGAGTTATGAAATGACCCCTGAATCATTTTTTAAAGCGCTTTCTACGCTCTTATATTTTAACATAATATCTCAATATTTGACAAAAAATAATACAAGTTTTCCGATAGATTTAATCTTACATTAAAGGACAGTATTATCCGCACCTCTCAGCGTAAAGGATAAACTGTCCAATTATTCAAAACTTCACCTTATTTCGCTCTATCGATGTCTATGAATAACATCTACTGCACCAGTTACTTCAATAATTGTACCGGTAATCATATCGGAATCGTCTTCACATAAAAACGAAATCGTTCTTGCGATATCTTCACCTGTTCCAGATCTACCAATTGGTGTTTTATGTTCTTTCAATTGACGTGCTTCTTGAATTGTCGCTTCTTTCATTTCACCAATAATATCACCAGGACATACCATATTTGCAGTAATACCATATTCTGCTTCTTCGTAAGCAATTGTTTTCGTTAATGAAACAAGTCCTACTTTCGCTGCTGCAAAAGCTGAACGATAAATCCATCCCGGTGCGCTATCTGCCCCTTGGAATCCGTAATTAATAATACGGCCAAAGTTCTGTTTTCTCATAACCGGAACGACAAGTTTTAATAAATGAAATACCGCTGTTAAATTACCCTGAATCATTTCATTCCATTCGTCTTCTTCATAATCGACTAACTTTTTTCGTTCAAATACATATGGACCAGCATTATTAATTAAAAAGTCAATTTTACCAAAACGGCTTATCGCTTCTTCTACTATTTTATGTAAATCTTCCTTTTTCGTGACATCCGCTTGCACGAATTGTAGACGCTCTTCCATATTTTTACATGTTTCTTTCATCGTTTCCATAGCAGTTATATCGCTATGATATGTTACTGTTACTGAATACCCTTTAGCCAATAACTTTTCTGTTACTTGCTTTCCTAAACCTTTCGTACCGGCTGTAATGAGCGCGTGTCTCACAAACATGCCTCCTTTTAAATTGCTATACTTCATATGTAACAAGTTCTCGCCTCAATTACAACTAAAATGAATTAAAGCAAAGTTTTCAAAATTCTGTAACGTTTCTGGCAAGCACATTACCAAAATTTGCTTTATAATAAAGTTGTAAACGGTAATAAAAATGATTGGGAGGAATTTACTATGAATAATACATATACAAATATTTTAATCGCGGTGGATGGTTCTAAAGAAGCAGAAAGAGCTTTTAAAAAAGCAATTCAAGTCGCAAAACGCAACAATGCAACATTAACAATTGCTCATATCGTTGATGTAAAAGCATACTCAGCAGTAGAAGCTTATAGCCGCGCAATTGCTGAACGTGCAAATCTATTTGCAGAAGACTTATTAGAAGACTACAAAAAAACTGCGCTTGAAGCTGGCCTTGAAAAAATTGAAACTGTATTAGAATTTGGTAATCCTAAATCTAAAATTTCAAAAGAAATCGCTCCAAACCATAAAGTAGATTTAATTATGTGTGGTGCAACTGGTTTAAATGCTGTTGAGCGTTTCCTAATTGGTAGCGTCTCTGAACATATTATTCGCTATGCGAAATGCGATGTCCTTGTTGTTCGTGGTGATGAGGAGCAAGGTGATCTTTAATTCATAAATAAAACACCAAGTCCACATGTTTTACTGGTGGATAAGGGAAATGAAGCTTTAGGCTTGAATGAACAATAAATACATGTTGCTCAACAATGATAAAAAAGGAGTGGGTAATCCACTCCTTTTTTTCACGAATGTGTAAGAAGAATAAAGATGTTTCATTTTACTCATAAAAATAAATCTTCTCTGTTTTTCTCCACTCTTACATGGATTTTAAAATCCTCATTTTTTAATTGATTTTCTAATCAAGTTTAAACTGTATTCTACTTAATTCTTTGAGTAATTGGATGGTCATCTTTTAGTTGTAACAAATCCCATAAATTCCCGTACAAATCCTTGAATACTGCAACTATTCCATATTCTTGCTCTTTCGGCTCTCTCACAAATTCTATTCCTCTTGAAATCATTTCATTATAATCTCTCCAAAAATCGTCAGTATTTAAGAAAAGAAAAACTCTGCCGCCTGATTGGTTACCGATAAAGGAATCTTGCTCAGGTTTAGATGCTCTAGCCAGTAATATTGTGGTGCCGACTGAACCAGGAGGAGATACCACTACCCATCTTTTGTTTTGCTCTGGCTGATATATATCTTGGACTAGTGTGAAATTTAGTTTCTTTGTATAGAACTCTATTGCCTCATCGTAGTCTTTTACTACTAATGCGATATGAACTATTGATTGAACCATTATTATCCCTCCTATTATTACTGAATAAGCAAATTATAGTATAACATTTCTTGCTTTAATCTATCTATTAGCTTAATAACACAGGCTCTTGTTTTTCTTCATTTCACATACTTCACTATAAATACAAAACAAACAACCACTACAACAGCTACTTCCAATACATATGGCGGTAAGAACTTCAAAGACCATAATGCCATCATGATAGTCGCAACCATTAAATACGATTGTCGTGCATCTTCTGTCATTTTTTTACGAAGCAAGAATACATACAAATAACCGATTGGCGGCGTAATAAAGCAAAGAACATATATAATTTTAGATTTCAAATATCATTTTTGTTCCCCGAGCTTCTGTATATCTTCTTCTATTCTCTTATGCTCTTGCTCTCTCGCTTCTTCTACAAGCGGATTTTCCTCTTCTCCTCGCTTTTCTTTCATATAAGGAAGAAAGTGCACGAAAAAATAGTATGCAAATACGAACGCTCCAAATCCAATATTTAATCTTTCTAACGGAATATGCTCACTAAAAAAAACAGCAGCTATCACTAAAGAAAAACAATACGTCGTCATCCAAAATGAACGTTTTCTCTTTTTCCGTTCCATTTCTTTTTTATCTTGTACATGTTTTCTTTTCGAAAGCCATATCGAAATACAGCAATCTACTACAAATAGAATAAAGATAAATATCCCAACGTGTACTGTTTCTACATCCTCAAATGAAAAGATATTTGGGAATGCAACATGTAACACAATTAGCGTGTACAAAATTATCCCTATAAAATAAATACGTCTCATTTTCCATTCCTTTCTTATTTCCTAACTTTAGGTTAACATACATTTTTTAGAAATAGACGGACAAAATATATATGTTAAAAAAGGAGGATGCTATATGAATGATTCTGAACGTATTATTTTAGATGTGAACGGGAAAGAGCTCGAAATGTTAGATACAATCCGTACACATTTTAAAGAAAAACATGGTGTGGAACTAAGTAATGGTGCATTACTTAGAGATTTGATGGATATTGAGTATATTCGAATTACGGAAGATCGACATAAGTATGATTAACTTTAAGCAATAAAAATCACAAAAAAGGTACGCTTCTCTCTACTAAGATTCGCGTACCTTCTGCCCTATAAATCAATCAACTTCCAACAAACTCTCCAACTAATCCCTTCGCCTTCTCCAAAGCTTTCTCAATTTGCTCAAATCCTGTCCCGCCAGCACTGTTACGACGCTTTACAGCTGCATATGGTGAAAGAACTTCATACAAATCTTCTTCAAATAATGAGCTCATTTCTTTATATGTTGCAAGTGGTACATCTACTAAATAAATTCCTTTTTGTGTGCAGTGTAGCACTAGCTTCCCAACAATTTCATGAGCTTGACGGAATGGGAGTCCTTTGCTGGCCAAGTAGTCAGCAATTTCTGTTGCGTTAGAGAAATCTTGCGTCACAGCTTGCCCCATTTTTTCTTTGTTTACAGTCATCGTCTCTAGCATGCCTGCCATAATATGAAGGCAGCCTTCTACTGTTTTTACTGTATCAAACATTCCTTCTTTATCTTCTTGCAAGTCTTTATTGTAAGCGAGCGGTAATCCTTTCATGACTGTAAGTAAACTAAATAAATTACCATATACTCTGCCTGTTTTACCACGAATAAGTTCCGCCATATCCGGATTTTTCTTTTGTGGCATAATGCTGCTTCCCGTTGCGTATTGATCGCTCATTTCAATAAATTGAAACTCTTGGCTACTCCATAAAATAAGTTCTTCGCAGAAGCGTGATAAGTGCATCATGAGCATAGATGAGTTACTTAGGAACTCCAGTATGAAATCACGATCGCTTACTGCATCTAAACTATTTTCATAGAGTCCATTAAATCCAAGAAGCTCCGCACTATATTCTCGGTCAATCGGGAATGTTGTCCCAGCTAACGCTCCTGCTCCTAATGGTGAAATGTTAATGCGCTTTAATGAATCTTCATAACGATTCACATCACGCTCTAACATCCAAAAGTAAGCGAGAATATGATGAGCAAATGAAATTGGCTGCGCACGCTGCAAATGCGTATAACCAGGCATAATGGTTTCAATATTATTTTCTGCTTGATGAACAAGAACAGTTTGCAATTGTTTTGTAGCTTTTATAATATGTTCTACTTTTTCTTTCAAATATAAATGCATATCAGTCGCTACTTGATCATTACGGCTTCGTCCTGTATGAAGTTTCCCTCCTACTTCACCGATTTGTTCAATTAACATTTTTTCAATGTTTAAATGAATATCTTCTGCTTCTACTGAGAATTGAAGCTTATTCTCTTTTGCTTCTTTTAATAAATACTGAAGCCCTATCTTTATTTTCTCTGCTTCTTCTTTCGTAACGATACCTTGCTTTGCTAGCATCGTTACGTGCGCAATACTTCCCTTTATATCTTGATTTACTAATTGTTGATCGAAGGAGATGGATGCTCCAAACTCTTCAACCCACGCTTCCGCTTCTTCTGTAAAACGTCCGCCCCAAAGTTTGCTCACGCTTCCACCTTCTTTTGATTCACTTGGCTGTATACTTTCGTCGGTAAACCGAATAATGAAATGAATCCAACTGCTGCATCATGATTAAATTCGTCCTGAGCAGTATATGTTGCTAATTTTTCGTCATATAAAGAGTACTCAGATTTACGTCCTTCTACAATCGCATGGCCTTTAAATAATTTCACACGCACTGTACCTGTTACATTTTTTTGCGTTTCTTGTAAGAAAGCATGAAGCGCTTGTTTTAAAGGAGAGAACCATAAACCGTTATAAATAAGTTCTGTTATTTTCTGCTCAATCACCGGTTTAAAATGTGCTACTTCTTTTACGTGCGTTAAATCTTCCAGCTCTTTATGTGCTGTGATTAACGTCATTGCCGCTGGACATTCGTATACTTCACGCGATTTAATACCAACGAGGCGATTTTCTACGTGATCGATACGTCCAACGCCATGTTTTCCAGCAAGCGCATTTAACGTTTTAATTAATTCTGAAAGTGAATATGCAGTGCCATTTAAAGTAGTCGGTACACCTGCTTCAAAGCCGATTTCTACAAACTCTGGTTTATTCGGTGTATCTTCTAATGCCAATGTCATCTCATACGCATCTTCTGGCGGCGCTGCCCATGGATCTTCTAAAATACCACATTCGTTACTGCGTCCCCATAAGTTTTGATCGATTGAAAACGGGCTGTCTAAATTAATCGGAATGGGTACATCGTTTTCTTTTGCATATGCAATTTCTTCTTCACGTGACCATTTCCATTCACGTACAGGCGCAATCACTTCTAAGTAAGGATTTAACGCTTGAATAGAAACTTCAAAACGAACTTGATCATTCCCTTTCCCTGTACATCCGTGTGCAACTGCAGTCGCCCCTTCTTGTTCTGCAATTTCTACTAATTTCTTAGCGATAAGTGGACGAGATAATGCAGAAACGAGAGGGTATTTCCCTTCGTATAACGTGTGCGCTTGCATCGCCATCAATGCATATTCATTTGCAAATTCCTCTTGAACATCAATCATATATGATTTAATTGCACCTACTGAAAGTGCCTTTTCTTTTACGAATGCTAAGTCTTTACCTTCCCCTAAGTCTAAACAAAGCGCGATAATATCATAATTCTTCTCTTGTAACCATTTAATTGCAACGGAAGTATCAAGACCTCCAGAATATGCTAATACCACTTTTTTCTTCTCCATTTTGCATCCCCCTAAAGAATAAATATTCATTTTCTTTTATAATAATACACACTTTAACACCTTTCACAAAATGTATCAAGAGTCATTTTCAAATTTTTTCAAACAATTCCGTCGAGCTTCTTTCTGTTTTCATGTACAATATAAGCAGGAAAACGGGGGTGAACTTATGGAAAAATATTTCTTATACGATGATCATCTAGGAATTGAAATTCCGTATTTACAAGAAGATTGGGAAGATATCCCCGAAAAAATACAGCATGCTATTTTATTAAAGTGGGAACAAGTTCGAGGAAAGATTCCTGATCGTATAAAAGAACTCGAGCACTCTATTAATGCAAAACAGCATCATTTAAATAACGAAGAAAACTTCGAAATTTCTTGCAAACTTAATTCAGAAATTGCCGATCTCGCTTCCATCATTAATGACCTTTGGCTTTGGTATCGACTCACTCAAAATGTATCTGAGGGAAAAGCACACCAATGAAAAAAGCATGTCCCTCAATTACTTTGGGTCATGCTTTTTTGTCGTAACACGATTTACAATATATTTCTTGTGCTGTTTTCGCTAAACACACATCGAACGGTCCAACTAATATACTTCTTTCCTTTGGCAACTTTACAAAAGCAACGAGCTCTTCTTCATATTGAATCTTTTTCTGACATGAAACGCATACTAATTCTTTTCTTTTGAACATGTCTTTTAGCATATCTTCTCTCTCCCTTTCATCTATCTATATTGATATAATCTCATAACAATTAAGACTTGTAAAAAAATGACACATTCTGAAGCGAATTATTCATATACTATGTACAAAAGGAGGTCTCAATTTTATGCGAGCTTTCATTATTATCGCTTTAACTTTTTTAAGTGTGATTAGCTGGGATGCGTTTTTTAAAGATAAAGGTGACCAGAAAGATACAACTGAATAAACACCATCTCTTTCTTACTTATTGGACAAACATTAAAACACTGTCCAATTCTGCAAAATAACTTAGGCTTTTCTACAAAAATATTTAAACATAACAATTTTTGTAGATTTCCTCCGCTTATTGTCGGTTTCCATCCGCATACATTTTTTGAAAGTATGATATAATAATATAAATCTTGAAGGAAGGGATTTTGATATCATGATCGCTCGAAGGAGCATGTGGCATCGTATTGACGAATCATACACGTAGCGTATTTTTCAGCTCAGATACTTTAGTCTAGCGAAAAAAATACGAGAGTGGGGAAATTATGATTGCCCGAAGGATAATTTGGCAAAAAAAAGACTCTTCTTACACGTAGCGTTTTGTTTAGGACTTAATTGTTACTAGCTAAACAAAACAAAGAAGAGCAGGATTGCTAAATGAAGAATCCTACTCCACGTTTTGTTTAGTCGTTTTAAGACTTAAACTAAAACGAAGGTAGGGAGAATTGATGGACGAGAGGATTATTCGTTATTTCTTCAGCGACATATAGCGTAGTTAGTTTTTTTCGTAAACTAACTGAAGCTACATGTGAGCTCGTAGTTAGTTTACAACACAAAAAGGACTACTAACTACGGAAAGAAGGAATAACGATGAGGAACATCCAAAGTCGACAAATTATTAAAGAAATTTTTATGGTTTTAATCGGTTCATTTATTTTAGCAGCAGCGCTATATCACATTCACTTCCAAAACCACTTAACAGAAGGTGGATTTGTAGGAATTGCACTATTTATCCAAAATTTTTATGATATTTCACCATCTATTTCAACTGTAATTATGGATATCCCAATTATTTTATTATGTGCTTCATTTTTAGGTAAAAAAATGGTTGGTTATTCATTCCTAGGTTCGATTTCATTCGGAGTATTTTATTCTCTTATGGAAAATTATTCTCCATTTACGGTCGATTTATCAAATAATTTATTTATAGCTGCAGTAGTTGGCGGTGCGTTAGCTGGTATTGGACTCGGTTTTATATTGCGATTTGGCGGTGCAACCGGCGGAGACGACATTTTAACAATTGTATTAAGTAAACGAACTCGTTTTACAATTGGGCAAATTTTCTTCGTCTTTGACGCGATTGTTCTTGCGCTTTCATTATATTATTTAAATTGGACAGAAATTGCTTTTACTATTCTTTCAATTGCTGTACAGGCAAAAACATTGGATTTAATTTATTATCCAAAAGCAGAGAAAAAAGCAGAAAAGCAACCAGTATCTATTCCAATGTCCAAAAAGCATGCAACAAATTAAAAAAAGCGAAAGGCTTCGGCCTCTCGCTTTTTTTACGCTCTTTTTTCCTTCTCGACTATGTGGCGCACTTGATAAAATCTATTTGCAAATTCAGTAACATTTCTTGTTAAACGATAGTTCACTGTAGACCCGATTGCCATTCCAATTACCGGAATACCTTGGAATAATTTACGACGAAGAGCATAAATCGAAAATGTTTTCAAAATTTGTTTTAACACAACCTCAGTAGAAGCTGGTTGTAATACCGCTTCGTCTCCTTCATAGAAGAACGAATCTTCTTGCTCTAGCTCTTGCAGTAAATTGTACCATGCGTATTGCTGAAGCCTTCCTGGTAGTAATGACGCATGAAACACCTTTAACGCAAGCATCATTTCATAAGGCTTGTTCACATCATGTCCAAATGATGTTGCAATAAGTTGGACAGCCTTCACATTTAATGCAATCATAACCGGAAAATCAGCCGTTAATAATAATAAACCTCCAGCACCCGTTGCTCCGCCTTGTACGAATGAATATAGGCGATGTCGCGCTGTTTGCTGCTCTGCTATGTATGTTAACTGATCAATAGATAATGCTTTCAAATCTTCTAGTTGCTCAATTGATTCATCAAATAATCTCGACGTTCCTAAAATACGATTACGCGCGTCTAACTGTGATTGTGAACTTTGAATCAATGCATGCAAATGAAAGAGCCATCCATCTGCTTTCGTAAAGAAATCTTTTCGTTTTTTCTCAGGTAATTTCGCAATTGTCGTATGTACCCATTTATCAAAAATTTTTTGAAAATCAGTCGCTTCTTGCTCAACTAATTGCGATTCCCATTCTTTTATATTGTCTAAAATGGCTTGTTCTCGCTTCGATCGCATCGTAACAACCACCTCGTTCGATTTTTTTCTATTGTAACATATTTCTGCTTATTCTTTGCAAATATGCTTGTCTATCTTTATTCACATTCCATTTTTTAGTGACATAAAATATTAGCAAAAAGGATGAGATAAATCACATGAATCTATCCAATATAAAAAAAGAATATAATGCAGTATTCAGCTTAGGACAAAACTGCTGGCCTGCTTGGGCGTTATATCAATTCGAATTATCACCCTTTTTTGGTGTTATCGATTTTATGCTAAGCCCTTCATTAGAAAAAGTGAATGTATTATTACAAAATCGATTTGACCGTTTTCTACAGTTCGAAAACTTATCTTTCATCTCATTTTGGGATGATGGTGCGAAATTAAGACTCCGTGACAACCTATATGAAATCGAATCCTGCCACGACTTTAAAACAGATGTAAACACACCAACTTCTTGGCCTTCTTATACAGAAGTTAAGTAAAACTATGAGCATCGAATTCATCGTTTTCTAACTACAATTGAAACGGCAGAATCCATATTGTTTATTCGAACTGGAGGAACATACGAAGAAGCGCATTCTTTGGAACACATTTTATCTCAAATAGTTAAACATAAATTCTCTGTCCTATTACTACTTCCTGCAGATGTACCAAATGTTGCCCAAGAAGATTGGGGATTACAAAATATTTGCGTTATAAAATGCCCTATTATGGATGTATACCAGTACAATGAAGCATTTTGGAGTGACCTATTTGATGGACTCACGATTAGACCGCAGTCCTAAATACACGATACTTTTTATTACAAAACACATTATAATCATCCTTATACAAAAGAAATAAGGAGTAATTATATATGTATCCACGTGCAAAAGCTTTTGGCATTGCTATACATCACGGTAGACTTCTCGTACAAGAATATCATACAGGCGATGAAACATATTACCGACCTCTTGGCGGTTCAATTGAACTTGGTGAAAAATCAGCACATACCGTTATTCGCGAATTTCAAGAAGAGCTTCACACAGAAGTGGAAATCACCAATTATTTAGGCTGCTTAGAAAATATCTTTCATCTAGATGGAGAAATTGGTCATGAAATCATTCAGCTATATTCTTTACGCTTATTAGACATGTCACTATATGAAATGGAAATACTGAATATACAAGATGAACAAACACTGTCATATGCAAAATGGATTTCCCTCACTGCATTCATTCAAAAAGAGAAAGCACTATATCCAGATGGAATCTTGAAATATATCCAATAGAAAAAAGACGAAACCCTATAGGATCTCGTCTTTTTTTCATATAGTATATTAACCAATATCTCCAAGACGTAGTACGTCACGAGCGATCATAACTTCTTCGTCAGTTGGAATTACGATAATTTTTACTGGAGAGTGTGGGAAGCTGATGAATGCTTCTTCACCAAATACGTTATTACGTTTTACGTCGAAGTATACGCCCATGTACTCAAGGCCTTCTAATACACGCTCACGAATAATCGCACTGTTTTCACCTACACCAGCTGTAAAGATGATAGCGTCAACGCCTTTCATACGAGCTGTGTAAGAACCGATGTATTTGTGGATACGGCTTACGAATACATCAAGTGCTACTTTCGCACGGTGGTCGCCTTCTTCTTCTTTCGCAATGATGTCACGTAGGTCACTAGAGTAACCAGTAAGACCTAACATACCACTCTTCTTGTTTAATACGCTAACTACTTCTTCTACTGTTTGGCCTGTTTTTTCCATGATGTATGGAATTAAAGCAGGGTCAATGTTACCAGAACGTGTACCCATTGTTACACCAGCAAGTGGAGTGAAGCCCATAGAAGTATCGATAGATTTACCGCCTTCTACTGCTGCGATACTTGCACCATTACCTAAGTGACAAGAAAGTAAGCTTAAGCTTTCAAGTGGACGACCTAATAATTCAGCCGCACGCTCAGTTACGTATTTATGAGAAGTTCCGTGGAAACCGTATTTACGGATACCGAATTTTTCATAGTACTCATATGGTAGGCTGTATAAGAATGCAGATTCCGGCATTGTTTGGTGGAATGCTGTATCGAATACTGCTACTGCTGGTACGTTTGGTAATACTTCTTGGAATGCTTTAATACCAACAAGGTTTGCTGGGTTATGAAGTGGTGCTAAATCGCTTAACTCTTCGATATCAGCTAATACTTCATCAGTAATTAAAACAGAGTCAGCAAATTTTTCGCCGCCGTGAACAACACGGTGACCGATACCGCCAATCTCATCTAGAGACTTAACGATTCCGTTTTCAGTTAATTTTTTAAGAAGCATATTTACTGCTACTGCATGATCTGGAATATTTGTAATTTCTTTTTGTTTTTCGCCATCTACAGTAATAGTGAAGATACTATCTTCTAAACCGATACGTTCTACTAAACCTTTTGTTAATACTGTTTCACTTGGCATTTCAAATAATTGGAATTTTAAGGAAGAGCTTCCTGCGTTAATCGCGATGATTTTTGACATCTAGTCTTTCGCCCCTTTTTCTCTTGGTAGTTGTGTGGATATGTCCACAAACCGCTCGATTTTATCTGATCAAATTCACTAAATATGAAAACGTTTCATCATTAGTGAATTTTATACTCACGATTTTAATTTAAACATCGTCCGACATATATTTCAAGTGAAAAAATTGTAACACCAAGAAAAAATATATATTACAGATTTCAAAAAAATTCAGTTTAATCTAGTATATATTTAAAAATATGACATATCCTATAAAACTGTACTACATGAATTACTAATCCTGTTACATATACCTTGCCTTATTTGTGGGTTGCAAACCAAGTATTTAATTGATCCATAATGTTCTCCATCGCCTTCATGTTGGAGAATTTAGGTAACTCCACTAATAACGCCTGTTTTGGCATTGTTACACTAGGACCTTTCTTTTGGAGAACAAATATACTTTTTGCATTTTTCTCGTTTTTAAACATGGAAACAGGTAGCTGTAATAGCCCTTGAATAAAACATGTTTCTTTAATAAATGCATGTAATTTTGGTGCTTGATCACTTTCAAAAATGAAGTTTGGTACTAGGAAGAATAAGTACCCGCCTTCTTTCGTATGTTTCACACTTTGTTCAATAAATAGGTGATGGGCATACGACATTCCTTGATCTGCTTTTAACTTATATTCACTTGCACCGATTTCATTTGGATAGTAACCAATCGGTAAGTCTGAAACGACTGCATCAACCGGATCGATATAAAGTGGCGCTAGTCCATCTTGATGGAAGAATTCGATTGCATGCTTTTGTAAATTCGCATTTACTAAAGCAAGTTTAATTAACACTTCATCCACTTCTACACCAAATCCACTCATTGCTAGTCCTTCTTTGGCGCTATTAAATACTGTAGTCATTAAGTTACCTGTTCCAATTGCAGGATCTAAAACAGTAATTTCGTTTTGCCCTTGCATAAATTTATGGAATAAGTAGCTCATGAACATTCCAACTGCATCAGGCGTCATTTCGTGATTCGCTTGTACGCCTTCTTTCATTCCTTTTAAAATGGCTAACTGAAATGCTTTACGAATTTCTTCACCTTTATATGTTTCTTCATTAAACGTACTATATTCACGATTCAGCCTTTCAATTGCTGATTCGGATAATTCCTCTTGTAAAATTGCTCCTTCAAACAAGTTATCACCTGTTTCTACAAGCGCCTCTAAATATGTTACATCTAATTCTTTACGTAAAACTACCGCAGAAGAATCAAAAATAGAAAATAATGTTTCTACTGTCTGACTCACGTACATTCCTCCTTCTCTCTTTTACACATAACTTATATCATACCACAAAGTGTTTTTTTCCAAAAAGAAAAAGCGACCTCCTGCAAAGAGCTCCCCTTTAAGTTATATATGATATAACGTTTTTTCTCATATATTGGTACCATTACGCAGCAATACATGAGAAAAAACGACCTCTTTATAAGAGGTCATTTCTTCACATTATTTTGCCGCTTTAGCTGCTTCTAATGCTGCTTCATAGTTTGGATGGCTTGTACCTTCGCTTACGTATTCTGCGTAAACTACTTTGTCGTTGCTATCTACTACGAATACTGCACGAGCAAGTAAACGAAGCTCTTTCATTACTAAGCCGTAAGCTTCACCGAATGAAAGATCGCGGTGGTCAGAAAGTGTAACAACATTTTCTAAACCGTTTGCTGCACACCAGCGTTTTTGAGCGAATGGTAAGTCAGCGCTAATTGTTAACACTTTCGCGTTTTCAATACCTGCTGCATCTTGGTTAAAACGACGTGTTTGTGCATCACACACACCTGTATCGATTGAAGGTACAACACTAATTAATTTTACTTCGCCTTTGTATGTTTCTAAACTTACTGGAGATAAGTCATTTGCTAATACTTGGAATTCTGGCGCTTGATCGCCAACTTTAACTTCTGTTCCAACTAAAGTCATTGGGTTACCTTTAAAAGTTACGTTTGCCACTTGAAAATCCTCCCTTATTTAAACAAAATATGTACAATGTAAATGATAGTTTGTCCCTATCGATAATGCAAATAAAATCGCTTTATTTACAAAAAAATTAAAGAAGCTAATCCATTGATTAGCTTCTTTATTTGTTAAATTTGAAATTCAGGATCGTCTTCTTTTCGTTTATCCATCATTTCTTTCACTTTATCAACAGCTTGTGGTGCTAATTCAATTATTTTATCGATGACGTGTGTTTGCTTATCTAAATGCAACACTTTTACACCTTCTCCATTTATTACAAGAAAAGCAACAGGATTAATAGAAACTCCTCCACCACTTCCCCCGCCAAATGGATGACGGCCTGAATGTTCTACTTTACCAAATTCACTTCCACCAGCAGCGAATCCGAAACTAACTTTTGAAACGGTAAGAATTACACTTCCATCTGCCGCTTTAATCGGATCACCAACAATTGTATTTACATCAGTCATTTGTTTTAAATGCTGCATTGCGGTTGTCATTAAACCTTGAATTGGATGGTCCACTTTATATCCCCCCTATGCTTGAACTGATTTTTCATTCGTACCAGATCTTTGTCTTCTCATAAACGTGAGTAATTTGATACCCGTTTTTATAGCACGAAATATACGAAAAGATGCTGTTAACTCACATCTTGATGCAAATCCTTTCCCTTGAAAAACAGGGGTGATTTCAAATTCTGGTACGTCAACAATATGCATATATTGTCCTACAACTCCAGCAGCCATTCCTTTTGTCCCCCATGCATATCCAGTGACAATTCCAGTACTAGCTGCATCACCTGCTCCAATTTGGGTGTGCCATTTCCAACCATTGATTTTTACTCGTTTGAGAAAATCTTTAACGATAGTATGAACTTCTTGCAGCTTTTTTATCAGTTCCCCTATACTATCAAGTTGTGCCATAATTTTATTATCAATTCCGCCTTCTTCTTCAGCTTTTTCGATTTTCTCTCCTGTCTTTTTCTGCTGTTTTTCAATTCTTTCCAATACGTCAAACGTATATCGAATCATCCATATTTTCACTTGAAACAAACATTGCTTTTCCATTTCTGAATATAAAAATGTCACTTTAAGCTTTATTTTCGACAATAGTATAAGCAAAATAAAAAGGAGAAGAATTATTATTCCAATCACGAGCCACTTCATACGTATCATCCTTTCACTCCGTACCCATTATCGACAAGTTTATTCATCATTAAACAGAATCCTTTAAAATTGAATATAAAAATTTTTCTAAAAATAAAAAGGGATTTTGACATTTTATATCGAAATATATTATTTGAACATATCGTCGGGGAACATATTTGGATGATATGTAGCACGAAGAACAGAAAATTTAACTGCAGTGGAGGGATACATAATGGCAGATCGTCGCAATTTATTTTTCTTTTATGGTGATGACAAAGCAACGCTCGTTGAAAAAATGAAACCAATCTATCGTATTTTAGAAGAGAATGGTTTTACCATATTAGATCATTCAAAAAATGCAAACGCTATCGTCAGTGTTGGAGATGATGCAACTTTCTTACAAGCCGTTCGTCAAACTGGTTTTAGAGAAGATTGTTTATACGCAGGGATTTCTACGAAAGATGAAACTTCTTTCTACTGCGATTTCCATATTGATCACGTCGATACAGCCCTTCAAGAAATTACAAAAAATGAAATTGAAGTGCGAAAATATCCAACAATTCAGGTAGATGTAGATCACGGTACATCTTTCCATTGTTTAAATGAGTTCTCATTACGCTCTAGCATTATTAAAACATTCGTTGTAGATGTTCACGTTGATGATCTATATTTCGAAACATTTAGAGGGGACGGTTTAGTTGTTTCTACCCCAACAGGAAGTACAGCTTACAATAAATCATTACATGGTGCGGTTGTTGATCCGCTTATCCCATGCTTCCAAGTAAGCGAATTAGCATCTTTAAATAACAACACATACCGTACGCTCGGTTCACCATTCATTTTAAATCACGAGCGTACACTAACTTTAAAACTACGACCAGACGGTAACGATTATCCAGTTATCGGTATGGATAATGAAGCGCTTAGCATTAAACAAGTGGAAAAAGCTGTTGTACGCTTAAGCGATAAACAAATTAAAACAGTTAAATTAAAAAACAATTCCTTCTGGGAAAAAGTACAAAGAACATTTTTATAGCATTAAAATAACCGCCGAATTATGGGATCCCATAATTCGGCGGTTATTTATTTCTCTCGCTACCGACCACTATTCTTGTCATTTTTTATCGGTAATTCGATATATTTTCACACGTCTTTCCTATACACAATCTTCCCATCAATTACCGTCATTTCTGCTTGTACTTCTTTTATTTCTTCTGCCTCTACCTCAAATATATTTCGATCTACTATCGTAAAGTCCGCTTCATATCCCTTTGCGATTTTCCCTCGCTTCGCTTCTTTTCCGATTGCATAGGCACTTCCTGTTGTAAATAAAGAGATAGCTTCATATACCGTTAATCTTTCCTCTGGCATATAGCATACGCCGTCAATAAAACTTCTACGTGTAACAGCACTATATATGCCTAAAAACGGATTCACTTGTTCAATTGGCGCGTCAGACCCACCGTTGCAGTGTAATCCCGCTTCTAGTAACGTCTTCCAAGCATATGCATATCGAAGACGATGCTCGCCTAGTTTTTCAATGACTGATGGGAAGTCCGATGACACAAAGACGGGCTGAATATCGATAATAGCCGGCAAGTGTTGCATTCTCTCAATCAATTCTTCACGAGCTAACTGACAATGAATAATACGATCGCGAAAACCTTCTGCTGGTGGATATAATTCAAGTGCATCAATGACATATTCAAGCGATAAATCACCTATTGTATGAATCGCAACTGGCATATGTAAATCCCGTGCTTTTTTCACTAACTCCGCAAGCTCTTCACGTGAGAAGATTGCAACTCCATTTGTTTCCTGCGCATCTTCATACGGTTCACTTAATAAAGCTGTTCTTCCGCCAAAAGAGCCATCAGAAAAAATTTTCATCGCTCCAAATTCAATATAATGCTCATTTCCATATTCTTTTCGCTCATGTGCCACTTCATGGTGAACGAGCAAATGCGCTTTAAAGGGCATTTCTTTTATAACATGAGAAAACGCATTATGCGTTTTTCTAAAACCACCGTAATAATTTAAATCTTCCGTATGCCCACCGACGAGTCCGTATTGCCAGCAATCTTTAATCGCTGTTTGCAGAGCTCTTTGTAAGTAGGCTTCATCAATTTCAGGCTGAACATGTTTTATTAGTTCTTGTCCTTGTTCATATAAAAGCCCTGTTAAATTATTCAATGCGTCCCGGCCGACTTTTCCTCCTTTCGGGTCTTGCGTCGTCTCTGTTATGTTCGCTTCTTGCAATATGTATGAATTCACCCATGTAACGTGGCGACAAACGCGCTTTAATAAAATGGGGTGTTCTTTAGAGATTTCATCTAAATCACGTACATGAACTTGTTTTGTATCTGTAAAATTATTTTCATTCCAGCCTTCTCCAATAACCCAAGAACCTTTTGGCGCTTCTTCTACTCGCTTCTGAACAAGAGTCAACACATCGCTATAAGATGTACAATTTGATAAGTCTAGACGGAGTAACCTCTCCCCGTGCCCAATAAGATGCATATGACTATCAACGAGACCTGGGATCATCGTTTTGCCTTTTAAGTCATACAACTTCACGTCTGAATATCGACTTTCTAGCTCTTCCTTACTCCCAGCATCAACAATCATGCCCTTTTCAACATAAATAGCTTCTACTTTTTCATTCTCTTCTCGCATCGTGTAAGTGGTGCCGCCATACCAAATTTCTCCCATATGCTCATCCCCCTTTTCCCTTTAGTCTACGAAATTAGAGCGTATAAAAAAAGCACCATTTCGATTAAAAATGGTGCTTTTCTAAAAATTACTTTTGTTCAGTAGGGTTCGTTGTGATTTGCCATTCAATGCTAAATTTATCTTTAAGTTGTCCGTATGCTGGGCTCCAGAACGTTTCTTGAAGTGGCATAATAACTTCTCCACCCTCTTGTAACTTTTCGAATACTTCTTTCGCTTTTTCTGCATTACTAATTTGAATTGCAATTGTTACTTGAGATCCGATTGCATGCCCTTGACCTGGGAATGTATCAGAAATCATAAGGTCCGTATTACCAACTTTTAAAGTAGCATGTAAAACGCGCTCTTTTGCTTCAGCTGGAATCGGGTATTCTGGATTTTCAGGCATGTCACCAAAAGTTTGCATGATTTCTACTTTTGCGTCTAACGCCTCTTTATAAAACTGTACAGCCTCTTGCCCACTACCATCTAAAACTAAGTACGGATTAATACCTAAAATCATACGGACACCTCTTTTTTAAGTTTATAAAAAACGAACTTGTGTTCGTTTTTATATTATCATTGTTTGGCATTTCATTCAACTATTTCCTTCACTGTTTTCAAAATTATTTTGACGGAATCTCCATCTCTTGTTTTCTAAGTTCAATACGGCGAATTTTTCCGGAAATCGTTTTCGGTAGTTCATCTACAAATTCAATTTTGCGAGGGTATTTATATGGTGCAGTGAGTTCTTTGACGTGTTGTTGGAGTACTGGAATTAATGTTTCTTCATTCTTGTCTATATTCTCTCTTAATACGATAAATGCCTTCACGACACTTCCGCGAATTTCATCAGGGCTTGCGACAACCGCACACTCTCTTACGTAAGGGTGTTTTACAAGCGCATCTTCTACTTCAAACGGCCCAATTGTATAACCAGAGCTAATAATAATATCATCACCGCGCCCTTCAAACCAGAAATAGCCGTCTTCATCTTTCTTCGCTTTATCACCGGTAATATAATAATCACCGCGGAATTGCATCGCTGTGCGCTCATCGTCTTTATAATATTGTTTAAAGAGGGCTGGCGTTTCAATGTGAACTGCGATATCACCAACTTCTCCTACCTGTACCGGAATACCTTCTTCATCTACAATATCAACGTGGTTGCCTGGCGTTGGTTTTCCCATTGATCCCGGTCTAATATCCATCCCTTTCATTACACCAACAAGCAATGTATTTTCCGTTTGCCCGTAGCCGTCTCTTACTGTAATATTAAAGTGCTTTTGGAACGTTTCAATGACTTCTCTATTTAATGGCTCACCTGCGGATACAGCGCTATGTAACGCTTCTAAATTGTACTCACTTAAGTCTTCTACTTTTGCCATTAATCTATACTCAGTCGGCGTACAACAAAGCACATTCACCTTATTATCACCTAATAAGTTTAAATACGTTTTTGGTTCAAATTTACCGTTGTATACAAATCCTGTCGCTCCTGATCCGAGAGTTGCTAAAAACGGGCTCCAAATCCACTTTTGCCAACCTGGACTAGCCGTCGCCCATACAACATCATCCTCTTCAATTCCGAGCCAATTTGGAGCGCTCGTGCGCAAATGAGCGTATGCCCACGCATGCGTATGAACAACACCTTTTGGGTTTCCTGTCGTTCCTGACGTGTAAGATAAAAAGACCATATCTTCTTTATCAGTCTTCGCCATTTCTAACATGTCACTTTCTGTTTCTAACGCTGTTTTTAAATTAATCCATCCATCTACTGACTGCTCGCTCAGAACGAATTTTTGAAGAGATTCCATCGCTTCTATATCATCAAACTGCCCAATGTACGGCTCATAACTTACGATTGCTTTTACTTCCCCGTGCCCAATGCGATATTCTATATCCTTTTTGCGCAACATTTCCGAACTCGGAATTACGACAAATCCTGCTTTAATCGCAGCGATATACGTCATGTACGCTTCAATTAAGCGCGGCATCATAATGAGGAGCTTGTCCCCTTTTTGCAGACCACTCTTTATAAAAGCGTTTCCAATTTTATTCGCACCTTTCATAAGCTCAGCGTATGTAACTTCTCGTCTATTCCCTTTATCATCTTGCCAAATTAAAGCAAGCTTATCTTTATCACCTGTATATTTCTCTATTTCAGAAACTAAATTATAAGACGGTGGCGCCAACAATTCCTCTCTCTTCATACAATATCCTCCTCCATTTCTATGCCTCCCTTATATAATAAAGAATTTTCAGTTAATTTTGAACCCTCTTCTTTTGACAAATTTTTTATGTCTATGTCGAAATGAATGTATACCGATGCAAACAACAAAAAGAAAGAGCGGGAAAACCCGCTCTTTCTAAGCCATCTTATATGGGATTATTTTTGGTAACCACCTAATTGTTGCTCAGCTAGTGAAACTAGACGTTTAGTGATTTCACCACCAACAGAACCGTTAGCGCGAGCTGTTGCATCTGCTCCAAGTTGAACACCAAACTCTTGAGCGATTTCGTATTTCATTTGGTCTAATGCTGATTCAGCACCAGGAACCGCTAATTTATTTGTGCTACGTGACATGTTATATCACCTCCTTGTGAGTATAGAGTGTGATAAATAACATGACTTCATACACGTTTTAGATATGGTAATTTATGGTTTTAGAAAAGTTCTTCGAATTTGTCTTCTTCCGCCACTACTTCTACCGTTTGTAATACCATTGTTTCTTTGTTCGCTACAGCTTCATCGATTAATGGTGTGAAATCGTATTTCGCTTCAAAACGATTCGCTTTTTCACGCTTTGGCTTCGTCGATGGGCTTGCTGGTGTGAATACTGTACAGCAATCTTCGTACGGACGAATTGAAATATCATATGTGCCGATTTCTTCAGCGATTTTAATAATTTCTAATTTATCCATCGTAATAAGTGGACGAATAACCGGATAGTTTGTTACCTCGTTGATTGTATGCATACTATCTAACGTTTGGCTTGCTACTTGTCCAAGACTTTCACCAGTCGTAATTGCAAGTGCATTACGCTCCTCTGCGATACGCTCTGTAATACGCATCATCATACGGCGCATAACTGTCATTGAATAGCTAGATGGAATTTCTTTATTAATCGTTTTTTGCACTTCTGTAAATGGAACAAGGTGAAGCGTTACACGTTTACAGTACTTCGTTAACTCTTGTGCTAAATCGATTACTTTTTGTTTTGCACGCTCGCTTGTGAAAGGTGGGCTATGGAAATGAACTGCTTCCACAGACACGCCGCGTTTCATCGTTAAGTACGTTGCTACTGGGCTATCGATACCACCAGAAAGAAGTACCATTACTTTTCCGCCAACACCAACTGGTAAACCACCAGCTCCCATATGCTCACCACACATAATATAGCTGTAACCACTGCGAATTTCTATACGTACATTCACATCTGGATTATGAACATCTACTGTGATATCCTCTGTATTTTCTAAAATGTGTCTACCGATTTCTGGAAGTAACTCCATCGTCTTCATTGGGAAGCGCTTATCAGAACGGTGCACTGTAATTTTAAAAGTTTTCACATCATCTTTTACTTGTAAGAAAGCTGCTAATGCACCCTTTTTAATATCTTCTAATTCTGATGGTACTTTCATCGCTAAGTTAAACTTATGAATACCGAATACATCTTTCAATCTTTCAGAAATTGCTTCATGGTCTTCGCCATTTAATTGAATGTACATACGGTCATGCGTTGCATCGATTTTAATATTTGGGAACTTTTTCAGCTTGAACTTTACGTTATCTTTCAATGTGCTTACAAATTTAGAGCGGTTCTTACCTTTAGTCGTCATCTCTCCATAACGAACTAAAATATATTCATATGTCATCATATTCCTTTACCTCATCACTTCATATAATTTTGGCATCGTCTCTTTCACAATACCTTCAAATTGTTTTACTTCTTCCATCGTGTTTTCTGGTGCCAAACTAATACGAATAGCACTTGCAGCAGCGGCATGGGGTACTCCCATTGACACTAACACTCTGCTCACTTCATTTGCTTTTGAAGAACAAGCAGACTTCGTCGATACATATACACCGTGCTCTTCTAAAGCATGAACGACCACTTCTGGTTTTAAACCAACAAATGACACATTTAAAATGTGCGGTGCTGCATATGCAAGCGACGTATTAATCGTTACATCTTCCATCTCTTTCAAGAAACGGACAAGCTCTGTTTGTAAATTTTGCAAATGAGCTATCTTTTCTTTCACTTGTTCCATTGTCATGCGAAGTGCTTTCACCATCGCTACAATGCCAGGTAAGTTTTCTGTACCAGAGCGATACTTAAGCTCTTGTTGACCACCTGATAAAATTGGATCTAATCTTACGCCATCACGTACATAAAGAAGACCCGTTCCTTTTACACTGTGGAATTTATGTCCAGATATTGAGCAAAGATCAATATGAGAAGCATATAAATCAAGCGGTACTTTTCCTATCCCTTGTACATGGTCCACATGGAATCTTATTTTCGGATAGTTCGATAATAACGTTCCAATTTCAGCAACAGGCTGAATTGCTCCAGTCTCGTTGTTCACGTGAATAATTGACACAAGAATCGTATCTTCACGAAGTGCTCGTTTTACATCCTCTACCGATACAACACCATGCTCATTAACCGGTAAATATGTTACATCAAAACCGAGATCTTCTAATTGTTTATATGCTTCAAACACAGACGCGTGTTCAATATTTGTTGTAATAATATGTTTACCGCGCGAACGATTCCTCATCGCTATTCCTTTAATCGCAAGGTTATTCCCTTCCGTTCCACCTGATGTGAAAATAATCTCAGAAGGTTTAACGTGAAGAAGCTGCGCTGCAATCGTTCTTGATTGTGTTAATAGACGCTCTGCCTCTCCTCCAAGCGAATGAATAGAAGAAGGGTTTCCAAAATATTTTCCAGCAACCGTTACGTACGATTGAAGGACTTCTGGATATGGCTTCGTCGTCGCACTATTATCAAAATAGATCATCGTTCTTCCCCTTTCAGCGCTATCACATCATATAATCATATCACAAATACGTGTAATTACGCTAAGACTACTCAAAGGTTCCATTTTATCCCGATTGTGAAGGCCGATAATTAGCGAGGATGACCCTACTGACTACAGTTTCACTATATTTTAAAACGAATAACCTTACTGTATTCCGCTATTCATTATAGCAACATCGTCCCCAAAATTACACAAAAAAACAAACCCTTATGAAAGGGTTTGTTCATTGTCTACATATTCAGCTATTTTTTGAACAACGCCAGGTTCAAGTTGCTCTAGTACAGAAGCCGCTTGTTCTAAAGCTGCATCGTATTGATATTCACGGAATAATTTCTCCGCATAATTTAAGCTCTCTGCAAGGTTCTCATCATGACTGCGGTAACGATTACCGTATTGAATTAATTTTTCAACTAAATACGCTTGTCCAATTAACTCTTCTGTCATTTCAGCTACACCATTAACAGTTGTGTACGCTTCTTCTAAACTGCTATTTACAGCATTCATATTTAACGGTTTCACTTCTAACTGTTCATATACAGCTTGCATTGCCATTTGTCCTCTTTGTAAATCTTCCATAATGCTTTCTGGAAGACCTGGCAAATTCGACTTTTGCATAAAACGTTTCGTTTCAAAAATGATATTTCGCATTTCTTGTAACTTCTCACGTGCTTCAAATTCTTCTTTACGCATCGTTTGCAGCATTTCTTTATATTCTGCATGAAGTACTTTTAACGTTTCACATTGCTCATAAACCTCTTCTAGTTCCTCACGAATAATAGAGAAGGCTATATCTTGTTCCGCAACTCGTAATCGCAGCATTTCAAAACGTTTCGTTAAAATATGCATTTGCTTTTCAATTACTTTTTGAGACTCAATGTCCTTATCTTGTAGCTGATAACTTTGTTTCACAAGTTGTGTTTCTGCTTTTGTTTCAATCGTTTCAGTACGAATTTCTTCTAAGTCTTCATAAACAGAAAGTGTTTTTTGCTCCACATAATGTCTCGCATGTACTTCTTGTTCCAGTTGATCATAGAAGCCATCTAAACGCGTTTTTAAGTTTTCTACTTTTTCAGCGGCTTCTGTTATATGAAGCTCCTGTATATCCATTAAACATGTGTGTAGTTGTGTCGTCATATCACGAACTTCTTTAGGGACTTCCAAATACTCTAATACATAACCTTGTCTTACCATATCATTATGTCCTTGTAATAAATCTTCCAGCTGAACTGGTAACGTCGCTTGACACTCTACCAATAAATCCGGAATTTTATGAATAATGATTTCTAAGCTTGCCAAACCTTCTTCTAAACTAATAACAATTTCTCTCGCTTTTAAATAGTCACCATTATCTGTTGCCTCTTCAAAGCTTTTAAACTTATTAGATTCAGCATCTAGCATCTCTTCGATTTTCTGCTCTGCTGCTCCATACATATGTCTATGAGCAAGAACACTCTTCTTCATACTACGATATGTATCACGTAACTCTTCAATTTCCGAGCTATTTTTTTCATGGCTTTCTAACAATTGCTGTAATTCATTTAAAATATCTGTAATACGATTATCAGCGTCATCTAAACCACTTATGGATTCATTCATCGCATGCTTTGCTTTTCGGAAGGAGAATTGCGAGGCGAATTTTCGCGCTTGCGCTAAATCTTTGTCTGCTTTCGGAAGGGTTGTTGATACAATCTCATCCCATTCTTCACGCCATTTACCAAACAGTTCTTCTGTTTGACCCGTCATGTTTAAATCTTTCACCCGTTTTAGTTCATCTGCCACAGGTTTATCTTTTATCTCTTGTTTCCACTGCTCCAGTGCTTCAATATCTTTATATGAACGATTTCTTATCACAAGCTCTATCATGAGCAGCACTAGAATAGAGCTTACTACAATGATAACGATCGTCAGGATAGAATCCATGCAAAAAAGCCTCCTAGTTATATCTCTTTTTTTGTCCGTTCCGTTTATGAAATGGAAGGCATTATGTATAAAAAGGGAATCCCCCTATATTTAACAACTAACAATGTACTAATCATACCATGTAATGGCTTGTTTTTGACCTAGTTTTTTTTAAAATTTCATGTTTCTTTCAATGCAATTGTAATCTTTCTCAATCTTCTGTTTGGATTAGCTTCCATCATCAAATGATTGCAATAACGGGTTCTCTTCCATATGGGATACGAAATAAATTTTGCGTGCAAGTGGTGGTTCAATAGAAATCGCATGCACATTCCCTTGCTTTACCGCTTGCTTTACTGACATTTCTGGAAGTAACGTAATACCAAGTCCAGCTCCGACCATCGCAAGCATCGGTTCTGCATAAGAAGTTTCAAATGCAATGATTGGTTTCGCACCTATCCCCTGAAACATATTCGTAATCATTTTCCTTACATCACAGATTTCTGGGTATACGATTAACTTTTCATTTTGCAAATCTTCCATTCGGATCACTGTTTTCTCTTTATAAAGATGATCATTTGAAACGACACAAACAATTTTTTCTACTCGCATTTCTTTTATACACGTAGCGTCTTCTACTACTGAATCGACGAACATCGCTTCAATCTTCCGTTCTTTAAAGAGTCCCATTAGTACTTTCGTATGCTCAATTTTCCATTCTACTTCGAATCCGTCACCTAATACATCTTTACATTTTGATATGTAATGAGCTGCTAAACTTGGCAATATGCCTATAGAAATTTTCCGCTTCTCTTGAAAATTCTTCATTTCGGCTTTCACTTCATATATGTGTTCCAAAATCGGTAACATTCTTGTTATAAATAACTCTCCAGCTTCTGTTAACTCCACTCCTTGTGCGGAACGCTTCAGTAAAGTAACCTCTAAGCCCGCTTCTAACCTTTGAATTTGTTTACTAAGCGCCGGTTGAGAAATATGTAAAAGCTTACTCGCCTTTGATAAACTTCGCGTATTCTTTACTTCAAGAAACGATCGTACTGCCTCCAAATCCATCGTACACACCTCTAACATAAAGTTATAACTGTCATAAAAAATCGATATTTCCTTCTATAAACAATTACTCTTTATACTTATTTCATCAACTTACTATAACGAAATGTAAAGGGGAAAGATACTCTTGGACAAAAAACAAATGCTACTCGGATCCCTCCTATGCTTACTTGCCGTAACGGCTTGGGGATTTATGTTTCCTGTCATGGCAAATGCCCTGCAGTTTATTGATCCGTTCTTCTTCACAACTATCCGATACGGATCAGCAGCTATTATTTTTCTTATTTTGCTATTCATTACTGAAGGAAAAACTTCACTCCGCTTAGAGAAAAGAACACTTTCGTTATTCTTTTACGGAACAGTCGGTTTCGCTGGATATGGTTTTCTCATTTTTTACGGCCAACAACTTGCCGGGCCTTCTGGGGCCATTCATGCTGCGATGATTCAGTCTCTTATGCCACTCATCGCTTTATTATTGCAGTGGATAACAAAAAACAAACGCCCACAAAACTACACATTCCTTTGTATGTTCGTTGCATTGCTCGGTGTTATGCTCGTCATTTCAAAAGGAAATATTCACTTATTATTTGGAGCTGCCAGTCACCTCTCAACAAATATACTTATGCTATGCGGCGTTACTTGCTGGGTCATTTACACGAACGGTGGTGCTCGTTTTCAATCTTGGTCACCACTTCGATATACGACGTTAACTTGTTTATTCGGCTCCATTTCACTCATCGTTATCGTCACTTTCTTCACGTACACAAACATCGTTACTATGCCGTCACTTCGTACCATTATGAGCGTTCGTTTTGAACTCTTGTATATGTCGATTGTTGCAGGTGTTATCGCTGTATTTTGCTGGAACACAGGAAATCGCTATATTTCATCTATTAACGGCATATTATTTATGAATTTAGTTCCTGTACTTGCACTTATCGGTTCCATCTTTCGAGGTTATACAGTCGACAAAATTGAAATTTCCGGAGCCTCATTAACAATTATTGCGCTATTATGCAACAATGCATGGCAAAGGAAAGAAAGCACAAAAATCCCCACCTCAGTTCGTTAGGTGGGGATTTTTCACATATGAACAGCTCTTGGCAATTCATAGTATATATTCGTTATACATAATGTTTGCTCCATCCATTGTTCAATTTCTTTCGTGTACATTTCTATGAAAAATGTCTCAGACGGAAATGAATGCAGCACTTCTGATATATATTGTGGATATAAAAACGGCATATTCATCATGCCTTTTAATTGCGTCATAAACATTGTAAAAGATACCTTTTTAAACTCTTGCTTCATTTGTCCCTGTCTAATCATTTGCTCTATATAATATCTTTCTTTAGAAAAGTAAATGGTCATCACTTCGCGAATTAATGTCGTATCAAGTGAAAGCTCTCGGTAGAAGAAACGTGTCAGTTCCCTATTTTCAAATTGATATCGTAAAATCTCGCGCACCATTTGCACCATCACATCTTTAGCCGACAAATATTCTCTCTGTTCGAACGACATTTCAATCACATGAATATATCCTTCTAAAAAATCAGTAATAAGCTGTTCTAATAAACCTTGCTTTCCAGCAAAATAATATGAAATATTCGCTACATTCACATCCGCTCGCTTTGCAATTTCTCGCACCGACGTTCCATCATAACCTTTCGTGTTAAACAACGATATTGCCGCATCAATTACTTTTTGTTTCGTCTGTTTCATGCGCTCACTTCCTCTCACTGAACAGCTATAGTTTAAATTTCTTGACTTTTAAGACAAATTCCTTTAATTTTCTATCGACAAAGTCATGTGAAATACATCGTATTTTGCTAATATTTTACACATCTCGATAAAAAGGGAGTTGTTTCCATGTTTACAAAAGAAAGTTATGCAGGTTCTCGTGAAGAGCAATACGAGACAGTAATTAAACAACTGGATGCATTATTAACTGGCGAACCGAACGTAGTCGCAAACTTATCAAATGCGTCCGCATTATTAAATCAATTTTTAGATCGTGTGAATTGGGTTGGCTTTTATGTAACAGACGGAAATCAGCTTGTTCTTGGACCTTTCCAAGGAATGCCCGCTTGCGTGCGCATTCCATTTGGACGAGGCGTTTGCGGCGTTGCAGCTGAAACAAAAACAACGCAACTTGTAGCAGACGTTCACCAATTCCCAGGACATATCGCTTGCGACAGTGCTTCTAATTCAGAAATCGTCGTACCGATCGTGAAAGAAGGAACTATCATCGGTGTACTTGATATTGATAGCCCTGAAAAAAATCGTTTTGATGAAGTAGATCAGCGCTATTTAGAAAAGTTTGTGGAAACACTCCTAAAACATATTTAAAAAAGAAAAGAGTGAGTTATCGATTGCGTACATCACGTACGAAACCGATAGCTCACTCTTTTTTATTGATTACTAACAGTAGATACTTTCTTTAGTGCCTGTTCTAAATCAGAAACGATATCTTCCCATGATTCTAAACCGACAGATAAACGTATTAAATTATCGTAAATACCCATTTCTTGTCTTAGCTCAGCTGGAATCGCAGCGTGTGTCATCGTTGCTGGGTGCTGAATTAACGTTTCTGTATCCCCTAAACTTACGGCAATTGTAATAAAGTGAAGGTCATTGATAAACGCTTGCGTCTCTTCTTTTCCGCCTTTAATTGAAAAAGAAATCACACCACCTCCCCGTTTCATTTGGCGAGATGCTAACTCCCCTTCTGGATACCAAACACCTTCTACCGCATCATGATTTTTCAGAAACGATACAATTTTTTCTGCATTATCACAATGACGGTCCATCCTTACCGCTAATGTCTTTAATCCACGTAACAATAACCACGCATCAAACGGCGCCATAATGCCGCCGATATCTTTACGCATCGGGCGAATTTTTTCAGCTAATGCTTTCGTTTTACAAATCGTTACACCCGCCACAACATCGCCATGACCACCAATATATTTTGTCGCACTATGAACAACCGCATCACAACCAAGCTCAAGCGGTCTTTGTAAATAAGGTGAACAAAACGTATTATCAACAACGACAAGTAAGCCATTTCGCTTCGCAACCCGAATAACTTGTTTTAAATCGATTAATTTCATCGTTGGATTAATCGGTGTTTCAACGAAAATAACCTTTGTATTCGGACGGATTTTATTTTCGACATCATCCTCTGTCTCCATATCACAAAACGAATGCGTAATCATAAATTTCTCTTCTAACACTTCTAAAAAACCGTACGTGCACCCGTATAATCCATTTGAACAAATAATATGATCTCCAGCTTTTAAAAAGCCAATTAACGTTGCTGAAATAGCTGCCATTCCTGATCCGAAAGCAAGTGCTTCTTCTCCTCCTTCTAACACCGCCATACGTTCTTCAAATAATTTTACAGTTGGATTTCCAAGTCTTGAGTAAATATAAGACGGATCCACTCCCGCAAAACTCGCCTCTCCTTGCTGCGCAGTCTCAAATGTAAATGTAGACGTTTGAAATAACGGTGGTGTTAAACTTCCTTTATGTTCCTCAGATGTATACCCGTGATGAATTAACGCTGTCTCCATATGCTTCTTTTTCATAAAAACATCCCCTTTTATGTTTTTATTCCCGCATATTCATCAACAAAAAATTAATGAACATTTTTTACTACATTTTATGTAAGCGTTTCATTTGTGTTTCTATCACTTCTTTTATATCGTTTTAAATTCCTTCTTGTTCATTTCCAAAATTTATATGCATAAAACAAAAACGTACTTGCTTGACGAAACTCTGGGTAAAAGATATAATAGCGTTTGTGTAAAATAAAAAGGCAGCCTTGTAATGTGAGTTTATCGTTTGTATTTTGTTCCTCTACGGAGGTGTATCTCGTAACTCCCTGCTGCTGGAGCGAAGGTACATGAAAACAAAATGCCCGTAAATATCGATTACGTCTGTTTTTATTTTACGTAAATAAAAACATTTTTAAAGGAGGAGTCAACTATGGCTCGTTATACAGGTCCAGCTTGGAAACTGTCTCGTCGTCTTGGAATCTCTCTAAGCGGCACAGGAAAAGAATTAGAAAAACGCCCTTACGCACCAGGTCCTCACGGTCCTAACCAACGTAAGAAACTTTCAGAATACGGTTTACAATTACAAGAGAAACAAAAACTTCGTCACATGTACGGCATGACTGAGCGTCAATTCCGTCGCACATTTGACCAAGCAGGTAAAATGCCTGGTAAGCACGGCGAAAACTTCATGATCCTTCTTGAAGCTCGTCTTGACAACCTAGTTTACCGTATGGGCTTAGCTCGCACTCGTCGTGCAGCTCGCCAATTAGTAAACCACGGCCACATCACAGTTGATGGATCTCGCGTAGATATCCCATCTTACCGTGTAAAACCTGGTCAAACAATCAGCGTTCGCGAAAAATCTAACAGCCTTGTTGTTGTTAAAGAAGCGATCGAAGTTAACAACTTCGTACCAGAATACTTAACTTTCGATGCTGATAAATTAGAAGCTACTTACACTCGTCACGCTGAGCGTTCTGAGTTAGCAGCTGAAATCAACGAAGCATTAATCGTAGAGTTCTACTCTCGTTAATGACAAAAAGCCAATCCTCTGGATTGGCTTTTTTCGTTTATATATAAAATAAAATTATTTATTTTCCTCTTGTTGAACATATACATAAGCATCTTTCTGCTCTTTATGTACATCCACCTTCGAATTCTCTGCAAGCTGACCTGCGTTTAGCAAAGAAAAAATAATGAGCGCTTCTAGTGACATGTTGTTTTACCACTCCTTTCTATTTGTTATACATTTATCATACCGCTTACATGTGATTTCCGTATGAACTCGAAAAGGAGATTACAACAAAAAGGTTACAGGAATATGAATGCACGCTATAATAACCATTAAATAGGAGGTCGATTCATTTTGACAATAAATCAAATGGTTCAATTGGGTAGTGCATGTATGTTGTTTATTACTTCCGCGCTTATTAATTGGTATCAGGGGAGTAATTTAATAGATGATCCTGATGAATGGAAATATAGCGCTAAGTTTACGAATTACTTTAAAGGCACCGTTTCAAATTACCAAGATATTTATCAAATCGATTTCTTTATATATGCAGCAAAATTTTATCCAACAGCATTTATTGTTATGCTCAGTAGCTTACTTTATATGCTCATATTAATTCTTCATATTCTATTTACAAGAACTCGTAAGGTAATCTAAATTCATACATAAAAACCCCGAATCATAAACTTTTCAGCCTACAATCCGGGGTACTATTTGTTTTATATTCGTTTCTGATTAGTAACGAATTAAGAAATATTTCTTTTTACCGCGGCGAATGATTGTGAATTTACCTTCGATGCGGTCGTTTTCTGTTACAACGTAGTCTAATGCTTGTGTACGTTCACCGTTTACGTAGATTGCGCCGTTCGTTACATCTTCACGTGCTTGACGTTTTGATGGAGAGATTTTGCTTTCTACAAGTAAGTCGATTAATACTGTATCTTCTGCAGTACGTTCTACAGATGGTACGTCTTTGAATCCTTGCTCGATTTCGCTTGCAGTCAATTCTGCTACAGAACCGCTGAATAATGCAGCTGAAATTTTAATCGCTTGCTCTAATGCTTCTTCGCCGTGAACAAGTTTTGTCATTTCAGCACCTAATGCTTTTTGTGCTGCACGTTTTTCTGGTGCTTCAGCTACTTGCTTTTCAAGCTCAAGAATTTCTTCATGAGATAAGAATGTGAAGTATTTTAAGTATTTAACAACGTCGCGGTCATCTGTGTTAATCCAGAATTGGTAGAACTCGTAAGGAGTTGTTTTCTCTGGGTCTAACCAAATTGCGCCGCCTTCTGTTTTACCAAACTTCGTACCGTCAGATTTTGTAACAAGTGGAATTGTTAAACCAAACGCTTTCGCATCTTCTTCTGATTTACGGATTAATTCAAGACCAGCTGTAATGTTACCCCATTGGTCACTACCACCGATTTGCAAGCGGCAATTATGGTTTTGGTATAAGTTTAAGAAGTCGTATGATTGTAAAATCATATAACTAAACTCAGTGAATGAAATACCAGTATCTAAACGAGATGCTACTGTATCTTTTGCTAACATATAGTTTAAACCGAAGTTTTTACCGATATCGCGTAAGAATGAAATTACATCTAAGTTACCAAGCCAGTCATAGTTGTTAGCCATTGTTGCTGGGTTGTCCACATTTTCAAACTCTAAGAAGTTTGAAAGTTGGTTTTTAATGCTTTCTGTGTAGTAAGCAACTGTATCTTTCGTATTTAATGTACGTTCTGCTTTTTTACCACTTGGGTCACCGATCATACCAGTACCACCGCCAACAAGTGCGATTGGTTGGTGACCAGCTAATTGGAAGCGACGTAACATTAATACTGGTAACATATGACCGATGTGTAAGCTATCCGCTGTCGGATCGAAACCACAGTATAATTTAACGCTTTCTTTTTCTAATAATTGCTCAAGTCCCTCAGCGTCTGTTTGCTGATTAATTAGACCGCGAAATTCAAGATCTTGTAAAATACCCATATCCTACATACTCTCCTTTAAGTTCATTACTGGCGTGAAGGTTGAAAACATAAAAAAATCGCCCCTTCAAATAAGGGACGATTTTGATTATCGCGTTACCACCCTAGTTGCAGGCAAAAAAAAGCCTACCACCTTATTTACATAACGGCTTAGCACCGTCTTTTCCCTTTTGAATACAATTCAATCGAAAAAAGATGCTCTAGGGGCGTAATTCGCGATCATCTATGTGCTGATTTTCACCGGCCATCAGCTCTCTAAAACAGGGAAATGATCACTACTTCTCCCTTTCCACGCTCAATTATTCATATACTTTTCTTTATACCATCATTTATATAGGCGTGTCAAATAGAGGTCGAGTTTCTCTTCTTGCTAATCCTTTACAACGTCGCAAAGAGTATCGTAATAAGAGAAAGAATTGGAACTCCAACTAATAACGATACATGAAACACAACAGATAAATCGTTCCCAATCGTCGCCTCCACAGGATCTTTCGCTGGAGAACCAAGAAATCCGATTAATCGATCGAAGCGACTTACCGTTTTTGGAAAATCTGGTATTTCTACATAATCACTATCTAAATGCTGCTTTAATTTATATTCACTTTTAAAGGGATTTTCGCTCAATTTCATCCACCTCCAGCAATTGTTTCAATTTCTTTATCCCGTTATGAAGTCTCGACTTCACTGTTCCAATCGGAATGTTTAATATCTCAGCAATCTCTTTTTGCTGCATATCATGATAATAAGAAAGAATAAGGACAGCTCGCTGCTCTTCCGGAACTTTCAAAATTGCTTCTCTTACTGTGAGCCGATCTTCGTGGGAAAATTCTTTTTCCTGAATCGGCACTAAAAATGGCAAAAGCGTATGCCACTTTTTTCTTCTATTTAATTTATTAATCATGAGACGATAACCAATTTGAAATAAATACGTTTTTATTTTGCCTTTTTCAAGTTCATACATATGTTTCTTACGCTCTAACGTCAAAAACGTATCTTGCACAAGGTCGATACTTAATTGTTCATCTCGGTTAAATCGATACAAAAATGTGTATAGCGCTGGTTTGATTAAAACATATAGTTTTTCTCCCGCCTGTTTATCTCCACTTTGATACGCAAGCATGAGCTCCTCCTCAATCCCAATCTGCGCCATGATTTTTGATCTCCTTTATTCCTTTTAACGTTAACGAAATACGGGAAATTAAATATACACTTGCGACAATAATCCATACTTGTGATTGATTTGTAAAAAATTGAACATACGGGTTTTGTATTGTATGACCGGTTGAAACTAAAATATTTAATGCTTGCACACATATGCATGCATACACTGCAAGACAAGCCGAAATTGTATCAAATACATTCCAGCGAAAATACACTTTTGTTTTTGTAAAATCAATTTTATATCCATTTTTTCTTACTATATGTTTTCTATCAAATGGAATAATGATTGAAAACATAACAATCATCATGACCCCAGCTGTAATCATTGATACTTTAAATCCGATTGGCATCGGTAAGAAAAGACCACAAGAAAATACGACTATAATTCCAATTAAAGCAAAAGCAAGAAGTAATTTATTAGACATATAAAAGCCTCCCTCATCTATTCTTTCATAAATGTATACAGACGAGGAAGGCACTTCGTTCAAATATTATTTTATTTTTTTAATAATCTTCGCAGGATTTCCGCCAACTACTACATTATCCGGCACATCTTTCGTTACAACGGCGCCAGATGCGATCACCGCATTATCTCCAATTGTTACACCAGGATTAATAATCGCTCTTCCGCCAATCCATACGTTATCACCAATTGTAACTGGTTTCCCGTATTCTGATCCGCTTATGCGCTCTACTGGATCAAGCGGGTGTGTTGCTGTATAAATGTGAACTCCTGGAGCTAACATACAGTTCACTCCGATTGTCACCGGGCATACGTCTAAAATGGTACAGTCAAAGTTCGCGTAAAAATTTTCGCCAACGTGAATGTTATAGCCATAATCACATCTAAAAGAAGATTCAAGATGAATGTTATCTCCAGTCGTTCCGAATAGTTCTTTTACGATTTCGCTACGCTCTTTTAATTGTACTTCTGGCGTTTCATTTAATTTTCTCGTTAATATACGAGCTTGCTCCCTCTCTTGAACTAAAACTGGATCAGCTGGTATGTACATTTCTCCTAGTATCATCTTTTCTTTTTCTGTTTTCATTTTATTACCCCCTTTAACTTATATATATAAGTTAATAATAACATAAAAAAAGGTCTGAACGTTATTTCGTTCAGACCTTCCTCTCTTAATCTTCCATCGTTGATAAGTCACCTGTTGGTAAGTTTAATTCCCACGCTTTTAATACGCGGCGCATAATTTTACCACTTCTCGTTTTCGGTAATTTATCTCTAAATTCAATTTGTCTTGGCGCTGCATGAGCTGCTAGGCCTTTCTTTACAAATTGACGAATCTCTTCTTTTAATTCATCAGATGGTTCGTATCCTGCTCGAAGCGCGATAAATGCTTTAATGATTTCTCCGCGCACTGGATCAGGAATACCAATTACACCAGCCTCTGCAACAGCAGCATGCTCGATTAATTTGCTTTCTACTTCAAACGGACCAACTCGCTCACCTGACGTCATAATTACATCATCAATACGCCCTTGGAACCAGAAGTATCCATCTTCATCCATATAAGCAGAGTCACCTGATACGTACCAATCTCCCGGCATAAAGTAAGATTCATACTTTTGCTGGTTATTCCAGATTCCACGCATCATCGCTGGCCAACCTTTACCAATTGCTAAGTTACCCATTGTGTATGGAGGAACTTCATTTCCTTCATTATCAACAATCGCTGCTTTCACACCTGGAATTGGTTTACCCATTGAACCTGGACGGATTTCCATACAAGGGTAGTTACAAATAACTTGTCCACCTGTTTCTGTCATCCACCACGTATCATGAATACGAAGTCCAAATGCGTTCATACCCCAGCGAATTACTTCTGGATTTAACGGTTCACCAACGCTTAATACGTGACGAACTTGTGATAAATCATATTTTTTAATTGCGTCTTGTCCAGCTCCCATTAACATACGGAACGCTGTTGGCGCACTGTACCAAACTGTTACACCGTAATCTTGCAGTGCTTCATACCACGCTTCTGGACTAAAGCGGCCACCTAAAACAACATTTGATGCCCCAACTAACCACGGTGCGAAAATACCGTAAGCTGTTCCAGTTACCCAGCCTGGGTCAGCTGTACACCAATATACATCGTCTTCTTTTAAATCTAATACCCATTTCGCCGTTTGATGGTGCTGCACCATTGCATTTTGCGCATGAAGCACACCTTTTGGCTTACCGGTAGAACCAGACGTGTAATGTAGAATTAAACCATCTTCACGGCCTAACCATTCAATATGTAATTCTTTTGAAGCTTGTTCAAATAAAGGATTGAACGCTACCGTTTTACCGCCTTCTTCTACATTATCTCCAACAAGGAAGACTGTTTTTAAAGCAGGTAAATCATTTAATGGTACGCGCTCTAACAATTCAGGAGTTGTAATTAACACCTTCGCTTCGCTATCTTCTAAACGATCGCGAACTGCGCCTTCCATAAATGCTTCAAATAGCGGACCAACGATTGCTCCTAATTTCACTGCACCTAAAAGTGCAAAATATAATTCTGGAGAACGCGGCATAAAAATAAAAACGCGATCGCCTTTTTCTACATCGCCATAATTTTTCAGGACGTTTCCTGCTTTATTAGAAAAATCCTTCATTTCCTTAAATGTATATTTCTCTTTTCGCGATCCATCTTGATAATAAAGGGCTACTTTATTTTTACGATCGGATTTCGCATGCTTATCAATTGCCTCATACGCCATATTTACTCGGCCTGTTTCATTCCAAGTAAAGTTTTTATTAACCTCTTCCCAGTTAAAATTCGCGTATGCCTCATCATAATTCGGCAAATTATTTTCTCCTTTAATGACAGGAAGCGTTTCTACTTTCATACTTTACATCCCCCTCCTATGTATTCTATTATCTATTATAATGATATTATTTAAAATTTTCAGTATATTTGTTGATTTTTAGACAAATTTTTAATGACAAATTTCGATTCACATCGCATATATTATAAAGTACGATATTAATAGATTCACAAACCCTCAAGGTGGTGAGTAATACATTGATTCATAAAAAAATATATAATGCTAGAAACTTAAAAACAGCGAAAGGCACTTTAATTATTGAAGGTCCTGTCTCTACACATAACTTAGAAATGTATGAATTTCATCCGGATTTAGTTGCGTTTCGTCCTGCCGAGCAGCAATATAAAGCAATTGTCGAAATTTCTAAATTACCAGAAGCTCGTCTCATTATTGCAAGACATGACCAAACGATTGTTGGATATGTTACATACTTATATCCTGATCCGCTCGAACGATGGTCAGAAGGAAAGATTGAAAACTTAATTGAACTCGGGGCAATTGAAGTTGTCCCCGCCTTCCGCGGTTGCGCTGTCGGAAAGAACTTATTAGAAGTTTCAATGATGGACGATTATATGGAAGATTACATTATATTGACGACTGAATATTATTGGCACTGGGATTTAAAACAAACAGGCTTAAATGTTTGGGAGTACCGAAAAGTAATGGAAAAGATGATGAATGCTGGTGGCTTACAATGGATGGCTACAGATGATCCTGAAATTTGTTCACATCCTGCTAACTGTTTAATGGTCCGCATCGGTAAACGCGTTGATACGGATTCTATTCAAGCATTTGATCGTCTACGTTTTCACAATCGTTTTATGTATTAATAAAGGGGGCAACTGGAATGATTGTAGAAGAAATTATGAATCAAGATGTGGTGACACTACATCCAAACGATACAATCGAAACAGCAATCCGAACGATACGCACGAAAGGCATTCGGCACATTCCAATTGTCGATCAAAATAATCATGTCGTAGGCATTATTTCTGATCGGGATGTAAGAGATGCAAGTCCGTCTATTTTAGATGAACAAGTTTCACTCGATATGCTGAAGCAACCACTTGAACTTATTATGAAACATCCTGTAATGACTTGCCATCCTCTCGATTTCGTTGAAGAAATTGCTACTTTATTTTTTGAAAATAAAATTGGCTGTCTCCCTGTTACAAAGGCTGGCAAGCTAGTTGGAATCATTTCTGAATCTACTGTACTGCACACGTTAGTAAAATTAACAGGAGCACATCAACCAAGTTCACAAATTGAAATTCAAGTAAAAAACGAACCTGGGATTCTTGGAAAAGTCGTTGCTATTTTTAGTGATTTGCAAATAAATATCGTGAGCGTTCTCGTCTATCCAGCAAAAGATGAGAATGATAAAGTACTCGTTTTCCGCATTCAAACGATGAATCCGCTAAAAGTGATTGATGCACTTGAAGCAGAAGGCTACCGCGTATTATGGCCGAACATTATGGGGATGCAAGCATGAGTAGCGCGTTTATTTATTCGGATGACTTTCGGGGCTATTCGTTTAGCCCTGATCATCCTTTTAACCAACTACGCGTCACACTTACGTATGATTTATTACAAAAGGGCGGTTTTATCTCTCCCTCCCAAATCATCTCACCACGGATGGCTACAGATGAAGAGATCGCCTACGTTCATACAGAGGAGTACATAAATGCGGTAAAACGTGCTGGAGAAGGTAAGTTAGAAAAATCAATTGCGATGACATATGGACTCGGAACAGAAGATACACCGATGTTTCCAAATATGCACGAAGCAAGCGCATTACTCGTTGGCGGTACGTTAACTGCTGTCGACGCTGTTCTTTCCGGGAAAGTAAAACACGCGCTTAATTTAGGCGGTGGCTTACATCATGGCTTCCGCGGCAAGGCATCTGGCTTTTGTATTTATAACGATAGTTCCATCGCAATGAAATATATACAGAAAAAATACGGTTTACGTGTTTTATATATTGATACAGATGCTCATCACGGTGATGGTGTACAGTGGTCTTTTTACGACGATCCTAACGTATGCACCATTTCACTACATGAAACTGGGCGTTATTTATTCCCTGGAACTGGTGCTGTAAATGAACGCGGACAAGGTAATGGCTATAGTTATTCTTTTAACGTTCCACTCGATGCCTTTACAGAAGACGAATCGTTTTTAAATTCATATCGCACTGTCGTAAAAGAAGTTGCCGCATACTTTAAACCGGATATTATTTTAACGCAAAACGGCGCTGACGCACATTATTACGACCCACTTACACACCTTTGCGCAACGATGAATATTTACCGTGAAATACCGAAGCTCGCTCGCGAAATCGCTAATGAATATTGCGAAGGTCGCTGGATCGCTGTCGGCGGCGGTGGCTATGACCACTGGCGCGTCGTCCCAAGAGCTTGGGCACTCATTTGGCTCGAAATGAACAACATCCAAAACATCTCAGGTTATCTCCCTCCAGAATGGATTGACGCTTGGAAAGGACAAGCTGAAACAGAACTTCCCCTCACATGGGAAGATCCAGACAACATGTATAAACCGATCCCCCGTAAACCAGAAATTGAAGAAAAGAACGCATTAACTGTAACGAAATCCCTTGAAATAATTCGGAATAATATGACAAAATCTTTGTACTAAACGAAAAGGAGGCTCGTTTTTGAATAGCCTCCTTTTATTTATAGCTTGCTATTATTGTCGGTTTCTGTCGGTAAGTCGATATATCTTGAGATTCGCTGATATATTTTAATAACCGCCGATATATTTCGAAAATCGCTGATATATTTTATTTCATAATTAAGTGGTCCAACTTTTATGAGAAAAGGTCGTGATATTATGTGGACACAACAAATAATCAACACGAAACGTGGCACATTTGAAATCTTTACAAAAGGAAATGGCGAACCGCTTTGCATTACACATCACTATTCACAATTTAATGAAACTGGTGATTACTTTGCGAATGTTTTCACTGCTACGCATCGTGTATTCCTCATTAATTTACGAGATGCTGGTAACTCAGCAAAAGCCAATTCAGAAAAAGAATTAAGTATGATTGAAACCGTTCACGACTTAGAAGCAATACGGGAAGCTTTACAACTCCCAACATGGCATTTCGCTGGTCACTCAACAGGCGGTATGCTTGGACTTTTATATGCAATTACATATCCAAATTCCTTACAATCATTAGTCGTGGCCGGAGCTGCAGCAAGTAATTATACCGAAACACCATTTTGCATTTATCACCCAGCACATCCTCAGTTTCATTATATGCAACAGCTCATCGAAAACTTAAAAACCCCTCACCTTACAAGTGAAGAACGGAAAGAACTATCTACTAAGAGGACAAAATTATCATTGTATAAACCAGAAAACTACAACTCTTATTTTTGTAAACCAATCCAAAAAGCAATGTCCGCTAGCCGGATGAATGCTTTCGCCAATGAATATCCTTCATTTGATTTAAGAGAGCATTTACCTTCCATCCAAACAAAGACACTTATTATATGCGGAAGACATGATGTACAGTGCCCAATTCAGTATTCTATTGAGATGCATGATGGCATACGTAATTCTATCTTTGTGATATTTGAGGAGAGTAACCATTATCCTTTTTTAGAAGAATCCAGTCGGTTTACTTCTATTACTCAAGAATTTTTTGGGATTAAAAAGAAAATTAAGGACTAACAAAGGCAATAAGTCTAGGAAGAGAGAACAAGTTTATTAGTGCTGTTTTGCTAAAGGAGGAAAATAGGGTGAAAGAAAAATTATTAAGAGTTGGAACGACTTATATTCCAGTTACCAACGTAGAGCTTTCTTTAAACTGGTATGTAAATAAATTGGGAGCAGAGTTGAACTTTAAAGACGAAGACAAAGCTATTATTAACTTTGCAAATCAAAGCTTTTTTCTAGTTAAATCCCAAGATAATCAAACCTTAAATTTTTTTGATTTTCACGGTGAAGAACGCTTTTCTATAACATTCGAAGTTAACGGATTACATGTACTAGAATCAATTCATAGTGAATTTATTGAAAAGGAAATTCTAGTTGGAGAGATTGAAAACAGAGGGCATGCTGGGAAGAATTTTGTTTTTTATGATTTAGATGGTAATAAATTTGATGTTTGGAGTGAATTAAGTCCTATTTTCAAAGAAAAATACCTAATATAGAGTGATTTTTTACAATCAGACGTAAGTATTAAATAACATAGAAAGATACGAGGCTTATTCCATTAAAGCCTCGTTAATGAATATATTAACCTTCAAAAGAAATATTTCACACTAGAAACAACAAGAAGAACAAAAAAATCATTAAACCTACATCAAGTAATACTGCCTTTTTATCTCCTTCTTTTAAACTTATCATAAAACTAGAAATTATTTTAATTCCAAAAAAGACCATCATAAATAACCAACCGAAATGATCATTCGTAGAATCTCCATCATAAAACATTTGTATTGCACCGATAATTAATAAGATAAGTACGATATTCTTTCCAATCTTTAAAGCCTTGTTTAATTTATTATCTTTTAATGTATCTCCCAAAATGTAGCACGCCCTCTCATGCTCTCCTATGTTTTATCTCTCTTTATATTTTAACATAAATTACCTATTATTCTCTTTTCGTTCGAATAACATAAAAAACCTACCAATTACTCGGCAGGTACATTACACGTTAAAGCGATAACCAGCTCCCCATACTGTTTCAATATATTGCGGGTGAGCAGGATCTCTTTCAATTTTTTCACGTAGCTTTCTAATGTGAACAACGACAGTGGCTAAATCGCCAGCTGAGTCTAGTCCCCAAATACGTTCAAATAACTGTTCTTTATTTAATACTTGGTTTGGATTTGTTACAAAGAATGTTAATAAATCAAATTCTTTCGTTGTAAACGCGATTTCTTCATTGTTTATAAAAATTTTTCTTGCTCGCTGATCAATAGAAATTCCGTGAATGTATAACGTATCGCGTTGCTTACTCACATTTCCTGATAATCTTTCATAACGAGAAATATGCGCCTTTACTCTTGCTACTAATTCACTCGGGCTAAACGGTTTCGTTATATAATCATCCGCTCCTAAACCGAGTCCCCGAATTTTATCTATATCTTCCTTCTTTGCTGAAACAAGTAAAATTGGAATGTCTTTTATAGCACGTATTTGTTTACAAATTTCAAAACCATTCATTTTCGGAAGCATAATATCTAAAATAATTAAATCATAGTCTTCCTGAAGAGCCATTTGTAGACCTACTTCTCCTGAATGTTCTACATCGACTTGAAAATCACTAATTTCTAAATAATCTCGCTGTAATTCTGCAATACTTATTTCATCTTCTACTAGTAAAATTCTCTTCATTCTACTCACCACATTCCTGTACTTTTTTCAATGAGAAGAAAATACTTGTACCTTCCCCAAGATTACTTTCCGCCCAAATTTCTCCGCCATGTTCTTCAACAATTTGCTTCGCTATCGCTAAGCCAAGTCCACTTCCACCTGTGCTAGAATTTCGCGATTGCTCTGCACGATAAAACCGCTCAAATATATACGGCAGCGTATCAGCTTCTATACCTGCCCCATTGTCCATCACTTTCACAATAACTTTATTGTTATCACTCAATACTGTTACAGTAATTTTCTTCTCTTCTTTATCCATGTATTTCACACTATTATGAATTAAATTTGATATCACTCTATTTATCTTTTCGCAATCAGCCGTTACATATAGTGGTGATGAATGTAATTGTAAGTAAACTTCTATACCTTCCTCACTTAAATCCATCTGCATCTCTTCTAATAATTCCTGCATAAACACGTTTAACTCTATCGTTTCAAACTGAAAGGGAACTCGATTCAAATCAAGCTTCGAAAACAAAAAGAGCTCATCAATAAGTGTATCCATATGTTTTGCCTTCGTATGAATGGTCGTTAAATACTTATCCATTTTCTCTGGCGTATTTGCGACTCCATCTTCTATGCCTTCTACATATCCGATAATAGATGTGATCGGTGTTTTTAAATCATGAGATATATTGGAAATGAGCTCTTTTCGATTTTCTTCATACTGCGTTTGCATCTCTATCGACTCTTTTAATTTCTTTCTCATTTCCTCAAACCCTTGATTTAATTGCCCGATTTCATCATGGGATGTAACTGGAATTTGAAAATCTAAATTCCCTTCTTTAATTCTCCCAGTCGCATCTTTCAACACAAAAATTGGTTTTATCACACTTCTTGAGACGAAATAACTTACTAATCCAATGAGTAATATCGCTAACAGTAAAAGTGCTACGAATAAAATTGGAAATAATTTTTGTGTAAGATCTACAAATGAACTTTGCCTTTTTAGTACAAATATACTCCCTTCTTCATCTCCGGGAAAATAAAAATCAAATTTTACATATCGATAAAATGTATCGCCTAGTTCTGTTGTACCACGACTATTAATATTTGCTGATTCAAATTTCGGAATGGCTTCTTTTAAAGATACACCTTCAAATATTTTTGTAGCATAAGAAATGGTTTCTCCCTTTCTTACAACTATTTTCACCCCTTCTTTTTCAAGTGATGAAACGAACGATTCATCTAATAGTTGTGATTGATTTTTCTTTGCCGCTAATTTCAATTCAATATACGTATTCTCTTCTTCTGGCGTAAGCGGCTTTTGAATATAGGAACTTTTATAGAAATTTTTCACTGATTCCAAGTCTCCTGTTATAGAAAAAACAATTAAAAATCCCGCGACTAATATGAGCGTGATGGAAACGAGAATAACAGCGATATAAGAGAATAAAAATCTTGTTTTAATAGACATATGTTACATCCTCACTTTAACAAACCATGTTATTCATAAGCATAAAAATATATGTTCAAATACTCAAGCGATTTTATAGTAATTTTAGCGTCAGTTTATAAAAATTTAATGTTCTTCTTTTACAGTTGAAATGAGGAGGTTGAAATTCCATGTTCAAAAAAACATTAAGCATGTTATGTTGCGTAATTTTTTTACAAGGTTGCTCACAAGAACAAGAAGTTAAAAAGGAGATGACAAGCATGGAGACAGCGCTACACGGTGCTGATGTAAATATTCCAGACAACGATGGTGTTACCCCGTTAGAGCATGCTCGCGCTCATAACTTTGAAGAGATAGAGAAGATTTTGTTAGAAGGACGTAAGTAAAAAGCTAATTTTTGCCTTTCTCTCCCACCCTATGCTACATTTAAGCCGTTACATCAATATTAATAGGGTAACTAACTGTTACGATTTATTTAACAAATTATAACCAAAGTTAATTAAATATATCAGTAAGCCCTGCTAGTCAAGTGATTGGCTAGTAGTGAGGGTTAACTGCGGGCAATCCCTAAAGCTGATTGAACTACAACGTGGCTAGAAATGGTGAGCGTGAATGTTGCGAAAGCAGAAAAAATCAATCAGATGGTGCAAGGTTAAATCCTAAACACTAGAACAATGGGTCTTCCGCCTCGAATCATCTAAGTCAAAAGTGATAAGATGAACGTTCAACGACTATCTCGTATAACTGACGAGAGTACACCACAAGCCTATGGTGGTGGAAAAATCCTCTATCTCTAAAGAGATAAACATATAGTCTGCGCTCATGTGAAAATATGAGAAGTTCATAAGAGAACTGGCTAAGGAATTGCGCCCTTAGTTGAACAAGATAAATTTTATTGAATCTATCAAACTTCATTGAACTTGTCGAACGTATGTGCTATGTTAGGTTCAATGAGGTGAGAATAATAATGAAATTTTCACGAGTTAGTCAAGTATCGAAATTAACAGGTTTGTATCCGAGTAGTCTCAGGAGAATGCTGGTGGAACACGCTGCCATTCAGAAGAATCAATCTTTCGTTATCTAAAAGATAAGTGCTCGAATATTCGCACAGTAAAGGAGTTAAATTCTGATGATATTGGCGAAGAAAGTCAGACTGATTCCAAAGCCTGAACAAGAACAAGTGCTTAGAAACCATGCTGGTGCTGCAAGATTTGCTTATAACTATTGTAAAAGAATGAGTGATAGATATTATAAGCTATTTGGAAAATCTGTTTCACAGTTAGCTTTACAGAAACGATTTACAAAGATCAAGAAGCGAAAGAGATATGAGTGGTTAAAAGACATTAATGCACAAGTTCCTAAACAGGCTTCAAAAGATTTTGATACGGCGAGGAAACATTCGTTCAAAAAGTACAAAAATGGTTATCACACTTCTTATAAATCCAAAAAAGATTTAATTCAAGGATTTTATGCCAATTATGAAAGACTGATTATAGGAAAGAAAGTAGTTTATATTCAGTCCATTGGAGAAGTGAAAACAAGCCAACAACTACCACGAAACAAAAAACCATCCAATCCAAGAGTTACCTTTGATGGTCGTCACTGGTGGATGAGTGTAGGGTTCCAAGAAAACTTTGAATCCCAAGAACTAACCAATGAGTCGATTGGTGTGGATGTTGGTTTAAAAGAGCTGTTTGTAGCTTCTAATGGTACGAGAGAACGAAATATAAACAAAGATGCCAAGGTTAAAAAACTTTTGAGAAGGAAAAAGTCAGCGCAAAGAGATATGTCTAGGAGATTTAAAAAAGGTGTAAAAATTCAATCTGCCGGATATGAAAAAGCTAAAACTGAGCACCTGCGGTTATCTAGGAAAATTACGAATATCCGAAATAACCATATCCATCAAGCAACAGCTAAATTGGTGAAAACCAAACCAAGGAGAATTGTTGTGGAAGACTTACCTATCTCAAACCTGTTAAAAAACAAAAAACTATCGAAGGCACTTTCCTTTCAAAAATTAAACTTCTTCTTTCAATGTTTGTCATACAAGTGCGAGAAGTACGGCATTGCGTATGTAAAAGCTGATAAATGGTTCGCCTCAAGCAAGATTTGTTCATGTTGCGGAGTAAAATACAACCATTCAGTTCAACCGGAAGGACAGTGGAGTTTAAAAATACGTGAGTGGTGTTGTGTTGGGTGCAATAGCCATCACGATAGGGATGTAAATGCGTCGATAAATTTATCAAGATGGGTAAAATAAATGCTTGATAATAGGAGGTAACGATACTGCCTCGTGTGGAGTGTTATACCCCTCGTCCCTTTGGGGCTGCGAGAACACGATGAAGCACTAACTTGTGTAAATTTGATTGAATTGTATAGATTTAGTTAAGTTTATCGTATCGGTGGGAATAAACATGAATAAACCTAAAATTGGGATGATTGGACTTGGAGGTATTGCGCAAAAGGCCTATCTTCCAACACTTACAAAAGAAACAGATTGGAATTTTGTAGGGGCGTTTACACCTAACGCGGAGAAAAGGAAACAAGTTTGCCACCAATACCGCATTCAAGACTTTCATTCTATTGAAACGTTGGCTTCAGAATGTGATGCAATCTTCGTCCATAGTTCAACTGCTACACATTATGAAATCGTTTCTGAACTTCTGAAAAAAGGAATTGACGTTTATGTTGATAAGCCGCTAGCAGCTACAGTGGAACAAGCTGAGCAACTAGTCGAGTTGAGCGAAAAGCATAACAGAAAGTTAATGGTCGGATTTAATCGCCGATTCGTTCCTATGTATGTTGCTGCAAAAGAGCAAGCTCATAATATTTCATGGGTTCGAATTGAAAAACACCGCACAAATAAAGTGGGGCCATATACGTACGACTTTACTATGTTAGATGATTACTTACATATTGTAGATACTGCTCGCTGGTTAGCTAATGATGATCTTAACGTCGTTCATAATATGATGCAAATAAATGAAAAGAATGAACTTCTTTACGGACATCACACATATACAACGCTAAGTGGACTGTTACTTTCTACCGCAATGCATCGCCACGCCGGTACAAATTTAGAACAAATTGAACTTGTAACGACAGGTAAAATCATTCGCGTAAAAAATATGAACACATTTGAAGTTGAGCAGGAAAATGCAGTTTCTCAGATTGGTTCACCATCATGGGATACGACGTTAAAACAACGTGGTTTTGAAGATGCTGTTCATCATTTTATTGAATGTGTACAAGGAGATACAAAGCCTGTTGTAGATGGATTAGAAGGATTAAAAACGCAGCAACTGCTGCAATCTCTACTGGAGAATGTAAACAAAATTTAAAACGGATACATTTTTCAGAATTTACTTTCATTCCCATTTCCCCTTTATTTCTCTCACAAATTTCTATAGAATATGTTGATAGGAATTATAAATTTCATATTGAATCGTGGAAAGGGTGGGATTAACACATGTGGAACGAGTTTAAAAAATTCGCATTCAAAGGGAATGTAATCGATTTAGCTGTCGGGGTTGTAATCGGTGCTGCATTTGGTAAAATCGTTAGTTCTTTAGTAAAAGATATTATCACACCATTACTTGGTATGGTATTAGGTGGCGTTAACTTTACAGATTTACATTTTGGATATGGTAAATCTGCTGTTATGTATGGTAACTTCATCCAAACTATTTTTGATTTCTTAATTATTGCAGCTTCTATCTTTATGTTCGTTAAAGTGTTCAACAAACTAACATCTAAAAGAGAAGAAGAAGAAGAAGAAAAGACAGAAGAAATTCCAGAACCAACAAAAGAAGAAGTTCTTCTTAGCGAAATTCGCGACTTATTAAAACAACAAAATTCTTCTAAAGATAGAGCATAATTGAACGGATAAAAAGGCATGCCCCTCGGGACATGCCTTTTCTATATTCTATAACGTTTCCGAATTCATATGAATAAATAAAATAATACCTGCAACCATAAGTACCATAATACTACCTGCAAATAGTGTAATACCCATGAACATTAAACTTGTGCTCATGTCCACTGATACACTTTCAATAAAAATAGAAATTACATACGTGATAAGGGCAATTCCTGCAAGAATACTTCCTGGAACAAATCGCTTTAAGCCATTTTGTTTTAACGTCATATATGCAAAAATAGCAGTCATACAAAGCGTAATTATCCAAAGAACGATCATCTCTTCTCCCCCCTCACAAGCCTTTTCTTTCTATTATACATGACATTGCCCTATAATAGTTAAATTTGCACTTATGTGACATATAACAAGGAACAATACCATTTTATAGCGAAGTCACCAATAGGCCATATACTCGGGAGGATTTCAATTGGAAGATGATATTGTAGGATATTTTAAACAGGTAGAGCGATTCGATTATATTACAATCGACTTAGACAAAAAGTTTTTTTATGTCTAAGTTGTACAATTAGAAACAAATATAACTTTACTAAAATTATCACTTAACTTAGACAAAGATGAAATTATTATTGCTGGCAATGTAAAACAATATAATCCTTCTAGGTTAGAACAATTAATACAAAGTTTTAAACGCACTGCACACAAACATGCCTGGAACATAATTTACGAAGTCCTGAAGAACTTTTTGCATTTTGGAAAGAAAATTGACCACCAAAAAATGGATATTTTTTATATAAATCGATATAATTACCATATATAAATATTCTTTACAAGGGAGTGTTCATAATGATTTGGATTTCACTAATCGTATTAGCCTATTTCATCATTCTCGTCCCAATACAGTATAACTATATTAAGATATTAAAGAAAAAACAGAAAAAAATGAACGTGTCACAAAACGAGCTATATGACAACATGTCTTATGAAGAATCCCAAATACACTATCATTATCAAAGCAACGTATTTACAATACCTGCTTCGCTTGTCGCAAGTATTATTTATAAGGTGAAACATGCAGCATAATATGTACGCTGTAAAATTATTATTTGAATCTGTTCATTCTGGTGAGCCTCATCCTACGAAAGTGGATGAGCATTATGAAGAAAATCACGATAAACTTTTTGAAGAAAGTATTATCCTCGTTAAAGCAAACGACCTAGAGGAAGCTCACGAATTAGGCAAAAAAATAGCTATACACTCTGAAGAATCGTACGATAATGTGTACGGTGAACAAGTCACATGGAAGTTTCGAAAAGTGCTACATGTATTTGAATTAAATGATACTTCATTTGAAACAGGAACAGAGTTGTACGCAAGATTTTTACACGTTAAAAAAATGAAACGGTAGATACAATAGTTAAAACATACTACCCTGAATACGAATAAAAGCTCACAGCAATTGCTGTGAGCTTTTTTATACTTATTTCGTTGAATCTCTAAATTGGATACGGTGAGGTAAGATAACAGTGTGATCTTCCACTTTTTCTTTGTTCATATACTTTGTTAATAGACGCATTGCTACTGCACCGATATCATACATTGGTTGTACAACTGTTGAAAGTTGCGGACGAACCATTAATGCAAGGCGTGTATTATCGAAACCAAGTACTTCTACATCAGTTGGTACGTTTAATCCAGCGTCTTGTGCTGCATGGATTACACCTAGTGCCATTTCGTCAGAAGATACGAAGATTGCTGTTGGCTTTTCATCACTGCTCCAAAGCTTTTCGAATGCTTCGATACCTGAATCATATGTGTAATCTCCATCGATTATAAGATTTTCATCATATGAAATACCTGCTTCTTCTAAAGCTTTTTTATAACCTTGTAACTTCTTCGCGCTTCCCGCTTTATTAATGAAAGGACCAGAGACGAAACCGATACGCGTATGCCCTTGCTCAATAAAGTGCTTCATTGCGTCGTAAGCTGCTTGCGTATAATCAATATTTACTGATGGCGTTTCATTTTGCTCATCAAATGACGCTGCTAATACGATTGGTACTGGAGACTTTTTGAATTCTTCAATGTGAATGTCTGTAATATCTTCACCCATGAAAACAATTCCGTCCACTTGTTTTCCAAGCATCGTATTTAATAAATGGAACTCTTTCTCTTTGTTTTGGTCAGAGTTACTTAAAATGATGTTATATTTGTACATTGTTGCGATATCTTCAATTCCACGAGCAAGTTCTGCATAAAACGTATTTGAGATATCAGGAATAATAACACCTACTGTAGTTGTCTTCTTACTTGCTAGTCCACGTGCTACCGCATTTGGGCGGTACCCTAAACGATCAATCGCTTCTAATACTTTCTTTCTTGTTGTAGGCTTTACATTTGGATTACCGTTCACTACACGAGATACGGTAGCCATTGAAACGTTTGCTTCACGCGCTACATCATAAATTGTTACGTTCATCTCATCGCACACTCCTTCTATTTTTGTTATCTATTTTTATGTATCGGTTACTTGAATGAAAAAAAGACATCAACTCTATTTGCAGATGCCACCAATCGTCCCGAGTTCTTCCTTTTACTAATGATACGATAAAAACGCAGGCTCATACAATATTTTCCCGCAAAAGTTTCGAAAAAATTCGCTTCTTTTCTCGTATTTTCGTATTTTTTATGAAAAAAAGGGCATTTTTTGTAAAAATATAGATATTCAATACGTAGAAACCTTATTTTAAGCAATACGATAGTAGATAGTAAATGAAATTTATATCGGCGATTTTTCGAATATATCGATCAAAACTCGAAATATATGAGCGATTTTCCAAATATATCGACCACAACTCCAATTATATCAGCAATTTTTTAAATATATCGACTTACCGACAGAAAACGACAATGGTAGTCATTTGATGCGCTGGATTTGGAGGTGTGCGGCACCCTGTAGAATGCGTTATATCGACAACGACAGGTAAATATGCTTCTTTCTTTAAAATCGGCACAGCGGAAACATGAAGCGTATTAAGCGTCGCTCTTTCCCTTCGTACATTTTCACTTACAATAAAAAAAAAGACAGTTTAAACACTGTCTTTTTTTATAAGAAGGAAACAAACGGTTTTTCGCTGTTTTTCTCTTTTATAATAATTGCCTCGATTTTACTCTCAGACTTTATCTGCAATTGTACTTTCGCATCTTTAGGTAATTTTTCTAACATACTTTGAGCAGCCAGTTGGGTAAGAGCCATTAATTCTGTTTTACCGTTATATTTAATAACGATATTCATATTTAATGTATCCATTTGATTTTTCTTATAAGAAACCTTAGCATTTACTGGGATAAAGTCTCCAGTAGAAAAACCTTTCATCGCATCAGCAAATTCAGTTATTTTTGTATTATCTTCTCCATGTGCTTGTTTAAATTCATCAGAAGGATATGAATATGCTTGTTCATCGATCGTATTCCAATTTCCAAGGTTCGTATCATTCTTTTGAACGGTAGCACTAGCAATATACGTCCCATTTTTTAAAGAACTTGTACTTTCTTGCTTAAAGATCGCAAACGTAATTGGAGACTTATTATACTTGTCATTTTTATTAATCGCTTCAATAAGTTGCTTGGCAACTTCAGTACCCTTAGACATAGCTTCTTCATTCGATACACTTGAAGACATGGCTAACCCGATCACAACGCCAGATAAACTTAATTCATTTGAATTCTGCTTCCCGAAATAGTCTTGTTCTATAATATTTGTCAAAACGGGTGCTTTTACTTTTGCGACTAGTTCATCAACTAACTTCTCCGGAATATACTGATTTAATTGTAGTACATGATTTTCTGTATCAAATTGCTCTTTTGCAATATTCATTAAACCATTTTCATACTCTGCTAAATCTAATTTAGAATTTGTTGTTATATTAGCTGTATTGATAACCTTTTGTTCTTTTAAAGGAATTACAGTTCTATAATAATCTTTAGAAACAGCAGTTCTCGGAATCATGCTTTTTTCTTTCGTATCCTTCTGTATAACTTCATCCTTCTTACTAATCGTATCATTACTACAAGCTCCTAGTAATAAACTTACGACCGCGAAGGATAATGCCATTTTCTTCATTACTTAAAACCTACTTTCAACAATCTAATTATTTAATTTGAACTAATAACAGTGTACCATTAAATATATTTCAACAAAAACAAAAAAAAGAAGCAAGCACCTTTCGCTTGCTTCTTTTTACTTAATATTCTCTTCTAAAGCGTCTTTTTTAATGTTCCAATGAGACGTATTCCATACTACCATCCCATCTTTTATGTATAACACTTGCGGAGATTCATGTTTAATGCTGTACTGTTCTGCAACACGATTCGAAACATCTCTCGCATCTTGTACGTATAAGTAATACGCTGGTACTGCTCTTTCTTCACTACAATACGCTTGAAATTCTGTATATGCACCGTGACTAATCGGGCATGTCGTACTATGTTTAAAAAGAACATAAGGCTCGTTTTTTTCTACTAATACTTCAAGTTCTTCAATTGCTTCAATTTTTGTCATATTCATCACGATTCACCTCTCATACGAAGTCTAGAGCGCTTTTCTTTCTTTTCAGCTTTTTTCTCAAGTCTTTCTAATTTACGCTCTTCTTTTTCAACCTTTTTCTCTTGTCTTGTCGCACGATAATGATTGTATACTTCAATTGCTGCGCTACTCCACTGTACAACTTGCGCTACTTTATCGGCATTATTTTCAATTTCGTCCGTAACAGAATCTGATACATTACGAAGTTTCGTATTTAAAGAATGGATTGTCGTTCCAATTCCATCTACACCCGATACTACTTTATTTAATGATTGTGACTTCTGTTGAATGTCATCAGCTAACGCATTTGTTTTATGTAATAATTGCTCCGTCTCTACGCTAATCCCTTGCATTTGCTTTTCTAAACCTTCTAACGTGCTTGCAACGTTTTCTAACGTCTTTTGAACCGATAACAACGTTCTGCATACATATACTACTAATACAGCGAAAGCAACCGCGATAATAGCCGCACTTACATATAAAAGAACTTGCATTTCATCACTTCCTTTATCTTTTTCATACTTTCCCCTATTATACAATCATTTTCCGTTTCGTTCTAATCCCTATCTTTTCATTAGAATTTTCATACTTATTCGTTAACTTTAACATAAATGATTCAACAAATTCCACTAAGTAGGTTACAATAGGAGAGGATACATAATTAGTAGGGAGGCTTTACATATGAAAGATCCACGCATTGAAAAGTTAGCATACAATTTAATTAACTACTCTATCCGCTTACAAAAAGGCGAAAAAGTATTAATTGAAAACTTTGGCTTACAAAAAGAACTTGTAACTGCACTTGTAAAAGAAGCATATGCAGCTGGTGGTTTCCCATTCGTTTCTTTAAAAGATCATCAAGTAGATCGCTCTTTATTAATGGGTGCTACTGAAGAACATTTTGAACAAATCGCTGCATATGAAGCAAGCATAATGAAAGATATGGACGCTTATATCGGTCTTCGCTCTGGCGATAACATTAACGAACAAGCTGACGTGCCAAGTGAAAGAATGCAAATTCACGGTCAAACAGTTGGTAAGAAAGTTCATAGAGACATCCGCGTTCCGAAAACGCGCTGGGTTGTTCTTCGCTACCCAAATGCTTCTATGGCGCAGCTTGCTAAAATGAGCACAGAAGCTTTCGAAGACTTCTACTTCGAAGTTTGTAACTTAGACTACGGTAAAATGGATAAGGCGATGGATAGCCTTGTTACATTAATGAATAAAACTGATAAAGTTCGCCTAACTGGCCCTGGAACTGACTTAACATTCTCTATTAAAGATATTCCAGCTATTAAATGCTCAGGTCATTTAAACATTCCAGACGGTGAAGTATACTCTGCACCAGTTCGCGATTCTGTTAATGGTACAGTTTCTTACAACACACCATCTCCTTACAACGGTTATACATTTGAAAATGTACAACTTAAATTTGAGAACGGTCAAATCGTTGAAGCAACTGCAAACGATACAGAGCGCATTAACAAAATCTTCGATACAGACGAAGGCGCACGCTTCGTTGGTGAGTTCGCAATTGGCGTAAACCCATACATCTTACATCCAATGGGAGACATCCTATTCGATGAAAAAATCGATGGCAGCTTCCACTTTACACCTGGACAAGCTTACGAAGATGCATGGAACGGCAACAACTCGAACATTCACTGGGATTTAGTATGCATCCAGCGCCCTGAATACGGCGGCGGCGAAATTTACTTCGACGACGTACTAATCCGTAAAGACGGACGCTTCGTTGTATCTGAACTAGAAGCTTTAAACCCAGAGAACTTAAAATAATAATAAAAACGCTCGGAATGTTCTCCGAGCGTTTTTATTTATTACCTACCATTTCTATTTTCACATGTGGACTCTCTTTTTCTACAAGCGATAAAAACTGCTCCATATGTTGCGGCATCGTAACCATATGTACTTTGTATGTATTCGTCGTAATTTCAAGGGATTTCCCAACTTGACGAATGATTCGTATCTCTTTCAATACGATATCGTCATTTAAAATACCGTACTTTAATACACCATTTTCTACTTTATGCTTTTTAATAAATACTTCCCAAACGAGTGGTACATTTACAAGGAAACATAAACCCATTCCAATTAACGCTGACATCCACTGCTCTTTATTTGAGATAATCATGACAAGTGGATATACGAACATAAAAACTAACGTGAGACAAACGAAAATTACTACCGATTTACTTCTTTGAATCGGAATGTTCATACACGCCCCCCTACCCTAAATTATACCAATTTTTCCATTTTAGTTCATAAAAAAAGGCCATTTCTACATGACCTTCTTAAACAATATATCTATAGAATTTCTTATCCACCTGTAACACTGGAAAACTTTTTGGCAAATCTTCTATATCCACACTTTGAAAACCATTCTTTTCATAAAAGCGATGTGCTGCTAAAAATTTCACTGTCGTTCCTAAGTAAATATCTTTCAGCTTTTTATTCTCAGCCCACGAAATTGCTGTTTGGAGCAACTTATGTGATGCGCCCCATTCTTTTCCGCGAAATTCTTTTTTTACGAACATTTTTCTTAACGCTACTTGCTGATTCTCAATATCTAATAAAGCTACTGTTCCAACTACTTTATCATCATAAGTTGCTACCCAAAAGTTTCCATGATTCCTTTGATAAAATGTTTCTATTTCAAGCAGGTCTGGCTGCTCTTCTTTCGTAATGGGGACATTGTACTCTTTTTGCTGAATATGCACGATAAGATCTACTACTTCATCTTGAAACGTACTTTCATACGGAATAATACGTATCTTCTCGTTCATCGAATCTCCTTCCACTCTGAAGCTAGTAAACTATATACAGCGATATCGTGAAAATGATCATATAGCCATTCATCATCTCTTAAAATACCATCTAACTTAAAACCTAAACGCTCTGGGATAGCGCGGCTTTTCACATTTTCAACACCGCATCTAATTTCCACTTTATTTAATTTTAAATCCTCAAATGCATAGTGAAGTACAGCTTTCACGCTACGCGTCATAATACCTTTCCCACCAGCATCTTCTGCCAGGTAATATCCGAGACTGGCCGCTTTCTTCCCCCAACTTACCGGATGAATGCCTACCATCCCAACGAACTTTCCTTTATAACGTATGCCACTTTCAAAACCGTCTCCCTCTGCAAACTTCTTTAACCACATCGGACAAATCTCATCATACGCACCAGCTGATTTCATCCCATCTACCCAAGGAAGCCATCTTCGTAAATGATTACGGTTTTGGTCTATTAATTGATATAGTTCCTCTTTATAATGCTTCTCTAATAACTGTAATTCGATTTCTTCGTCTACTCGAAGTGTGAACATGTTTTTTAGCTCCCTTTCAGTTTTCTTATTATTCTAACACTTACAGATGTAAATTGTTAAATATTCACACTTTCTTTTGAATTTTATATATGAACAACCACTATATATGATTGATATCTAGATATGAGTCATATATAGTTAAAGTATGGAAAAAAATGATAATTTTATAATTCAATTACGTAAAGGTGTTTTTGATCTCGCTATTTTGTCTTTAATAAGTAAACAACCTATGTACGGATACGAAATTACAAGTGCATTACAAGATATCCCTGTGTTTCATATCCCAAACGGTTCGATTTACCCCATATTAAATCGAATCACGAAAAACAATTGGGCTATTTCCTATTGGGAAGAGTCCGGTGATGGCCCAAAAAGAAAATACTATCGAATTACAGACGAAGGGAGAGAAATTTTAAATAGTCGCTTACATGATTATGATGCAGTGTATCATGCTCTAATGTTACTAGCTAAAGGAGAGGATAAAAAATGAATAAAGAACAATTCTTTTCAAATGAACTCATTACTTCTTTCTTACACGATCTTCATAAAGGTTTAATGAACCTACCTACGTCAGCAAGAGAACAACATGTGCTAGAGATCAAATCGGATTTATATGAAAATGCATTAAGTAAAGAAAGTGAAGGGATACCATTAGAAATCATCCCTTCACAAGTGATTGAAGAATTTCTTCCTCCAAAAGAATTAGCAAAGGAAATTGCCGGAGAATATACAGACGTTATTCAAGATGCACAGCAATTTACAAATACATTTATTAAATACTTTACAGGGCTATCTGTTGCTCCACTCGTTGCTTTATCAGTACCTATCGCACTTGGCTTTATAAATATTTCAGCTAATTTACCATTTTTATTAGCCTTTATCGTAAGCAATATTTGGTTCATCTGTAGAGAAAACCATTGGAATACAAAGCAATTAAAATTTTTAAAAACAATGATTTCCTTTAGTACTAGCGTTTTAATTGCACTTCCGTTTGCATTCTTCGCGATTCGAATTATGATAACAAAACAATTCGATATATTTTCATTCTATTATTTAATCGGATATGTACTTTTTAGTTCACTATATATCTTTTTATTAAAACAACTATACAAAAAGAATAAACAATATCAACAGATTAACGCTTTTTAAAATATATCGAACACAACAAAAAAAGACGCACAGCCACAGCTATGCGTCTTTTCTATTACTTCTCTGCAACTTGAACTTCTTTTACGTAAGCTGCTTCGAATTTTTGGATGTCTCCTGCGCCCATGAAAATTAGAACGCCGTTTTTATGTTTCTTTAATACATCCGTTGTTGTATCTGTAATTAGTTCTGCACCGTCAATACGCTTTTGCAGATCTTCGATTGTTAATTCACCTTTGTTTTCGCGCGCTGATCCGAAAATATCACATAAGTATACTTGGTCAGCTTTGCTTAAGCTTTCAGCGAACTCATCTAAGAACTTTTCTGTACGTGAGAATGTATGCGGCTGGAATACAGCGACAACTTCACGCTCTGGATGTTTTTGACGAGCTGCTTCAATCGTTGCATTAATTTCTGTCGGATGGTGTGCGTAGTCATCGATAATAACTTGCTCTCCCATTGGCTTTTCATTAAAGCGACGTTTTACGCCTTCAAAAGTTGTTAACTGATGCTTAACTGCTTCTACATCAACGTTTTCATAATGGCAAAGCGCGATTACTGCTAATGCATTTAATACGCTGTGGTTGCCGTATCCTGTAATTTTGAACGTGTCATAGTACGTATTACGAACGAATACATCGAAAATAGTACCATCTGTTCTCTTTTGAATGTTACGTGCTTGGAAATCATTATCTTCTCCAAATCCATAGAAAATAACAGGTACTTTCGCTTGAATTTTTTGAAGTTCTTCATCATCCCCACATGCAATAATACCTTTTTTCACTTGCAATGCCATCTCTTGGAATGCATTGAATACATCATTGATATCTGAGAAATAATCTGGATGATCAAAATCAATGTTTGTCATAATTGCATAGTCTGGATTGTAAGACAAGAAATGACGACGATACTCACAAGCTTCAAATACAAAATACTTACTATTTTCTACCCCATGCCCTGTTCCATCTCCAATGAGGTAAGATGTAGGGTGTGCACCTTGCATTACATGGGCTAACAAACCAGTTGTTGATGTTTTTCCATGTGCACCAGTTACAGCAACACTTGTGTATTGGTTCATAAGATCACCTAAGAAGTGATGGTAACGATGTACTGGGATGTTTAATTCTTTTGCTGCTACAATTTCTTCATGCGTATCAGGAAATGCATTTCCTGCAATAATCACTTGTCCTTCTTTTACATTATTTTTATCAAAAGGAAGGATCGAGATATTACGCTTTTCCAACGCTGTTTGTGTAAAGAAACGCTTTTCATAATCAGACCCTTGAACAGTATGCTTCATGTCATGAAGAATTTGAGCTAATGAACTCATTCCTGTTCCTTTAATTCCTACAAAATGGTAAACTGTCATCTTAAAGAACCTCCAACATTTCGAACTAATACAACGGCCTATCTATAAGACAGTATATGAATCTTTTCTTATTTTGGTAATCATCATACATTTTTGATGTAGTGAAGTTATTCTTTCCCTTCACTTATCAGGATAAACTCGTACGTACTTCTTTTTTATGTCCATAACAAATCCATTATAGCAAAAAAGAAGCCGCTATACTATGATAACAGAAAAACTGATAGGGTCAATCACCTATCAGTTTTTCTCTCTTTTACATATCTTCTCTTTTTTCTAATTGAACACGCTCTAGACGTGGGTTTGGACGATATTTACGACCAGCTTTCGCTTCTGGTTTTCCATTTAATTCTACGTTATCACCAGTAAAGCCAATATTCATTTTTAATAAGCTACTTCCTACTCCGTATATATCAACAGGTACGTTTTGAGCTTCAAATTCACGAATACGCTTCTCATCAAATCCACCAGTTACAACGATGTCTACATGCTGGAATCCTTCTTCATCAAGTGCTTTACGAAGTGCGAATACAAGCGATGGGTTTACACCACGTGGATCGAATGTTCCAAGTACTTCTGGGTGGCGAATGAAGTATTGATCAATCATCGTGCGCGACGTATCTACACGTACACCTTTTAATGTTGATCCAAATTCACGCGCTACGCGAAGTGCATCTGTAATGACATCATTATTGTAATCAATTAATACAACTAATTCATCTTCTGGGAATTTCTTATGATATGCTTTTGCCGCTTCCACAACATCACCATTAAACATTTGAATTAATGCGTGAGGCATTGTCCCCATACCACTTCTACCCCACCATTCATTCATCGCATGCGTCGCTTGTGCGCTCATACCTCCGATGTATGCTGCATAACCGTCACCAGCTTGTTGCGTATAATGATCGTCACGATCTCCCATGAAAATAACTGGTTTTTCTTTATCTACGCTACGCGCAGCTTGGACAACGTTATATACGTTTGTCGCAACTGATGTACGACGGGCTAAAATTCCATCAATGACACCTTCTAAAAATCCGAAATTTTCATAAGGACCATGAATTGTTAACACTGTTTCAAACGGACTAATATTATCGCCATCTTTTAAAGAGTTAATTTCAAGTTCCTCAGGATTTTTGGCGAATGTTTGTAGCAACGCAATCACTTCATCTGTTCCGCAAAGAACTGCATTTTCCTTTTGGAAAAATTGCATCGTCACAACACTTTTCGGGCGAAATTCTTCAATGATTTCTCTAGTCTTTAAAAAGTAAACGGCAGAGAACCAACCTTCTCCAACACGTTCGTCAAATTTAAATGTTCTATTTGTTAGTCTATTTATTTCACCTTTTAATTTTAATTCAATTTCTTTCATGTCGCTTTACTCCCTACTTTACTATCCAACATTTTCTATTAGTATACAGCAAAACCGTTTACTATACATTTGTTTCCTGCATAGCAGCGAATTCATCCTCAGAAATAAGGACATCTCTCGGTTTCGTTCCTCTTCCTTCAGAAATAATCCCTTGCGATTCCATCTCTTCAATGAGACGTGCCGCGCGATTATAACCGATGCGGAATTTTCGCTGTACAGAAGATGTGGACGCTCCCCCTTGTTCTACAACAAATTGACATGCATCAAAGAACAATTCGTCTTCCGACTCAGCTTGTTCTGTTTTCGCTAATAAATCCTCTTGCTTAAATAAGTAATTCGGCTTCATTTGCTTTCTCACATGATCAACTGTTTTCTCAATCTCATCATCCGATACATATACACCTTGTACACGAACTGGTTTAGACGTACCGTTTCCTAAAAATAGCATATCACCACGGCCAAGTAATTTCTCCGCGCCCCCAATATCAATAATCGTACGCGAATCAACTTGAGATGATACAGTAAACGCAATACGCGTTGGAATGTTTGACTTAATTAAACCTGTAATAACATCTACAGACGGACGCTGCGTTGCTACTAATAAATGAATACCACAAGCACGTGCTTTTTGCGCAATACGACAAATCGCTTCCTCAACATCACCAGGTGCTACCATCATTAAATCGGCTAACTCGTCAATGACAATAACGATATAAGGTAATGTCTCTCCTGGAATTTCTCGCCCACTTACAATCGTATTATAACGAGTTAAATCACGAGCACCAGCGTGCGCAAACAATTCATAACGACGCTCCATTTCTTCAACCGCCCACTTTAATGCAGCTGTCGCTGCTTTTACATCCGTAATAACAGGTGCTACAAGATGCGGAACAGAATTGTATGGTGCAAGCTCAACCATCTTCGGATCGATTAACATTAACTTCACTTCATGCGGTTTCGCTTTATATAAAATGCTCGTTAAAATTGCGTTAATGCACACACTTTTACCAGAACCCGTTGCACCCGCAATAAGTCCATGTGGCATTTTTCGAATATCCGTTACAATTGGATCGCCTGAAATATCAAGTCCTAGCGCAACTGTAAGCGGTGATTCGCTCTTTGTAAACACAGGACTTCTTAAAATTTCACGAAGGAATACTGGCTTACTTTCTTTATTTGGAACTTCGATTCCAATCGCACTCTTCCCTGGAATCGGTGCTTCAATACGAATATCTTTCGCTGCTAAACTCAGTTTAATATCATCACTTAAGTTTGTAATTTTATTTACTTTCACACCTGGGTCTGGCTGTACCTCAAAACGAGTTACCGCTGGACCTTGCGATACGTTAATAACATGTGCACCAACGTGGAAATTATTAAATGTTGTATCTAATAATTCTTTCTGTTCATCCAACCATTCCGTATTATCTAAAGCTGCCTGCTGCGGAATTGACAACAATGTTAATGGCGGAATTGCATATGTCGGTGGTGTTTGCAATACATTTCGCATATCGTTCTCTCTTTGATTTACAACATATGCTTTCTCTTGTACTTCCGTACTTGAAGTTGGCTTTTGTACTTGCTCTGCCACTACTTGCTGCATTGGTCTCTCTTCCACTTGTGGGTCCACCACTACTTGCTGCACTGGACGTTCTTCCACTTGTGATTCCACCACTACTTGCTGCATTGGTTTTTCTTCCACTTGTGGTTCTACTACCTCTTGCTGCATTGGTTTCTCTTCCACTCGTGATTCTACCACTACTTGCTGTATTGATTTCTCTTCCACTTGTGGTTCTACTGCCACTTGTTGCATTGGTCTTTCTTCCACTTGTGGTTCCACTACTACTTGCTGCATTGGCTTTTCTTCCACTTGTTGGACAGGCTTATTCTCTACTCGTTCACTCATAGAAGGTTGCATTGCATTTACTCTAGCCGCATGTCTTTCCATTAATCGCGTTCTGTCTTGTTTCAACATAACAACATTAAATGGGACATGGCGCTTTTTCTGACGTTTTGGTTCTTCTTTTTGTACAATTGGTTGCTCTTCTGAGACCGGTGTTTCCTCTACAACTTGTCGTTCTTCTGCAATCCGTGCTTCTTCTACAACTGGCTGCTCTTCCGCAATCGGTGCTTCTTCTACAACTTGTTGTCCTTCCGCAATCGGTGCTTCTTCTACAACTTGTTGTCCTTCTGCAATCGGTGCTTCCTCTACAACTCGTTGCTCTTCCGCAATCGGTGCTTCTTCTACAACTTGTTGTCCTTCTGCAACTGGTGCTTCCTCTACAACTCGTTGCTCTTCCGCAATCGGTGCTTCTTCTACAACTTGTTGTCCTTCTGCAATCGTTGCTTCTTCTACAACTCGTTGTTCTTCTGCAATTAAAACATCCGCAAAGCTTTGAACATCTTTCTTCGCTTGTTCTTCAGCCTCTGCAACATGTATGAATTCATTCGTTTGTTCAATTGCTTCATTTAAAACCATTTCTTGCTGTGTTTCCTCAAGTACTACAGGTTCTGCTTCTTCTGGCGCTTCCGTTTCCGCAATTACTTCCACTTTTTCTGACTCTTCTGTTTCCGCAATTACTTCCACTTCTTCTAGCTCTTCTGTTTCTGCAATTACTTCCACTTTTTCTAACTCTTCTGCTTCCGCAATTACTTCCACTTCTTCTAGCTCTTCTGCTTCTGCAATTACTTCCACTTCTTCTAGCTCTTCTGCTTCTGCAATTACTTCCACTTCTTCTRRCTCTTCTGCTTCTGCAATTACTTCCACTTCTTCTGACTCTTCTGTTTCTGCAATTACTTCCACTTCTTCTAGCTCTTCTGCTTCTGCAATTACTTCCACTTCTTCTGACTCTTCTGTTTCTGCAATTACTTCCACTTCTTCTGGTATTTCCACGATGATTGTTTCTTCAAGTTTTTCTTCTGCTTTGACAATCACTGATTCTTCTGGAGCTTGCTTTTCTACTTCAATAGTAGGTTGTTCTATTTCTGTATTACGTTTAGTTTCTTCTGATAATATTGTATCCTCGTGCTCTACTTTAGAATCTACTAATTCTGTTTGTAGAATGTTTTTGACCACTACATCACTTTCTTGCTTAGCATCTTCCATACGCTCAGCAATTGTTTGATGAGGTACTTCACCCGCTGGAACTGCCTGCTGTGCACTAATTTCTTGAACCACTTCTTTTTCTTCTACTATAGGCTCTTGGCGTTCAATTTCATAACCGTTTTTCTCTAGCCATTGATCGACAACTGACTTTTCTTCCTTTTTACTTTGTTGATCTCGCTGATCAACACCTTCATGACTGGAAGAATTCGTTGCTTGTCCTTCTGAGAAATCAGATAATGTATATCCTTTTTTCTCTAACCATGCATCAACGACTGATTTGCCCTCTACAGATATTTCAAGATCTTCTCTTTCCTTTTTTTCCTCCTGCTTTTCTACCTTTTTCTCTACAGAAGGACGATTATATCCGTAAATTGGCGAGATCATTTCTGTTGGACGAAATGGTCTACGGTTACTTTCTTGCGAAGGTGCAGATGCTTTCTTTACGACAGGCTCTCTCTCCGGTTCATATTGTACTGCCGGCTCTTCATATGTAGAAACTACTTTTTCCACATACTGTCGTCTACTTCTTTCCACTTTGACCCCTCTTTGAGTAGGCTGATTTTCATATGTTACAACTTGAACAGGTTGTTCTTCAAAATGCCCTGTTGCTATAACATCCTCTTCATCGAACCCATTATCCGGTACTAATGGAAAACGGCATTTACCTGCATTCCGACTTGCCATTTGTGCTTCTCTTGCTTCAGTGTAGTGGTTTACACGAGGGATCTTCGGCTGACTTTCGATTTGCTTTGGTACTTCTTTATTTATCGCTGTTTGTTCTTCCTCTTTGTTAAACAGCTTTTTCATCCAATCTAACATGCTTACCACTCTTTCTACTAAATAGTAACATCCTTTATTGTATCAGCATTCGGCAAAAAGTGCAGGTAAAATTAAGCATGTCATATTTATCCATAACATTCTAATTTACGAGTGTTTTCATATGGAAAAACGCAGCCTTCCATGTAAGACTGCGTTTAAGCTTTACTCTTCCGATACTCATCTACACTATCCGTTACACTTTGCAATAAAGAATTTACATATTGTGGGTCAGATAATTTTTTATCTTCTTCAGAATTTGACATAAATCCAAGTTCTAATAGTACGCCAGGAACCTTTGCCCAATTAAATCCAGAAAGGTCATCCCTGAATTTAATTCCATTTACTTTCACTTGATGATTCTCTCTCATTTTATTTACAATCGTTTGAGAGATTTGAAGACTTTCAGCATAAATCTCTTTCGTGTACGGACTTCCTTCTGCCGGCGTTAATACAGCAAATCCACTTTGATTCGGATTTTCAGAGCCATCTGCATGAAGACGTAAAAATAAATTCGCCTTATGATCATTCGCAAATGTCGCGCGTTCTTTATTACTTATATCCACATCTTGTGACGTTCTCGTCATTAATACTTGTATTCCCTTTGCTTCTAACTTTTCTTTTAATACGGAAGCCATTTCTAATACAAGAACAGCCTCTCTTTTTTTCGTCACAACACCAGTTGTACCATCTGTCACTTTATATTTTTGCGTCGTTGCTCCTGGCCCGATTGGCTCCAAATATAAATTTGCTTTTTGTTGATGCCCCGGATCAATAACAACAAGAAACTTTCCTTGTTTTTCATTACTCTCTACTTTTTGTTCATTATTTTGCAGCGGTTGCTCTGTTGGCTGCGCTGGCGTAGCTTCCTCTTTCTTTTCTTCAGCCAGCACTTCCTCCTGCTTCTGCTCCACTTGCTCATTCGTTTGAACTGCTAGCGGTTCTTCTTTCTTTTCTTTCTCTTCTTGCTGCTTTTCTACCGGTGCGTCTTCCTTGTTATCTTTGTTTTTTTCCTGCATAGAAGATGTTACTTCTTTTTTCGGTTCTTCTTGCGAACAACCTCCCATATATATTCCAATGAATGCGATCATGCTCATTATTTTTATATACTTCATGTGTTTCTCCCATCACTTTGCACCGGTCTCAAAGTTTTTTATAATTGTTTTATAACCTCATCCATATTTCCAATATGAACGGGTTGCCACGTTTCTGTACCACGCTCTGCCGTATAAACTAAATACGCACCATCAGCCACATTTACGAAAATCGGATCCCCCATATCTGTTTCATATCCGATAACAATCCATTCTTCTTTCCATTTTCCATGTTCTTCACCTATTAATGAATTTTTATGTTTATCATATCGATAACCGATTTGTCCTTTTTCTAATTCATTTTCGCTAAACACATATATTTCATAGGAACCTAGTTCGATATCTTGCTGTTTTGAAGTTTCAATTCGTTTCAGAAGTTCTGCAATTTTTAGTTGTTGTTTCATACGTCTATCCCCTTCTATTTTTCTAAATTTTAACTAGTTTGTTTATAAAATACAATATAGTTTTTGAGAAAAAAGGTGACATCCTTATCATATGAACGATTTTTTGAATATATCTGTCACAACTCGCAATATATCAACGATTCAACAGAAAAGAGAGGCTGTCCAAAAGGACAACCTCTCTTTTCTTACATCAATTAAAATTTGAACTCTTGTCCAACTTCAAAGCTATCTTCTAATACAAGAATACCTTTTTCTTGTGGAGCATCTGGAAGCTCTAATTCACGCGCTGAGCAAATCATTCCAGAAGAAGGAACACCGCGAAGTTCAGCTGGTTTAATTAACATACCGCTTGGCATTACAGCGCCAATTTTTGCAACGACAACTTTTTGTCCTGCATCAACGTTCGGTGCGCCACATACGATTTGTAATGTTTCTGTACCGATTTCTACTTTACAAATGTTTAACTTATCAGCATTTGGATGCTTCTCTTTTTCAGCTACATAGCCTACAACAAATTTTGGAGAAAGATCTGCTTCTACTGTTTCTTCAAAGCCGTTCTTCGCTAAAATCCCGTTGATTTTTTCTACAAATTCTTTCGTTAATGTTAGGTTACCTGTTTCTTTTACTTCTAAGTAAGAAGACGCATTAAAGATGTTGAATCCTGCTGTTACATTGCTTTCACGATCGTATACGCGTGCAACATCTCCTTTGCGATCAAAAGTACGGTTCTCTAAAGTAATATCTTGTAAGGCAACAATTAGAGTGTCACCAATTCCTTCAAGGTTGTAAAAAACGTTCACTTCGTTCATCCTTTCTCTTTTCCATCTGTCTTCTTCCGATTCTTCGCTAAAATAAAGATTGGCTCGAAGTCTCCATCTTCATATACGAATGAAAGTGATGTAATCGGAACATGCCCTTCGGCAAAAAATTTCATTGTCATTTGTGCAATAATATCATAACCGATTTCGTTGACGATATCAGCAATAATTAATACATCTTGGTGAGGAACAGCAACAACCATGTCACCAGAAATCTTTTCACGCATCGATTGTAGTAACGATTCGTTTAAAATACGCGTCGCATCATACCCATCATTTGTGTTTAAAAAGTAGAATGTATTCCCTGCTACTGTTTCTTGTTTAAATTCATAACCTAATGAGCGAGCGTTGAATAATGCCATTTCACGCACTTGTTGCTCTGTAAGTTCTAATTTTTGTAATAGACGCTCATCAATGAGTCGATACGTTTTATTCGAATCTAACGCGTAGTAAATACGTGTTTCCGCCGTATGATCCGTCATAATAAACGGATTTCCTTCTTCTGCTTGTTTCGGGAAAGAAGTAGAGCGAATAACAGGTAAAATTTTCGCTGCGCTATTTTCTTCTTTATGCATCGCAATTAACGCTTCTTGTACGTAATAAGCAACCTCTTCAATTGCTTTTTCTTTATTCACTTCCCATTTTGCCACAACTCCTGGAAGCGATACGTTAATACCTTTTTTCGAGTCTTTCTGTTCTATACGTAGAACTTCTTTCTCGCTATCATACTGAAAGTCCCATTCTGGGCGAGATAATTTCTTCATTAACTCGTCTTTCATCTTTTTACTTGTCATCTTCATCTCTTTTTCCTCCCTTCCAAAAAAATAACCTCCCCCGCGAAGGTAGAGGTTGTTTTACAATTCAATTGGCAAATTGCCTTATTTTAAACCTTCAATGAACTCTTCGATTTGCTCTTGTGTTTTACGATCTTTGTTTACATAGCGACCTGTTTCTTCACCCTTATTGTACGCTACAAAGCTCGGAATGCCAAATACGTCTAATTTTACGCATAGATCAATAAACTCATCACGATCTACATAGTAAAATGAGAAATCACTATATTTCTCTTCTACTTCTGGCATAAACGGGTCTACAAAACGGCAGTCTGGGCACCATTCTGCTGAGAACATAAAGACTACATTCTCTTCATTTTTCAATTGTTGGAATTGCTCCATGCTTTCTAATGATTTCATCTATATTTCCTCCTCTAACGAGTGCATTTTTTCATGTTATAATCTTTCTTTTATACTACCATACATCGCGCATGGTGCAAGGTTTATGCTTGCTTTTCGTCATACTTATATTGCCCAACAAGTAACTTAACAACGTGTACAAATAATTCCGTGCGGTCGACATAATCATCTGTAAAAATACCGATAGCACCTTCGTGACTACGAATATCTTTTCTTTGTACAAACTCTTCCATCACTTCACTTAACTCCTTGCCATCTTCAAGAGGTGCTAAAAAATCATCTGGTAACTTAATACGTGCACCGCCTGCAACGAATGTTTTACCGGTATTTGTTGCTAGCGCGCCCCAGTTACACATAAATAAACCGTGCTCCGTTTTCATTACGCCGCCTTCTAATCCAATACCAATTTGAGCTTCTCCTTCTTGTAGCGCTCGCTTCGCTCTATTAATCGCTCCTTGCATCGTCTCTTCATCTGTAAACGGCTGGTTTGCTACCCCTGAAGGAACAGAAAGAGATGTAATTGTAGCATCTTTCCAAACCTTCTCCACAGCACCAACTTTCGTTTTATTCTTCGATCCAACTACTACTTTCATTTCGTTCACCTCTATAAAAATTCATCATTTTGTTCCATCCAATATCCGCTTCGGCACAAATTAAGTACCAACCACTATCACACACCACAGTGGAATCCCTTCTACCTATAAAAGAAGATGGCTTTCCACAATATTATTGGTCCTAAACAAAAAAAACAGGCTTCTTCTTTCTTCCTACCCACGGTCTTAATACACCATTCGAGCACCTATTAAGCACTAACCGCCACCACACACCGCTGGGGCATCTATTCAACCTAAAAAAAGAAGGGTTTTTCGCCCTTCTCCTCTACGCGTTATTCTTAATTGTCTCTAACGTCGTTTTATCCGTTGCTCTTACAAGCTTCGTAATGAGTTCTTTCGCTGCCGCATAATCATCAACATGTAAAATAGAAGCATGTGTATGAATGTAACGTGCGCAAACACCAATTACTGCTGATGGGATACCTGAGTTACTTGTATGTACACGGCCTGCATCTGTACCACCTTGTGAAATAAAGTATTGGTACGGAATGTTGTGTGTTTCTGCTGTATCTAAAATGAATTCGCGCATTCCTCTATGTGTTACCATTGTACGGTCGTAAATACGAAGAAGAGCACCTTTTCCTAATTGACCGAACTGCGTTTTATCACCAGATGCATCGTTTGCTGGACTTGCATCAAGCGCATAGAAAATGTCTGGTTGAATCATATTTGCAGCAGTTTGTGCACCGCGAAGACCAACTTCTTCTTGTACAGTCGCACCAGAGTATAATGTGTTTGGTAATGTTTCATCTTTTAATTCTTTTAATAATTCGATTGCAAGGCCACATCCATAACGGTTGTCCCAAGCTTTCGCCATAATTTTCTTTTCATTTGCCATCGGCGTAAACGGACAGATTGGCACGATTTGTTGTCCTGGTTTTACACCAATCTCAATCGCATCTTCGTAGCTATCTGCACCTATATCAATTAACATATTTTTTATATCCATCGGTTTTGCACGTTGCGCGTCACTTAATAAATGAGGAGGAATAGAACCAACAACCCCAATAACAGGACCATTCTTCGTCATAACTTGTACACGTTGCGCTAATAACACTTGACTCCACCAGCCGCCTAACGTTTGAAAACGAAGCATCCCGTTTTTCGTAATTTGCGTAACCATGAAACCTACTTCATCCATATGACCTGCTACAAGAACACGTGGGCCAGTTTCGTCCCCTTTTTTCAGACCAAATACGCTACCTAAACCGTCTTGCACAATTTCATCCGCATATTTGCTTAATTCTTGCTTCATAAAACGGCGTACATCATGTTCGAAACCTGATGCACCTTGTAATTCTGTTAACGTACGAAATAATTGTAATGTCTCTTTATTCACGAAGTCCCCTTCTTTCAAACCTTAGTAGAATACCTCTTTTATTGTAACGAAATTTTCGAAATGTTTCTAGTTTCTTCTTTTTTAACTGTATTTGCTTTATAATTATTATTGGTACACTATTTTTATTTTATAGAATTGAGGTGAATATATGAGCTGGAAAGGTTTAGTAGCAGGTCTTGGCGTTGGGTTCGCAGCTGGTTATCTTGTTGCAAACAAAGTACAAGAACAATCCCATATTTCTTCAGAAAAAGCATTGAAAATGGTGAAACAAGCATTAAGTCATAAAGGTGAAATTACTGGCTCTTGGGTACATATGGTTCCAGAGGCATTTGAAAAATATGATGTCGCATACGAAGTTTATCGTGGCGGTCTTACAACGATGTTAGATGATATACAAGAACGATTTGAATTTTTAGTTGATGCTAAAACAGGTACTGTTTTAGAGGTTATAGCAGCATAAAAAGGAGGGTTCCCATTAGGTGAACCTCTTATTTTTTAATTGTGAAAGAAATAAAAGGAGTATCGATGTTAGATGATATTAGAAACCGAATACTTATGCCTAAAGGAAATGCGACAAGATGATTTTGATGATTTAAAAATGATGTTGCAAGATCCAGATGTAATGTATGCTTATAAGCACAATTTTTCTGATGCTGATGTCCAATCCTGGTTAGATAAAAATATAAAACGATATAAAGATTTTGGGTTTGGCTTATGGGGGATGTATCTAAAAGAAACTGATGAATTTATAGGGAATGCCGGTTTAAGTATGCAGGATACCGATGTTGAACAGGTCATAGAAATTGGATATTTGTTAAAAAAAGAGTTTTGGCATAAAGGTTACGCAAGTGAAATTACTAAAAGCATTAAAGAATATGCTTTTAATGAATTAGGACTGTCAAAAGTCTATTCAATTATTAAACATGACAATATTGCTTCACAAAAAGTTGCTAAGAAGCTTGGTATGATTAAAGAAAAAGAATTCATGACTAAATATTATAATGGAGATATGCTTCATTATTTATATAGCATATCTAAATAGGAGGCTGCTCCAGCAAATATTCTGGAACAACCTCCTATTTTTATGCTTCTACACTCGTTTTCCGCTCTATCTTTTCTACAATATGTCCTTCCTTATTCCACTTTACTGCACGGTAATACGCGTCATGATAAAACGTAAACCAAGCATCGTTTTCAGCGCCGTACTCCATCCACTTTTTCTTATTTTCAATTGATGTCATCGGATAATCATCGTAGGCCATCACCCATAGTACATTTTGATGTGCGTGCGTCGGCAATAGGTCTGCTAAATGAATCATCGTTTCACCTTTGCTTTCTAAAGCAATAACTGCATGTCCATCACTATGACCACCTGTATGCGCCATTTTTATTTCATCCGTAATTTCTATTTCTTGCTGGAATGTAACAACTTGATCTACAATCGGCTCCCAATTTTCCTTCCAATATGTATTACGCGACCTGATATTTGGGTTCCTCATTTCATTCCATTCTGTTTCGCTTACGTAAACTTTCGCATTCGGAAACGATGGCACAAGGTGATCACCTTCCCATTTCGTTAAACCAGATGCATGATCAAAATGCAGGTGTGTCATTAAGACATACTGAATATCTTCAGGTTTTAAATCTAGTTTTTCTAATGATTTATAAACCGATGACTCTTCTGTTACACCTTGATTTCGCTTCATCTTCTCATTCAATTTACCGTTTCCTATTCCGGAATCAATGAGCATATTACCGTCTTTCGTTTGCAAAAGTAACGGATCTGTTCGTAAATAAATATGATTTGTATCATTATGTTTATATTTACGTGACCAAAGCACTTTCGGTACAACACCAAACATTGCTCCCCCATCTAAATGTGTGTTCCCGCCTTTTAGCCACGTCACTTTTATATCTCCAATTTGTAACTGTTCCATTTTTCATCCCCCTTTCCTTTCAATATTAACATAAAATTCCGATTATTTTAGTTACAAAAAAAACCTATGCATTACTGCATAGGCTCTGTGCGATATTTTGCTTCAACTCGGTAAATACGATGACCTTTACTTGAGAATTTCTCTTCGTATTCTGTCATAATGTTTCCTTCATAATCACTATTATGAAGATCTAGGCTCAGGTAAGTTAATAACATACCATACTCAGCCATACTCATTAGAGAGTATTCAAATAAACCTTGGTTATCTGTTTTGAAATGAATTTCTCCGCCTTCTACTAACACTTCTTCATAATTGCGTAAAAATGTTTTATACGTTAGACGACGCTTCGTATGACGATTCTTCGGCCATGGGTCTGAGAAGTTTAAATAAACGCGGTCAATCTCACCTTTTGCAAAGAAAACTGTTAAATCTTCAGCATCTTTATTAATTAACTTTAAGTTCGGTACTTCTTCTTCAATTAATTTATCAAGTGCATCTACAACAACACTTGTGAATTTTTCAATTCCAATATAATTAATATGTGGGTTTGCTTTTGCCATATCGTACATAAAGCGGCCACGACCTGTACCTACTTCAATATGAATTGGTTGCTCATTTCCAAATACTTCTTTCCAGTTACCAGCGCGCTCCTCTGGGTTTCCAATTACGATATGTGAATACTCATTAATTCGATCCATTGCATATGGTTTATGTCTTAAACGCATAGATGTCTCCCTCTCTTTACATAGCTATTTTAAAGGAATAATTCCTTCTCTCTGTTTTAATCAATCTCCCAAACAAAAAACCAAGTACGTACGAGCACTCGGTCCGTTTCTTTCAAGTATAAGATGTACCATTTTGATAAAAACTACATACAGCATTAAACATTCCATGACGAAACAGCTTTTTCTCGTACATTTGAAGAGAAAAACAATCGAAAGGATGATCCGTTCATGCCAATTAATCAACAACATCAATTAGAAGTGCTGAAAGATATTTTAGTCAATCACCAAAGTGATTGTTGCGGGACAGTTTCTGAATGCGAGCAATTAGAGCGTCTCATTCAATCGTTACTCGCAAACGATAGTATAAGTAGTGACGCTAAAGCAATGCTAAACGATGTATATTCTTATAGTCAATCGGGTAAATCTTCCTCTAATTTGGACAACCACATTTCCAATAATCAAGAACAACTTACTCAGTGGATTGCTGGAATGGACAATTTTTCTTAAGTATTACTCTGAAGCAAGTAGTTGCTGTAAATATTGATGCCAATATTCAGCTTCTGCTTGCTGTTTTTTTGTTTTGTGCCATTGCATAGACAAAATCGTTTGTGCTATTACATACCATCTCATACGCCTAAGCAGCGATTCATCCATTTCAATATCATAATATTTGAGCCACTCGCTCCATTCGTGGCGCGGAATGTACCAATATAATAACATACCGAGGTCTAGAGCTGGGTCAGCAATTACAGCTCCATCCCAATCAATTAAAAACAACTCATCTTCATCCGACAATAGCCAGTTGTTATGGTTCACATCACAATGGCATACAACGAATTCATTGTATTCAATATCTTTTAATGAATCCATTAAATATTGAAGGCCTTGCTGAATTGTTTCATCATCCCTTATATCTCCTCTTAAAACCAGTTGCAGTTGTTGTAATAACTCTTGTGCGTGAAGCGGCTGCTTCCCAAGTCTTTGAATCATCTGTACAAGCGCTTTAGAAGAGTGTATTTTCTTCAAAAGTTTCGCAACACGTTCTAGTTTCATATCCTCTGGCTCTAGCTTCTGTCCCGGAAGCCATTTTTGAGCAGAAATTACATCACCGTTCGTTACCCTTCTTGTCCAAAGTAATTTTGGAACAATTCCTTCTGCTGACAATACCGCTAAAAAGGGCGATGTATTCCGCTTTAAAAATAACTTCTGTTGTCCGTTTTGCGCAATATACGCATCGCCCGTTACTCCACCAGCCGGTACAAGACTCCACTCTTTTCCTAATAATTGTTCCAACCATTCCATATTCATTACCCGTTAACAAATCCTTATCTTTTATAGTTATGAAAAGAAAAACCGCAACATTTCTACATATGTTGTGGATTCATATATTTTACTGTAAATGAAAAGAAAACTTGGCATAAGCCAAAAACTCTCTATTTTATTTTACAAAACCTGTCATAGAATGACAACTTATCAAAATCGTCACCTTTGTCAATTCTACATTTATTACATTCTCATCGTCAAGTAGCGATTTGTCACATTATCGTCAATATATACGTGCTAATCGGAGCGAGCCTAAGTTCCTTTCCTCTAAATGAAGAAATTGGCTCTATTTTCGCTTGCTTTTCGTTTACTAACACATGCCACGTTTCTTCTTTCGGAAGTTGCACCGTTTTAGCTTCTAAACCGCTATTAAATAAAACTATAATCTCTTTCCACGGTCCAAATGATTCTGCATGCTCTAGGTGATATGCAAGTACTTCTGGAGATGTTTGCAAAAAAGTCATGTGCTTTTTTATAAGGTCTGCGTTTTGTAATCGGAATGCTCTGTGCTCTTTGCGAATCGCAATTAAACCTTTTATATAGTTAACGGTCTCTATCTCTTCCTCTTTTTGATCCCAATCTAATTGATTAATTTCATCATTTGCATTATAACTATTTTCATTTCCTTGCTTCGTACGATAAAACTCTTGCCCAGCATGTAAGAAAGGGATACCTTGCGAAAGAATCACCATTGCGCTCGCTAGAAGGTGACGTTTTTTCAAAATCTCTTCTGGTTCTTCATTACTCCGCATTAGTTTATCCCACATCGTCATATTGTCATGACATTCTACATAGTTAATGCTTTGCACAGGCTCTAGAAACAGACCTGTTTCTTTCATACTCAAAAGACTTCCCGATGCTATATACTGCAAATGATTACAGTCTACATGCCCACCAAATGCAAAACCACGCTTATTTATATGAAAGGTACTCCCTTTTATCCCATCACGAAATTGATCATTAAATTGCGCAATATGCGGCATTTTCTTTGCATTATTTAACGTTGCTTTTTCCTCTAGAGGAAGTGGTGTTTGTAGCTCCCACCCTTCTCCTAATAACAATGCATCTCGCTTTATGTTTCGTACTTCTTTTTCTAATATATTCATTGTATCAACATCTAAAATTCCCATTAAGTCGAATCGGAATCCATCAACATTGTATTCAGTAAGCCAATATAAAATAGACTCTACAATAAATTTCCTCATCATTTTCCGTTCAGATGCTATATCATTCCCGACTCCCGTCCCATTAGAAGGCATACCATCTTCACCATGACGAAAATAATATCCTGGGACAAGCTTTTCAAATGATGATAGCTCTCTTTCATACACATGATTGTATACAACATCTATAATCACCCTAATGCCGTGCTCATGAAATGTTTCAATTAGTTGCTTACACTCTACTATCCTGTTATACGGGTCAGAAGGGTTTGTAGCATAAAATCCCGTAGGCGCATTGTAATATAATGGATTGTAACCCCAATTATATGCAGAAGAAGGATTCGCCTCATCTACACCACCGAAACAATATAAAGGCAATAATTCAACATGTGTAACACCCAAATCTTTTATATGAGACAAACCTGTTAACGTCCCATTTCGCCCTGTTGTCCCTTCTTCCATTAGCCCTTTATATGTTCCTTTTTTACCCACTCCACTGCCCTGATGAATAGTGGCATCACGAATATGCAGTTCATACAGTATGGCATCTGTCATTGCGTGCAATGGTGGTAATTGCTCTCGTCTTGTTACATTTGTCTTTTCCAAATCGATAACAACGCCGTACTTCCCATTTACAGTCACTGACTTTGCGTAAGGATCCACTGCTTCATTCCATATTAAATTAATACAAACAAGAAATGTATACTTTTCTCCAGCTAAATTACCTTGTAATGTATGAGTCCAAACCCCACTTTCTCCTCTATACATTTCATGATCGGTATATTCTTTATCACTTTTATAAATCCTTACTTTCGCAAGCCTCGCAGTTGGAGCCCATACTTTAAATGTCGTTGCTTCTTTTTGATAAACAGCACCTAAATCTGTACCTTCGTAATAATACTTTTCATCGAAAATCGCTGTTCTTATGACAGCACCTATTTGTAAATCTGTTTCTTCATTCCGTTCATCTCGTACTGTATAATACTTCCCCACATCTAGCGGCTCTTCTATAAAGCACTCATACTTCGTTGCATCCGGAAGCGCAATTGTATGAGCAATCGGTAAATCTTTCACGTTACTTCCTTCTTGCAAACGAAATGTCCGGCTTGTTCCATACGCATGTGGGAGCAAAATTGTAATTTTATTCATTTCATCTAAATAGGCATCAAATGGACGTTTTACTTTCAACATAAAAAAATCACCATCATTCTTAAAGTTAAAATAAAGTGAAACTTTAATCAGCGGGAAAGCTTTACCCCACTGATTATTAGCCTTCACCAATTGGGCCTTTATGGGCAGTTGATCTCCCACCTAACTTCTTTGCTTGATCTTAATTTTGAGGTAGGAGTCTTACTGCCCGCAAATAGAGGGATGAAACGAGCTGCAAATGATAAGACTTTTCTTATCATTGAAGCCCTATACAGTAACTCATTATTCTCTATAGTATATTCACCTGTATAAAAAACGTTTTCATACATTCTATTTTTGTAATTTTATTTCAGCAATCGCTTTATACTTCGGTGTCTCCTTCACGTGAGATTCGTATAAAGTAATCGTATCCGCTTGAAATGATATTTCAGGTACTTCCTTTATATGTTCTAAATCAAACTTCTCTTCTCCTACCCATTTACGAGCAACAGTAATATGCGGATGATACGGGCGTGCTTCTAAAGAAAATCCATTCCCTTCACACATAGCGTGCACTTGCTTTTGTAATTGAAGCAAATCGTAATTCTCGCTTACCTTCGACCAAAAAATACGCGGCCTATCTTCCATACCGAACGTAGAAAATCCTTGTAATGTGAACGATAGTTCTTGCGTTTCTGTAAGGGTTTGTAATCCATTCTTTATTCCTTCTAATTGTTCCTCTGTTGCACTACCTAAAAATGAAAGGGTAATATGGTAGTCTTCTTTATGTACCCATGAACGAAATGGTAATGCCTCCTGCATTTCCTCTTTATAGTTAGACAGCACTTCTTTTATATGATTCGGTAACGTAATCGCGACAAAATAATGCAGCTCCATGTACATCTTCTCCTTCTTTCTATTGTTGCTTTTCTTTCTTATCTCATTCAATTAAATAGAATCAAACTTCCCTACAAGTCTAACCAAGTTAGGGTCGCGTTAATAAAGTGAAACTTTAATCAGTGGGGGTTTTGTCCATCCCCTACTGATTATCAGCCCTCACCAATCGGGCTTTTACGGGCAGTTGATCCCCACCTAACTTCTTCGCTTTCGCTAAATTTTAAAGTGGGGGTCTTACTGCCCGTTAATGCGGGATAAATGAAATTATATCGACTTAACAACTAAATACGATAAGAAAAGCAACCTATACGTAACAGAAAACCGTCCCAAAATATGTATCGGGACGGCCGCCTCTTCTTATTTATATATCCATTACTTCGCTAATTCATGAATTGCTTGCGCGTAAATTGCTGTTGCTTTTAATAAGTCTTCAATTTCAATGTACTCGTCTTTTTGATGCGCAAGTTCTTCTTTTCCAGGGAACAACGGACCAAACGCAACGCCAGCTTTCAATGAACGAGCGTAAGTACCGCCGCCGATTGCTAATAGCTCTGCTTTTTCTCCTGTTTGTTCTTCATATACGCGCTGCAACGTACGAATTAACACGTGGTCTTTATCAACATGATGCGGGCGAGAGTTTGAATAATCCGCCACTTTAAATCCATGATTACCAACGTATTCTTTTAACTTTGCAATCATTTCGTCAAAGTTAGTCGTAACCGGGTAACGTACATTTAATCCTAAATTACCACCATTCTCTTTCGTATAAGAAAGGCGACCAACATTCACAGTTAACGGTCCGCTAATATCGTCTTTATAAGAAATACCAGCTTTCTCTCCTAAAATATCTCCTGTAAATGTTTCTGTTACAAACGATGCAAACGAAGCCCCTTTTCCATCAAGAGCAACTGTAGTTAAGAAGTTTGCCATTAATAAACCTGCATTCTCACCCTTCTCTGGAGTAGATCCGTGAGCTGAAATCCCTTTAATTTGCAACGTCACCGTATTACCTTCTACAATTGCTTCACCTATTTTTTTAGCAGTTTGTAAATGCTCTTCATATGCTACTGTAAGTGCATTTACATCTTCTCCTGTAATAATCGCTTCTGCAAAATCAGGAACCATATTTAAACGGCGACCTGATTCAAATGAAACAAGTTCATATGTACCTTTCTTTTCTTCACTACCACTTTGCACAACTTGTATATCAGAAATTCCTTTTTCGGCATTAATAATTGGAAAATCTGCGTCTGGCGCAAAACCGATTGTTGGCATTTCTTCGTTTTTAAAGTAGTGATCTACACATTTCCAATTGCTTTCCTCATCTGTTCCTAAAATCATGCGAACGCGTTTTGAAAGAGGCAAACCTAATTCTTTCACAATTTTCATCGCATAATAAGCTGCCATCGTTGGGCCTTTATCGTCAATTGCACCACGTGCAAAAATCTTTCCATCGCGAATATCTGCACTATATGCCGGAGTCGTCCAGCCATCTCCTTCTGGCACAACATCAACGTGACAAAGAATACCTACTAACTCTTCTCCTTGTCCCATTTCAAGATGACCTGCATACCCTTCTAAATTTTTAGAAGCAAAACCTTCAGTTTCCCCTTTATGTAACATGAAAGATAAAGCTTTTTCTACACCTTCACCGAATGGTGCGCCCTCTTTCGCTGATTCTTCTTCCCATACACTTTTAATTTGTAAAAATTGTTGTGTATCACGAATTAAATCATCTTTTCGTTTTGCAACTTCTTCTGTCCAATTAATCGCTGACATCACGCATCCATCCTTCACTATATTGTTTCTTTCATCATAACAAACCGAAATCTCTTATGCCATATACGAAACTCAAATACCTAACAATTGTAATATTTCAGATATTTCTTATTAGTTTTTCTTTTATTTTTCTAAAAAAATTTGCAGGAATTTGGCGTTTTACGTAGAATTTTATGTGTTAGTTGACTGACCATATATACAATGTCAACTACCAATATTTTTCTATATGAATATTTGTTAAATTTCTGTAAAATTTAAGTAGATTAAAGCATGAATTTTATCATGTAGAGTACAATGGTAGTAACGACCTTCTTTCCTGAATGGGGTCAAAAAAACTAGTAGAGGAGTGGTTTTCTCTTGAAACCTACAACTACTCGTATGCTAACACGCATTAAATCAATTTATATGTACATCAATGAAAACGGAACGGTAACGACGAAAGACCTTGTAGATGAGTTCGGGATCACACCGCGAACGATACAACGTGATCTAAATGTGTTGCAGTTTAATGAACTCGTGTATAGCCCTTGCCGCGGTAAGTGGACAACAACAGGAAAGAAAGTGAGAATGACCTCATAACGAAAAAATAATTGTATGTAAATAAATACATACCCCTTTCTAACTCATTAGAAAGGGGTCTTTTCTGCGCCAAAAACAGCACTATTTCTCAGTATCGACTTGATATGTTTTTAACATTTCTACTTCTTCATCTGATAGCTCTCGGTATTGTCCAAGTTCTAGCTCTTCATCTAATACTAATGGTCCCATCTCTGTTCTCTTTAGGTAGACTACTTTTTTCCCTACCGCTTCAAACATACGCTTCACTTGATGGAACTTTCCTTCTGTAATTACAAGCTCGATTTCAGAAATCTCATCGCTTTTTAATATTGTAAGTGCACCTGGCTTTGTTTCATAGCCATCATCTAAAATAACACCTTTAGCAAACTCTTTTACATCCTCTTCTGTTACTACTCCTGCAACGTGTGCATAATATTTTTTCGGCACATGCTTTTTCGGAGATAACAATTGATGTGATAACTTCCCGTCATTTGTTATCAATAAGAAACCTTCCGTATCAATATCAAGTCGTCCAACTGGGAACGGATCAAAGATTGCATCTTCTAACTCTAATAAATCTATTACCGTTTCATGATTATCATCTTCTGTCGCTGAAATAACGCCTTGTGGTTTATGCAACATTAAATAAACAAACTCTTTATATTCCACAACTTCTCCGTGAATCATAACTTCTTGCTCTTCTACATTTACATGAACCTTCGCATCTTTCACTGGCGTTCCATCAATTTTTACAACGCCGTCTTTCAATAATTTCTTTACTTCTTTTCTACTTCCATATCCCATATTTGCTAATAATTTATCTAATCTCACGTTTTTCACCTTCTTTGTTTATCATAGAAAAGGGGACGTAATTACGCCCCTTTTGATTTCAACTTTATTTTGAATCTATTGCCAAGTTTACGTTGGATTTTCTCTAACGCTTCTCCACCAAATACTCGTTCAAGTACTCCTGTGCGAATTGCTAACAATCCATACACAAGACCACCAATACCTGCACAAACCACAACTGTAATAAGAGCACCCATTCGGCCATCAGGTGAGATCATGAAGGACAGAGTCCATTGTGATAACTTTACAGCAATGACCATTACAAGTGTTAATACTGCAATTTGGAAAGTTCTCTTATATACAACACCAAATGAATAGTGTACATGTTTTTTGATTTGTCGATTCGTATACCATACGGAAGCTAAGAATCCGACTGCAGTTGCTAAAATCGCTCCAACTGTACCGAAATAACGAATAAAGATTACGTTACATACGAATTTCAAAATAACACCCATAATAAGCGCGACAATCGCATGTTTTTGTTGATTGATCCCTTGCAGAATTGCTGCTGTTACTGTAAATAAAGCGAATAACAACGCAACCGGTGCATACCACATTAATACTTGTCCACCTAGTGGATCTGAATCATAGAACGCAGTATAAATTGGATATGCAAGTGTTGAAATACCGACAACTGCTGGCAATGTTAAGAACATATTTGCCTGGAATGTTTGTGTAATTTGTAACTTTAAATAGCGGTATTGTTTTTCAGTAAATGATTTTGTAATCGCTGGTACAAGCGTTAAACTAAACGCTGTTGCAAGCGATACAGGAATCATAATTAATTTATGCGTCCACATTGTGAAAATACCAAGCGCTCGCTCTGCGATATCACCTTGGCCAATCGCTTGCATAATTGAGTTAAATGTCAATGTATCAATTTGTTGATATAAAGGAATTGTTAACCCAATTACAACGTAAGGAATCGCATATGCAAATAATTCTTTAAATAATTGAACCGTACTCACTGTCGATTCTGGTACAGTTTGTTCAATTAAATATTGATCCAAATGTTTTTTACGTTTTAACCAGTACCAAATGAGTACACCGAGCGCTCCAACTGCTGAAACGAACGCAGCAAATGTCGCTACCCCAACTGCTGTTGCAACTGTACCGCCAAGTACTTTAATAACAATAAAACTACCCGCTAATAAAAAGACGATACGAATAATTTGTTCAATAATTTGCGAAACAGTAGTCGGTCCCATCGATTGGTGACCTTGGAAATAACCACGAATTAAACTCGCTGCTGGTACAACAATAAGTGCAAAACTTACAAGACGAATAATCGTCGTAACTTCTTCTACATTACTGTGTATACTTTGTTTACCAAGCATTGCTTCTGCAAACAGTGGCGCTGTCATGTATAGAACTAGGAACGAAAGAACTCCTGTTACTATCATCATAACCATTCCCGAGCGGAACATTCTCCGGCTCGTTTTATAATCGCCAAGCGCATTATATTTGGAAACAAATTTGGAAACAGCAAGCGGCACCCCTGCCGTTGCAATACTTAAAAAGATCGTATATGGAATGTATCCATATGTATAGAGCGTTCCGCCTTCTGTACCTACTAATGCATGAAACGGAAAGACGTAAATCATGCCTAAGAACTTTACTAAAAATGTCCCTAACGTAACAATAAGCGTTCCGCGCAGAAATTTCGAATCGGACATACAAAAATCCTCCTACATCTACATAAAGTGAAACTTTAATCAGTGTGGGTGTTCTTCCCCACTGATTATTAGTTGAACTATTCGAGCATTTATGAGCTACCAAATTCCCTTTTTATTTCTCTTACATCTTAAGGTTTTTGTCTTATTGCCCACAAATAGCAGGATAGTGCTGAACTCTAACTTTTGTATTGTACCACAATTCTCTCCTTAAGCAGTACTTCACTCTATTTTTCTTTTAAGGGAAAACATGCTATTCTTTTAGGCAGGAAATGTAGAAAATGAGGTCGATATATTATGCATTATGATGTTATTGTCATCGGCGGCGGGCCTTCTGGGCTAATGGCTGCAATCGGTGCTGCAGAAGAAGGCGCAAGTGTCTTACTTCTTGATAAAGGAAATAAACTAGGGCGTAAACTTGCGATTTCTGGTGGTGGTCGTTGTAACGTAACGAACCGTCTACCACTTGATGAGATCGTTAAACATATACCAGGAAACGGTCGCTTCTTATACAGCGCTTTTTCTATTTTCAATAATGAAGATATTATTACATTCTTCGAAAAGCTTGGCGTGCAACTAAAAGAAGAAGATCATGGTCGCATGTTCCCTGTATCAAATAAAGCACAATCAGTAGTAGACGCACTTTTAACACGATTAAAAGACTTAGGTGTAAAAATCCGTACGAATACACCCGTTGAAACAATTGAATATGAGAACGGTCAAACGAAAGCAGTCGTATTGCAAACTGGCGAAGTGTTAGAAACGAATCATGTCGTTATCGCTGTTGGCGGAAAATCCGTTCCTCAAACTGGCTCTACTGGAGACGGATACGCTTGGGCTGAAAAGGCTGGACATACTATTACAGAATTATTCCCAACAGAAGTACCAATCCTTTCAAACGAACCATTTATTCGTGATCGCTCCTTACAAGGTCTTGCTTTACGCGATGTTAACTTAAGCGTATTAAACCCGAAAGGAAAAGCTATCATTTCTCACAAAATGGACATGCTCTTCACTCATTTCGGCCTATCTGGTCCTGCCGCTCTTCGTTGTAGCCAATTCGTCGTGAAAGCACTGAAAAAGTTTAAAACGAATACGATTCAAATGAGTATCGATGCATTGCCAGAAGAAAATAGTGAACAACTATTCCAGCGCATGCTGAAACAAATGAAAGAAGATCCGAAAAAAGGGATTAAAAATGTATTAAAAGGTTATGTTCCTGAACGTTACTTCCTATTCTTATTAGAAAAAAATGAAATTGATGGCAGCGAACAAGCTGGACAAGTTTCTCACGAGAAAATTCGTGCACTTGTGAAAGACTTTAAAGAGTTTACTGTGAATGTAAATGGTACGCAGTCAATTGAAAAAGCATTCGTTACTGGCGGCGGTGTATCCGTTAAAGAAATTAACCCGAAAGAAATGTCTTCTAAATTCACGAACGGCGTATATTTCTGCGGAGAAGTTCTTGATATTCACGGTTATACTGGCGGCTATAATATTACATCTGCTCTCGTTACTGGTAGAATTGCCGGAACAACAGCTGGAGAAAACGCGAAAATGCAATATTAAAAAAAGAAACAGGGCTTCCTGTTTCTTTTTTTAGGTATATGAAATGATATCAGTGATTCTACAATTATATCGGCGATTCCTCGAATATATCAGCGTTTCTACAACATATATCGGCGTTTTCTTAAATATATCGACTTACCGACAAAGAACGACAAATATACGCTCCTCCTAACTTCCCATTGCTTTTTTGTTGCTTTATATACCTTAGTACCTTTATATTTTATATTGTTGAATATTTGAAAAAGGGTAAGGGGAAAAAATATGAGAAAAAAAGTCATGATGTCTTTAATGCTAATGACGTTTCTTTCTGCGGTAGAAGGAACGATTGTTAGTACAGCGATCCCTCGTATAACGAGTGATTTGTCAGGCGTCGAACTTGTTAGTTGGGTATATGCAATTTATATGCTTGCAACAGCTGTTTCGACTCCAATATACGGAAAGTTAGCTGATTTATTCGGCCGTAAAAAAGTTTTACTCATTGGAGCTACAATCTTCTTAATCGGTTCTGCGCTTTGCGGAGTCGTTACATCAATGGAACAATTAATCTTCTTCCGTGCTCTTCAAGGTATAGGTGCTGGTGCTGTTATGCCGATCACAATGACGATTATTGGAGACTTATATAGCGAAGCGAGAGACCGCGCGAAAGCACAAGGTTGGATGAGTGCCGTTTGGGGTGTATCAGGTGTTATCGGACCGTTAGTCGGTGGATTTTTAGTTGATTCTCTATCTTGGCGTTATATTTTCTTCTTAAACGTCCCATTTGGAATTATCGCTTGCTTAATGATCGCCATTTACTACAAAGAATCTATTAAGCCCGCTAAACACCATATCGACTATCTTGGTGCAACAGTCTTCTCATTAAGTACGATCGCTCTACTATATGCATTATTAACAGGTAGCAGTAAGCAAAACTGGGGCGACATAACAATTATCGGACTATTAATCTTTGCCGTCGTTTCATTCATTATTTTCTTATTCATCGAGAAAAAATCTCCGGAACCATTAATTCCGCTAGCACTTTTCTCTAACCGTACATTATCTACAATAAACATATTAACGCTCATTGCTGGCGCAATGATCATTAGTATTACAATGTACCTTCCAATTTGGAGCCAAGGTGTATTAGGAAAAAATGCGACAGAAGCCGGACTTATTTTAATGCCAATCCCTGTTATGTGGACATTTGGTGCTATTTTCTCTGGTAACTTAGTAGGCAAATTAAAAACGAAACAAATCATTTTACTTGGAGCTAGCATTTTATCAGTCGCTACGTTCTTATTATTTACATTATCAACAAATTCACCATCGTTCCTTATTTATGTAGCAGTCGGATTATTCGGATTAGGAATGGGGCTTGTGACACCTATTTATATGGTAACAATTCAAGCAGCCGTACCAGCTCATACACGCGGAACAGCCGTTGGTTTAAACACATTTATTAATACATTTAGCCAAACTTTAGGTGCTGCAATCTTTGGCACAATCTTTAATACGATGATTCATGCACGCGGTATTCAAAACCTTGATCTTGTATCTGGTGGCGGACATGGAGGAACTACAGCAAACGTAGTAACCGAATCGCAAGAGGCATTAGCATCAAGTGTACACGTCATTTATATGAGTACTTTCGTATTAGCAGTATTTACACTAATTATCGCTTGGATTTTATTAAAACCAGCTACTCAAACAAGTGAGCAATAATAAAGAGGATGACCATTTTGGTCATCCTCTTTTTACTCTTCATTCTCCACAATATGTTTCAGCATAGATAATTTATTATCCCAAAAACGTTCATAATATGAGAGCCACTGTTGTAATTCCTCTAATGGTTCTGGATGCAAACGATATATCTTCTCTCTTCCGCTTTTTCTTCCGCTTACTAAATTCGCTTCCGAAAGAATATGAAGGTGCTTTACAACCGCAGTACGACTCATCGGAAAATGATCCGTTATTTTGGAAATCGGTAACTCTTTATCACTTAATAACCGTATTACTTCTCGGCGGGTTGGATCAGCAATTGCTTGAAATACATCATATTTCGCTGCTGATGAAGACACTTAGCCTTCAACAACCTTTTTCAGTTTTTCATTTACAATCGCTACCCAGCCGCCACTCATTCTATCGCGAATAATAGAGCTCTTCGCATTCGCTTTCGGAAGAATTTCATCAGGATGTTTCCAGCCGCCGTGAATTAACGTAAATTCTGTTTTATTATCTCCTAGGTCTTTCAGATTAAATGAAACGACCCAGCCATCTGTATCCCATGAGAAAGATAGATGGTTTGGTTCATCAATTTCTAACACTTTACATGGTGATGGGCCAAATGGTGATTGCACATGAAATTCATGTCCTACCTCTAATACAAAATCATTCGGCATAAACCATGACGCAATCCCTTCTGCAGTTGATACTACATTCCATACTTTTTGAATAGACGCGTTAAAAACGATCGTTTGTTTAATATCAGTTAATGTATTTTGTTGTTCCATTTTCATTCTCCTTTATTCGGCAATTAAATATAACACCTTTTGGTTATACTTCGATAATATAACACCTTTTGGTTTCATGTCAACGCTAGTTATTTTTTACTGTTGAGAAATTCTCAACATTTTTTCAACAGGACAAACACCCTCTGAGCATTCCCTCATAATATACTCACAAAGGCAACAAAAAATAAAAACTTCTCTCAACATGAAACTCCATCATTTATCTTGAAAGAAGTGCCTTACGTATATCATGCGTATTTCGTCTCTCCTCCTTCCCTCAGGGACACTACGCGAGATATGAAAAATCAGAAGGAATATGCCCACCATTTGAGTAGGTAGTTATTTCTCTTCTCCTCAACATTTCCTTAGGAGCGAAATGACTACCAACTCACTTTTTTCAAACAAAAATAAAAAGGGGATGAAAGCTATGTTCTATTGCATTAATTGCTCTGACATTCACCATGAAAAACATCCGAATGATAAAGTATTCAAAAACGGTTTTTATATCGATCCATTTTTAGGTGATCGTTATCACCTTGGTATGTGTACAGATGCCCAAAACCATGAAACAGGGGAGCCTCTTTTAGCGAAAAAGAAATTAGGCACAACTCAATCTATTATGAACGTATTACCGACACATGTTGTCCCAACATAAAACATAAAAAAGAGCTGGCTCACCCAGCTCTTTTTTATGCTTTATAAACGATCATTGCTGAAAAACAATAAATTTGGTTTTCGTCATCATTAATGGAAACACCGACTTGGTACTTAATATCTACAAAATTACTATCATCAATCTTTTTCAAAAAAACATTTACAGCGTCTTCTAAGTCTTTTTCGTGACTTTCATCAAACACTTTCACACGAATCATGTTAACACCATCCTAGATCGCAGCCCTCCGCCGCTTGATTATTGCCACGGTGCGTATCTATGATGCGATAAAATTTTCCGTCTTCATATATATATCCGTCTTCTAACACATATTGTTTACCTTCAGTATAGACATAAAACTTACCTATCATAAATTTACTCGTATATAATTCCAAATAATCCGGTCTAAATTTAGCTACAACTTTATTTGTAATATCAATTCTTATTGTGCGCCCCACCTTCTCTCCCTCCCTTGCAAAGAACGGATTTAGGTATATTGTATTAGCGATTTTATATTTTATGCTTAAAAATAAGTGGATATGCCTTCTTTCTTCGTCTGTACTATTTTTCAAAAAAATCATCAATAAATAAGAGCAAAAAAATATATAAAAAAAAAAAGAGTTTTTACTTATTGACTATAATATCAACATTATGGTATTATATAAAATTTGACATTTTCACTCACTTGTGCTATCATTAAAAGTGGTTACCACATATGGAGGTGGATGATTTGTTTCAAATTGGCGATAAAATCGTTTATCCAATGAACGGCGCAGGAGTCATCGAAGCCATTGAAGAGAAAGAAATATTAGGAACAACACGTCAATATTGTGTGATACGTATCATTAGTAAAGACATGCAAATAATGCTTCCTATGGATCAATTACAAAAATCAGGTATTCGTTATATCGTAGATAAAGGTACATTAGATGTTATACTTCTTGAGTTTCAAAACGGGGAATCAGACACATCACTTTCCTGGAAACAGAGATATACAATGAATATGGAAAAAATGAAAAACGGCAATCTGCAAGATAGCGCAGAAGTTGTTCGCGATTTACTTCGCCGTAATAAAGAGAGAGCATTAAATGCGAGCGAAAAACAAATGCTAGATAATGCACGCAAAATGATGATTAGCGAAGTTGCACTTGTGCAAAATGTTTCTGAACATCAAGCAACAGAATTTCTTCAAGATACAATTAATCATTAAATTTAAAATAGCCGACCGCTATTTTTTTTTGCAGAAAAAAGGACAAAGAGATAATCTCTTTGTCCTTTTTTATTAACCGCGCCCTGCTTGAAACGACGGGTATAAAGTCATTCCACCATCTGCAAATAACGTAATTCCAGTTACGTAACTCGCTTCTGAGGAAGCAAGCCACGTTGCGACTGCTGCAATTTCTTCCGGTTTTCCAATGTAGCCCATCGGTATCATACTTTCTACGTCAGCACGTTTTTTAGGATCAGCAAACTTTTCGGCATTAATTGGCGTATTTATTGCACCTGCCCCAATATTATTTACTCGAATACCTTTTGGTGCATATTCTAACGCTAACGTTTCTGTCATCAGTTTAATGCCGCCCTTACTCGCCGCATAGTGCACAAATAGTGGCCACGGAATTTTCTCATGAACACTCGACATATTAATAACAGAACCTTTAATATCATGTTCTACAAAATATTTAATCGCTTCACGGCTTCCTAAAAAAGCACCTGTTAAATTTGTATTGATTACTTTATTCCAATCCTCTAACGGCATTTCATGCGACGGGACCGCGTTTTCTATCCCTGCATTATTAATCATAACGTCAAGCGTACCAAACTCTTTCACAGCAGATTGAATGAGGTTCACGACATCAGATTCAACTGTCACATCACCTTTTACAGCAATCGCTTCTCCGCCTACTTTTTTAATTTCTTCTAATACATCATGCGCTTCTGACTCTCGTGAGCGATAGTTAATTACTACTTTTGCTTTCTCCTTAGCAAACCGTACTCCCATCGCTCTTCCAAGACCAGTTGCTGATCCTGTAATAACGACAACTTTTCCTGCTAAATCACTATACATTTCAATACCCCCTTTAACTTTTTGCAACACCTAACATTATTCCGGCTGCGATAATAAAAACGATACCGACAACAATCCCCGTTAATTGGCGTTTCGTTTTTCTTTCACCTAATATAAGAATCCCGCCAAGCGTTGAAATAATAATCCCCATTTGCGATAGCGAAAAACTTGTTGCCACTCCAACACGCGGCTGCGAAATGAATAAAAACATATTTCCAGCTGCCCAAATTAATCCTGGGATAATATTTCGTAGTGCATATTTATTAAATGGATGATGTTTAAACGTAAGCAAAACGCCCCCTAACACCATACCAACTGCTTGTGGCAATAAAGCTGACCAACCATCTACGTTAAATAGCCTAATCACTACTACGTAAACTAAATAACCGACTGTTGAAATCAATAAAATGATAATGCCCCTTTTAAAATTACCCGCCTGCTCTGCACTCTTTTCTTCTTCACTTTGAAGTGATGTTAAAATAACACCGATAATAATACAAACGAGAGCCAAAACACCAAGGACGACTGATATAGTCGTGGACCACTCATGAAATACGATGACTCCAAATAAAGTCGTCGCAACTAATTGCAGTCCTGTTGAAATGGGCATCGTTCTCGAAACGCCCATTAAATCAATACTTTTTAATTGATTCGCCTGACCAAGTGCCCAAAATAAACCTGACACAATTCCAACTCCAATAACAGTAGGAGTTAATACTGGCTTCATAAAAATATAAACAACAATCGAGAAAATAAGTGCCCCAAACGTTGTACCGAGCGTTTGACTATACGGTCCCCCGCCCAGTTTCACGTTAAATAGCACAATACTTCCCCAAAATATAGCCGGTAAAATCGCTAAAAGTATGTCCATCGCTCATTACCTTTCTTTACTAAATGTCATAAGTTATCACTCTGAATCATTAGAGTGAGCTTTTATTTTTTCTTTTTCCCGTTCACAAACTTTTTCTGCAATAGCACCAGAAACATTCTTTTCTCGCTCCACCTTCTTTATTTTTACGTGATCTAAATAATCTTCCAAAATAAGTGTAACTTTATCATTCGGCGGATTATGTGCACCTTGGAACGTAAGAAATTGTAGCGTAATTTCAAATCTAGGAACGAACTCACCGTTCTTACCGAGACGTTTTATATTTATAACGGAAGCACATTCATACTGATCTTCTGTCACTTGTCTAATAACTGAATAGTACCTATTTGATAATGCACTCTCTAACAGCTGCTCCCTCGATTCTTTCGCAAAAGAATCACTTGGAGAAGAGAAAAAGATTGCACATAGCATTGTAATAACTACACATATTTTTTTCATAACACCCTCCTTGTTCTATAAGTTAGTGTTCGCAAAACTTCCATAAAAAAACGACTTCCCTATGTAGGAAAGTCGTTTTAATGAATCCAATATTAACCACCGCTCACTGGTGGGATTAGTGCAACAACATCACCATCTCGGATCGTATCATCTTCATTCGCATATTCTTCATTAATCGCAACCATAGTTGATGCTGTCACTGGTACATTATATTCTTTAGCAACAACATCTTTTAACTCTGCAACCGTAATATTTTCTTTCTCTATTTGTAATTCACTTGTTCCTGCTTCCTCTTGCAAGTGCGCAAATAATAATACTCGAATCATACTTACAGCTCCTTCCCAGGCTCCCCTGCTGGATATGGCGTTTTTTCTAATTGATCACCAATCCATGAGTCTCCATCTTCCCAAAACTCCTTTTTCCAAATCGGAACAATTTGTTTTATACGTTCCATAATGTATTCATTCGCCTCATAGGCCGCTTTACGATGCGGTGTTGAAACAGCAACAACAACCGCGATATCAGAAATTTGCAGTGTACCGATGCGATGTGTAATCGCAACGTGTGTACCTGGCCACTTCTCTTTCACTTCTGAGCCAATTTTCTCTAGCATCTTTTCTGCCATCGTTTTATAAGCGACATATTCTAAGTATAATGTACGACGCCCTTTCGTAAACTCCCTAACCGTTCCAATAAATGTTGTAACAGCACCGCATTCGCGGCGAATAACCTTCTTTGCTACCTCTTCAATCGAGATTTCTGTATCAATTACTTCATAATACGTATTTGTCATTTCGTACTCCTTACCGTTTGTATAAACCAGTCTATATACAACTCTTCTTCTGTTATATGAAATACTTTATATTCTTCTCGTAAGTTTGCAGGTGCATCATGCCACGTAATAACCGCTACTATGTTTTCTACTTTATGTAAAAGTTCAACGTCTTCCGCAAAACGAAGTAATACTACTTTCGGATAGCTCTCTTTTTTATAGCCCTCTATTAAAATTGTATCCACTTCAAAAAACTCATATAAGCGAATAATTTCTTGCAAGGACCATTCCTCTCTTAATGACGACAGTGAAAGTAATCCAGCGCCTTCTACACTACTGACAACAGCCCCAGCCTTTCGGTGCCTTTCACTATCTTTTTGCGCTACTTCTGGAAAACCTCCGTGCCCGTGATGCTTAATTGTAGCAACTTTCATGTTTCGTTCAGCTAATGCATACACAATTTTCTCAACGAGCGTTGTTTTCCCGCTATTTTGATATCCTACTATTTGTAAGATTGAAGGGGCTTTGCCCATGGCCAATCACATCCCTCGTCGTGCTCTAACAATAATACAGATACTTTCATCCCTGCTTCAAATCCTCTCGTTCCTCCAGGCAACACAATAAAAGCATTCGCATCGGCGAGTGAAGAGACCGCACTCGATTTATCTAAACCGACCGGCATCGCTTGTAATGCCCCGTCTACGATTGTCACGTTTGCTCTTACAAAACGAGTAAACGGATTTGGCTTCGGAAAATCTTTTTGTAAAATAGCATCCGCTCTATATACGTGGGGTTCTTTCGCATACAAATATGTTTTTATAACCGGATGCACAAATAGCTCAAAGCCTACGTAGCAAGCTGACGGATTCCCTGATAAACCGAAAAGTAACTTTCCGTCAACTTCAGCTACTGTCGTTACACTTCCTGGTCTCATCGCTATTTTATTAAAGAGTACATTCGCTTGTAATCTTTCATAAATAGCCGGCAAGTAGTCATAATCCCCTACCGACACACCGCCTGTCGTAATTAAAATATCAACCTCATTCATCGCTGATTGAACAGCTGCAAAGCATGCATCTAACTCGTCGGCAAGTTGGCCATAATAACGAACTTTCCCTCCGACTTTCATAATTTGAGCGGCAATCATATACGAGTTACTATTTCTAATTTTCCCCGGCTGTAACGACTCGTGTACCTCTAGCAGTTCACTTCCTGTCGTCACAATACCAACAACAGGCTGTTTTACAACCTTCACAGTACTATATCCAAACGTCGCTAATAAGGCCGCAACACCTGGATTAATTGCAACACCTTTCTGAACGAGAACTTGATTTTTCTTTATATCTTCTCCTTTAAATGACACATTGTCACCACTATGAAAAGGACGCTTTAACTTCATATATGTTTTTCCGTTCTTCTCAAAACCTTCCGTCAACTCTAGCATTACGACTGCATTACAATCCTCTGGAATAGCTGCTCCTGTCATAATACGAACCGCCTGAAAAGGTCCTACTTCTTCTGTAAAAACAGATCCTGCCCCGATTTCTCCTATTACTTCAAACTCAATCGCATTCTCTTGATTTGCTTCTTTCGTATCTTCTGCTCGAATCGCGAAACCATCGTAAGGAGAACGATCGAAATGAGGAACGTCATGATCAGAGATAACATCCTCCCCAAGAATTCTCCCGTAACTTTCCGTAATAGAAACCTCTTCTACTTCACCATGCTTCACATATTCCATTACTCTCTCTACTGCCTCAGCAACTTGAATTGGAATTCGTTTTTCTATCATCGTTTCTCACCTCATATTTGCAATTTTTTTTATCTCGATTAAACTTTATATATTAAATAGAAATTACTTCAAGGAGGAATTCCATGTCTTCATTCACACACTTTAATGACCAAGGACGCGCGAAGATGGTTGATATAAGTGACAAAAAAGCAACCGTCCGAACAGCAATTGCGTGCTCTAGCATTGTCGTTACAAAAGAAATTTACGATAAAATCTCTCACAATGAAATTGGGAAAGGTGACGTATTAGCAGTTGCACAAATCGCAGGTATTATGGTTGCGAAACGCACTTCTGATATTATCCCAATGTGCCATCCTTTATTATTAAAAGGTGTTGACGTTTCTTTCGATTGGAAACAATCCGAAGAACAATATCGATTACTTATTGAAGTAAAAGTTAAAACAGAAGGTAGCACCGGTGTTGAAATGGAAGCTTTAACAGCCGCTTCCGCTACAGCTCTTACTGTGTACGATATGTGCAAAGCTGTTGATAAAGGTATGATTATTGGCGAAACTTACTTATTTGAAAAAACAGGTGGAAAAAGTGGAGATTATACGAGAAAGTCTTAATCTTCTTTCCGTTGAACCTAAAGGGCTCCCTTTAGGTTCAACCTATATATCTTGCATATAAGCGTTTTGCTATATTTATGTCATTCGTTCCATGAATGAACGCCCTGCCATCTGTAAATAAAACAAAACGAAATTCCTCCACCGGAAATGATAATAAATACGGAGTAGCTTTTACATCCACACTTCTTTGTAAGCGCTTTTTAATTTCTTCTAAATTAAATTCATTCCGCACACCTGGACGGATTTGTACTGTATTTCGGCCACATAACACTTCTGTTTTCGTTTGTGCTTCAAATGTTAAACTCGGATATGTACGTAATCTTCCGCAAGATAAACATGTGTCTTTTTTCTGCCTATTCACTTTAAATGCCATCTGTTGATTATTCCAAAGATCAAACGATAACATCGTTTCGCGAAGTGCCCCATAGTCTTCTACTAATATTTTCAGCGCTTCCGTTATTTGATGCGCAACTACTAATTGTACTGCCGGCTGTATAATACCAGCCGTATCACATGTTGCCCCGCTCGCTGGATGTTCCATTAAACAGCGGAAACACGGTGTTTTTCCTGGTAAAATTGTATACGTTACTCCGTAGCTTCCGACACAACCACCATATATCCACGGAATATTATACTTTTGTGAAATATCATTAATAAGAAGACGCGTTTCAAAATTATCTGTCGCATCTAATATTAAATCTACATCATTCACTAGCTCTTCCATTTCTTGCACTGTTACATCAGTCACAACCGGATTTATTTTCACCTCAGAATTAATCGCTTGTAAATGCTCTGCTGCTGCTACCGCCTTTGGTTTATATTGCTTTGCATCTTCTTCTGTATATAATTGTTGCCTTTGTAAATTACTCCATTCTACATAATCACGATCCGCAATTGTTATTTTGCCAACACCTGCTCTAACAATTGCTTCTGCATTCGCTGCCCCGAGAGCACCAGCGCCGATAATAAGCACATGCTTCTCTCTAATTTTTCTCTGACCTTCTTCTCCAACACCAGAAAATAATATTTGTCTTGAATATCGCTCCTGCATACGATAGCCCCCCTTTCTTATCCTCCTATATAAGACATTTCAATTTTCGGACGATTCTTTGCACTTTCTTCTGTCCGTTCATCCGAATACCTGTCTTTTCTATTCATCCATACATCTTGTATAACGCTTACTAACTCATCATCCGAAAGATTTCCTCTAAGAAGTTCCCTTACATCCAATCCTTCTGTCGCAAATAAGCAAGTATAAAACTTTCCATCTGCCGAAATTCTTGCTCTCGTACAAGAGGAACAAAATGACTCTGAAACAGAAGTAATAAAACCGACTTCGACATTTGTTCCAACGTAACGATATCGCTTCGCAACTTCACCGAAATAATGCGCTTCGGCTGGCTCAAGTGGATACACACTATGAATCATTTCAATTAATTCTTGCTTTGTAACGACTTGATCAAAGTTCCATCCATTTGTACTACCAACATCCATAAACTCAATAAACCTAAGTGTGATTCCTTGCTCTTTAAAATAAGCAGCCATCGGAAGTACTTGATGGTCATTCATCCCTTTTTTCACAACCATATTTACCTTTACATCAAGCCCGGCCTCTTTTGCAGCCATAATTCCCTTTATAACAGGTTTCGTATTGATATTCCGGCCATTAATGTCCTTAAATACATCGTCATCTATTGCATCCAAACTAACATTTACTCTATGTAATCCAGCTTCTTTTAATGCTTTTGCTTGTTTCGTTAAATGAATTGCATTTGTCGTTAACCCTATATCTACTAACCCTTCAATTTTCACGAGACGAGCAATAAGTTTTGTTAAATCTTTACGCAGTAGTGGTTCGCCACCAGTAAGTCTAATTTTTCGTACACCGATGCTAACAAATAGTTTTGCCAAACGCTCAATTTCATCAAACGTCAGTAAAAACTCATCTTTCAAAAAAGCATAATCTGGCCCAAAAACTTCCGCTGGCATACAATATGTACATCTAAAATTGCAACGATCAATGACAGATATGCGCAAATCTTGAAGTGGGCGTCCAAAAAAATCTGTAACCATCTCCTGCATCGCCACCCTCCCTTTCTGTCAAATTTCTCTCTTTTCATTCTATTATAATATATTTTCGAACTGCGATGTTTTTGCTCAAGTGAATAAAGTGAAACTTTCCTAACCAATTAGACTACCTACAAATAACAGGATAAAAAACCTTGAAGCATAAAAGCTCCAAGGTTTTCTTCCTATTAACTTAGTCTAATAATAGTTAGAGTAGCTCCTGGCGTTGCCGTAGATAATGTAGCTATTGCAACTAATCCAAATAACTGCAGACTAATGGCAGCTCCAGCAGGCAAATTAGCAATGATTGTCGCATTAAATGAACCTGTAGCTATTGCTGGTGAATTTATTGTTCCTGCAAGCGGACTGCCATTTACAGTTATACGAGAACTTACAAGTAAAGAGGCTGTTAAATTTATTGTATAAGCTATATAGTAATTCCCCGCATTCGCAACCGTAAATACGGTATTTCCTCCGCTAACGGTAATTCCTGGTCCAATATTTTGATTGTTCGGTAATGGTACATTTGTACCACCTAATAAAACGGAAATAGCGGTTCCTGATGTATTATTCGCAAATGCATACGTTGCAGTTGTACTAACTCCGGTCACACCCGTTGCTCCAGTGGACCCGGTTGCTCCAGCTCCAGTTGGACCGGTTGGACCTTGGATCCCTTGCGAACCGGTTGGACCTGTGTCCCCTGTTGGGCCTTGTGAACCTGTTGCTCCAGTGGATCCCGTCGGGCCTTGGATTCCTTGTGCTCCTTGAATTCCTTGTGGGCCTGTCGCTCCTGTTGCTCCAGTGGATCCCGTCGGGCCTTGTGGACCTTGAATTCCTTGTGGACCTTGTGAACCAGTAGCTCCCGTATCCCCTGTCGGGCCTTGTGGACCTTGCAACCCTTGCACGCCTTGCGGACCGGTTGGACCTATTTCTCCTTGTACACCTTGAATTCCTGTTGGGCCTTGTGGACCGGTCGGCCCCTGCACTCCTTGGATTCCTTGAATTCCCTGTGGACCTTGTGCTCCTGTTGCTCCTGTCGCACCTTGAATCCCTTGTGGGCCTTGATCTCCTTGTACTCCTTGTGGACCGGTTGGGCCTTGGATTCCTTGCGGGCCTTGGATTCCTTGTGAGCCTTGATCTCCCGTTGCTCCCGTTACTCCTTGTATCCCTTGGGGACCTTGAACACCTTGCAGACCGGTTGGACCTATTTCTCCTTGTACACCTTGAATTCCTTGGGGTCCCTGTAAGCCCGTCACACCAGTTGCTCCTGTTTCTCCTGTCGCTCCTGTCACTCCAGTTGAGCCTGTCGCCCCGGTATCTCCAGTTGCTCCTGTCACACCGGTTGCTCCTGTTGGTCCAGGTGGTCCACCGGATGGACCTGTCACTCCAGTCGGACCTGATGGCCCCGTTGGACCACTTGGTCCTGCTGGTCCTCCAGAAGGACCAGTTACCCCTGTTGGACCGGTTACTCCTGTCGGGCCTGTAGTTCCTTCCCCTGTCGCTCCGGTTACACCCGTATCTCCTGTTACTCCGGTTGGACCTTGGCCCCCTTGAATTCCCTGTGGCCCCTGCACTCCTTGCGCACCCGTTGGACCTTGAATTCCTTGAATACCTTGCACGCCCTGTGTTCCCATTGGACCTGTTGGGCCTATTTCCCCTTGAGTACCTTGCACTCCTTGCGGGCCCTCTGGACCTGTTGCTCCTATATTCCCTTGTACACCTTGAATTCCAGTTGCTCCTTGTGCTCCTATTGCTCCTGTTACACCTTGTGGTCCTATAGCCCCCTGTATACCTTGTGGACCTTCTGGACCTGTTGCTCCTATTGGCCCTTGGATTCCCTGTATACCTTGCGGACCCTCTGGACCTGTTGCTCCAGCTGGTCCTGGCACCCCTTGTATTCCTTGCGGACCTTGAAGTCCTTCTGGGCCTTCTGGTCCTGTTGGTCCGATCTCACCCATCGGGCCTTGAATCCCTTGAACTCCTTGTGGTCCCGTTTCTCCTGTTGGACCCGGTACTCCTTGTATACCTTGTGGACCTTGATCTCCTGTTGCCCCTGTTACACCTTGAGGCCCTATAGCTCCCTGTATACCTTGTGGACCTTGATCTCCTGTTGCTCCTGTTATCCCTTGAATTCCCTGAACTCCTTGTATTCCTTGTTCACCAGTTACGCCCGTCGGACCCGGAATACCTTGAATACCTTGCGGACCTTCTGGACCTGTTGGTCCAATTGGCCCTTGAACCCCTTGTATTCCTTGCAATCCCTGTGCTCCTGTTTCTCCTGTACTTCCAGTCGGTCCTGTATTTCCCGTTACTCCAGTTACACCTGTACTTCCTGTTACCCCTGTATTTCCAGTTGCTCCCGTCGCACCTGTACTTCCACTCGGTCCACCTCCTGGACCTGTCGCACCAGTTGCCCCCGTCGGACCTGGTGGTCCTCCAGATGGACCCGTTATCCCTGTTGGACCTGTTATTCCAGTTGGGCCTGTAACCCCTTGACCAGTTGTTCCTGTTGTCCCCGCACTTCCACTCGGTCCTTGTAGTCCTTGTATCCCTTGCGCTCCTTGTATTCCTTGTGGACCTGTTGCACCTGGTACCCCTTGCACACCTTGAATTCCTTGAGGTCCCTCAGGTCCAGTCGCTCCAATCGAACCTTGTAACCCTTGTATCCCCTGTATACCTTGTGCCCCAGTCGCTCCTGTTGGACCAATCGGACCTTGTAACCCTTGCACTCCTTCTGGTCCTGTCGCTCCTGTAGCTCCCTGTGCTCCCCTCAATCCTTGCGGCCCCTGCTGTCCTTCTGGTCCTGTTGCCCCTATTGGTCCAACTGGTCCTTGTATCCCTTGCACACCTTGAGGTCCTGTCGGGCCCATCTCCCCCATCGGACCTTGTAATCCTCTTGGTCCTTGAGGGCCAGTCGGACCTTTGGGACCAGTTGGACCAGTAATCCCAATGCCAGTAAATCCCGTTGGAACGGGTGGAAAGGTAGGACCAATAAGATTTGGTGAAATTCTGAAATTAGAGTTTAATGAATGTTTTTTATCGCGCTCTCTCACACTTTCACCACCTGCACACCATCTTTTTTACATTAAACAAACCTCTTCTTCTTAATATGTATTTACAAAAACAAACTCAAAGACTATTTTTATTTGAAATAATAAAAACTCCCTTAAATCCTTAAGGGAGTCCAGCAATTGAATCCATATTATCTGTATTAGGGACAGCTTGTGCTATACTCGATGCATTTACACTTTGCCCCATATTTGTTCCTGTTACAGTACCCGCAGGAGTGCCTCTTGTATATGTTGTCGTCACCGAATCACCCGGCTGTAAACAAAGCTTCGTCTCCGTCCCTATTACTGTAACAACGTCGATCCAAGTGCACCCCATTGAGCCACTATACGATTTCGTAGCAGTAAATGACGTATCACTCAAATTATCACCAGTAAATATATTCCCAGTGTTATTCACAATAACAAACTCTTTTATATGAGCAGGCATAATTACACTCTACCTTTCCTCTATGAACCTAATGTACGTGTACTCGTTGCTAATGGTGGAAGAAATACTGATGTTCGAATCACCGCTTCTGGCTGCCTTTTCCCATTTAAAAAAATAGCCGCACTCGATCCTCCAGCACCTGCATATATTTTTGCTACAGCTAAAGGTGAGATATCATAACAGTCACCGACATTAACAGCCCCTGTATTATTAATAATTTTTACTTTCCGCAAGTTAATCCCCATTTACCTATCCCCCTTTTGTACACTGTATGCAAAAGAAAAAAACTTGAAACAAACACGTTTCAAGTTTTTTTAGCTACTTATTTCGTTTCACCTTCATATTGAAGCATACCGCCAACCATGTTCATTGTTTTAAATCCTTGCTCATTTAAATAATGGCATACATTTTCACTGCGCATTCCCGAGCGACAAATAAAGATATATTCATTCTCTTTATCAAAGAAATCTACTTTATTTGGGATATCACCCATTTTAATATGTACAGCTTCTGGAATTTTCCCTGCCGCTACTTCTTCATCTTCCCTTACGTCTACTAAAAATAACGTTTCCCCATTTTCTAAACGCTCTTGCACTTCTTCTGTAGTAATTGTTTTAACTTCTGTCATATGTCGTTCCTCCTTATATACAATAAAACCTTTATTCTCTTCCTTAAACAAGCATATCTAGTCAATTTTAGCATGCGAAAGAAAGAACGCAAAGAATGGAAATTTTATTTCTCAATTTTCTCGCAAAACTTATTCTTTACAAACATAACTCGTGCATTGTATCCTCAATATACTTGTTTTATGAAAGGAGCCAATGAAAATGACACTTTTTCTTTTCATTACGGGCATCATTTTCTTAATCGCCGCAATTATTGCACTTAGTATGAAGAATAATAAAAAGATAAAATCACCACAAGAAATGTCATTCTTATTTCTATTGCTTAGTATCGCATTCTTCGGTATAGCAATTGCCACATATATTTTCCGTCTACAAATCATGTAAAAAAAGGTGCCTACTACATACATCGCACCTTTTTCACACCATTTATTTTCTACACCAAACTAGATACTTTCCGATTTAAAAATTCATAAACTTTCTTTTCAAATAAATGAATATCAAATGCTCCTGCCATATGCCCATTTATACTTTCTATCTCATACACTTCCGCATACTTCCCTTGTTTTTGCAAAATGTCTACCATTTTATAATTATAACGTGACGGCTGAAGCAAATCTTGTTTGCACGGAATCATAAGTACATTTGCTTCTATGTTAGAAAGCGCCTCTTCTAAAGACGAAAATCCATGCGCAATATCATGTAATAAAACTGCTTTCGCAGTGTATATCCATGAATTTGCATCTACTAACTCTATACTTCTATATGTCACTTTATTTATTTCTTTCTCAAATGATGTTAATGCAGCAAATGTTTCATAAGGTTCTTTCTCTACACTATTACGAGGGAATGTCGTTTCATAAAAATGCTCATCAAATGCGTTCATAAACATCATTCTATTTGCTAAATGAAGTCCCTTCATTGGCTGCTCTTCTCCATATTTTCCGCCCTTCCAACTTGGATCCAGTTGAATAGCCTCAATTGCATTTTGCGCTACATTTACCGACGTAATAATTGGATTTTGCGGGTTCGTAATAACACCAATCATCCGCTCTACCATATGAGGATAATGAACAGCCCATTGCTGCGCAATCATCCCACCAGCTGACGGTCCCATTACAGCATGTAACCTTGAGATTCCCATATCTTTTATTAACTCATATTGCACACGAGCTACATCAAGAAATGTAAAAACCGGAAAATCCATCGCATATTCATCTCCAGTTTTCGGATGAATCGATTTCGGTCCCGTTGTAAACACATAAGGGTTCTTAACCTGCACATTACAAAGATTATCAGTACATATAACAAAATATTTATTTGTATCAACTGCTTTTCCCGGTCCAATTAAACCATCCCACCAACCAGACTCCTCATCATGCGCTGTATATTTCCCTGCCGCGTGACTCGTTGCACTAAAATAATGGCATACCAAAATCGCATTTGACCTTTCTCTATTTAAAGTACCATACGTCTCATACCCCATTTGAACAGGAATTCCCCTACCATTTTCAAACGTAAACTCTCTTAAAACAAACTTTTCCTTTTTTACAAATTGCACAGACTCGCCCTCTTCCCGACATAGTATGAACTGCTGCTTACTAAAGGATTTTTTCTATGCAAACTAATCTCCTCCTTCTTTTCATAAATAAATGAATAATATACAAAATTAGCCACAAAATAGCATTATATTACACAATCAAAGAGGGCATACATATGATTTGGAATTGGCTACGTAAGAAAAAAAAATCAAATACGACAGAGAAAAACGAAACAGATAACTCGGAGCAACAGCTTAACAACCAAGAGAATGATAACAAAGAACAGACTAGAAGTATGAAACATAATAAAGATAGCAATAGCGAGCAAAAAAAAGAGGAACACAAAGAGCCTTCTCAGGATCAGCAGCAACAACATTCTAAACAAAACGACTCAGATCAGAATCAACAACATTCTAATCAAGACAACTCGGATCAGAATCAACAACAAAACTCTAAACAAAACGACTCGAATCAGAATCAACAACATTCTAATCAAGACAACTCGAATCAGAATCAACAACGAAATTCTAATCAAAACGACTCGAATCAGAATCAACAACAAAACTCTAAACAAAACGACTCGAATCAGAATCAACAACAAAACTCTAAACAAAACGACTCGAATCAGAATCAACAACATTCTAATCAAGACAACTCGAATCAGAATCAACAACAACATTCTAATCAAGACAACTCGAATCAGAATCAACAACAAAACTCTAAACAAAACGACTCGAATCAGAATCAGCAACAACATTCTAAACAAGGGAACTCGGATCAAGATCAGCAGCAAAACTCTGGAAATAATAGTATTTATGATTTTACGAAACCAGAAAAAGACCGGATTCACTCTCTACAAGATTTAATAGAGAAACTCAAAAAATCTAGCGATTTTGTTAATTATCACACATCTGACGATGAAACGATGCCTTATTGGATTTCTTACTACCGCCCTTCGCTTGATGGAGAGAAATTACAAAAGTATTTAATGCCTACTCTTTTAGAACGACCTAACGCTTCACTAGAAGAGCTAAAAGAACATATTCCAATGAGCGGTATTACAATTACGAACGATTTACAAAAAATTGAGGATATGGTGTTAAAGGGACATGCAATTATTCAATTGAATCAGCAAGACCAAAAGTGTATGCTTGCAAACATTGCAATTGATACGTATCGGGCACCAAGCCCTCCTTTAAACGAATCGACTGTTATCGGTCCTCAAGAAGGTTTCGTAGAGGATATTGATACAAATATTAATTTAGTTCGAAAACGTCTTCCTGTTTTAGATTTACAAACAAAAGAAATGATTGTCGGCGAGTTTTCCAAAACAAAAGTTGTCATGATGTATTTAGACAACCTCGCTGAAAAAGAAAATGTAGATTTTCTCGAGGAGTCATTACGTGCTCTTGAATATGATCAAATTAATGATAGTGCTTATATACAAGAACTAATGGGTGAAAAGTCGATTTTCCCTCTCTATATCAATACAGAACGTACTGATAGAGTTACAAAAGCACTCATTGATGGGAAAATTGCTATTTTTGTGGATGGTTCTCCAAGTGTTCTACTTACGCCAGTATCCTATTTCGATTTTTTCATTTCACCAGAAGACTATAACGTTTCTTGGCTATACGCTACATTTTCAAGGATTTTAAGATTAATTGCCGTTCTATTTTCAATTTGTGCTACACCGTTATATGTTGCAGTTTTAAATTATCATTATGAACTTATTCCAAGTGATTTACTTGAAACCTTGATTTTATCAAGGGCACAAGTACCGTTCCCACCTTTAATTGAAGCACTATTTTTAGAACTTGCAATCGACTTATTGAGAGAAGCTGGCGCGAGGTTACCGATGAAAGTTGGTCAAACACTCGGGATTGTAGGCGGTATCGTAATCGGGCAAGCATCTGTACAAGCTGGTTTAACGAGTAATATTTTATTAATTATCGTTGCCTTATCAGCACTTGCTTCCTTTATTACACCTATTTATAAAATGGGTAATGCAGTTCGATTACTACGCTTTCCATTTCTTATGTTTGCAGAAATAGGCGGATTGTTCGGGATTTCTCTTGGATTTATCTTCTTATTTACGCATCTATTCAGACTTACTTCCTTACGTAAGCCGTACGCTTTGTTTTATCCGACAAGACAACAGTCGGTTAAGGACTCTTGGATTCGTTTTCCTTTAACGATGATTGATACAAGGGATGTACAAGCGAGGCCACAACATGTAAAAAAATCAGCAAAAGGAATTTCAACAAAACATAGATCAGACTTTGATGATTAAAGAACGAGGTGCATCGATGAGTAAAGTTCAAGAAAAATATCAAATATCTCCTGTCTTTGTCTTCTTCTTAATTCACGGTGCACAGTTTGGAGCTGGCGTTCTCGGCTTCGCTCGAATTACTGCCAAGGCCGCTGGATACGATGGCTGGATGGGCGTTCTAATCACAGGAATCTGTATCCAGATTCTTATATGGATGATGTATTTTTTATTAAAAGAAACAAACGGTAATTTAATCGACTTACATCGGCAAACATTTGGAAAGTGGATAGGGAATGTCTTTAATATCATCTTTGCAGCCTATTTTTTAATCGTCAGTATTTCGGTTATTCGAACGTATGTTGAAATTATTCAAGTATGGATGTTCCCAACTGCTTCCACGTGGATGTTAACACTCTTTTTGTGCTTAGTTAGCTATTACATTATTTCTTCTGGATTTCGTGTAATTACCGGTATTTGCGTCATCTCTGTTGGTGGTACATTAGGATATTTATTTCTAAGCTTATTCGTTTTGAAATATTCACATTGGGATAATTTACTACCTATATTCACACATTCTTTTTCAGACATTTTAAAATCCGCTCAACTGTCAATCTACAGTATGACCGGTTTTGAGATTTACCTCATGGTGTATCCATTTGTGAAAAAGCCTATGCAATCTCATAAATACGCCCAGCTTGGAGCACTATTTTCAAACCTTCTATATTTATTTAGTACCCTTTTAGCCTTTTCGTTTTTTAGTGAAAAACAATTATTAAAAACGATATGGGCCCAACTTTCTATGACCCAAGTCATTCAATTACCATTCATAGAAAGGCTAGAATATATTGCAATTTCAGCTTATGCCCTCGTTATTATTACAAGTTTTATTCTACCTTTGTGGGCGGCAATGAGAGCAACTCACGAAATATTCCGTGTAAAACAAAGAGGTGTTTTAATCGCTTTTATCATTATCACCCTCATTGTTTCACAACTTTTAACAAACAGACACGATATTAATAATTTTATTAGTAATGCATCAAAGGGGAGCTTTTGGCTCATTTATGTATACATCCCAATCCTATTTATCATTGTGTGGGTGAAAAGAAAATGGAAAAAATCAAAAATAAATTAATACTTATCTCTTGTATAACACTCTTCAGTCTAACTGGATGTTTACAAAAAAATATTATCGATGACGTACACCTTATCCAAGGAACTGTCTTTGATGTAGCAAAAGATAATAAAATAAAGGTAACATTTGTTTGTCCTATTCAGCAAAAAGGGAACAAAGTTCAAGTTTTTGAAGGAACAGCAAATGCTGTAAAACAAGTAAAAGCAGATACATCTTTAGAGTCTTCTCAACCATTTGCTAGCGGGCAAATGCGAGTTGCTCTATTTACCACCCGAATTGCTAAGAAAGGAATGGTTGCTTCCTTTGATACATTAATTCGCGATGTAAACATTGGGAATGCTTTATATGTTGCTTTACTTGAAGGTAACGGTACTGAACTTTTAAAAGGAAAGTACACGACTTCATCCAACGTTGCAATTTATATAAAAAAAATGCTAGAACATAATATGGAAACCGGTCCTTTACCAACAGATAATCTACATGTAGGAGCATTCCGTTATTATCAAGAAGGGCAAGACTACTATATTCCAATTCTAAAGAAACATGGTGATAAAATAAAAATCACCGGAATCGGTCTTTTTAAAAAGGATAAATATGTTGGTAAAATTGTGGAAAAAGATATGTTTGTATTCAAAGGACTTTTAGAGAAACATAAGTTGGATTCACATGAATTTAAAGCAAATCCTGGGTACGTAATGATTAATAATATTCGTTCTGTTCCAACATACGATATAAAAATAAAAAATGGAAAGCCTTCCTTTTCCATTCATGTTAAATTTGAGGCTCGTATTCAAGAAGTATCAAAACAAATTAACTTAGAGAATGCTAAGAACACAAAAAAGATTGAGAAGGCCGTCCAAAAACAATTGGATATACAAGGTAACAAGTTAATTAAGCAATTCAAATCTTTAGGTGTCGATCCTCTCGGGCTAGGAGCTAAGTATAAGCAACATTATCGCCCATTCAAATTAGAAGAGTGGAAACAAATGTACAAAGATGTTCCAGTTACTATAAAATACACCGTAAATATTACAAATTCTGGTGTAATTGAATGAGAAATGATTGAACTCCTCTCTCCAGCATGATACAACGGAAAGAGGAGTTTTTATTTTAGATAGAGAGAGAAGATATTTACGGGGGAGCTTATGTCTAAAAAATTAGTAAAGCCTATTTTAAATGGTATTTTATTTCTCGGCGTCTTTTTATTTGCTCATACATACTTAAAAAATGTTTCCTTCACACGTTATTTACTTGTCGTTATACCAATGTTGCTCGTTGGTATGTTTGGCATCGATCTTCTTTTATCCATTTTAATAAAAGAAGAAAAATAACGAGCAAGGCCGTCCCAAAAGTATTCCGGGATGGCTTTCTTTTATTAATAGGTTATGTTTTGTCGTTTAGTCGATATAATCTTTCCCTATCTTAACTAAAAGATGAAACTTTTGAACAGTCCTTTTTCATTTCATAATCACCTTATGTTACAATGAGATTCGGCACAAAGCGAGAAAGGATGAAACAACATGACAAACGAAAAAGGTTTAGATAAAGGATACGAACTTGTTGCAAAAATGCATGAAGAGTTCGGACACCCTGTGACAAATACTCCAACGAAATTAACAGAAGAACGTGCAAAAATTCGTGCTAGCTTTATGCAAGAAGAGCTAGAAGAATTTCTAGAAGCAACGACTGTTGAAGATCAATATGATGCACTAATTGACCTTATTTACTTTGCATTCGGAACGTTTGCCGAAATGGGCGTACGTCCTGATAAAGGATTCGAAATTGTAAATAACGCAAACATGGCAAAACTATTCCCTGATGGAAAACCTCGATTCCGTGAAGGGGACGGCAAAATTCTAAAACCAGAAGGCTGGCAAGCACCAGAACCACAACTTCGTGCTGAAATCGAACGCCAGCGCCAAGAAGCTGAAAAAAACTGCTAGGATTTCCTAGCAGTTTTTTATTATGTCTTTTTTTCTGCAATTCATTAATGACCCACGTGTCCAGCGTGCCCTGCTGCTCCACCAATGCTAGCCGCTCCTGCTGCTGCTCCTGCTCCAATTCCACCTGTCCAAGGAGAAGATTGTTGCTGTTGATATTGTTGGTATTGTTGGTGCTGTTGGTGCTGTTGGTGCTGTTGGTGCTGTTGGTGCTGTTGGTGCTGTTGGTGCTGTTGGTGCTGTTGGTGCTGTTGGTGCTGTTGGTGCTGTTGGTGCTGTTGGTGCTGTTGGTGCTGTTGGTGCTGTTGACCT
>NZ_JBFTQW010000013.1:0-132071 GCF_056399205.1 Bacillus sp. 01N45
CTCAATTGGATAGAGCGTTTGACTACGGATCAAGAGGTTAGGGGTTCGACTCCTCTCGGGCGCGCTTTTATTAACGGGAAGTGGCTCAGCTTGGTAGAGCACCTGGTTTGGGACCAGGGGGTCGCAGGTTCAAATCCTGTCTTCCCGATTTTCCAAAAACACGGGGCCTTAGCTCAGCTGGGAGAGCGCCTGCCTTGCACGCAGGAGGTCAGCGGTTCGATCCCGCTAGGCTCCACTTATTTTAATATATTTTATGGCGGTGTAGCTCAGCTGGCTAGAGCGTACGGTTCATACCCGTGAGGTCGGGGGTTCGATCCCCTCCGCCGCTACCATAAAGGACCTTTAGCTCAGCTGGTTAGAGCAGACGGCTCATAACCGTCCGGTCGTAGGTTCGAGTCCTACAAGGTCCACCACTAAAGCTTTATATCTCGGAGGTATACCCAAGTTCGGCTGAAGGGATCGGTCTTGAAAACCGACAGGCGGCGAGAGTCGCGCGGGGGTTCGAATCCCTCTACCTCCTCCATTTTTTCTAAATTAAATATTTTATCATCGCGGGGTGGAGCAGCACGGTAGCTCGTCGGGCTCATAACCCGAAGGTCGCAGGTTCAAATCCTGTCCCCGCAACCAAATGGTCCCGTGGTGTAGTGGTTAACATGCCTGCCTGTCACGCAGGAGATCGCCGGTTCGACCCCGGGTTGGGGGTTCAAGTCCTCTAGTCGGCACCACTTTCAAAATGAGCCATTAGCTCAGTTGGTAGAGCATCTGACTTTTAATCAGAGGGTCGAAGGTTCGAATCCTTCATGGCTCACCATTTACAATTTAATGCGGGTGTAGTTTAGTGGTAAAACAAGAGCCTTCCAAGCTCTGGTCGAGAGTTCGATTCTCTTCACCCGCTTTTCAATTATGGGCCTATAGCTCAGCTGGTTAGAGCGCACGCCTGATAAGCGTGAGGTCGATGGTTCGAGTCCATTTAGGCCCACCATAATTATTCCGCAGTAGCTCAGTGGTAGAGCTATCGGCTGTTAACCGATCGGTCGTAGGTTCGAGTCCTACCTGCGGAGCCATATTATAGAGAAGTACCCAAGTGGCTCAAGGGGCTCCCCTGCTAAGGGAGTAGATCGCGAACGCGGTGCGAGGGTTCGAATCCCTTCTTCTCTGCCAGAATTGGCCCGTTGGTCAAGTGGTTAAGACACCGCCCTTTCACGGCGGTAACACGGGTTCGAATCCCGTACGGGTCATACTAAAAGAGATAGCATAATCTGCTATCTCTTTTTTGTTGTGTAAAAGCGGACTTTGGATAGTCTGCTTTTTTTTATGGGTTTTTTGTGTCTTTAATGCTTGATAGTAATTATTGCAATAAGTTGTAGGAGATTTATATATATGCATTTATTTTTGCAACCTTTTTATTCTCTCATTCGACTATATTAGTAAAGGGAGGAAGAAATAAAAATGGACATAGCCTATCTAGTAAACCAAGCAACAAGAGGAAATGATCAAGCATTTGAACAACTTATTACTTTTGTTCGCCCAAAGCTATATCGAACAGCCTATTCTTATGTAAGAAATGAACAAGATGCACTGGATATATACCAAGAAACAATTTATGAAGCATATCTTTCATTGAGAAAATTAAAAAAGCCGGAGAAATTTCAAAGTTGGATTACTAAAATTCTTGTTTTTAAATCCATTGATTTTGTAAGAAAGTCCTCTAGACAATTTGTTGCGAATGATGAAATGTTATCTAATTTATGTACAGAAGAGAGCATGAATAAATTAGAGCAATCGCTGGATTTAACCGAGGCATTTAATTTCTTAGATCCTACTTACAAAACCATTATTTTATTAAGGTATTATCACGATTTATCTATTAAGGAAATTGCTGAGGTTCTTAATTCTCCAGAAGGAACGGTAAAATCTCAATTACATCGAGCAAAGCAAGCCTTACGCCCCATTTTAAAGGAGGGATATAGTTATGAATAAAGAAGAAATTAATCACCATATCAATGATATTCCTATACCAGAAGATCGGTTAATTCAAAGAGAAAAAACAGCCATGCTTCAAGCTAAGAAAAATCAGTACCGTAGAAAAAAAACAATTAAGTATTCTAGTCTTATTGCTTGTGGAATATGTGTTTCTCTCTTAGGTTTTGGATTCATTTCTCCTACCATGGCAAAGACATTATCGGGTGTTCCAGTTATAGGCTCCATTTATGCACAATTTAATGATATTGCTTCTGATAAAATTGAAAAGGATGAGCTTGCCACATCAATTGAGAGACGAGATAGTCATAGTGGTTTAACGATGAATGTGAAAGAAGCTGTTTACGATGGTGGACGTTTAGTGGTCACGGTGGAATACAAAGGAGAGAATCCTATTTCCAAAAGTAATGAAGAGAAAGCTGGATTTAGTTATATAACCATTAATGGGAAAGAAGTCAGAGCTGCAATTGGTTCTACTTCACAGAAGTCAAAAGGACAAAACACCATTATTGAGCAGCATGAATTTACTCTGGCTAATTACGGTGAATTTGGTGATAAAATTGATGTTTCCGTCCATGGGAAAGATTTATTTGAACAAACAGGAATATGGAACGTAGCATTTCCTCTTACAAAAGTTGAAGGTGAGATTCATAAATTCACTCCTAATATAAAAACATCAACGAAAGATAATTTATATGCATTAACAGTAAATCAAGTAACCTTTTCTTCACTTTCAACGAGGATTGATTTGACCTTTGATTATCCAAAAGAAATGGAAGCTAATGATAGCTGGCCAGCACTTGATTATACCGTAACTGATGATAAAGGAAAAATCTACGAAGGAGTCAGCTTGCAAGTTGGTAGCACGGGACTATACGGACACCATATTGTTTTAGCTCTTCCACCAATGGATAATCCTCCAAAATCCTTAACAATTGAACCTACGTATCTTAGTGATCTAAATGATACATTAAAAAATGGAGGTGCTGAAGATTTAAAAACGACTGTGTTGCTACAATAATTAAAGAGCTTTGCTAGGTTCACATGTTTATTGACTGTTAATAAGTGACGGTATGTTAATTTGACGTGTATGGAAAAAACATCGCTGTCCAGCTAAGATAAATTTGTATCCATATAATCAAAAGACGCTATTCTTTTTGTAGAAATATACAGAAAGGATGGCGTTTGTTATGCTGTTATCATTGTCGGTTTTTGTCGGTAAGTCGATATATTGCAAAAATCGCTGATATATTTGGAGTTACGGTCCATATATTTAAAAAATCGCTGATATAATTTCACTTACCGACAAAAACATAAGAAAATCCCTTTCACAATCTAAAGAAAACGTCTCCATTGAGATGGATTCCACACCTATTCCATCAACTTTACACTCTATGTGAAAAAGTTCACAAATAGGCCATAATTTGTGAAGTAATTCACAATAATACGTGCTACAATATGAATGTAAAGAAGTTAAACAACATTAAATTAGTATTTTAATTAATTACTTAAACAATCATAAAAAATATATGTGAACAATAGAGAGGGGAAATTACCATGAAAAAAGGTATCAATCGTGTAGTATTAGTAGGAACAGGAGCTGTAGGTTGTAGTTACGCTTACTCAATGATCAACCAAGGTGTAGCTGAAGAATTCGTATTAGTAGATGTTAATGAAGCAAAAGCAGAAGGGGAAGCAATGGACTTAAGCCATGCGGTACCATTCTCTCCATCACCAACAAAAGTTTGGAGCGGTAGCTATGCAGATTGTAAAGATGCAGATCTAGTTGTTATCACTGCTGGATTACCACAAAAGCCAGGTGAAACTCGTTTAGACTTAGTTGAGAAAAATACAAAGATCTTTAAACAAATCGTTCGCGGCATTATGGATAGCGGGTTCGATGGAATCTTCTTAATCGCAACTAACCCAGTTGATATTTTAACTTACGTAACTTGGAAAGAATCTGGTTTACCAAAAGAGCGCGTAATCGGTTCTGGTACTACTTTAGACTCTGCTCGTTTCCGTTACATGTTAGGTGACTACTTAGATGTAGATCCACGTAACGTTCATGCTTACATCGTTGGTGAACACGGTGACACTGAACTTCCAGTATGGAGCCACGCTACTATCGGTGTACAAAAACTAGAAACAATCTTAGCTAACAACGAACAGTACAAACAAGAAGACTTAGATAAAATCTTCGAAAATGTACGCGATGCAGCTTACCATATCATCGAGCGTAAAGGTGCAACTTACTACGGAATCGGTATGTCACTACTTCGTGTAACTAAAGCAATCTTAAGCAACGAGAACAGCGTATTAACTGTATCTGCATACCTTGAAGGACAATATGGTGAGAAAGATGCTTTCGTAGGTGTTCCAGCTGTTATTAACCGCGAAGGTGTACGTGAAATCGTAGAACTTGAGCTAAATGAAGAAGAAAAAGCGAAATTCGCTCATTCTGTAAAAGTATTAAAAGAAACAATGGCACCAGTACTATAATAATTGCTAAATAATTCAGAGGCGGGAAACTGCTTCCTACCTCTGAGTTTTTATATAATTTAATATAAATTCCTTTTCCGGTTTCCCTTGTATATCCCCAATATACCCCTTTTGCTGGATAAGGGTCGTTTATAGAAAAGAGCACTCTACTTTATATAGAGTGCTCTTTATTATTATTTTTTAGGTGTTAATCCTAATTTCTTTAAAATATCTGCCAGTGTACCGCTTTTTGATTTTTCAACAGGTATTTGTGATTTAGATGCATCTGGTCCTTTTTTCAAGAAGTTCTTTTCAACGAAACGAATATCTTTTTCGTCGACAATGCCATCTTTGTTAAGGTCGCCGTCTTTCACAGATAGTCCTTTTTTACCATAGTTGCTAGCGATAATTTCAGCATCTTTCATATCAATTACTTTATCAGCATTTACATCGCCAGCAAGGTTTTCGTCAGGTCGTGCATAATAATATTGACCAAGTAGTTTACCATCTTTTTCAGTACCTAGTTTTGTAGTTAGTCGGCTTGTTAAATGTCCTGGAACCTCCACGTATAAGTTATAATCACGTTTATTAACAGGAAGTCCATTCAATTTGAAGTAACCGTATTTATCAAGTGAGCCTTCAAACTTATGACGGTAAGAATCTGTTGCATATACTTTTACACCAAGCTTTGTATAATCAAATTTCTCATCTAAATATCCACGTTCATTTAAGAATGCACCAGGTTTAATATTTCCTTCTACTTTTGAGTTTAAAGACATAACTGAGAATGTTTGATCTTGAAGCACACGCATTCTGCTTGGCTCTGATTCACCTTGTTTCCAGTAAACGAACACCGGTAAATCTAATTGAGCATTTGCTTCATAAAACTCATCATTTTCTACCTTGAAAGTTACATCAATGAACGGGAAGTCACCATCTAATCCGGCGAAGTTTTTATCATCGATAGCTCCGCCTACTGTAACAGAACCTTCTTCTAGTTTCGGCTCATTTACTTTTGCGGTTACCCCTTTTTCAGAAAGGAGTTTTTCAAAAGTAGGATTCAATTTCGCATTTGCAAATTTGAAGTTCTTCTCTAGGAATTTTACGTTAAATTCTCCAGATACAAATTGTTTCACATGTTTGGCGTTTAGTGTCACAGTGAATTCATCATCTTTATATAATTCTTTTTTATCATAACTAGCTTTTGCATATTGAGCACCTTGCGGAATAAACCAATAGTTATTTACACCGCTTGGATAGTCAGGACCTGCAGTTGCATAATCGAAAATATATACGCCTGTGTTCATTGGACCTTCAGTTTTAAAGGAATCAGGTGTAATACCAACTTTAAAGTCACCATTTTCAGTAATAGGTAAAAACTTGTGCAAGTAGGGAGAATAGTCATAGTACATAACGCCGTTCGCTTCTTGCGTAATGTTTAATCCTTTTCCTCTTAAGTAGTCAACGTTAGAATCATATACATTTCCTTTAACCCATAGTGCTTTTTTACCGTCTTCTACTGTATAGTTTTCTTCATTTAATTCATAAATACCAGGCTGTAATCCAGTTAATTTCACTTCTGGCGGTGTATTATCAATTACGACATAATCACCTTTCACACGTGCTTTCCCGGCTTTATCGTAGCCAACAAATTCAATTGTGTAATCTCCTTCTGGTAAGTCGATTTTTTCATCACCAATTGGTTTTGCAGGATCATTTGTAAAAGGATACACTCTGCCGTTAAAGAATGAATCTAAATAGTAATACACATCTGTTTTTAATCCACTCGTGTTTAATGTTCCGATGAAGCCAAGTGCTTTATTTGTTTTGGAATCTTTCACGATAAGATCTAACGTTTCAAGTTCGCTATTTAATTGGAACGCCCCGTGAACATATGATTCGCGGTATGGATTGAATGTAGATGTATCAGTTGAGATTGTTTTTCTTGATAATAGTGCATTTTCAATACCAGGCTCTGACACACGAATAGAGAACGGAATTTGATACGTTTCTTCTTTATTTTTCGTATTTGTAATATGAATATATCCTTCATATCGGCCTTGCTTTGCACCAGCAGGAATATTAATTTTTGCTTCAATTTCATCTGATTTACCAGCATCAATCGTAATTGTTTCAGAAGTAGAAATTTTTACACCGTTTGCGGTAGCGTCATTAATGGCAGAAGAAGCTGGTGTATAAGAAATTTCTGTTTTAAATTCTTTCTTCTCTTGTTTATTGCGGTTTTCAATTTTAATTTTTCGTTTTTGTTCAATGGATTCCCCGTCTTTTTGATAGTATTTACCGAATGCAATGGATCCAGTTTCGTCTGGTACTTCAATCACTTCATCATTGACAATTGTTTTTGTCGTATCTAACACTTTAAAACTTGTTTCCGTGTGAACAGAGTTATAAGCATCTACTCGTCCAGCTCCAACTTCATATACGGAATACTTTTCTTTTAAATCATCAGCTGTGTTCATAAGAGATGCCTTTACATCGAATGGAGAGTATTCTGGGTGTTCTTGCAAAATAAGAGCAGCAACGCCAGCGATATGAGGAGATGCCATGGATGTTCCTTGCATACGTTCATAGGAAACATCGTAGTTTTCACCTTCTTGCGGGTCGTTAATATATTCAGGTACTGTTGAAAGTACCGCAACACCAGGCGCTGTAATATCAGGTTTAATATCATCATTTGATGTAACAGGGCCGCGTGAGCTAAAGTCTGCAAGATGATCGCCTTCTGTTTGAATATAATTTATTTCATCGAAAGTTAAGGATGTTTTGCCTTGTTCAATTTGAGCTTTTAGTTTTTCGCCATCTTCTTTCGTTAGGCGGAATGCTGGAATGTATTTTGTACTTTCGCCAATATAGTAAGGAATTTCTCCATCCACATTGTTATAAATAATAACTGCTTTTGCACCAGCTTGTTTCGCATTTGCGATTTTTTCATCAAACGAGATTGTACCACGTGCAACGAGAGCGATTTTTCCTTTTACATCTTTTTTACTAAACTCGTCAGGAGTACCGATTCCTACAGATTCAATAGGGAGAGATTGTCCTTTGAAATCCTCTATTTTATCAGTGAAGTTTTTGCCGAATAAAATTAGGTTAGGGAATTGTAATTGCCCAGCATGACCGGATAGTTTCGGTAAGGAAATAGAGCTATCACTTGCTCCAACTGTAATAGCAAATGGAGAAGCGCCTGGTGACCCAAGTGTCGCTGGATTTGGGCCAGAGTTCCCGGCAGCAACGACTGTAAAAACGCCCGAAAGCATTGCGTTATTGACAGCGATAGACGTTGGATCAAGCGGATTGTTGCTATCGTCACCTAACGATAAGTTAATGACGTTCATACCGTCAGAAATAGATTTATCGATTGCAGCAATAATACCAGAACTATCGCCGCTTCCGTAAGGACCTAGTACACGATAGTTATACAGTTCAATGTCAGGTGCAACACCTTTTACTGCGGAATCTGATTTATTTTTCTTTTGAGCAGAAACGATACCTGCTACGTGAGTACCATGCGCAGTATAGAAGGAAGAACCACGATCATCAAATTCAGGAGCGCCAGATTGTTGCCACTCTGTATAAGTTGTTTCCATCGGATCTGCATCGTTATTAATAAAGTCCCAACCTTTTACGGAGTTTGGGTCTACCTTACTAGAATCCTCACCCGATTTTGCGCGATAGCCTTTATACACGTCTTTTAAGTCAGGGTGATTGTAATCAATACCTGTATCTAGTACACCAACTTTAATTCCTTTTCCGGTAATGCCCTCGCTATGTAACTTATCTACCCCAATTTGGGGAATGCTATCTGTTAGTTTTTGAGGTGCTTTCTGCTCTGCTTGTTTTGGTAAATTTAATTTCACTTCGTAATCTTTCCAAATACGTTTTACAACGCCAATGCGTAACAATTCTTCAACTGTATTTGCAGGTAACGTTAGCGCAACACCATTTATAGCGTGCTTATAAGAACGTTTAATTAGTACAGACTGGAAATTCCCTGATTTTACTGATGGGCTGAATTGATAAAGGCGTTTTAATCCTTTTTGGAATTCCTCATGTTCTTGATCAATACGTGCCTTTATATTTTCAGGAGCAGCTTGTAATCCTTTTTCTTTTTGTTTTAATTCATTAATCTTTACTGGAGCAGTTTGAAATTCTACAATGATATTTACTGGTTCAGAACTACTCGTATTAATATCTGGCGAAATAGTAAAACCAGGATTGGCATCTAACGTTTGTAATGCTTGGCGCTGTTCTTTAGAAAGTTTTGATAGTAAAGACTGGGCGTTTGAAGAGTCAATTTGGTTAATAGGGTTTTCAGCAAGTACATTGAACGGAAGGGCAGTTGAAAATAGAACGCCAGCCGTCACAATTCCGGTAACAAAACGATTTTTCTTTTTCATATATAGGCCTCCGATAATTTATATTTTAAAAATTATTTCTCCACGCCTGGTGTTTGTTCTGCATGAAATGTCCAGTTTAGCTGCAGGGAATCACCCTGGAATTTATTTTGATCTTGGTCGTTGTCTTCAAAGGAGAAGAGAACGTGTAAATAATCTGTTTCACCAGATTTAATACCATCTATTAAGTTATGACGTTCTAGAGAAGTAGCTACATCCTCCGGTTTCATAGTTTTTAATTCTGATAATTTTGTTTCCCACAAAATTTCATGATCATCGTTTGGATTAGATGGCTTTCCATCATTCACTAAAAATTTGACGATGATGTGATCGCCTAAATCTTCACCATCATTATTTTGCTTTGCATCTGTAACTTCATAGGATGTTTCAAGTGCTACTTTTGCAATATGCAATGTTCCTTTATTTTCAAGCTTGAAGTTTCTTTCAATCAAATCACCTGGTTTTAAATCTTTCACATTAACAATTACACTTGGGTTAATAGAAAGATCTAGTGTACCAGCTTGAAATGAGTTACTAGATGTTTCAGAATCACTGAAATAGGCGAATACACCGCCGAATGTAAGGGATAAGCCAAGTGAAGCTGTGACAACTCCCATTCCAACCTTTTGTTTTAATGACATAAGAAAGCCTCCTAATTTAATTTTTTATCAAACTTTTTCTTGGAGCATGGACAGAGTAAACATAGTGTTTCAGTATGAATTATATTTGCGAGAGTTCGTAGTTCTTTATTGAGAACAAGTATATGCTTATGAATTTTCCATTTCAATAAAATTGTGACAAAAAATGTTGAGAAACATTTTTTTATGACAGATTATTTTGTTGTGATTTTAAGTGATAAATAGCAAGTAAAATAGAATCAATCTAATGAAATAAAGGTTGAGAAATAAATAATAGGATGAAAGCCTAGTAGGAAATGAAGCGTTCGCAATGGATATTCGTCAAAATTCGATATTTTACACAGTAAATTTGAATATTTTAAGCGAAATTAAAGAAAAAAACGAATATTTTTTAAAAAATAACAAGGATATTTCAGTTTTTCGCAGAAATGATAAAGAGTAAAAAATTTCTGTCATCTTAGTGAGGTGAACATATTGGATGTAATAAATTGTGAAGAAGTGAAACGAGATGAGTTTCATACAGAAAAGTACTATGACAGTTATAACATCTTTGGGGCACATATTGTGACGGAAGATGGGATGCGAGGTGTACGATTCACAGTATGGGCTCCTCATGCGAAAGCAATGAGTGTTGTTGGAGATTTTAATGAATGGGATTATGAGCAACATAAGATGCTACAAGTGACAGAAGAGGGGATTTGGTCCTTGTTTGTACCGCATATTGAAGAGAATGAGATATATAAGTATGCGATTGAAACGATGGATGGTGACGTTATTTTAAAAGCAGATCCTTACGCAGTATATGCAGAAGTAAGACCAAATACGGCATCTGTAGTTTTTGATATAGAGGGATATGAATGGAATGATAAAAACTGGATTCGTAAGAGAAAGAAAAAATCGATTTATAAAGAAGCGATGACAGTTTATGAATTACATTTCGGTTCTTGGAAAAAGAAAGAAGATGGCGCTCTGTATTCTTATAGAGAAATGGCCGAGGAGCTCATTCCGTATGTGGTGGAACATCAATTTACACATATTGAAATTATGCCGCTTGTTGAGCATCCATATGATCGTTCTTGGGGATATCAAGGGACGGGATATTATGCAGCGACAAGTAGATTCGGCACGCCACATGATTTGATGTATTTTGTCGATGAATGTCATAAATATGGAATCGGTGTCATTTTAGATTGGGTGCCGGGGCATTTTTGTAAAGATGCTCACGGTTTATATTTGTTTGATGGGACACCGACTTATGAATATAAAGATATAGATGTACAAGAAAACCTAGTATGGGGAACTGTTAATTTTGATTTAGGGAAGAGGGAAGTACGTAATTTTTTAATTTCAAATGCGTTATTTTGGATGAAGTATTTCCACATTGACGGTTTCAGGGTGGATGCAGTTGCGAATATGCTGTACTGGAATAAAGAAGGACAAGAGCAAAGTAATGAGCACGCTGTTTCATTTTTACGAGAGTTAAATGAAGCGGTGTTTGCAGAAGATGAAGATTTTCTTATGACAGCAGAAGATTCAACAGCTTGGCCACTTGTAACAGCTCCAACGTATGAAGGTGGGCTTGGGTTCAATTACAAATGGAATATGGGCTGGATGAATGATGTGCTGAAATATATGGAGTGTGCGCCTGAGTACAGGAAGTATATTCATGAGAAAATGACGTTCTCTTTAATATATGCTTACTCTGAAAATTTCATATTACCGCTTTCTCATGATGAAGTCGTTCATGGGAAAAAGTCGTTATTAAATAAAATGCCAGGAGATTACTGGGATAAGTTTGCTCAACTTCGTTTATTATATGGATATTTCTTTACTCATCCAGGTAAGAAATTGCTCTTTATGGGTGGAGAATTCGGGCAGTTTGATGAGTGGAAAGACCTTGAAGATTTAGATTGGAATTTACATGATTTTGAAATGCATCGTTATATGCATGATTACTTTAAAGAGCTCATAGCATTGTATAAGCGCTCCAAACCACTTTGGCAGCTTGATCATTCACCTGAAGGATTTCAGTGGATAGATGCTAATAATCATGAGCAAAGTATTTTCTCGTTTATCCGCCAAGGGGATAAACAAGAAGATGCGTTAGTTGTCGTATGTAATTTTACGAAAGCTACATATGAAAACTATAAAGTAGGTTTGCCAGATTTCGAGTATTATAACGAGATTTTAAACAGTGACGCTGAGCAATATGGCGGATCGGGGCAAGTGAATAAGAAACGTCTCAAGACGATTCAAGAACCGTATCATAATCAAGCGGCACATGTAGAAATTACAATTCCACCATTTGGCGTATCCATATTACGACCAGTGAAGACGAGAAAGGGGAGCAAAAAACAAGATGGCTCAAAAGCAAAAGTGCGTAGCAATGTTACTAGCAGGGGGAAAAGGTAGTCGATTAAGTGCATTAACAAAAAATTTAGCCAAGCCAGCTGTTCCATTTGGTGGTAAATATCGCATTATTGACTTTACGCTAAGTAACTGTGCGAATTCTGGTATTGAAACGGTTGGGATTTTGACGCAATATCAACCACTCGAACTTCATAATTATATCGGAATCGGCAATGCTTGGGATTTAGACCGAGTAAGCGGTGGAGTCACAGTGTTACCTCCTTATGCGGAGTCTTCAGGTGTGAAGTGGTACACAGGTACAGCAAGTGCCATTTATCAAAACTTAAACTATTTAAGTCAATATGAACCAGAGTATGTTCTGATTTTATCAGGCGATCATATTTATAAAATGGATTACAGTAAAATGCTAGATTACCATATTGAGAAAGAAGCGGACGTTTCGATTTCTGTTATTGAAGTGCCGTGGGATGAAGCGAGTCGCTTCGGTATTATGAATACGAACGAAGAGATGGAGATTGTTGAATTTGAAGAGAAACCGCAATTTCCAAGAAGTAATCTTGCATCAATGGGAATTTATATTTTTAACTGGGCAATTTTGAAAGAGTATTTAGAGATGGATGCAAGAAATCCTGAATCTAGTAATGATTTCGGAAAAGATGTACTTCCGCTTTTATTAGATGAAGGGAAAAAGCTGATGGCGTATCCGTTTGAAGGATATTGGAAAGATGTTGGAACGGTGAAAAGCTTATGGGAAGCGAATATGGATTTACTTCGCGATGAAACATCGCTGAATTTAAACGATCGTAATTGGCGTATTTATTCTGTGAATCCAAATGAGCCACCTCAATATATTGCAGAAAAGGCAAAAGTAGAAGAATCACTTATTAACGAAGGATGCGTCATTGAAGGGGACGTGAAGCATTCTGTATTATTCCAAGGGGTGACGGTGGAAGAAGGTAGTATGGTTATTGATTCCGTCGTTATGCCAGGAGCGAAGATTGGTAAAAATGTTGTGATTGAAAGAGCGATTGTTGGATCGGAAATGGTTATTGAAGATGGAACAATTATTCGTCCAGAAAAAAATGTCGACGATGTAGTACTCATTGCTGAAGGGAAATAGAAAAGGGGGATGAAATGAATGGGAGAAAAAATGTTAGGAATTATTAATGCAACGGGAAGTTTTCCTTCCTTAAAGAAAGTAACAGGGCATCGTTCATTAGCGGCGTTACCATTTGGGGGCCGTTATCGACTCATTGATTTCATGCTTTCAAATATGGTGAATTCTAATATTCATAGTGTAGCGGTTTTTACAAGTCATAAAAACCGTTCACTAATGGACCATGTTGGTTCAGGAAAACAGTGGGATTTAGATAGAAAAAGAGACGGACTGTTTTTATTCCCGCCAAATTGCCAATGTGACCAAGATGAATTTGGGTCTTTTGCACATTTTAGAAGACATATTGATTATTTTTTAAGAGCTAGAGAAGAATACGTTGTTATTACGAATAGCCATCTCGTAACAGCATTAAATTTTCAAGCGGTGTTAGAGCGACATATACATACGGCAGCTGATATTACTGAAGTTTGCCATGAAGGGGTTTCGCTTCAAACATACGTGTTAAAGAAACAATTATTGTTAGATTTATTTGAGACATATAAAGATGTGGAGCAATACAGTTTATTTGATGTAGTGAGAGAAAAGCGCGGAAAATCACTGCATATTGCTACGTATGAGCATACAGGATATGTAGCTATTATTGATTCAATTGAAAGTTACTATAAACATAGCTTAGAAATTTTGCAACCTGCTATTTGGAAGCAATTATTTAAGAAAGAAGCACCGATCTTTACGAAAGTAAAAGATGAACCACCAACTCGTTACCTGAAGGGTGCAGCCGTGAAAAATACAATGATTGCAAACGGCAGTATTATTGAAGGAGAAGTAGAAAATAGTGTTATCTCCCGTTCTGTTAAAATTGGAAAAGGCTCAATTGTTCGTAATAGCATTATTATGCAAAAGAGCAAAATTGGAGATAACTGTATAATAGACGGTGTTATTATTGATAAAGACGTGAAAATTGGTGACGGTGTTGTACTAAAAGGAAACGCCGATGAGCCATATGTTGTAGAAAAAGGAAGCATTCAAAACAGTACGATTAATAGTTATTCTTAAAAGAATCAGTGGGGGTTTTTCCTCCACTGATTAAAGCATTCATTCAAATGAAAACTCGAAGGGAGGAAGCTGCAAGGGAAGTCGTATAAGCTTTTCGTGCAGTGGGACAACAAGTGAATATTTTATTTGCAGTATCAGAATGTGTACCATTTGTTAAATCGGGAGGATTAGCTGATGTAGCAGGTGCGCTCCCAAAAGAGCTAAAAAAATTAGGCGTGGACGTTCGCATTATACTTCCAAATTATAGTCTTATTCCGCAAAAATTAAGGGATGGATGTACGTTACATAAAGTAATTAACGTCCCGCTTGGGTGGAGAAATCAATATTGCGGAATTTTAAAAGGTGAGCAAGACGGGATTACGTATTACTTAATAGATAATGAATATTATTTTAAGAGAGATTCTCTATATGGTCATTATGATGACGGAGAGCGTTTTTCTTATTTTTCGAAAGCAGTTTTAGAGTGTATTCCGCATCTTGATTTTGAAGTGGATGTTCTTCATAGCCACGATTGGCATACAGCTATGGTGAATTTCTTACTGCGTGAAAAGTATCAAGATAATCCATTATATGAGCATATTAAAACGGTGTATACGATTCATAATTTGCAGTTCCAAGGTGTATTTCCTCCTGAAGTGATGTACGACTTGTTAGAACTTGGTGATGAATATTTTCATAGTGAGCAGCTAGAGTTTTATGGAAATGTGAACTTTATGAAGGGCGGAATTATTGCTTCTGATCAAATTACAGCGGTTAGCCCGACATACAAAGAGGAAATTCAATATGAGTTTTTCGGTGAGAAGTTAGATGGGTTGTTACGAAAAAATAATGGTAAGCTTAGCGGCATCGTAAATGGAATTGATACGAGCGTATATAATCCAGAAACAGATTCGTATATTACTGCTCAGTATGATGCAGAGTCATTAGAGGAAAAGAATGAAAATAAACGCGCCTTGCAGCGTTATTTTGGTTTGCCAGAAAAAGAAGATACACCAATTATTTCGATGGTAACGAGATTAACGAAGCAAAAAGGTCTTGATTTAGTACGTACTGTATTCCGCGAAATAATGGAGGAAGATGTGCAATGTATTATTTTAGGATCAGGTGATTCTGAATATGAACAATTCTTTGAGTGGATGGCATACGAGTATCCTGAGAAGGTAAAAGTGTATATCGGATTTAATGAAGAACTAGCCCACCAAGTGTATGCGGGAAGTGATTTATTCTTAATGCCATCACTATTTGAACCGTGTGGACTTGGACAACTTATCGCATTAGCGTACGGTACAATTCCGATTGTAAGAGAGACAGGCGGATTAAATGATACTGTACAATCTTATGACGAAGAAACTGGAGAAGGAAATGGTTTCAGTTTCACGAACTTTAATGCGCATGACATGTTGCACACGGTTCTTCGTGCGATTGAATTTTATCATGATAAACCGGTATGGGAGCAGCTTGTAAAACAAGCGATGACTGAAGATTATAGCTGGGAGAAATCAGCTCTTGCCTATAAGAAATTGTATAAAAGTCTCATGGAATAACATGTAGGTGGTGAAGAAATGTTTACTCATGTTGAAAGTTTCAAATCAGCTTTTCTAGAAAAGTTAGAGACGATGTATGGTAAAAGTTTTAAAGACTCTACAACTCGTGATCAATACAATACGCTTGGGTACATGGTACGTGAGTATATGAATAGTCAATGGATTGCAACGAACGAAAGTTATCGGTCTGGAGAGCAAAAGCAAATGTATTACTTATCCATTGAGTTTTTACTTGGGCGTTTGCTTGGAAGTAACATATTAAATTTAGGCATCAGGGATGTATGTGAGCAAGGACTTTCTGAGCTTGGGATTTCTTTGCAACAGTTAGAAGAGGTGGAAGCAGATGCAGGTCTTGGAAATGGTGGACTTGGACGATTAGCAGCCTGTTTCCTTGATTCACTTGCATCTTTAAACTTACCAGGTCATGGCTGTGGAATTCGTTACAAGCACGGCTTATTTGATCAAAAAATTGTTGATGGTTATCAAGTTGAATTTCCAGAACAGTGGCTTCTTCATGAAAACGTATGGGAAGTAAGAAGGCATGATCAAGCTGTAGAGGTAAGTTATTTCGGCAATGTTGAACCGCTATACATTGACGGGCGTTTAGAGTTCAGGCATACGAATGCAGAAGTGATTATGGCAGTACCATATGACGTTCCAGTAGTAGGTTATGAGACGAGTACTGTAAATACACTCAGACTTTGGAATGCTGAACCAGTTCCTTTCCCGCAAAATTGCAAAGATATTTTGAAATATAAGCGTGAAACAGAGGCGGTATCGGAGTTTTTATATCCAGATGATACGCATGATGAGGGGAAAATACTTCGTTTGAAGCAACAGTATTTCCTCGTATCAGCAAGTTTGCAAAATATCGTTCGTATGCATAGAGAAAGATATGGTGACCTTCGTCAATTACATGAGAAAATTGCGATTCATATTAATGATACACATCCAGTTTTGGCGATTCCAGAACTAATGCGTATTTTATTAGATGAAGAAAAACTAGCATGGGAAGAAGCTTGGCACATAACGACACAAACGATTTCTTATACGAATCATACGACGTTATCAGAAGCGCTTGAGAAGTGGCCAATTCACATTTTTAAACCGTTATTACCGAGAATTTATATGATTATTGAAGAGATTAATGAACGTTTCTGTCATGAACTTTGGGAACGTTATCCATATGAATGGCATCGTATTGAAGAGATGGCGATTATTGCGCATGATCTTGTGAAAATGGCTCATTTAGCAATTGTCGGTAGCCATAGCGTAAATGGTGTAGCAAAAATTCATACGGAAATTTTAAAGCAACGTGAAATGCGATTGTTTTATGAGTTTTATCCAGATAAGTTTAATAATAAAACGAATGGAATTGCTCATAGACGCTGGTTAATGAAGGCGAATCCGCAGCTGACAAACCTTATTTCGGAGGCGATTGGAACAGAGTGGAAGAAAGAACCGATTAAGCTTCAAGAGCTACAATTAGTTCAATATGATGCGAGTTTTCAAGAGAAATTTGCAGAGGTAAAACAAGAGCGTAAAGAGATTTTAGCGGAGCGTATTCATAATAAAATGGGGATTACAATTGATCCTAATTCTATTTTTGATGTGCAAGTAAAAAGACTACATGCTTACAAACGACAACTATTAAACGTTCTTCATATTTTATATTTGTATAACCGTTTGAAAGAGGATGCTAGTTTTACATTTTATCCGCGTACTTTTATCTTTGGAGCGAAAGCATCACCTGGCTATTACTATGCGAAAAAAATTATTAAATTAATCAATGAACTCGCAAGGAAAGTGAATAATGATCCGTACGTAAGCCAATATATGAAAGTTATCTTTCTAGAAAACTATCGAGTGTCTTTAGCGGAAGATATATTCCCAGCTGCGGATGTGAGTGAGCAAATTTCAACTGCGAGTAAAGAAGCATCAGGAACAGGGAATATGAAATTTATGATGAATGGTGCGATTACACTCGGAACGTTAGACGGAGCTAATGTTGAAATAAAAGACCGGGTCGGTGATGATAACTGTTTCATTTTTGGCTTAACAGCGGAAGAGGTTCTTCATTACTATCAAAATGGTGGATATCGTGCAAGTGATTATTATCACCACAATATGCATATTAAAAAAGTAGTAGATCAGTTAACGAATGGTTTCTTTGCACATTCGGGAGCTGAATTTGAAGCGATTTATGATTCTCTCGTAATTCAAAATGATGAATACTTCGTTCTGCGAGATTTTGGTCCATATGCGGAAAGACAAGAAGCTGTCGGTAGAGCGTATGAAAACCGAACGAAGTGGCTAGAAATGTCGATTTTAAATATTGCACAGTCTGGTCATTTTGCGAGTGATCGAACGATTTTACAGTATAGTAATGAGATTTGGAGTATTGGTAATGCCGTTACACAGTATTAGGTGAAAGTCCCTTTTGAAGGGACTTTTATTCATGGAGACAAAGTGTATTCACTTTTAAAAGAGGAATATAATTGCTAAAAAACGAGCTTAATCTCATTAAGCTCGTTTTTCCTTTTTTGCTTAAGAAAGAAATGGGATGGCAGTATACATGATACCTGTTCCACCATATTCTCCAGTCGCAAAGTATGAAAATGTAAAGAAACCCGTAAACGTAAAAATTACAATGAGAAAAAGTGCAAAGATAAATTTTAGCATGTAAGGTCCCCTCATCCAAAAATAACTTCATATATTATTATAGTATAAGGATATAGGGTTTCCAATCATTACCTGGTTAAAAATGAGAAGTCAGACATGTTTTGTATGTTGTCATGGCATGATTATTTGTAATAGATTTTGTGTTTTTTGTAAAAGTCATGTTGTGATGAACGTGTGCATATTCCCAGTCTTGGTCATTAAAATGGACATTGCGCGGAGGGAGAAGAGGAACGACATCAAATAAATTAACGAAGCGAAAGCTACTAGCTACTTGTAGTTTATAATAATTACGAAATGCAATATCGCCCACTTTGGGAGAGGCAAATGTATAAAGACCGTACTGTGCGAAGGCGGTGTTGATACGCGCATCGAGTATATGTAGTGTGGCGAGCGCGCCGCCTAAGCTATGACCTGTTGCAAGGAGTTTTTTATGGGCTGGTAGTGATACGAGCATATCCATAATAGAATCTCGGCAAGATTCATAAATGGAAAGAAAGCCGTTATGGACATTTCCGCTGTTTAAAGCATATGGGTATGGTTTTTGGTTAACGAGTGAATCGATAATCCAGTCTGTATCTGTTTGTGTTCCGCGAAAAGCTACAATAATCGTATCCTCAGATTCTAGTATGAATCCGAACCATTCTGTCGTTTGAATGGTTTTTCCTTGAAAGCCTTGTACATATTGAAAACCATCCGGTATTTCGAAAATCCCATTTTGTTTATATTGTTCATACGTTAACTCACAACAAGAAGCTAACAATATGGCGGTATCTTTATCGAAGGATAAAGGAGTACGCATTAAGGAAGCCCTCCTTAAGAAAAGGTATAGTTCAATATATGCAGTGAGGGACTTGATTCATTCTTTTGGAGGGGGCAAATAGTTTGTATCGCGTATATAAATTAGTGGATGAAATTATAGCGACTTATGGACGAATCATGCCAAAATAAAACAGCACCCTATAAGGGCACTGTTTACTCTTTTCCATCTAATAAACGTCCAAGTCCGCCTAAGACGCTGCCTTCACCGCTGTTTTGAGCTGCTGGGCTTGTAAGACGTGCTGCTAAACGGCTAAGTGTTAAGGACTGAATCCAAACCGTTCCAGGACCTTCTAACGTTGCGAAGAATAAGCCTTCGCCGCCAAATAGAGCTGTTTTTACTTTTCCAACGAACTCGATATCGTAGTTAACGTCTTTTGTCATGGCAACGAGACAACCTGTATCGATGCGAAGTCTTTCGCCAGGTTTTAATTCACGCTTATATACAGTTCCTCCTGCATGCATGAAAGCGAGTCCATCACCTTCAAGTTTCTGCATGATGAAACCTTCACCACCGAAGAAACCAGTTCCAATTTTTTTCGTAAACTCAATTCCGATAGAAACGCCCTTTGCTGCACAAAGAAACGCGTCTTTTTGACAAACGACTTTCCCTTGATATTGTGTTAAATCAACAGGGATGATTTTTCCTGGATAAGGAGCGGCGAATGATACGTGGCGCTTGCCATGACCTGTATTTGTAAAGACAGTCATAAACATACTTTCACCTGTAACAAGACGCTTACCAGCGCCCATTAATTTACCGAATAGACCACTAGATGGGCCAGAACCATCACCGAAAATGGTTTCCATTTCGATATGATCTTCCATCATCATCATTGCGCCAGCCTCTGCGATAACGCTTTCTTCTGGATCTAATTCAATTTCAACAAACTGCATATCATCGCCATATAATTTATACTCGATTTCATGTGCTTGCATTTTTTCACCTCATCATATGTAGTAATTATATTGTACAGAAATCAAAGGAATTAGAATACTGTAGATTTGTTAATTTTTGAATAAAAATAGAATGAAAATTTAAGGTTATACTAGGATTATAAAAAACGATGGGTTGAAAGTGTTCTCATTTGACGTTTTTGACATAGCATGATATAGTGAAAATACTATTGAGCTACATAATGTGGTACGGAAATAAAGCACGTTGTATTAAAGGCTGTAAGCTTGTTATACATTCATGTCCTTTATATCCACCTTTTCATGTGGATTCATAGTTTCATTTTTATTTAGGAGGTACATGACATGCAAACAGGTAAAGTTAAATGGTTTAACGGCGAAAAAGGTTTTGGCTTCATCGAAGTTGAAGGCGGAGAAGACGTATTCGTACATTTCTCAGCTATCCAAGGCGACGGCTTCAAAACTTTAGAAGAAGGTCAAGAAGTTTCTTTCGAAATCGTTGAAGGAAACCGCGGACCACAAGCAGCTAACGTTACAAAAAACTAATTAGCTAGCGAAAAAAAGCATTCCGAATTTCGGAATGCTTTTTTTATTCTTTGGAGCTAGATTCATTTGAAGATAACTCGCCTTTGAAAGTACGCTCTTCAAAGTCATCAAGCATTTGTTCATACTCTTCATGTTCTTCTGTGGCGAAAACTTGAGGATTTTTGCCATACATGTCTGTTCCTATAAAATTTTCGAAATCCTCTACATACCCAACATTTTCTTCACTATTTACGTACATGCCATTATAGTTTTTGAAATCCTGTCTTTCTAAATCGGACGGTGTTTCTGATGTCCCATAATTTGCGACATCTTGCCATGCATCTTCAGCATCGTATTCTACAGAATGATCTTCGTCGTGCTTGTGAAAAGAAGGAGCCAACACCTCTTCTTCAACTGGTCGCGTGTTCATATTTAATTTATTTGTAGTGTGCTGAATACATGTTGTAGCGGTTGGCATTGCCTCTAATCTTTCAAACGGAATTTCTTCGCCAGATACTTCGCAAATTCCATACGTACCTTCTTCAATTTTTTGCAGGGCATGTTTTGTATCTTCTAGCTGCTTATGCCAAAATTCGATGAGCCCGAAATCTTTCTCACGTTCGTACAATTCTGTAGCCATATCACCTGGATGATTGTCATAGCTAGATAATTCTCCAACAGAATCGCGTTCAGAAGCACGATCTGTATTCTCATGAGTTTGTATTGTTTGTTCAACTTCTTGCTGTTGTTTTTCTAAAATAGATTTAAATTGATTTATTTGTTGTGGAGTTAACATAGTCGTCCACCTTCCTACAATTCAGTTTCTTTACATAGTATGAGCGTTGAGAGTAGGAATTATGAGCTGAAATTGGTATATGAAAAAGGAGCCACGTCAGCAGCTCCTTTTTATCCCGCATTAACGGGCAGTTGATTAAAGTTTCACTTTATAGGAAATATCCAAGCAATAATCCGATTCCCATGAGGAGACCGAAGATTGTATTTGTTTTTGCTGTTGCAATCATCGCAGGTACCATTTCCATTGGAATACTTTTGCCGATAAAGCCTTTCGTCGCTTTCAATGCTTTCGGTGCACTTAAAAATACGATAAGCATCCATGGTGATACGATGTTAACGATAATCAGAGCGATTGTCCAAATATAAGAAACGATGAACATAGAAGCGAGTACACCAACGGCTCTTTCGCGTCCAACGAGAATTGCTAACGTTTTACGACCGTTTTCTTTATCGCCATCTAAGTCACGAATGTTATTAGCTAGTAAAATGGCACCAATTAAAATGGAGCTTGGAATAGATAGTAAAACGACTTCTGATGTTACAGTTCCAGTTTGAATAAAGAATGAAATTCCAATAATAATGACACCCATAAATAATCCGGCTGTTAACTCTCCAAATGGTGTATATGCAATTGGAAGTGGGCCACCTGTATAAAGGTAAGCAACGGCCATACAAACAAGACCGATTGCAGCAAGCCACCAGCTAGAATTCATACAAATATAAACACCTAATAGTATTGCGATCCCGAAAAATCCAAATGCTAAGTTAAGCACCGTTTTTGGCTGAATGCCATCGCGAACGATAGCGCCGCCGATACCAACTGACCCTTCGTGATCGAGTCCTCTTTTATAATCAAAGTATTCATTAAACATGTTTGTTGCTGCTTGAATGAGAAGACAAGCGAGAAGCATCATAAGGAAAAGAGGGAGATGTATTTGATTTATACCTCCGACCTGCATCGCATAGGCTGTTCCGATGAAAACAGGAACGAAAGCTGCTGTTAATGTATGGGGACGTAGTAAACTCCACCAAATGCGCCAGCCGGTTTGCTTACTTGGCTTTGGCGCCGTAGGAGAGGAATTCGTTTCGACGTTCATTTCCATGTTGAATCCTCCTTTGGTCACATATTGTACACAACTAAGTGTAGAAAAAGCATCATTTAGTGTCAACGTTTATTTTCTAGGAAGAGAAGGTGAATTTCTCAGAAATGCTAAACGTTGACAGGCCTTTCGTTTGAGGTGTATCTTAAAATCAAGCGTAATTATGACTATTTTTCGCCCATAGGGGGGAGACAATTGTGATTCAAACGAAACAAATAGGCTTGCAAGAAGTTCTTAGTGCAGCCATTAAGCGTGCAACTGATGAAAAAATATTGGTTAGCTTCGTAAAACAAATAGACTGGATAGATCCGCTTCTGTTTTATGCAGCAGGAAAAAGGATCTCATTCGAAAATAGATGTTATTTTGCAGACCCAGCTCAGCATGTAATATTTGCTGGAATTGGCTCTGTTTTCACTATAGCAACTTCTTCTAACAAACGCTTTCAAACGGCCCGTGACGAGTGGGACAAAGTAAAAGAGAAAGCATTTGTACAAAGAGAAAGATACGAATTTGGAACAGGTCCTCTTTTATTTGGTGGATTTTCATTTGACCAAGAAAAAGAGAAAACCGACTTATGGAAAGAATTTGATGATACGACATTTTCACTACCAGCATTTTTATTAACTGTAAAAAATGAAAAAGCATGGTTAACAATGAATACATTCGTTTCAGCAACTGATTGTGCAGAAACTCTTTATAACGAAATTGTTTCTTTAGAAGAGAAAATTTTTTGGGAGAGTAAATGTGCACTCGAAGGATCGAAATTAACAGTTACTTCTAAAGTAGAAGTAGATCCGAAAGGCTGGATGAAGGCCATTGAGAAAGTACAAGATGAGATGAAGCAGGGGAACGTGCAGAAGGTTGTATTAGCGAGGGAGCTAATAGTAGAAATGGATCATCATATTGATTCTGCTCTTGTTTTAGAAGCACTTCGCATTGGGCAACCAGATTGTTACGTATTTTCTTTTGATTATAAAGGAGCATGCTTCTTAGGAGCGACGCCAGAGAGATTAATTCGCAAAGAAGATGAGAAGTTTACTTCGATGTGTCTTGCTGGTTCAACTGGTCATGGTCAATCTATAGAAGAAAGTAAACGAAATAGTAATGCGCTTCTTCATGATGAAAAGAATTTAGCTGAACACGGTTATGTTGTGAACATGATTCGAGGAGTACTAAATGAGCACTGCGAATCCGTTAATATTCCGGAAAGTCCGGGCTTATTAACAACGAAAAACTTAATTCATTTATATACGCCTGTAGAGGCAAAAGGCGATGCGAGTCTTTTGACAATGGTAGAAGAATTACATCCAACACCAGCTCTTGGCGGGACACCTCGTTTGGAAGCGATGAAACTGATTCGTGATGTTGAATTGTTAGACAGAGGGTTATATGGTGCACCGATTGGCTGGATAGATGATGAAGGAAATGGTGAATTTGCGGTTGCACTTCGCTGCGGATTATTAAATGGCGCGAAAGCATCCTTATTTGCTGGGTGCGGGATTGTAATTGATTCAGTACCGCAACTTGAATATGAAGAAACAAGCTTGAAGTTTAGACCGATGCTTGGTGCTTTGGAGGAATTAATGAAATGAACAATCATATAGAAGCATTATCATATTATTTAGGCGCGTTCGTGGATGAACTGACGCGTCTAAATGTATGTGATGTTGTCATTAGTCCAGGCTCACGGTCAACACCGATTGCTCTACTAATGGAACAACATGAAGGAATGAACACATATTTACATGTAGATGAAAGATCAGCGGGATTTTTTGCGCTCGGTATCGCAAAAGCAAAAAAACGCCCTGTTGCATTATTATGTACGTCAGGAACGGCAGCGGCGAACTACTATCCAGCTGTATGTGAAGCTTTTCATTCACGAGTACCGCTTATCGTCTTAACGGCAGATAGACCGCATGAATTAAGAGATGTTGGTGCACCACAAGCGATGAATCAATTCAATTTATACGGTACATTTGTGAAGCAATTTACAGAGATGGCACTTCCAGAAGCGAGTGAGGCGATGTATCATTATGCTCGCATGACGACGCAGCGCACGATAGCAAGCGCACTTCTAGCGCCGCAAGGACCTGTTCATCTTAATTTTCCAGTTCGCGAGCCGCTTATCCCAGATTTCTCATTAGAAAGTTTATGGGATAAAGGACGCGGGGAATATACAGGAGTAGTTCAGCAAGGGAACGTGATGATGCCGAGTGAATATGTAGATTCTCTTGTAGGGCGCCTTTCACATATGGAAAAGGGGCTTATTATTTGTGGAGATGATAGTCATTCAGAAATCGCAGCGTTTACGGCAGAACTAGCTGAGAAAACGGGATATCCAATATTAGCGGATCCACTTTCTAACATTCGTAGCGGACATCACGATAAAACGATGGTAATCGACTGTTACGATACATTTTTACGAAATGAGCTGTTAAAAGAAACGTGGAAGCCAGAAGTTATGATTCGTTTTGGTGGGATGCCTGTTTCGAAAGCATTAACGCAGTTCATCAAAAAACAGACGAAAGCTGTTCATATCGTTGTTGACGAATCTGGACAATGGAGAGATCCAGCTCTCGTTGCGACAGAAGTTGTCCAAGCAAGTGATATTGCATTTTGCAGTGCATTAATAGAAAAACTGCCAGTTATGAAAAAGAATGATTGGTTCGGAATGTGGCAACATATAAACGAAAAAACGAAGGAAACGCTTCGTGAAATGGAAACATATGAAACTGCATTTGAAGGGAAAGTTATTACGGATATCGTCCGCGTACTACCAGAAGGGGCAACATTATTTGCGAGTAATAGTATGCCAATTCGTGATACAGATTCATTCTTCTTCACATCGGATAAAAATATTCAAGTGATGGCAAACCGTGGTGTAAATGGGATTGATGGCATCATTTCGACAGCTTTAGGAGCGAGCATTATTTGCGATCCGCTCGTATTAGTTATTGGTGATTTATCATTCTATCACGATTTAAACGGATTATTAGCCGCAAAATTACATGAATTAAATATAACGATTGTCGTTGTAAACAATGATGGTGGCGGTATTTTCTCATTCTTACCACAATATGAGAAAAAGGAACATTTTGAATCATTATTTGGAACGCCAATTGGACTTGATTATGAGCATGTTGTCAAAATGTACGGCGGTTCATTTAGTCGTGTAAATGGTTGGGAGCAATTCCGAGAAGAGGTACAAAAGGGAACGACGACGGAAGGTTTACACGTTGTAGAAATTTGTACGAACCGTGATGAAAACTTAACATTGCACCGTAAATTGTGGGCAAAAACGCAGGACGTAATTACTACATCGTTGCAAGGTGAATCAAAATGAACGTAACGCTGCAAGGTGTATCGTATGAATATGAAGTAGTCGGAAGCGGGGAACCACTTCTACTTCTTCATGGTTTTACGGGAAGCATGGAAACGTGGCGTTCCTTCGTTCCTTCTTGGAGTGAGCAGTTTCAAGTCATTTTAGTAGACATTGTGGGGCACGGAAAAACGGAAAGTCCTGAAGATGTAACTCACTATGATATTCGAAATGTAGCATTGCAAATGAAAGAACTATTAGATTACCTTCATATTGAAAGAGTGCACATACTTGGCTATTCAATGGGCGGTAGACTGGCGATTACGATGGCATGTCTATATCCAGAGTATGTACATTCCCTTTTGTTAGAAAATTGTACAGCTGGGCTCAAAAGTGAAGATGAGAGAGAAGAACGTCGTGAAAAAGATGAGCGACTTGCCGATAAAATTGAGCGAGAAGGCATCAATAGTTTTGTAACGATGTGGGAAAATATTCCGCTGTTTGAAACGCAAAAACGTTTAGCACAAAACGCACAAGAAGCAGTGCGACAAGAAAGACTTGCTAACAATCCAAAAGGAATTGCAAATAGCTTGCGCGGCATGGGAACAGGGGCTCAGCCTTCATGGTGGAACGAGCTGCAAAACTTAAAAATACCTGTTCTTTTAATGAACGGGGAGCATGATGAAAAGTTCTTTCGCATATTAAAAAACATCGAAAAATGCATCTCTGACGCGAAATTTGTGAAAATTGATGGTGCTGGCCATGCAATTCATGTGGAACAACCGGAAAAGTTTGATACAATAGTAAAGGGATTTCTAAAAACTATGCAGTGATGCTTTTTCATCTAAGAAGGAAGCTACACTTATAGAGGAGATCAGAAATATACAAGGAGGTAGTTGTAATGGCTATTGAATGGGTAAAAGAAGGCAATTACGAAGATATTATTTATTCAACATACAATGGTATCGCAAAAATTTCGATTAACCGTCCTGAAGTACATAACGCATTCCGTCCTAAAACGGTAATGGAGTTAATCAACGCTTTTGCACAAGCTCGTGATGATGCAAATGTTGGCGTTATCATTTTAACAGGTGAAGGTGGACGTGCATTCTGTTCTGGCGGCGACCAAAAAGTTCGCGGTCATGGTGGATATGTAGGTGACGACCAAATCCCTCGTTTAAATGTATTAGACTTACAACGTCTAATTCGCGCAATTCCTAAACCAGTTATCGCAATGGTAGCAGGTTATGCAATCGGTGGTGGACACGTACTTCATATCGTATGTGACTTAACAATCGCTGCAGACAACGCTGTATTCGGACAAACTGGTCCTAAAGTAGGAAGCTTTGACGGTGGATACGGAGCTGGTTACTTAGCTCGTATGGTAGGCCACAAGAAAGCTCGCGAAATTTGGTACCTATGCCGTCAATACAGCGCACAAGAAGCGCTTGATATGGGCTTAGTAAACACAGTAGTACCATTAGAAGAGCTTGAAGCAGAAACAGTACAATGGGCACAAGAAATCTTAGCAAACAGCCCAATGGCACTTCGTTTCCTAAAAGCTGCATTCAACGCAGACACAGACGGTCTAGCTGGTATTCAACAACTAGCTGGAGATGCAACGTTATTGTACTACACAACTGACGAAGCAAAAGAAGGTCGTGACGCGTTCAAAGAAAAACGCAGTCCGGACTTCGGTCAATTCCCTCGTTTCCCTTGATCAAACCAAAAGCGGAGCCGACTGTTTAGCCTCGTAGGCTAAGGTTCTTTCGCACAGAAAGTGTTTTTTACTTTCTCGCTTAGAATGTGAGGGGGATGGAGCTTCTGACGAAGAGGCGCTTTTTGCCTCGTAGGAAGGCGTGAAACGACCGACTGTTCTAGCCGCTGTAGCTAGATGAGATCAACCGGAAACAAAATAACTAAGAGACTTGATGTCATATCAAGTCTCTTTCTTTCATGAAAGGAGAATGAGTGATGGAGACGATGCCAAATTGGTTAATGCAACGTGCATTTTTAACACCAGATCGCACTGCAATTGAAATAGAGGATGAAAAGGTTACTTTTATGGAGCTGCATGAAAAAGTAGTATCTGTTTGTGAACACCTCACGCATGTAGGAGTGAAGCGTGGGCAAAAGGTGGCTGTTCTGATGAAAAATGGTATGGAGATGATTACAGTTATTCACGCCCTATCTTACGTAGGTGCAGTAGCTGTGCTTTTAAATACGCGTCTTTCAAGAGAAGAGCTACTTTGGCAAATGGATGATGCTGAAGTTATATGCTTAGTGACGGATCAAGATTTCGAGGCTAAAGATGTTCCTGTATATTCGTTCGCCGAAGTGATGAATGGATCGAAGGCGGAAGCCTCTATACAAGAAGAATTCTCTTTAGAAGAAGCGATGACAATCATTTATACGTCAGGGACGACAGGAAAACCGAAAGGCGTTATTTTAACGTACGGCAATCACTGGGCAAGCGCAGTCGGTTCTTCGCTTAATTTAGGGCTTCGTGATGATGATTGCTGGTTAGCTTGTATGCCAATGTTCCACGTTGGCGGGCTATCTCTTTTAATGAAAAATGTTATGTACGGAATGCGTATTTTACTCGTTCCGAAATATGATGCTGATTTTATTCATAAAGCACTTCAAACGAGAGGTGTTACGATCATTTCTGTCGTTTCTAAAATGTTAACTGATTTATTAGAGAGACTTGGAGAAGAGACATATCCATCTTCTTTACGATGTATGTTACTTGGCGGAGGACCAGCGCCGAAACCGTTATTAGAAACTTGTGTAGATAAAGGAATTCCTGTGTATCAAACGTACGGTATGACAGAAACGTCGTCGCAAATTTGTACGTTATCCGCAGATTATATGTTAACGAAAGTAGGATCAGCTGGGAAACCACTATTTCAGTGCCAACTTCGTATTGAAAAAGATGGCGTAGTAGTACCGCCGTTTGTGGAAGGCGAGATCGTAGTAAAAGGACCGAATGTAACAGGTGGTTATTTTAACCGTGAAGATGCGACAAGCGAAACAATTCAAAACGGATGGCTTCATACTGGTGACCTCGGTTATTTAGATGGAGAAGGATTTTTATACGTACTAGATCGCCGCAGTGATTTAATTATTTCTGGCGGAGAAAATATATATCCGGCTCAAATTGAAGAAGTGTTGCTTTCTCATCCGATGGTAGCGGAAGCCGGTGTTGTCGGTATGACTGACGATAAATGGGGACAAGTACCCGCTGCTTTTGTTGTAAAAAGTGGAGAGGTAACAGAAGAAGAAATTCTGCATTTTTGCGAGGAGAAATTAGCGAAATATAAAGTGCCGAAGAAAGCGTGTTTCTTAGAGGAATTACCACGAAATGCTTCGAAAAAATTGTTAAGACGAGAGTTAAGACAATTAGTGGAGGAGATGTAAGTGGAAATAAAAAAAGCGACACTTCATATAACGGAAATGCCACTCGTAATCCCGTTTGCTGCAAGCTACGGAACGTATGAAAAGCGTGAAAGTATCGTCATTGAATTAGAAAATACGGACGGATACATTGGATTTGGCGAAGTTGTTGCGTTCTCTGAACCGTGGTATACGGAAGAAACGGTGAAGACAGCGCTACATGTACTTCAAGATTTTTTAATACCGGATTTATTGAAAGCTGAAATTTCTCATCCGAATGAAATACCAGGGTTGTTCAAGCATATAAAGAGAAACAGAATGGCAAAGGCCGGAATTGAAGGGGCTGTTTGGGATTTATATACAAAGCGTCAAAAGAAGTCATTAGCGACATTGCTTGGCGGAACTAGGACTGAAATTGAAGTAGGCGTTGTGATTGGTATCAATACAATTTCGGTTATGTTAAAACAAATCGAGAAGTATGCAGAAGAAGGATATGAGCGTTTTAAAGTGAAAATAAAGCCAGAGCACGACTACGAGTTATTGAAAGAAATTCGTAAAGAGTTTCCAAGCATCCCGTTAATGGCTGATGCAAATTCAGCGTATACATTAGCTGATACGGAGAAACTGAAACGATTAGATGAATTTCAATTGATGATGATTGAACAACCGCTAGCGGATTACGATTTTCTTGATCATGCACAACTGCAAAAGAAAATGGAAACGCCGATTTGTTTAGACGAAAGCATCCATAGTTTAGAAGACGCGCGCGTTGCGATTACGCTTGGCAGTTGCCGAATCGTTAATATTAAACCAGGGCGAGTGGGTGGATTAACAGAATCCATTCAAATTCATGATTACTGCATGGAGCATAACATATCAGTTTGGTGCGGTGGTATGGTAGAGATGGGGATTTCACGAGCACAAAATGTTGCGCTTGCTTCACTGCCAAACTTTACGATTCCAGGTGATATATCTGCCTCTAGCCGACATTGGGAGAAGGATATTATTTCGCCGGAAGTGATGCTTGAGGGCGGAAAGGTGATTGTACCGCAAAGTGTTGACACTGAGTATGAAGTAAATCGAGGAAGGCTGGCGGAAATCACGAAGCAGCGGATAGTTTTGGAGCGGTGAATTTAATCAGGATGCCCGCAAATAGCGGTAGGATTTTGTTGTTAATTGTCGGTAAGTCGATATATTTCAATAATCGTCGATATAATTTCATTTACAAAGGTTACTCCTGTGAGTAACCTTTTCGTATTGTACAAATTGGATAGACTAGTTTACAATCGAGCGTATAAAGTGAAACTTTAATCAGTGGGGGCATCCCCACTGATTATTAGTTGAACCAATCGGGCTTTTATGGGCAGTTGATCTTCCACCTAACTTCTTTGATTCACCCGAATTTTGAGGTGGGAGTCTTACTGCCCGCAAATAGCGGGGTAAAGGGGGAGTAAAATGAAGAACATTTCAATTTTAATAGCGGATGATGAGGCAGAAATTGCTGATTTAATTGAGATACATTTAGAAAAAGAAGGTTACCACGTCGTGAAAGCAGCTGATGGAGAAGAGGCAATTCATATTATTGAAACGCAGCCAATCGATTTAGTGGTTTTAGATATTATGATGCCGAAAATGGATGGTTATGAAGTGACGCGCCAAATTCGCGTGAAGCACCATATGCCAATCATTTTCTTAAGTGCGAAAACGTCTGATTTTGATAAGGTGACAGGTTTAGTATTAGGTGCAGATGATTATATGACGAAACCTTTTACACCGATTGAATTAGTCGCACGTGTAAATGCACAATTACGCCGATTTCTTACGTTAAATCAGCCGAAGGTAGCGGAGAATAAATCTGCTTTAGAGGTAGGCGGAGTCGTTATTGATCCTGAGCGAAGAACAGTGAATGTGTACGGAGAACAAGTTGAATTAACACCGAAAGAGTTTGATATTTTATATTTATTAGCGAGCCATCCGAAGAAAGTGTACAATGTGGAAAATATTTTTCAGCAAGTATGGGCAGATGATTATTATGAAGGCGGAAATACGGTTATGGTACATATTCGTACGTTGCGGAAAAAACTTGGGGAAGATAAAAGAAAGAATAAGTTAATAAAAACAGTTTGGGGAGTAGGGTATACTTTCAATGGCTAAAAAGATGAGAAGCTTTCGCTCGAAGATGGTTATGCTATTTGCGTTAAGTATGATATTTGCTGGTGGCGTAACGTATATCATTTATGAAGGATTACGGATTTATTATAAATTAGTCGTTCGTTTTGAGGATCCGTTAGCTCAATTTCGTTCCATGGTAAGACAAATTGGGGATGTTAATTTCTTTTTGATTATTTTCATTCCTCTATCCATTATGTTTTTCTTCTTCCTTACTAGGCCGTATTTAAAATATTTTGATGAGATTTCAAACGGAATTCATCATTTGGCAAACGGTGATTTTACAAATGAAGTGCGCGTTTCATCTAATGATGAGTTTGGATATATCGCACGTGAAATAAATGTAGCGAGTGAAAAATTAAAGGAAGCGGTTGAACGAGGAGACTTTGCGGAAAGTAGTAAAGACCAGCTCATTGTTAATTTAGCTCACGATTTAAGAACGCCGTTAACATCTGTTTTAGGTTATTTAGATTTAATTCTTAAAGATGAGAATTTGACGAAAGAACAAATTAAACATTTTTCCACAATCGCTTTTACGAAATCCGAAAGGCTGGAAAGTTTAATTGATGAATTATTTGAAATTACGAGAATGAATTATGGGATGTTGCAGCTGGACAAAAGACCAATTGATATAAGTGAATTGCTTATACAGTTAGAGGAAGAATTGTATCCGTTATTAGAGAAAAAGGGTTTAGAAGCGAGATTGAACATGGATTCTTATTTACCTATTAGCGGTGATGGAAAATTATTAGCGAGGGTATTTGAAAATCTTTTAACGAACGCGATTCGTTACGGGTATGATGGAAAGTTTGTCGATGTGAACGGATATATTGAGAGTGAAGAGGTAGTCGTACAAATTATTAATTACGGAGATAGCATTCCGGAAGAAGATTTACCGTATCTTTTTGATATGTTTTATACAGGTGATAAAGCAAGGTCAGAGCAACAAGGTAGTACAGGCCTTGGACTGTTTATCGCGAAAAATATTGTTGAACAGCATGATGGGAAGATTTCTGCTGAAAGTAATGTGATTAGGACGATATTTGAAGTGAGATTGCCAAAAGAAGAGAGCGGAGCAATTTAATAAAAATTTAAACTTTACCCCACTTTTTATTTTAATAGTTTTTTCTATTCTATACGTAAGTTACGTTAAGGAGGAACTAGAAATGAAAAAGTGGGTATTTATTTCTCTATTTATAGCATGTACAATCTGTGTAGGTTTTTATATATCACCGTTATTTCAAAAAGAGATCGATGTTAAAATTGCTGACAAAGATAATACGGTAAGAGCTGCGAATACGGAAAAGATAGAGATTACAAAAGAAGAAATTTATAAAGGGGATCTATTATTAGTTAATAAAGATTACCCAGTTAAAAAAGATAGTATTAGGTCTGACATTATAAATGTAAATCACAATAGTGAATTAGTAAGAGGTTACGTCATATTTGATAGAAATCTTCGCTTATCAAAGGGTGTTGTGAAAAATTTTTTGAACGTTGTCGATGCAGCTGGAAAAGATGGAGTACAGCATTTCTTAATGAGTAGCGGGTATCGAGATTTTAAAGAGCAAAGTAAATTGTATAAAGAAATGGGATCTGACTATGCACTTCCAGCAGGATATAGTGAACATAATTTAGGATTATCACTCGACATTGGATCTACGCAAAAGAAAATGGAGAGAGCCCCTGAAGGAAAGTGGATTGAAGAGAACGTATGGAAGCATGGCTTTGTTTTACGTTATCCGAAAAATAAAAGTCATATTACAGGCATTCAATATGAGCCGTGGCATATACGCTATGTCGGATTACCTCATAGTGCGATTATGCAAAAGGAGAAAATTACATTAGAGGAATATTTGGACTTCTTAAAAGAGAAAAAAGAAGTTTCAACTGATGTTGAAGGTAAGAAATATACGGTTTCTTATTATAAAGTTTCAGATCGTATGAACGTGAATGTTCCAGCGAATAAGCAGTATGAAATTTCGGGGAATAATATGGATGGGGTTATCGTGACGGTTCAGGAATAGATAAAGAGGTTGTTCCCTTTTGGAGCAGCCTTTTCGTATATAAGAAGGGGATTGGCGTTTTTTGTCGGTAAATCGATATTCCTTGTTGAAGCGTTGATATAAATTCCTGTACTATCATTATTTTGAGGAGTATCTTTTATTTCACCTTTAAACATTATAACGTTATATTTACTTCTCCCTTTTTTTGTGTTACGCTAAACGTGTGAAAGACATATAAAATGAAATTTTAATGTAAGCGTATTCTTGTGGCTTCTTATAGAAAAGGGTGGAAGTACAATGACAGAACGATTCGTACTACGTAATGTGAAACGTGTGAACGGGGAAGAGATTGACATTGTAATTGAAAATAATAAAATCGCACAGGTGACGAAAGCTGGTGCTGGCGAGGGTGGAAAGGTTCTTGATTACTCAGGTACTTACGTATCGAGTGGCTGGATTGATTTACACGTTCATGCTTTTCCAGAGTTTGATCCGTATGGCGATGAGGTGGATGAAATTGGCGTTAAGCAAGGGGTAACGACAATTGTTGATGCGGGTAGCTGCGGAGCTGATCGTATTGCAGATTTAGTACAAAGTAGAGAACAGGCGAAAACGAATTTATTTGCCTTTTTAAATATTTCTCGCATCGGTTTGAAACGAATTGATGAATTATCCAATATGGAATGGATAGATAAAGAGAAAGTAATAGAAGCAGTAGAAAAGTATAAAGATGTCATCGTTGGGTTAAAGGCGAGAATGAGTAAAAGTGTTGTTTGTGACAGCGGAATTGAACCGCTTCATGTTGCACGCTCGTTATCTCGTGAAACATCATTGCCGATTATGGTACATATCGGTTCAGCGCCTCCTCGCATTGAGGAAGTTGTACCTCTTTTAGAAAAAGATGATGTCATTACACATTACTTAAACGGGAAAGAAAATAATTTATTTGATGAAGAAGGCAAACCGCTACCTGTATTACTAGATGCAGTGAAGCGCGGTGTTCATTTAGATGTTGGTCACGGTAATGCTAGTTTTTCTTTTAAAGTAGCAGAAGCGGCGAAGCGTCACGGTATTGCCTTTAATACAATTAGTACAGATATTTACCGGAAGAATCGTATACACGGCCCAGTGTATAGTATGGCTCACGTTCTTTCGAAATTCCTTTACTTAGGTTATCTGCTAGAAGAAGTAATTGATGCGGTTACGAAAAATGCGGCAGAGTGGCTGAAAAAACCAGAGCTTGGCCGTATTCAAGAAGGCGATATTGCAAATTTAACTTTATTTACGGTGAAAGATGAACCGATTACGTTAATTGATTCAGAAGGGGATCAGCGCATTGCTGAAAGAAGAATTGATACGAAAGGGGTTGTAATCAATGGGTCATTCATTGAATGCTAAGTACGGATTAAAAAGAGTAATTAATGCGAGCGGTAGAATGAGTATTTTAGGTGTATCCGCTCCTACAAATACAGTTATGGATGCGATGAAACATGGTGGACAAAATTATGTGGAAATTGCAGATTTAGTAGATAAAGCAGGAGACCATATTGCGAGAATTCTAGATTCGGAGGCAGCAGTCGTTGTGAATTCAGCATCGAGCGGAATTGCGCTTTCTATCGCTGGTATCGTTACAGAAGGAAATCACCGTAAAAGTGAAAGACTTCATCAAGAGGTCATCGCGAAAAACGAAGTGATTATGTTAAAAGGTCATAACGTTCAATACGGTGCTCCTGTTGAAACGATGATTTATTTAGGTGGCGGTAAGCTTGTTGAAGTGGGTTACGCAAATGAAGGGAAAGCAGAGCATATTGAAGATGCGATTGGTGAAAATACAGCAGCAATTCTATATGTGAAATCCCATCATGCCGTGCAAAAAAATATGATTTCTGTTGAAGAAGCATGGGAAGTTGCGCAGCGAAATAACGTACCACTTATCGTCGATGCGGCAGCTGAAGAAGATATTCAAAAATATGTGAAGTATTCAGACCTTGCCATTTATAGCGGTTCAAAGGCAATTGAAGGACCAACTTCTGGTATTGTCGGCGGTAAACGAAAATATATCGAGTGGCTGAAAGTACAATTACATTGCATCGGAAGAAGTATGAAAGTTGGGAAAGAAACAACTTTCGGTCTACTTCAAGCACTTGATGAGTACGGAGTAAAACAAGATAAGAGTGAGCAAGAAAAAGAGTTATTACAAGTACTTATGCCGCTAAAAGAATTAAACGGTGTAAATGTAACGATCGTTCAAGATGAAGCAGGAAGAGCAATCTTTAGAGCACGCATTCACATTAACGAGAATGAGTTAAATAAATCAGCAAAAGATGTTGTAACAGCATTACGCGAAGGGGAAATTGCCATTTACACACGTGATTACGGAGTAAGACAAGGATTCTTTGATATCGATCCACGTCCACTTCAAGGTGATGACATACATGTAATTGAAGAAAAAATGAGAGAAATTGTAGGGGGAAACTAAAATGACAAACATTCAAAAACGTTTTTATAAAGGCCGCGTAGCATTAAATGTATTAGCGAACAATATCGAAAATGCGAAAGACATTTTTGAGGCCGCAGAAGGTTATGTAGTTGTTGGAGTGTTATCAAAAGATTATCCAACAGTAGAAGAAGCAGTTACAGCGATGAAAGCATACGGAAAAGAAATTGATGACGCTGTATCAATCGGATTAGGCGCAGGAGATAATCGCCAAGCAGCAGTTGTAGCTGAAATTGCGAAGCATTATCCTGGTAGTCATATTAATCAAGTGTTCCCTTCAGTTGGAGCGACACGTGCAAATCTTGGCGGAAAAGATAGCTGGATTAATAGTTTAGTATCACCAACAGGAAAAGTAGGGTACGTAAACATTTCTACTGGTCCAATTAGTGCAGCTGGAGAAGAAAAAGCAATCGTTCCAATTAAAACAGCGATCGCACTTGTACGTGACATGGGCGGAAATTCATTGAAGTACTTCCCAATGAAAGGTTTAGCTCATGAAGAAGAATATCGCGCAGTTGCGAAAGCATGTGCGGAAGAAGGCTTTGCATTAGAGCCAACAGGCGGAATTGATAAAGAAAACTTTGAAACAATTTTACGTATCGCATTAGAGGCAAATGTAGAGCAAGTTATCCCGCACGTGTACTCTTCTATTATTGATAAAGAAACTGGTAATACGAAAACAGAAGATGTGCGTGAGTTATTAGCGGTAGTGAAGAAGCTAGTTGATCAATATGCGTAAGAAAATTGCAGCATTCGGCGAAGTAATGATGCGCCTGCAAGTACCAGGATATGAGTTATTGTCGCAAGCTAACGCATTAAATTACTCCTTTTCTGGTACAGGTGTGAACGTTGCAGCGGCACTTTCTCATCTCGGGCATGAAGGCTTTCTTATTTCAACTTTACCGGAAAATTCTGTAGGGGATGCTGCGGTATCACATATTCAAAAGTTAGGCATTCGGACGCCGTTTATTTCAAGAGGCGGTAAATATGTCGGCATGTACTTTTTAGAAAATGGATTTGGCGCACGTGCAAGCCGCGTTACTTATTCAAATCGATTAGAAAGTAGTTTCAATACGGCATGTGAAGACATGTATCAATTTGAAGAAATCGCAAAGGAAATTGATATCGTTCATTTTTGCGGGATTACACTTGCGATGAATGATACGGTGCGCCATCATATGAAATCTTTAGCGAAAGCAGTGAAAGAAAACGGAGGAACTGTCGTCTTTGATTGCAACTATCGTCCATCTCTTTGGGGAGAAGACGGGTATAAGCAGGCGAAACCACATTATGAAGAAATGCTGGCTCTTGCTGATATCGTTATGATGAACGAAAAAGATGCAATGTTCGTTCTGGGAATGAAAACCGAGGAGACGGAGCGAGAGGCGCAACTTGTTGATCTTATTCCAAAGGTTGCTGAAACATATCATATCGCTACAATTGCTGGTACACATCGCTCTATTAATAGCGATAATACACACTCGCTTCGCGGGTTTATATGTAAAGATGGTGCGTTCACTTTTGCAAAAACACTTACGTTTTCTGTATATGATAGAATAGGTGCTGGAGATGCTTATACGAGCGGGATTATTCATGGCGAGATAGAAGAGTTTGCACCAGAGAAAGCTGTTTCATTTGCGTCAGCAGCTGGAATGCTTGCACATACAATCGTCGGTGATACGCCAATGTCATCAGAGAAGGATATACTTCGGGCAATGACGGCATCAGTAGGTGATGTAGAAAGGTAGTGGGTGTAACGGTGAACGTAACGAGGAAAAAAGGACCATTATATTTACAAATAAAAAATATTATTCGTGATCGAATATTGCATGGTGTATATGCGATTCATACGAATATTCCTTCCGAACCGCAGTTAGAAGAAGAGTTCAAAGTGAGCAAAATTACAGTGCGTAATGCGATTAAAGAACTTGCTCAAGAAGGATATTTAGAAAAGAAAAGCGGTAAAGGAACGAAAGTTATCCGTAATACTTCTGCGACAAAGTTGTCAAAGGGTAAGAAATTTACAGAAGTGTTAGTGGAAGAAGGATATAAAGTACAGAAGAAATTGCTCAAAGCAGAAATCGTTCATAATGAAGAAGGAACGGTGCCATTTCGATTATTCGGTAAGGAAAGTTTTCGCATTGAACGTTTATATACGTTAAATGATGCACCGTACATTCATTATACGCACTATTTCTCAGCACACATGGCAAGTACAGATTTATCGGACTTTGACTTGCAATCGCTTTACGATTTAGTGGAAGACCGAGGTATACATTTAGAAAACTTCAGAGATGAATTCGCTGTTGGGCTTGCGCCTAGTTTCGTTGCCGAAGCGTTAGGTGAAAAAGAGGGGACAGCGCTATTAAAACGTATGCGCTATTCTTACGATGAAGTTGGAGAAGTAATTGAATATAGCGAAGGCTACTACAACACAGAAATGCAGCATTATGTAGTGAATTATGACGTATAAAAAAGAGGGGATTCGCCCTCTTTTTTTATAAAGTGTTTCATTAGATTCATCCCGCACCAATTAGGTGCTTATTGCCTGCAAATACGGGATAAAAGTAAGGGGAATGAGAGATGGATATATACTTATTAATCGTCACGTTACTTGCAATCGCGATTGTTATTTTAGGGGTATCATGGTGGAAATGGCATGCATTTATTAGTTTAACAGTTGCAAGTTTATTTTTAGCTATCATGTCTGGATTGAATTTGACGAAAATAGTGACTGCCTATGAAACTGGTGTCGGTAGTGTACTAGGGCATCTAGTTGGTATTTTAGCTCTCGGAACAATTTTAGGAAAAATGATGTCCGATTCAGGGGCCGGCATGCAAGTGGCAGACTTCTTTATTCGATTTTTCGGTGTAAAGAAACTACCTTGGGCTATGTTATTTGCAGGATTTGTTATAGGGATTCCGGTATTTTTTGAAGTGGGGATCGTCATTTTATTACCACTTGTTATTTCTATTCGAAAAACGACGAAGCAAAATATATTATTAATTGCGTTACCTGTTATTGCTGGATTATCTATTGTGCACGGGCTTGTACCACCACATCCAGGGGCGATGACAGCAATCGGTATTTATAACGCGAACTTAGGAAAGGTACTTTTATATTCATTACTTATCGCGTTACCAGCAGCCATTATCGCAGGACCGATATTTGCAAAGTGGGTACATAAAAGGGTTATACCTGAAAATGAACCAGAGCTTGTTCGAGTTACGACTGTATCAACAGATTTACCAAGTCGTAAAGTTTCATTTTTTATTATTTTATTACCAGTTGTATTGATGATTTTATCAGTAGTTGCACCATATATTTCATTACCGAAAAAGATAACTGAATTTTTTGTATTTATAGGAAGTCCAGTAATTGCTTTACTTATTTCATGTTTTGCAGCATTTTATTTACTTGGAATAAGGCAAGGAATTAATAAAAAGGTGATTAAAAAATTAATGGATGAAAGTTTATTACCGGTCGGTTCCATTATTTTAATTATTGGTGCAGGCGGTGGATTTAAACAAATATTAATTGAAAGCGGCGTTGGAACAGCGATTGCCCAAATGGCAGAACATATATCGTTATCACCAATTGTGTTAGCTTTCATGGTAGCTGGATTAATTCGAATTGCAACAGGTTCAGCGACAGTAGCATTAACGACAGCAGCAGGGATTGTTTCACCAGTTATTCAGCACATGTCAGGTGTAAATTTAGAATTGCTCGTTATAGCAACAGGTGCAGGATCATTAATGTTTTCTCACGTAAATGATGCAGGGTTTTGGCTTGTAAAAGAGTATTTAGGATTAACGGTGAAGGAAACGTTTAAAACGTGGACGGTACTTGAGACATTGTTATCATTTATTGCATTTGGTTTTGCGCTTTTATTAAATACTTTTATTTAGAAGATACCTTAATTGGTATCTTTTTTTGATGAAGCCCATTTCCAAAAACAAGCCCGTTTTTAGGTAAGCCAAGCTTCCTATTCGCCCTGAAAACATACTATAAATGGAATCCCCTCATTTAGAGCAAGGTGAACTTGTTATGAATGATACTAAAGGAGGAATAGAGTAATGAGCGAAAAGTGTGAACACAGACATGATGATTGTAACCGCAGACACCATGGTTGCGGAGGAGGTTTTGCGCTTCTAATCGTATTGTTTATTTTATTAATTATCATCGGTGCTAGCTGCTTCGGCGGAGGCGGAGGCGGTTGTGGTTATGGTGGTTACGGCGGTTATGGCGGCGGCTATGGTGGATATTGCTGCTAATTAAAAACTATTGAAAATAGCCTTGTGCATACTGCACAAGGCTATTTTATTCATATTTTTATATGCTGTGATAATTTATTAATGTACAGAGAACGGATTAAGAAGAAGAAAATGATCTCGATAATCCCGAAAAAGGTGAGTATAATTAATAACTCTTTTAGTAATGAGAAAGAAAACATGCTTTGTAAAAACTTAACCGCAAATAATGTGTGAACACCAGCAACGATATAAGGAACGAAAAATAAAATTCCTAACTGAATCGTTGCAGAGCGAAACATTTCTGATTCAGTTAAGCCTAGTTTTGTAATCGTAATGTATTTTTGTTTTTCATTCGTTAAGTCGTTATACATACGGAAGTATAAAACGCTAGCCGCACCGATAAAGAAGATAAAGCCAAGAAATGCCCAAATAAAGAATTGAGCAACTGCATTTTCTTTATTATGGAGTAACTCATCAGTAGCTGTATAAATATTAAAAGGAACGGGAGATGCATGCTTATCGTCTTTATGTGCCTCATAATATTTTTCGGTGTCATTACTAATACTTTTTAATATATTTTTTGTTGGAATAATTGCATTTTCCCAATTATCCACGAAGTAGTTATAAACTGTAATGGTTTCAATATGAGGAATCATAGTATCGATTGCATAATCTTGCATAATAACTAAATTTGCTAATGCAAATGGTGGTGCTATTCCTTTGTTAATAAATCCCTTTATATAAAACTCCTTTTTATTGGATTCAAGCGTAATTGTATTTTGTTTTACAAATGGATTTGATACAAGGTTTAATAGCTCTGGTGAATAGCCAGAAATAATGTAAACTTCTTTTGAATCAAGGGTGATTGTAGGTCTCTTTAACTGTTTAGCAATTTCGTTATAATCACTCATTTTCATAATTGCAATCTCTTCTTTTGAAGCAGTATCTTTTAAAAGCGTAAATTTATATTTTTTATATTGAAAATGAGCATTGGAAAGTTCGGATTCAATAGTATTAACGTGCTTTCGTTCAAGGGAATGATCCCCTTCTAATTTGTATGTGAAGGGAATAGGATATCGCTCTAGTATCGACGCTTTTGTATTATTATTCGCAGCAAATAGTCCGATAATAATCGTAAATGCAAGCGCAGATAGCATAGAAACGATAAAGAGTACATTAATATTACTACGGGTACGAGCAACTAAATCTGAAATCCATAACATGTTTATTTGTTTCAAATAAAACTTTCTACGCTTCTTTAAAATATAGATAAAAAGAAGAAATGTTTGTGAAAAGAAAAAATATGTTCCGATTACTACGAGTGGCAAAATAGATAATATAATAAAGAAGACAGATCCGTTTTGCACATTTTTTTCGGTTACGTAGCCTTGTGGATAACCAGCAATATAATAACATAACCCTAAACAAGTTAAAGCAAATATCGAAATGAGTATAGACGGCCTTTTTTCGGCTGTCACTTTCTTGTTCCCTTTAATAAGATGGACTGTTTTACGCGTACGAATAAACATCGGTGTAAACGTAGAAACGATTAAAAATAAAATGATAAACGTTACGGTTGTCACGATTATCGCTTCTGTTGGCCAATATAAATAGAGACCTTTCGCATTTGTTAATTTCGAAGTGACTAATAAGAAAAAGTTAGAAAATACAAGGCCACCTTGAATGCCGATAAAGATAGACAATATCCCGATGATCATGTTTTCAGTAAATAAAAGTCTTTTTAATTGTTTCTGTGAGATACCGAGAATCGTGAGTATCCCGAATTGCTGCTTCCGTACATTTAAAAATGTTCCAATTGAATATAAGAGAAAGAAGAACGAGAACATAACGATAACAAGCTGTGCTGTACTAGCTAAGTTCATTAGAGGATCACGTTCTTGAAAGCTTTGTACATTTTGGAAGCGCGGGTGATACGCGTATACAGTAAATGAAAAGAAAACCATGATAGAAAAAGCACTACTTACAAAATAAGCGAAATATGCTTTAGAATTACGCGAGACATTTTTAAATGCAAATTGCCAAAATGTCATCCACGTCTTCCTCCTAATAATGCTAAAACATCTAATATTTCTTGATAAAACTTTTCGCGATATAGCCCGCGATGTAGTTCGTTGTAAAGCTCGCCATCTTTAATAAAAATGACGCGGTTACAGTAACTTGCTGCGAATGGATCGTGCGTAACCATTAAAATTGTTGCATCTTCTTCTTTATTCAATTTCGTAAATAGTTCCATCACGTCAATTGCCGCTTTTGAATCTAAATTTCCCGTTGGCTCATCGGCAAGTAGAAGTGACGGATGATGAATAACAGCACGTGCTACTGCGGTACGTTGTGCTTGTCCCCCAGAAACTTCAAAAATACGTTTGTCTAAAATATGATCAATGCCAAGCTTTTTGGAAATGTTATTAAGCTTTTCGTCCATTTCTTTTAATGGAACATTATCTAATGTTAAAGGTAGTACGATATTTTCACCGATTGTTAGTGTATCTAGTAGGTTAAAGTTTTGGAAAACAAATCCTAACTCTTGGCGGCGGAAAATAGCTAACTTCTCTCTACGAAATGTGTGCGGTTTTTTTCCGTTAATCACGACATCACCAGAAGTAGGGGAATCAATTGTAGAGATAACGTTTAAAAATGTAGATTTACCACTACCAGATGGTCCCATGATAGCGACAAATTCACCTTTATCTACATGTAAATTTATATTTTTTAAAGCAGTATGAGGGACTTTTCCTTCATACACTTTTGAGACGTTTTTTATGTGTAAAACTTCTTCCATAGTAATCACCTTTCTATCCGTTAAAACTTAATGTGTTGTGATAATTTTTGCATATAGAAGGAACGAATTAAAAGGAAAAATAAAATTTCAACCGTTCCAAAAATCATAAGTACGACTGTAATCTCAGCGAAGAACGAGAGATGTAATACTTCTTGTAGCATCTTTGTCGCAAACATCGTATGAATCGATGCCATAATGTATGGAACAAAGAAAAGAATTGCAAGTTGAATTGTAGCAGATCGTTTCATCTCAGCTTCTGTTAAACCGATTTTTGTAATCGTTACATACTTTTCTTGCTCATTTGTTAAATCTGTATACATTCTGAAGTAAAGAACACTGCCAGCACCAATAAAGAAAATAACACCTAAGAAAGTCCCAATTAAGAAGAACGAAGCGACATTTTGTTTTGTTGTGTATAGAGAATCGCTCGCTTCACTTGCATGGAAAGGCGGGTGCTCTGCTTGAATGTTGTTCCCGTCTGTATTCACTTTTTCTATGAATAAAGAGCCGATGTTATTAGCTTTTTCCCAGTCCTTAACTTTAAAGCTATATACACTCATCTGTTTTGAAACGGATGATAACGCCTCTACATTTTCATCAGATAGTATGAGCAATTGGTATATTAAGCGATTTGGGAATGGGTTATAACTTTTATATTCTTTCACTTGTAGTTGTAAATTGTTTTGAGTAAGTGTAAGAGTATTTTTCTTGTCTTTATTATGAAGCGTTCCAATAACCTGATCATCTAAGTCTTTCATAAGAATATAAGATTCATTCTTATTTACCGTGAGCGTTTCCCAATTTAAAGCCTTAGCAAGTACATTATAGTCACTTTGTTTAATTGCATAATAGAGCTGAGAATTTCCTTCCGCTGAAGATACTTCATATATATCCGTTTTAAATTGTTTATAAGTAAATTGCTCTTCGTTAAACTTTTGTTTTAACCAATTTAAATGTTCATCCGCTAACGTATTTTCAGTATGTGATAAATATGTAAAAGGAAAAGGATTTTCTCTTACTGTATCGAACTTCATAAATTTACCAAAACCATATAAGAATGTAATCATAGTAAAAGCAAGTGTTGATAGCATCGCTACAATAAAGAGCATGTTAATGTTTGTCCGAATGCGCGCTGCTAAATCAGAAATCCAAAGCATATTAATTCGCTTCATATAAAATGTTCTTCGCGTTTTTAATATACGAATGAGTAAAAAACTAATTTGTGAAAAGAAAAAGTATGTTCCAGCTGCAACAAGTGACGGAATGAGAAATATACTGGTGGCGGCGTACAAAAGCCCAACTACTTCGCCGAGCGACATGAAATATAGCGGATTTGCTGCTAGTACGTATCCAGATATTAAACATGTCGCACCAAATAGAGAGATGAGCACGGATGCTTTTCTTTCTTTTTGTTTTGTTCCTTCTTTTAAAAGACGTACAGCCTTTCTCGTCCGAATGAGCATCGGCGTAAACGATGAGACGAGAATGAAGAGTCCTAGAAAAATGATCATAGTTAAAATAATGGCAGCTGTTGGCCAATATAAATATAAACCAGGAACATGTGTAATTTTGGCGGTAACTAATAAAAAGAACTGCGAGAAGACAAGTCCAAGTTGAATGCCGAAAAAGATGGAAAGAACACCAATTAGCATGTTTTCTAGAAATACGAGTCTCTTTAATTGTTTTTGAGATATGCCAAGTACTGTTAAAATCCCAAATTGCTTTTTTCGTACTTTTAAGAAAGTACCGATTGAATATAGTAAAAAGAAAAATGAAAAGAATACAATGACAATTTCTGAAATTGTCATTAATATGTTCAGAGCAGCATTCACGCCTGTCATATGCAATTTAGGATGAAATAAATAAACCGCAAACGAGAAAAAAATTGCAATGGAAAATGCACTACTTACAAAATAGGCGAAATAAGCTCTGGCGTTCCGGTTTACGTTTTTGAATGCAAACTGCCAAAATGTCATTCACCTGAACCTCCTAATAGAGTGAAGAAGAAAAGGATATAAGAGATACCCTTTTCCTGTACTAATATATTTATAAAACTTAACCATTCGTATACTCTGATAACTTTTGCATGTAAAAGGAACGAATAAATAAGAAAAAGATGACTTCAACGACTCCAAAAATAATAAGAACAGCTGAAATTTCTTTGAATAGTGATAAATCAATTACGTCTTGGAGCATTTTTGTTGCGAACATTGTATGAATGGACGCCATAACGTACGGAACGAAAAATAAAATGCTAAGTTGAATGGTTGCAGATATTTTCATCTCTACATCTGTTACACCAATTTTTGAAATTGCTACATATTTTTCTTGTTCATTCGTTAAATCAGTATACAGTCTAAAGTAAAGAACGCTACCTGCTCCAATAAAGAAAATGACACCTAAGAATGTCCCGATTAGGAAGTATGCGGCACTTCCTGATGTAATTCTATATAATGAGCCTGCTGATTCATAGGAGCGTATAAGGGGTCCTTCGTATTGGAATTCCTGTCGATCTCTTTGTATTTTTTTCATAAAATCATTAGCAATTTCATACGTCTTTTCCCAGTTTTGTACGTTATAATTGTACGCTGCTACATGCTTTGTTGTATTTGGTAAGTTGTTTACAACAGCGTCAGGTAAAATTAAAGTTTGATATGAAAAGTCAGAGGGAATGGCCCCTACTTGTTCATATCCTTTTACTTGTAATGTCGTATTTGTGCTAGAAAGTGTAATGGATTTTCTATTGTAGCTTGGCTCAAATTGGCTGAATAAGGTGAAATAAGCGCTACCTGTTAAGACATATGCTTCGTTATCGCTCATGAATAGTTGTTTCATTCGCAGGGAAGCTGCAAGTTTGTTATAGTCACTTTGTTTCATTGCATAGATGTCATTGTAAGTCGTTATACCTTCATCTTCTTTCAGTGGTGTTTCATATAAATCAGCCTTTAGTTTTTTATAAGAGAAATCTTCCTTTTGTAACTGCTTTTCAAGCCAAGTTAAATGCTCGTTAACAAAAGGATTTGCGTCATATGAAAAATAAGAAAATGGAAAAGGTGAAGTTCTCGCAACATCTAGCTTTGTAAACTTTCCGAATCCATATAGGAACGTAATCATTGTGAAAGCAATTGTAGAAAGCATCGCTACAATAAAAAGCATATTGATATTCGTTCGAATACGACTTGCTAAATCCGAAATCCAAAGCATGTTAATTCGTTTCATATAAAAATTTCTTCTTTTCTTTAAAATATAAATAAGTAAGAAACTAATTTGAGAAAAGAAAAAATATGTCCCAATTGTAACAAGTGCTGGAATCACAAAAACACTTGAAACCATATAGATAACGCCTACTTGCGTGTTTATTGAGAAGAAATATTTAGGGTTTGCAGCTAAAATATAACCACCTAATAAACAGATAGCACCAAATAGAGAAATGAATATGGATGGTTTTCTTTCCTTTTGTTTCCCACCATTAGTTTTTAAAAGGTTTACCGTCTTTTTCGTACGAATTAGCATGGGTGTAAATGAAGATACAGCGATAAAGAGACCAAGAAATACAATCGTTGTTAAAATGAAAGCATTCGTAGGTGGATATAAATATATCCCTGGTAGATGTGTAATTTTCGCTGTCACTAATAAGAAAAATTGTGAAAATACAAATCCAAACTGCATACCGAAAAAGATAGATAAAATACCAATTAACATATTTTCAGTGAAAACGAGTCGATGTAATTGTTTTTTTGATATACCTAAAATAGTTAAAATACCAAATTGCTTTTTACGAACTTTTAAAAACGATCCAATTGAATAGAGTAGAAAAAAGAACGAGAACAAGACAATAACAACTTCTGAAAAAATCATTAATCCTGAAATTTCAGAGATCATAGTGGGATTTTGTAATTTCGGATGAAACAAATAAACAGCAAACGAAAAGAAAACAGCAATGGAAAAGGAACTACTTACAAAGTAAGCAAAATAAGCTCTCGAGTTGCGCGTTACATTTTTAAATGCAAATTGCCAAAATGTCATAATATGTACCTCTCGCTAGAAGGCAAATATGTAGTTTTATTGCAAAAAATGTATGAGAGTAAGTTCTCATACATTTTGCTAGCATATGTTCCGATCATGCTTCGGTCACCTTCTCCGTAGTTTCTGCTTGATTATTTGCAGCGTTGTGGAAGATGATTTTAATCGTCGTTCCTTTACCAACTTCAGAATCTAGTTTGACAGAGTGACCTAAATAATCACAAATTTTACTTACAATATAAAGTCCCATACCAGTAGATTCTCCGAATGCGCGACCATTTTTCCCAGTGTAAAACGGTTCAAATACTCTTCGAATATCTTCTTGCGGAATACCAACACCTTCATCGCGAACTTCTAAAATAATATCTTTTCCGTTTCGGTAAGCAGATAGGAATACTTTCTTTCCGCGCTCACCAGAGTAACGAACTGCATTTGTCATTAACTGATAAATGATGAACTTTAGCCATTTCGCATCAGAAGCAACTTTTAAATCGGAATGAACTTCTAAAACAGGGAAGACCCCGTTTCGAATGAATAGTTCTTTTAATCCGTTAATATTTTTTGTTACCGCATCTTTTAACGAAATCGTCTCAACGTGGAAATCTTCATGGAAGTTATTTAACCTTGCCATATATAAAGCCATATCGAGTCCTTGATTTAATCGTTCTAATTCTTTTTTGAATTTCGGAATCAAATGTTCATCTTCCATTTCGAGCACCATAAGTTGCATAACAGACACAGGTGTCTTCATTTGATGCACCCAGTGGTTAATGAATAATTGATGTTCTTGCTGCTTTACTTCATACGATTGTAGTTCTTTTTGGAATAGACGATACTGCGTGCGCACGAGTTCATTTACACCGTGAGGCATCGGAGCAGTTGCTCTTTCAATAAACGCATCTTCCATTTTCTCTGGTTGCTCACTTAATCTATGGTACATTCTACGATTGCGGACGTAACGATAAGCGAGGAAACAAATGAATAAATATAAACTTAAAACGACGAAGTAAAATTTATTATTTTGAAATCCATCTACTGCATCATACAGAACGAAAATGATGCCGAAGTTTAATACATATAGTAGAAAAAATGCAAAATGATCACGTAAAAATAGCTTCATGCTTATTCACTCCAAGTTGCGTTAAAACGATACCCAAGTCCACGTACTGTTTCAATAGCATTTTCAATACCAAGCTCATTGAACTTTTTACGAAGACGCGTAATGTTTACGTTTAATGTATTTTCCTCAACGAAGCTTTCGTCATCCCATAGGGCAGCTAATAAATCTTCACGGCTCGCTGTACGAGGGAATTTAGATAATAACATTTCTGCTAAAATTGCCTCTTTCTTCGTTAAAAGAACTTGCTCAGCACCGAAATGGATTTCTGGGCGTTCTGGGAATAGTTTTAAACCTTCTACTTCAACGATACGTTCAGAAATATTTGGCGCATAATCACCGTAAATACGGCGTAATTGACCTTTAATTTTCGCCATTACAACGTCATAGTGGAACGGTTTTGTAATATAATCATCCGCACCGCTTTCAATCGCCATAATTTGTTCCATCTCGCCAGCACGCGCTGAAATGAAAATAATTGGACAAGTAGATTCATGACGAATTTGACGGCACCAGTAGAATCCATCGAATTTCGGTAAGTTTACATCAAGTAAAACAAGATGTGGTTTCACTGCATTAAACGATTCCATAATATCATCGAAATTCTCTGCAACAACAGCTTCATAGCCATATTTTTGAATGTGAGATTGTAGTAATGATGAAATATTTGGATCGTCTTCAACGATTAAAATTTTATACATATGTATACTCCTCCTAAAAAAACAATTGTAGCTATAGTGTATCATGTGTTTCAAGTCTTTTCATTATGTTGAAATGTAGGCTAATAAACAGTATAGGTCAAAAGTGTGAAAAGTAAAAAGGGCTTATGTATAATTGACAATTAATTGGAAGTGATTTAATATTTAGATAAATATCTAAATGTCTAATTAGTGAAAGGAAGAAAGACATTGAATCAAGCATTCAAAGCATTAGCAGATCCAACAAGGCGAAAAATTTTGGACTTATTGAAAGAAGATGATTTAACTGCTGGTGAGATTGCTGAACATTTCAATATGACGAAGCCAAGTATTTCACACCACTTAAACGCACTTAAAAATGCTGAACTTATTCAAGATGAAAAAAAAGGGCAATTCGTTATGTACTCTTTAAATACAACTGTATTTCAAGATTTATTGACTTGGGTGTTTACATTTACGAATAAGGGGGAAGAGGGGAAATGAGGAAGCATATATTTCCGTTATTATTAATTGCTTTAACGATTATTGCATGGTGTGCCGCGTGGCCGCATTTACCGGAGGAGGTTCCGAGTCATTGGAATCTTGCTGGTGAGGTAGATGGACATATGTCAAAAATGGGCATGATGATTTTGGATGTTGCAGTTATGGTTTTTATATATGTGTTATTGACTTTATTGCCTAAGATAGATCCGAAGCATGGGAATTATAAGAAATTTTCTAAAGGATATAATGTAATGAATTATAGCGTATTAGTCCTATTATTTTTAGTAAGTATCATTGGAATTGGTGCTGGATTAGGTTATGACATTCCCATGAATAGTACACCGCATATTCTTGTTGGTCTTTTATTTATAGTCATCGGCAACTATTTACCACAATGTAAACCAAACTACTTTGTAGGTATAAAAACACCGTGGACATTAAGTAACGAGGAAGTGTGGAGGAAGACACACCGTTTTAGTGGAAAGGTGTTTGTTGTATTAGGAATTATTATGATGTTAAGTATTTTTGCCCCAGTAGTATGGAAAGCTTTCTTAATAATTGGGATTATTATCGGTGCAGTAGGACTAACGATGGGATATTCTTATGTTGCTTATAAAAAAGAACTAAAAATGTAAATAAAAGCTGCTTTTCCTTCTAAGGAAGAGCAGCTTTATTTCTTATTTCTTCAAAATCGGTATCCAAATTTCACTTTTAAAGTTTGGAGAAGATACATCTTTCTGTTCATTCCACAATATTTCCGGTCCTACCGCTAATTCATAGTTGGAAGAAGGAAACCATTCGGAATAAATGCGTCCCCATACATTTTGTAATGTTTCAGGAAATGGACCGACAGCTTCAAAGATAGCCCACGTTGAAGCTGTGACTTCAAGTTGCGCGAATTGCGCTGGACAATTTTTCGTTGTGGCTACTCCAATGTAGTGATCAAGTTCTCCCTTTTCCTCCATCCTTCCTTCAGAAAAGTTAGTAGAAGCACTAATAATTCCATTCGGTTCCATGTTTGAAAGGGACTTTAACGTTTGAATGGACTCTGGATTTAAACTCTTCCACATAGAAGCAATTTCTTCATTTACACCATTAAACACAATCGGTACTCGTTTCGTAATACCAATAATTCGAAATGGTTCTTTTTCTTTAATTCGATAATTCATTTCATTTCCTCCTTGAATCGATAACTGGAAGGTCATTGGTGAATAAGCTTTCAAAGAACGAATTGTACTTCGAGCTTCTGAAGGCGTTATACCGTGCAAGTTTTGAAAGGCACGTGTAAAGGAATCGGGTGAGTTGTATCCATATTTGATAGCGACATCAATGACTTTTGCATTGCTATCTTTTAGTTCAAAAGCAGCAAGAGTAAGACGCCTACAACGAATATATTCTGATAGTGATACGCCAGCTAGGAAAGAAAACATTCTTTTGAAATGGTATTCAGAGCAGTAAGCTATTTTTGCGACTTCTTTAAAATCAATTTCATCTGTTAAGTTATTTTCAATATATTGCATTGCCGCATTCATGTTTTTAAGTGAATCCATACGATGACCTCCTTGTTAAATAGAATAGCAGGAACAAACGAAGTCCATCCGACATTTCATGCACAACTTTGTAGGGTACATTTTTAACCTTACAAAATTGTAATGTTCCTGTAAGGAGAATGAATGGATGGTATGATATCCCAATGCTATAGTAACAAAGTACTTTTGTTCAGTAGGTTAAATTTTTATATCTTTACTTATGCGTCTTACATAACTGTCATGTTTGTGTAAGAAACATCGATAGTGGCAAGAGTAGAGAGTGTATATAGTTGAAAATAGAGAATAGAAGAAATGAGGGATGTCGAGATGAAAACAGTGTTAGAAGCAAAAAATATTGAAAAAGTGTATGACACGGGTGGTAATAAATTTGCAGCGTTAAAAGGTATCAACTTACAAGTAAAAGAAGGTGAGTTCGTTGGAATTATGGGACCTTCTGGTTCGGGTAAGACGACTTTACTAAACGTTCTTTCTACAATTGATAATGCGACGAACGGTGAAATTTTAATTGATGGAAAAGATATCGTGAAGATGAACGATGATAAGTTAGCGTTATTCCGCCGCGATCATTTAGGGTTCATTTTCCAAGATTATAATTTATTAGATACGTTAACGGTAAAAGAGAACATTGCGTTACCTCTTGCGTTATCAAAGGTGAAAGCGAGTGAGATTGATCGCCGCGTTCTTGAAATTTCAAAGAAATTCGGTATTGATCACATTTTAAGTCAGTTCCCATATCAAGTGTCAGGCGGACAGAAGCAGCGCTGCGCAGCATCGCGTGCGATCGTTACGAATCCTAGTATGATTTTCGGGGACGAGCCGACAGGAGCGCTTGATTCTAAATCAGCGACAGATTTACTTGAAAGTATGAAGTCGTTAAATGAATATGATAACTCTACAATTTTAATGGTAACACATGATGCGTTTGCGGCGAGTTACTGTAAACGAGTTATTTTCATTAAAGATGGTGAGTTATATAAAGAATTGCACCGCGGGGAATTAACGCGTAAACAGTTCTTCCAACAAGTCGTTGACGTAATGTCTTCCATTTCCGGAGGTATGGCTGATGACCTTATCTAGCATTGCCCTCCGCAACATACAGCGGAATTTTAAAGACTACTTTGTATATTTTGCATCTATGATCTTTAGCATCGTCATTTATTTTACATTTAAGGCGTTGCAGTATAATTCACAAATGGAAAAAGCTGCGGAAGCTTCTAAAAAAATTAGCGGAGCGTTCCAAGTTTCAAGTGTTATGCTAATTATTTTCGTAGCGGTGTTCATTATATATTCGAACGGTTTCTTTACAAGGAAGCGTAAAAAAGAAGTTGGGCTATATTCCTTATTAGGCATTCGTAAAAGACAAATTGGTAAAATGCTGTTTTATGAAAATATGTTAATGGGATTAATGTCTTTAATTATCGGAATTGCGATCGGTAGCGTTCTTTCAAAACTATTCCTTGAACTACTAATAAGTATGATGGGAATAAACTTAAACGTTCATTTTGAAATACCGATGGCCGCAGTTATTGATACAGCACTTATTTTCTTTGTGATTATTTTGTATACATCACTTCAAGGATATCGTTTAATTTATCGCTTTAAGCTAATTGAACTTTTCCGAGCGGAACGCGAAGGAGAAGCAATGCCAAAAGGATCCGTAGTGATGGCGTTAATTTCAGTTTTCTTAATCGGTTCAGGTTATTTCTTAGCGTTAATGTACATGAAAGCAGTTATGTATGCAGACTTTATGGTCGTTGCATTATACATTTTACTAGCGACAGTAGCAGGAACTTATTTATTGTTTATGTTCTTCACAGTATTTGTATTGAAGCGAGCAAGAAATAATAAGTCAGCATTTTATAACGGTATGAATATGGTAACGACATCGCAACTACTATATCGCATTAAAGGAAACTCGAAATCACTAGCAACAATTGCTATTTTAAGTGCAGTGACATTAACAGCGGTTGGTACGTCAGTTACGATGTATTACAACACATTTACGCAATCAAAAGTTGCTGCTCCGTATAGTTATTCTTACGAGAAAAAAGATGAAGCACTAGATAAAAAAGTAAAAGAAATACTTGCTGGAGAGAAGAGCAATCATCCAGTGACATATGAATCAGAAGTTGAAATGATTCCTGTGAAGGGAACATTTAAAGGTGAAAGAGCAGATCAAGTGCTGAACACACATTATAATGTTACGAAGCAGTACCAGCTTATTTCTCAATCAAGCTTTAATACAATTGCGAAACGATTAGATGTAGAGCCTGTAAATTTAAGTGCGAATGAAGCCTTTGTATACGATAGCCTCTATATTGAAAAACTTGATTTTGGTCCTCTTTATACAGGAAATAAAGCTGTATTTCCTGTTGGGAATGAATCGAAAGAGCTAAACATTAAAGGTGTAAATAGTAGAAGTCTTACAAACTTAAATGAACTATTTGTAATCGTTCCAGATCAAACATATGAGCAGGCGAAACAAGTATATGAAACACGCGCTGTAAAAAATATTGATGTAAAAGGTGAGCGAAATAGTAAAGAGTTAACAGCGAAATTAGCAAACGTTATGCCAGCAGGCGAATCGGAAGTTTTAAAACCATTTAACGATTTCTATACAGGATTCCAAATGGGAATTGAAACGACAGGTTTAATGATGTTCATTGGGCTATTCTTAGGATTAGTTTTCCTATTAGCGACAGGCTCAATCATTTACTTTAAACAGCTTACAGAAGCAAGTGCTGACCGTGATCGTTACGTTGTTCTTCATAAAATTGGTGTAACGAAGCAAGAGATGAAGAGAGCTATAGCAAAACAAGTGAGCTTTATCTTTGCTATTCCGTTAATTATCGGTATTTTACACAGTTTATTTGCACTAAAAGGTTTGTCAAATATATTACCATTTGAAATTATGATCCCGCTCCTAATTAGTATTGGAGTATATGGTGTCATTTATATCGGATATTACTTCCTAACAGTTCGTTCTTATTATAAGATTGTGAGTGCGAAATAATAAGTGAAGCTGCGAGAAAATAAGAAAGCCATTTACCTAATTTTTTATGAGGTGAATGGCTTTTTTTACGTTCTAATTATAATGAAGAGATAATTAACGCGCATCGATTATGTCGATGAAACTAAAAGTATGCTTTCGGTTAAAGGCATCTATGCAAAGTAAAGAACGCTTCAAAGGATTTAATTCCATTACAGTCATATAACTTGTAGGGAAATAACCATCTTTATAATAAGTGATCAATATTTCTTTTTCTGAAATGTAAGAGCGTAATAAAGTATCTTCAATTTTGTCTCTATCATCATAGGGTGATACTATTTGCGATTCTTTCATATCAGTCGATTTTGATATATTTGTACTACTCATGCTTTCTATTCTCCTAACAATATATTTTCTATATGGGAAGGCTAATTACTATGGAAGTACCTTGTGTGATAGAACGAAGTAAGTATGGATGATTGGGAGCAGGATTGGCTTCGTACTAAAAAATTATCAAATTCATTCACTTATTTATAGTAATTATTTGTCATTCTTGTACTTTTTTGAATGGGATTCAAACTTTATTAAGGGGAATAAATCGATGTGATGAAGGTGAGCTAGTATAACAACTATCTCACCTTCTATATTAAGTAAGCATTTTTATATAACGGTATGATTTTCACGATATTGTCTAGGCGTCATACCCGCAATTTTTTTGAAGACTCTTGTGAAATAACTTTGATCATTAAAATTAAGCCAGGCACAAATATCTGATAATGGATAAGTCGTTAATGTTAATAATTTTTTAGCTTCTTCTACTCGTTCTCTCTGGATGTATTCAATTAAAGGAATTCCCACTTCTTTTTTAAATAGTTTTGATAAATAAGTAGGGGAAATATGTAAAAGGTTAGCAAGATCATTCAAAGATATTTCATCGTAAATATGCTTGTTAATATAATTGAGGCACGTAGTAATGGAATTAGAATATGCTTGATTATGATATTCTTTTACACGTTCTGCAAAAGTACATAATGCATCTTCAATTAACCTATTTACGGAATACATGTTATCTAGTTTCTCAATCGTTTGTATATATAAAGTACCGAGTGAAAAAGCAATATGCGATGGAAGATTACCGTCTATCGCATATCGAATAGCTAGCGTAATGGCGATAATGCCATTATTTTTTTGGTTTCTAAGCTGATCTCCTTTAGACCAAATTGTCGCATCTTCTTGGGGGAATGAATACGCATATTGTATGACCTTTTCTGTATTGCCTTCTTTAATGGCTGAAAAAAATTTGCGTTCCAATGATATGTCATAATTTTGCGAATCATGCCGGCGACGTTTTGAAATGTATAAATCAGGATTTACGATTTTATAAGAAACATCTTCGAGTAATTTATTCTCTTTCCAGACAATATCTCTATCTAATTTTTCATTAAAAATGACGTAATGTAACCAAATACTTATATCAATTAACGTGCTTTTTTTAATCTCGGGTAGAAATTGATAGTAATCTACTCCTTGTTGCATTTTATTATTACAGTTGAAATACTTCATCAGTTTAATCGCCATTTCATCTGATACTTTTGGATAGGTAGTCGGGCCGATTATAATTGTACCTTTTATATGTTCATGATTTGTTATATGGATGCTAATGAAATTTTCAAGATACTTATTTCCTTTGAAAATTGGAAAATTGCAAGGTACGTTTTCTTGATAAATTTCATTAAGATGTTCTTCTTTAGAAGAATAAAATGGACTACCAATTGTATGAGAAGTAGATTCATATACAATTTTTTTATCAGTAGATAGAAATTGAACAGGAACATGGAATGTTCTATGTACAAGGTCACATAAGTGCTGTAGGTCGATGGAATTATTCATTATCTTCTCCTTTTAAATAGTTTTGGAATACCACATATTCAGACTCAAATCTATATTTCTTATTATTTGCCTTTGTTTGCTTACATGAAAATAATTACATATATTGGATAATGATGAAAGTTGATTTACAAATTAATTTCCGCAGATAGTGCATGAAAATAAACGTAGTGATGGTACCTTCCATAAAAGTTCTTTTTATATCTACTATACCAAATTAATGAATATAAAAGAGGTATTTATATATGGAATAAGAAATGTTTCATTCTTCATAAAATCTTAAGAAATCTCCTCAATTTTTGTTAAGAAACGATAGTTATACTTAGAAACAAGTTAAAAACTATCGAACGAATGGGGAGAGGGTTACATGCAACTCATAACATTCTTACATGAATTTATAAAACATCCGAAACATACTGGTGCAATTGCGCCAAGTTCAAAAATATTAGCAAAGAAAATGGTAGATGTCATTGATTTTAATAGAGCGAAATGTATCGTAGAGCTAGGGCCTGGTACAGGGGTTTTCACGAGAGAAATTATGAAGAGAAAGAAGAAGGAAACGATATTTCTTCTTATTGAAATTAATGAAGTGTTTTGCAAAGAGTTAAAGAGAAAGTTTAAAAATGAGCAGAACGTCATTGTGGTACATGGTTCAGCTGAAAATATAAAGAAGTATATGGAAGAATTACAGATAGAATGCATTGATTACGTCTTATCGGGATTGCCTTTTACATCTTTACCAGAAGAAGTTTCAAAGCGTATTTTAAACAATGTAATGGAGGCGATACATGAGACAGGTGAATTTATTACATTTCAATATTCACTTGTGAAAAAAGGATTTATACAACATTTCTTCCCTGAAATTACGCTCGAAAAAGTGTGGCTCAATTTCCCGCCAGCGTACATCTTTAGCTGTAAAAAAGAGTTAAGAAGAGCTTATGCCTAATGGAATTACATGAATTATTATCTTATATTGAACAGTATGGCTATTGGGCACTATTTTTCTGTTTATGGTTAGGTATTATCGGTATGCCAATTCCAGACGAAATGATCGTAATGAGTGGTGGGTTTGTCTCTTCATTAGGGATATTAAGTGTCATTCCAGCATTTTTATTAACCTATTTAGGCGTTGTATCTGGGCTGTCGTTAGGTTATATAGTAGGAAAAATATTTGGTATAAAAGTACTTGATAAGCTAATGAAAAAGAAAAAGGCGAAATATCTTTTGAAATCTCAAAAAATGGTAGAGAAGTATGGCCATTATGCGTTAGTCACAAGCTACTTCATACCAGTCGTCAGACATATCGTACCGTATTTAGTTGGAATGAATAACATGTCATTTAAGACGTATGCTTTGTATTCCTATACGACAGGACTTGTTTGGACACTTGCTTACTTTGTACTCGGTTCTTTATTTGGACAACATATTGAAAGGATTGTAGCGCTTGCGATAGAGTATGGCGTGTATTTTGGCGGAATTGTTTTTGTTGTTGCGAGTGGTGCTTATTTGTATAAGCAAAGAAGAAGTACGGTGATGAGTAAATAAATAGAATGAGGGCTTACGCTTATTGAGAGTAGTATAAAAGGGAGAGTTATTTTGTAGAATAACTCTCCCTTTTAATGTAATAGCTTTTCATTACTTACATTAGGTGTTGTTTGAAATACAGTTATATAAATTGTTAATATGATTGTATTGATTAGATTAGCTAGTATAGTCATAAAATCACTTGATGGAGTGATAAGAACAAAGATTGAAAGTATGGCAGAAGCAAGTGGAATAAACTTTTGTAGTGTAGTTAACTTTCCGTCTTTATGAAGCTTCGAAGATTGAAAGAAGCAAAGTAAGAAAATAAAGGACGTAAATAATAATCCTAGATAGCCCCATCCATCTTCAATATACCAAGGTAAAAAGCTCATTCTTGATGTGAAAATAAATAAATTGAATACTAACGTGCTAATGATTAGCGTATTTAAAATCGTGATATTTGTCTGTTTTTCCATTTGAATTATACTCCGAAATTTATTTTATCCCGTATTAAAGGGCAGTAAAATCCCCACTGATTAAAGTTTTACTTTATTGAGATGTTTTTGCCATTTCCATAAATCGCTGTTCAATTTCATCGAAATCGAATGAATGGCATATTCTGCGGTCTTCTTTATCTAAAATTCGATAATGTTGAGATAAAATATTTTGTTGTATTTGATAACCGTTTAATTCTTTTATTTGTCGCCACCACACTTTTCCGCCTAACGTCTTCGGGAAGTTTGTACTGTAATGTGTAAAAGCGATTGTTTTTATAATTTCATTCACATCATCCCCAAATGTCATCTGGACTGTATCGCTCTGTTCGAAGAGTGTTACGACACAAACTGCGCCTGCCCATGTTAGCGTGCGTCTTCCTTTTTCGATTTCTACTAATGTTTTCTTCGATAAACCAATAATTTCTGACATTTTATCTTGTGATAGATTATTTTCAACACGGATGAGTTTTAATTTTGAATTAACGAGTTCAATAAATTTTTGTTTATCCATAATGCAGCTCCTTTTTCTTATAGTGTAAAATTACACTAAAGGTGTAATTTTGTCAATTGGAGTGTAAAAAGTTATTTTTTGTCTATTTCAATCTTTTTAATTAATATTTCACTTTTAGTTTAAGAAAATGTTAAGAAATCGAACGAGTTTTTATTAAGAAATAAGCTCTATACTTAGAAAAACCTTAAAGAAAACATAATGAAAGGTGGAATATAGATGAAAAGATTTATTTTTGGATCACTACTTGTTATCGTCGCAGGAGCGGCATATTTATTAAAGGGGAGCGCGGGGTTTGATAGAATGAATCCATTTCTTGATATAGAGGACCATTATGCAATAATTGATAACGATGGAAAAGAGTTAGGTGGAAATAAAGGTCGTGAATATAAAGTGAAAGCTTATGATGAAAATGGTAAGAAAAAAGAAGTTACAATTGACGAAGTAGATGAATTACCAAAAGGCTCATACTGGCATGTGCTTACGAGAGGTAAGTTCTTACATAATAAAGTACAAGTAACAACAGATAAAATTCCTGATGGAGCGAAGGCGAAATTAGGATTATAAGTATAAAACCGATTCTCAATGAGAGAATCGGTTTTGTTGTTTTATGGTAATGTTTAGTGTAAGGGGGCGAGGGTGATGCTACTCATTGTTAGTCTTATTTTAATCGGGGTTATGTGTAGTATGAGAATAGTATCTTTACATATGATAGAACGAGAAAAGATAGAAGAGCGATATGTATATTGTCCAAAATGTAATGCGAAAATTAGGAGAGGCAATTCTGCTCCCTTTTGTTCGAAATGTAATTTAACATTTTAATTATAGGAAATTTGAAATCATTTTGTATGGTTTTGGATTTTTTACACGAAAGCGTAAGAAAGAAATAGGTCTTTACTCTTTACTAGGTATTGGAAAAAAAGAAATAGGCAAAATGCTGTTTTATGAAAATACGTTAATGGTTTTACTATCGATTAGTAATCGGCATTGTAATTGGTAGTTTACTTTCAAAATCATTCCTTCAGTTATTAGTAAGCATGATGGAATTAGGCGTAAACGTTCATTTTGAAGTACCGATTGGAGCGGTTATTGATACAGCATGTATTTTTTTGTTTCATTTTTCTTTATACATCTTTTAAAGGATATAGCGTTATTTATATTAGTTATTATTTCTTAACGGTTCATTCTTATGTTCGGATTGTGAGTAAATGAAAATAGTGATAAAGTTTTTCGTTTTTTATTAGCTAAAATGAGGTGTGCATAACTAAGGTTTGATAAGGGGAATTTGAAACAGAAAAGAGATGGGAAAACCATCTCTTTTCTGTTTCAATGTTTTACGCTATTATCTATTTTCTTTCTATTCACATATAGGAAATGCATCTTGTAGATAAGGAGAAAGATAATCCTTTATTCTAATATTTAAAGTGGAGAAAAGCAGAAGTTAGAGCTTTTGTAATAAACGCTCGCTACTATTCATATCATTTTTGCATAATGGACATTTTGGTTCTTCTTCTAATGAAAAATTTTTACGCATCCATCCACGGCAGTCTTTTGCCGTGCATTCCCATATAGCTATCGCTTCGGGATCTTCTACAGGCTTATCATTTTTTCTCCAATACATGTGATCGCTCCTCTAAAGTGAAAAGTTTTTTTGAAAAAATAAAAAGGTTGTTAACATTTTTTGTTAACAACCTTTTACTTATTAATTATACTGTATTTTTCGCAAAAATGCGAAGTTTAGTAATTATTAAAGTATAATAAAGTATTCATTACACAACCGCAGGATTATAAATCATCGTAAAGTGTCCTTGTAATAGTTCAATATGACAAGGTGTATGAAGCGAGCTTTCTCCATCTGTATCTACTTCTTTTTCTTCTTCTGTTTCAATATGAATGGATTTCGCTTTTACGTGGAAGATGTCATTTTCATTTGAGTCTTCAAATAGTTTCTTTCCGATATAATCTTTAAACGCTTGAATGCCTGTTGATTTGACTACGAAAATATCAAGTGTTCCGTCGTCGCATTTTACGTTCGGGATAAAGGACGGGATCCCGCCAAGATATTCACCGTTTCCAACCATAACAAGGACAGCTTCGTCTTCATATATTTGTCCATCGTACGTAATTTTTACGGGGAATGTTTCAGCATTCTTTACAGTTCGAATAGTGCTTAAGTAGTAACCAATTTTTCCGAGCTTTGCTTTCTCTTCGGCATCAATATTGTTTGATACTTCAGATACGAGTCCAATGCCCCAGAAATTTAAGAAGTGTTGGCCATTTGCTTTTGCGACGTCAATTGGTTTTACATGTCCTTGTGTAATAAGCTTTGCTGCTTCTGCGATGTTTTGCGGAACGCCAAGTGTACGAGAGAAGTCGTTGCAAGTGCCGCCTGGAATGATTGCAAGTGTAGGTCTAGTTTCAAGAGGTGCTAAGCCGTTTGTGCATTCAAATACAGTGCCGTCACCACCAAAGACGATAATTAAATCTACTTTACTAGCAAACTCTTGGCAATATTTTGTTGCATCGCCTTGCTCTTTCGTATGAAGGATATGTAAGTCAGGAAAAGCTGCCGCAAGAGGTGGTACGATTTTCGTTAAGTTCGTATGTAGATCACCTTGTCCTGCTTTCGGATTTACGATGAGGAGTACTTTTTCAAATTTTGTTTTTGTCATTTTATTCTCTCCCTTTGTCTTTTACGAATCGTGATAGAAAATAAACTTCCATCAATGATTGATAGAAGTTTATTCTATTATATTATTCCGTTACAACTGAAGCGATAAATGGTAAGTTACGATATTTTTCTGCGCAGTCGATACCGTAGCCAACGATAAATTCGTCTGGAATTTGGAAGCCAACATATTCAGCTTTTAAGTCCACTTTACGACGCTCAGGTTTATCAAGTAACGTACAGAATTTCAATGCTTTCGGTTTATGCATAAAGAAGTGGTCTTTTAAGAAGTGAAGTGTTAAACCAGAATCGATAATATCTTCTACGACAATTACGTTTTTTCCAGTAATGTTTACATCGATATCTTTTAATAGTTTTACTTTGCCAGTTGTTTCTGTTTGATTTCCGTAGCTAGATGCAGAAATAAAGTCGATTGTTACATCGTTTTTAATGTGACGAATTAAATCGGCAGCGAATACGAAAGATCCTTTTAATACAGCGATTACTACGATTTCTTCTCCTTCAAAGTCACGTTCGATTTGAAGTGCTAGTTCTTTTACTTTTTCTTGTAATTGTTCTTCAGAAATTAAAGTATCTTTTATTTCAAGATTCATTGGAGTCCTCCTACAGTGTAAAACTTGTGAACATTTCGACTGTAAAGGAAAGAAGGGGAAAAGTCAAAGAAGATATAAGTTTTTTACAGAAATCCCCACAAAATAGTCAGATGATATGATATACTGATCATATAAAGAAAACGCTTCCAAAAAGGGTGATTATGATGAGAAAGAAAGAGTATACAAGTGCAACATTTATAAAAGCATTACTTTTAACAATTGTTCTTGGTAGTTTGGCTTACATAATTGATGTACCAGCGATTCGAATTTCACTAATTGGAATGACTTTAGTATTAGGCGCAATTTCCCACGGTATGATGTCACAGCTACAAGAAGCTGGAGTGGATCATATGAAAGATCATATAGATAAGAAATGAGAAACCTTCACGTATAGAGAGTGAAGGTTTTTTGTTTCTTACAAAAATGTAAGGTAGTTGTAAGGCAAATCGATAGTTGCATAGTAGTGTTTTGGATAAACTATAGGTGTAAGGTAAAAGGCAAGCATATTTTAGGTAAATTAAGTTTTAGGCACTCTATATGTGAAAAAGGAGTAGGAGGGCATGGAGAAACGTTGGACGACCTTTTCTTTTTTAGCAACTAGCAACACCGTAATGCTAGCTGGCGAAATGGATTTTTTGCACTTGTTTGATCGAGAAGACGATCATTCTTCTTCTAAATTTACAATGAAATGGAATAAATGGAGCGAAAGTTGTAGGTTTGAAGAAGAGGCCCCTAACGAAGAGCAAAAGATTATTTTGACAAACCCTATTAAAGCGTGGGTTGTTCAACGTCGTAAGTGTAACGTCAAAAATCACTTAAAGAAAACTGAGCCGAGACAATTAGTTATCGCTCCGGCCCGTTCTACTTCTAAATCACGCGAAAGTAACATGTAAATATTGAGACACACACCCGAAAAAACATCGTATATATTGCGATGTTTTTTTATTTTTCTACAATGAAATCTTTAAATGAAATATATTTCATCTGCATCTTATATTTATATCTCTTGTTTATTCTAGTGATACATCCGATGCGAGTTGATGTGAATAAAATATAAGGAGAGAATGAAGATGAAAAAGAGACTATTACCAATTTGTGCAATGGCACTTTTAACAGTAGGATATTCTTCAGTAGCGAGTGCGGATACTGGAACAGTAACAAAGGAAGAACAGGCACAACTGCAGCAAGATAAAGCGAAAAAAGAAGCAGTGATTAAAGAACAGCAAAAAAGTGAAGAAGAGAAAAAGCGAATAGCGCAAGAGCAGTTGAAAAACGATAAGGCGAAAAAAGAAGCATTGATTAAGGAACAGCAAAAAAGTGAAGAAGAGAAAAAGAGAATAGCACAAGAACAGTTGAAAAATGATATGGCAAAAAAAGAAGCAGCACAAGTACAACAAAAAAATGGTGCGGTAAAAAAAGAAGTAGCGAAGCCAGCTGTACAAGGTGAAAAATTACCAAACACAGCATCTAATAATGTAGCAATGATGGCACTAAGCGCATGTCTTGTAGGGATAGGGACATTATTTGGTTTGAATCGTCGCAATAAAGTTAAGGCGTAAATAAAATATTGTCCTATAAAGAATGGAATAATTTCATATATTAAAAATGGTAGGTTATTCCTACCATTTTTGGCATGGAGGGATGAACATGAAGTTACTCAATTATATAGGTATCATATTGATGGCCATAGGGCTATTCACGGGATCATATTACGCTATGGAATGGTATAAAGGAAAAAGCTCTGCTCAACAATTAACGAAAGAAGAATTAAAGAGCCTTGAAAATATACAACATAAGCAACTTTCTTACGAAACACCTGTAACTTCCCAAGTACCTTCTTCTCAAACAGAACATAAAGAAGGAGAAAAGGTTGCACTGTTAAATATACCGAAAATAAAGAAGAAGTTTTCTATATACTGGGGAGCGGATGATGCAACGTTGAAGAAAGGAGTTGGAATGTTCGTTAGTGATGTAACGACAACACCATCTGGAGGGGGACATACTGTACTGAGTGGACACCGGGATACTGTCTTTACAGATTTAGGGGAGTTAAAAGAAAAAGACACTCTTGTTTTAGAGTATGATAATAAAACTTACACATACGAAATTCAAAAGATATGGATTACCCATGCGGATGATCGTACTGTTATTATAAAAAAAGAAGAACCGATATTAACACTAACGACTTGCTATCCATTTGATTATATAGGGGATGCACCAGATAGATATATTATCGAGGCGAAGTTAACGGCTAGTTATTCAAAATGAAGTGATAGTTTCTGAAAGCGGAAGGGGGATACATAAGTTATGTCAAAAAACATTTTAATTGTGGAAGATGAAGATATTTTGCGTGAAATATTAAAAGATTATTTTTTGAGCGAGCAATATGTAGTGTTTGAAGCAAGAGATGGGAAAGAAGCTTTAGTTGTATTTGAGGAAGAAGAGGTTGATTTAGTTATTTTAGATATTATGTTGCCGGAACTTGATGGATGGTCTGTTTGCCGAAGAATTCGTAAAACATCTGAGGTTCCTATTATTATGCTGACGGCACGTGTAGATGAAGATGATACGTTACTTGGATTTGAACTTGGGGCGGATGACTATGTGACGAAGCCGTATAGCCCACCAATTTTATTAGCAAGAGCGAAAAGGCTGTTAGAAAGTAGAAAAGTAACGAAGCAACTTCTAGAGAATGAAGATGATACATTATCCATTCACGGTATTCACGTCCACTTCCCATCGCGCACTGTTACGGTAGATAGGACAGACATTAATTTAACACATACTGAATTTGAAATATTAGCGTATTTCATGAAAAATCAAGGGATTGTTTTAACGCGAGAGCAACTCATTTCAAGAATTTGGGGATATGAATTTGCTGGTGACGATCGAACGGTTAATAGTCATATTCGTAATTTAAGAAATAAATTAGGAGAGAAAGCAAAGTGCATTACAACTGTAGTACGAACAGGTTATAAATTTGAGGGGAATGTATGAGAAAGGGGATTGTACTAAAATTATTTGCCCTCACAACAGCATTATGTATGTTAATTTTAGCGACGATATTTATTGGACAAACGATATTTTTTAAACAATATTATGCGAATCGAAAAGTAGAAGATATTAAAGTGAATTTAAATTCCTTTGAGAAGAATTATTTGAATTATGCAGGAAGTGCAGAAGGAATTCAGAAGCTGGAGCAAGACTTTTTAAGAGAAAATAATACGTGGATTACAACGTTAGATCAGAATGGGAATTTAAAACATGCGGATGATTTTTATTTTGAAGTAACGATAGATCGTAGGCAACAAAAGAGCTTTGGACAACAAATATTCAAAATTCCTTTATACAATCTCGTCAATATAGAGGAGATTGATAATAAATTATCAGATCCGTTTTTAGGACAAGAAATTTATTTTTCTGGCGTGAAAAAAGGTGATAGTTTTATTCCATTCTCTTTCGCGTTAGGTAAGCAAAATTTAAATGGATCTAATAAACCGTTAGAAAAAGCGTTTCAGGAGAAAATGAAATTAGATGAGGAGAAAAAGAGAGCGGATCAAGAACAACTTGTTAAAGAAAAGAAACCAGCTGTTCAGGAAGAATCTGCTCAGGAATTAGATACTTACATAAGAGGACGTGTTACGAAAGTACAGTTTCCTGATGTAAAAGGTCTTGTAAATCCAATTTATAAAAATAGTCTATTCTTAGATAGCATAAAAGAGTTTCAAAGGGATGTATTACTAAATGAAAGTAATCAAATAGAATATTCAATAAAAACAATGGACTATGAAAAAAATGATATAAAATATAAATTATTAATGAAACCAATAACAGAAAGAGACGGATCAGTCACATATATTTATGCGATGGCTTCTTTACAGCCTGTAGATGAAGCTGTACAAATGGTGCAAGATTACTACATTTACATCATTGCATTTGTAGTCGTTCTTATTTTTCTAGCTTCGTTCTATTATTCAAAACAAATTGCAAAGCCGTTATTAAAAATAAATGATACGACGAAGAAAATAGCACACTTAGATTTCACAGAACAAATACCGATTACTTCAAAAGATGAAATTGGTGATTTATCGAAAAATATTAATGTATTATCTAATAAGCTCCATTCGCATATTGGACAGCTAGAACAAGATATTGAAAAGGAAAGAAAGTTAGAAAATACGCGGAAAGAATTTATTTCTGGTGTTTCGCATGAATTAAAAACACCGCTGAGTATTATGAAAAGCTGTATTTCTATTTTAAAAGATGGAGTAGCTGAGCATAAAAAAGAATACTATTTTCAGGCAATGGAACGAGAAGTAGATAAAATGGATACTTTAATTTTGGATATGCTGGAGTTAGCTAAATTTGAGTCAGGTACATATAAAATGAAAAAGGATGTATTTTATATCGATACAGTAATTGAAGATATATGTGAACACCTTTCTGTGGACATAGAGAAAAAAGAACTTCATGTGCATAAAAATATATGTTCATTTGAAGTAGTCGCAAATCAAAGTCGGATTGAACAAGTAATCGTGAACTTCATTACGAATGCCATACGTTATACACCGAATAAAGAGGATATTATTATTTCTACAATAGATGAGAAAGATCGTATAAAAGTGTGTATTGAAAATAAAGGTACTCACATTGAAGAAGAGCAATTAGATAAAATTTGGGACCGTTTTTATCGCGTGGATGCAGCTCGCCACCGTTCACAAGGTGGAACTGGGCTTGGTCTAGCTATTTCTAAAAATATTTTAGAACTGCACGATGCTGAATATGGGGCAGAAAATACAGAAGATGGTGTATTATTTTACTTTTATTTACCTAAAAAAGCGTAGATGATGCATGCTACGCTTTTTTAATTTATTTTCATATTATCTTTACCTAATCTTTATTTTTAAGCGATATAATCTGGTTAGAAAATGAGGTTATGTAAGGAGTCGATGAACCGTGCATAGCAAGTGGCTAAGTATAATGGTATTTATTTTCTTTTGTGCATTTATTGTATTTTTAATTGATATTACGATATAACAAAAAGAGCGCTTATTAAGCGCTCTTTTTGTTTGAATTTATTTGATAAGCATTGATGCTCTTGAATAAGCGAGGTGAAGTAAGAAATAAAAATATAAGTAAAACGGTACATAAAATAAAAGAACCGAGCATTGTACTGCCGTTTACGATTAATGAGTATAGAACTGCTGATTGACCTTTCGGTGCATATTGTCCCCAGAAAATAATACCAGCAATAAAGTGGCAGAAATAGCGAGCAAAGCTACCGATAAATGTAGCAAGGATAATATAAGCAAGGACTTTCTTACCTTCGTTTTGTTTTGATGAAGGTTTTTCTTTACGGCTACCTAAACTTGATTGTTCTAAGTTATTTTCATTAGACGTTAAAAGTGCTTTTTGAATTGGACGATAGAATAAGCCAGCAAATCCGATAAAAGCAAAGGCAATGAAGTACTCAATGAAAGCTTGAATAGGTGTTAAAATGTAAGCATCTCCTACGACAATTTGTAATAGTCCCCAAACTAAACCACCTAAGAAAGCTGATTTAAAGCCCCAGCGGTATGCAATAATAAAAATAGGAATCATAGCGAATGAAATGGAACCGCCTGTTGGAAGTTTGATTGATAATGGTAAAATGTCGATGACCAAGGCGAAGGCTGCAAGAATTGCAGATTCGATCATCGCTTGTAAATTGGTGTTACGCATGTTGTCTCCCCCTAAATCCAAGTTGTGCAAAAAAGAATAGATATCATAGGAGGATACGAAATACGTAAATAAAAAAGAGGTATGTATTTCGGACGTTTGCACAATCCCTGCGTTAGCATTAACTAACAGGTTCGAAGGGTCGGAACGAAGTGTTCCCTCTCAGCGGCATGGCTCCCCCAGTGATAACGAGATTCTTTATTTGCTATTGTTTATTGTAAGCGAAATGGATGAGAATGGCAAACGAATACAGTATGACAATGATTGAAATAGAATTGTAGCGAAATGTTAATAAATATGAAGCAAAAGGGTATAGTACAAGAGAAATAGAGTGTGCTATAATTTTTTTGAAAATAATTATCATTCTCTTCTGAGGGGGAAGGTTATGAGCTTAGTAGATATTAAAATCGGTGAGAAAGTGTTAGTAAAAAGCGTTCAGTCTTTAGATCATTTACTGAAGAGAAGATTGGCTGCTTTCGGTCTTTCTGAAGGAAGCGAACTTCGCATGAAGCAGAAAGCGATGTTCAAAGGTCCTTGTACATTGGAGTGTCGTGGACAGTTAATTAGTATTCGTCATTGTGACGCGAAAATGATAAAGGTGGAATTAGCGTGAATAAGGTAGCTTTGCTAGGGAATCCGAATACAGGGAAGACATCATTATTTAATGCACTTACTGGTTCTTATGAATACGTAGGAAACTGGAGCGGTGTAACAGTAGAAAAGAAGGTTGGTAAATTAAAAGATAAGCAAGGAACATTAATTGATTTACCAGGTGTTTATGATTTGAATCCAGTTTCGCGTGATGAAGGTGTCGTTACAAATTTTCTACTAACAGACGAATTTCATCATATGTTAAATATAGTGGATTCTTCGCAATTCGAGAGAAATATGCATTTAACGTTGCAATTACTTGAGTTTGGAAAGCCGGTTTCAATCGGATTAAATATGGTCGATGTGGCAAAGCAACGAGGCATTGTAATTGATGTAAAACGATTATCAGAGCTATTAGGTGTAACAGTCGTTCCGGTCGTTGCAAGAAGTGGAAAAGGCTGTGAAGAACTACTTGCTACTCTTAAAGAAAATGACAAAAACGAGAAAAAGCCATTCATTATTTCATATGGTGTACAGATGGATGAAGGAATTGGAGAGGTAATAGCTCTTTTAGAGACAGCGAATTATAAGCATCCAAGATGGTTAGCCCTTCAATTTTTAAGCAATAACGAAGTAGTAGAAAAAGAAATGAAAGCATTACCAATTTATAAGGAACTTGTAGCCATTCGATCTCGCTTAGAAGGAAAACTTGATTGTACGTTGGAAGAGCACATTTACAAAACTCGTGAAGCGTATATTGAAAAGTTAAAAACAAATGTTATGAAGCATGAGAAAGAAGGAAAAATTCCTTTTTCGGAAAAAATTGATAGATTAATTACACATAAAATTTTAGGACTTCCAATCTTTTTAGCAGTTATGTTTTTTATTTTTCAGGTTACGTTTACGTGGATTGGTACACCTTTATCCGATATGTTAGATGAATTTTTTGGTGGACAGCTTACGGATTGGGTAACGGCTGGGCTCACAAGTGTTGGAGCTTCTGATTTTATTCAAGCACTCGTTACAGAAGGTATTATTGCCGGTGTTGGTGCGGTATTAGTATTCGTTCCACAAATCTTTGCACTATTCTTTTTCATTTCATTATTAGAAGACTCAGGATATATGGCGCGAATTGCAGTTGTTATGGATAGAATTATGGAGTTCTTCGGTTTAAATGGAAAAGCATTCATTCCGATGATTATCGGTTTTGGATGTAATGTTCCAGGTATTATGGCAGCGAGAACGATTGAACAAGAAAAAGAACGTTTACTTACAGTTCTTGTAACACCATTTATGTCTTGTTCGGCACGTTTACCTGTATACGCATTATTTGCGGGAGTATTCTTCCCTCATAGTCAGGCAACTGTTGTGTTTTCTTTATATGTTGCAGGTATTGTTCTTGCATTATTAGTTACAAAAATTATGTCTCTTACCATTTTAAAAGCGGAAAAGTCTATTTTCGTCATTGAACTACCTCCTTACCGCGTGCCACAAGCGAAAACGTTATGGCTAAGCACGTGGGAGAAAGGGAAAGGATTTGTTCGTAAAGCAGGTACATTCATCTTCGGTGGTTCTGTTGTCATTTGGTTATTAAACTATGCAGGTCCATCAGGATTTGGTGTTGATATGGGAGATAGTTACTTAGCGATGATTGGTGGATTTATTGCACCACTATTTGCACCGCTCGGCTTTGGAACGTGGCAAGCTGCAGCATCTCTTTTAACAGGATTTTTAGCGAAAGAAGTTGTCGTTTCTACAATGGCAATTATTTATGCGGTGAAAGAAGATGTGCTTGGAAATGTAATGGGAGCACATTATACTGCGTTATCAGCATATGCATTTATGTTCTTTATTTTATTATATGTTCCGTGTTTAGCGACAGTAGCTGTTATTAAACGTGAAACAGGATCAACGAAGTGGACAATTTTCTCTGTCGTTTATCCACTCGTTGTTGCTTATGTATTAACGTTCATTATATACCAAGTTGGATCCTTACTCGGATTCTAGAAGGAGATGTATTAGAGTGATGGTCAATATTATAATCGGAGCTATCATTTTTGGTTATGCAGCATACACGTTAGTTAATTTTGTAAAGAGAAGTAAAAAGGGAAAATGCGCAGCATGTTCTTTAAATAAATCATGTCAGTCGCAAACTTGTAGTCCGGATATGGAGCAAGTTGCTCATAAATAGAAAAAAGCTTTGCGAATTTCGCAAAGCTTTTTTGTTTTACCTTTTAATTTTTACAAGTTGAGAAGCTTCTACACCGTTGTAGCCAGGGAATTCTTTACTAGGGTCTTTATCGAATTTTAATACCCCAACAGATTTTTCATCGCCTTTTACATTTACGTAAGTTGCATCATCAACAATCGCGAACATGTCGGCATATGCACGTCCACTTCCGATAATTGTATTGCCTTCGTATTTTAATTTTGCCCCATCAAGTGTAGCATTTTCTACTTTTTCTTTAGCAAATAATACACCTTGTTCTGCTGTTACAGCTGGTAATTTATTAAGTGGTTTCGTGTCGTCTTTTTCATCAACTTTGCTAAGTAACTCTTTCTTCACCAGTTCTTCACCAGTTTTCTTATCCATAACAAGAACTTTTTTACCCTCTAATGTAGTCATTTTCATTTTATAGAAGTCTTTTTCTTTCACTTCTTTTTTGTTTTTATCTGTAATTTGTTGAACTTGTTCTTCTGATCCGTACAGTACAAAACCGTTTGCTTTCTCTCCTAATAAAGAACAACCTGATAATGCTCCGAATGAAATTGCTGCTGCTAATCCGATGCCTACTAATTTTTTCATGATGATTTCTCCTTTTTATATGTTTTATTGTAAATACAGTTTTTGTATTAGTTCTGAAATGATGAGAAGCTTGTTCGTTGCTTCTGGTATTAGTGTATAAGAAATATTGCAACGTAACTATCGAGTTAGCTTACAGTAACATTACAATAATGTAATTTAGTGAAAGTGCATAAAAATAAGTCAATTCTGAAGAGGGTTAATGAGAATATATTAGGAATACAATGTTTTATATAGAATGTCATATTATATTGGCTGTATTTTGGAAATAACATGTAAGGACATATTAGTTTTGTTATAATAAACACGTAGGCTGTAAAAATGAATATTCTTTACTGTTAAGGGAGATTTTTCAGTTTTCCAAGTAGTGAATTTGAAATATGAGGTAAGTCATAGGAGGAATTAGAATGTCTGTATTTAAACGATTACGAGATTTAACAATGTCGAATGTATATTCATTAATTGAAAAAGCGGAAGATCCAGTTAAGATGACGGATCAATATTTACGCGATATGCAAGCGGATGTACAAGAAGCTGAGAAAAGTGTAGCAGCTCAAATTGCACTTGAGAAGAAATTCAAAATATTATTTGAAGAGCAAGAAGCACTTGTGAAAAAACGTGAAGAGCAAGCTCATATGGCTGTTCAAGCAAGCAATCTTGATCTTGCACGTCGTGYTCTTGAAGAAAAACAAAACGCAGAGCAAAAGATGAATGAGTATAAAGCAAGCTATGAGCAAAACAAAGCTGCTGCCGATAATCTTCGCCTGAAGCTAGAAGAAATGCGTAAGCAATTAACAGAGCTGAAAAATAAACGTGAAACACTTGTAGCACGTGTAAATGCGGCGAAAGCACAAAAGAATATTAATCAGGCGATGTCTGGATTTGATTCAAATTCAGCAAAAGCTGGTTTAAGTCGTATGGAAGAGAAAGCTCTTCAATTAGAAGCTGAAGCAGAAGCAAGTGGTGAAGTGTATAAAAAAGAAAAGTCATTAGATGATGAATTCGCAAGCTTAAACAAAAATTCTGCTGTTGACGATGAATTAGCTCGTATTATGAAGCAGTATGAGAAATAATATAGAATAGACAAAGAAACCGACATGTCTGAAGAGAATTCATGTCGGTTTTCTATTACATTTTAGAGGAGGTTTTGCAATGACATGGACAAATGTGTTAGCCATGCTTGTATGGACTGGAGCAAGTGCAGTACTTTTATTTGCAATTATGTGGGTTGATTCAATTTTTACTAAATACAATGATTTAAAAGAAATAAAGAATGGGAATACAGCTGTAACAACGCGTTTCGTTATGAAATTATTCGCGCAAGGGTACATTTTATCTCAATCCATAACGAAAGCAAATGACTTATGGCAAGCGCTACTTGCATCAGCAGTTTCTTTCGTTATTTTATTAGTGGTAGAAATGTTTATCGAATTTGTGTTAAAGAAAATGTCCGGTTTAGATTTAGAAGAAGGTACGAAAGAAGGCAGTGTTGCGCATGCGATGTTGGCCGGATCATTACATATCGTTGGTGCACTTATTTTAGGTGCTTGTTTATAAAGAGAGAAGGAGGGGTAAATCATGAGTTTATTTAAACGAATTAAAAATATAATGAAGAGCCCAGAACCGTCGAAACCGGAGAAGAGTTTGTTAACGTTAGCTCCTGGCGATATGATTGAAGTTTCATTAGTCATGTACGAATTAACTGGGAAAACGAGTATGCATTCTCGTAAAGAAATTGTTTTAACACTGCAAGACGGGAAAGATATTCGTTATTTAAAAATTGAAGATCGTGAAAATACGTATTACAAATTATATACACCAATCGATGGTCGTTTAGATTCAATTGATGAAGTTCCGACGACAATTGAAATGGATGATACAGAGTACCATATGGAAGAGCAATATAACGGACGTGTTGTTGTGATGGGGAAAACACCATTCTCTGCTTCAGAGGAACAGTACGTATGGGAATTCCAATCAGATAACCGAAAATTATTACGTATTGAATGGCAAAATGGTCGCACAATGATGTATGAGGGAGAAGCAATTATTCCTGCTGATGTACAAATTATAAGAGCAACGTAAGGGGGCGTAATCATGTCAAACCGATTGTTTACCATGATTAAATCGTTCGTAATCCCTATACTTGCTATCGTTCTATTACTTGTTGTTGCTGGATATGCCTTATCAGGTTGTCAAGGCGGACAGACAAAGTCGATTCAAGACCGTTATCCACTAGAATCTGTCGCAAAAGAAGGTAAACAAGAATCTTACGTGTATAGGGCCGCCAATCGGTCAGTTCCTGAAGTCGCAAAGGAACTCATTAATGAAAGAGAACCGAAGCAAGCATCTAAAGAAGACGAAAATCAAATGTTCCTCGTTTATTCTGATAAGATTTATAACTTGCAAAAGGATAAAGAGAAACCTTCTGATACGTTAATTGAAATAAGTAATAAAGAATTTGTCCGTCAAAATTACCAACCATCCTTCCTGCAAGGATATATTATGGGAAGTATTTTAAACGATATATTCGGTTCACGAAAATCATCATACGGTGATTATCGCGGATATAATGACAGACAAAATCATAAACCGGTTATTCCAGAGAGACCGCCTACGAAAGAAGAAAAGAAAACCCCGCCTCCAATTACGAAGGAAGGGAAAGGATCTATCATTAAGCGAGGCGATAATGTAGATTCGAAACCTTCCGTAGGAGATACAGGAAGTATTACGAAAAAAGGAAGTAGTACGCCTCCGCCTTCTACTGGAAGCAAAGGAAAAATTACAAAAACACCAGGTGGCTCGAGCGGATCAGATGTGAAGCCGAAATCATCTATTAAAACGCCGCCAAGGAATACATCTCCTCCGAAAACGAGGGTCGGTGGTTCAGGAAAAATTACGAAGAGAAGATAGGTATAGAGGCCGAAAAGGAGAAGTTGCTTTTCGGTCTTTTTATTATGGAAATTAATTCCTTGTAGCTGGTACAATTAAGTTATAAGGAGGAAATTAGTATGACTATATATAAAAGGTTTAGTTTGATTATGTTCCTCGTTTTATTCCTCAGTTTGTTTATTAGCACAACGATGAAATTTCACTTTGTAGTAGGTATTCTATGGATACTATGTACATGTACTCTTTTTCTATATGTTCCGCTGCGCTTTCAACATGAAGTGCCTGCCTTTCAAAAATACGTAGCATGGATTAAGAGAGGAAGAAGATGGGGAGAGTAAAATTATATCAGCGATTATTGAAATATATCGACTTACCGACAACGACCGCAACTTCATAATAAGAAGAGGGTGTGCCAAATTGTTGGCACACCCTCTTTATTCATGATGATTAATGAATATCACGTTTCTTAAAGTTACCGCCTTTTACTTCTGCTACGTCATAAACTGTAATAAAGGCCTGTGGATCGATTTCATTAATAAGTTCTTTCATTTTACTTTCTTCTAAACGGTTAATTACACAAGAAATTTCTTTGAATTTCTCTCTTGAATAACCACCGTATACTTCGTTATATGTTGCACTTCGGCCTAAACGATCACGAATTGTTTCTACCATTAATTCAGGCTCTTTCGTAATGATTTTAAATGCTTTCGAACCACTTAAACCAACTTCAACGATATGAATCACTTTCGAAGCAATAAAGTAAGCAATTGCCGAAAGGATAGCTCCTTGAAGACCGAATACTGTTGATACGAAAATAAATACGAACATGTTTAAGAATAAAATAAGGTCACTTGTTCCAAAAGGTAACTTACGAGAAAGCAATACAGCTAGCATATCGATTCCATCTAATGCGCCGCCGTTACGTAATGCTAGTCCCATACCGAAACCGATAATAATACCACCAACAACTGTAACAAGTAGTGTATCGCCTTCAATAATAGCTGGTATTCCGTGCATAACAACAGTACCTACTGCTAATGAAGCAATCCCGATAATGGAATAAATAGCAAAGCTTTTACCGATTTGCTTATATCCTAACCAAACGAAAGGAATGTTAATAACTGCGATTAGAGCTCCTAATGGCAATCCAAATAATCTTGAACTAACGATACTTAAACCAGTCACACCACCGTCTGATACGTTATTTGGAATTAATACTGCTTCTAATCCGTACGCTGTGATAAATGCCCCAATAATAATCATCAAAGCTTTTGAAGCAATTTTTAGCTTATTGGGCTTGTTTTTGATAATTTTCTCCATGTAATTTCCTCGTTTCAAACTAGTTTCTTATTTGTTACGTCATTCACACCTAACTTCCATTTTAACATTTAATTTGAAAAATTTCTCCTTTAATGGATGTATGCAGGGGATATTATGACCATACTCACTTTAAAATATTTTTGAAGTGAGTATAAGAAATCCCATCCTTTCAAAGGATGGGAGACTATTAAGAAATGATAAAACTAAGCACGGATAGGAATAAAGAAAATCCTAAAATAGCTCCGCAAACTTTCATATGACGTTTACGTCCCATCACAACGATTGCGACATACTCACGAATCATTGCATTAGGCCAGTAATAAAATGCAGTTTTTGATCCGATTCCTTGGCTATTAAGCCCCGCTTGTCTTGCATATATACCAGCGCGGAAAAGATGGAAATTATTCGTTGTAAAAATACTTCTATACTTACCTTCAGGTTTTAAAGACTCCATAATTTCTTTAGAGAACGACATATTTTGATATGTGTTTACAGAGCGATTTTCTTGCACTGTATGTTCAAGCGGGATTCCTTTTTCAACAGCGTACTTTTGCATCGCTTCCGCTTCTGGAAGACCTTCATCTGGACCTTGTCCACCAGAGAAAATGATTGTTGGTGGTGTATTCACAGCGGCTTGTTTCCAGTAAAAGTCGATTGCTTTATGAATACGACTTGCAAGTAAAGGCGGTACTTTATCATTAATTAAGCCGCTACCAAGAACGATGATGAAATCTTGATTACGCCTTGGTCTGTTGAATTGATATAGAAAATAAGCGCTTAAGAAGTTAGATAAGTGTATAAAGAAATATAAGGTTATAAGAGAAATTCCACCAAAAATAGGTTGCAAATGCGGTGAGAAGAAACTTGCTGGACTTATGAAAAAGAATAATATACAGAATAAAATACCTAAAGCAGCAATGAGTGTTAAACAGTTAGTGAACCGTCGTCCTTCTCGTTTCATTAAAATTCTCGCATTCAGAAATAGCCCAAACATTAAAGCAACAACACCGAAAGGAATCATAAGAATAAGTGCTAAAATAGGTAAAATTATACTATAGCGTAGGACATCAATACTTGAATTTACAGATATAATCACACAAAAAAGAAGGAAAAAACAGAAAAAAACATTAAATAAAAAGCCGTTTATTATTTTTCGCGGATCCTTTAAGTAAGAGATAAGAAAAATAATAAACAATATAAGAGGAATAATTCCAAAATACATAAATATAGTACACCTCAATTTGTATAATAATTTGACATACCCTTTATATTACATGATTTTATAATTGAAAATGAAAGAAAAAATGATTTAGAATTTTCTCAATAAAATATATAGATACATATGTTACAATGTATGGAAAGCGATATATTAAAAGTAAAATGGTTGAAAAGGCACTCTATGGAGTGTCTTTTCTTTTTTTCATGTAATTATGCATATTATATTTATTTTCAAGTGAAGAGGATTAAAATATAAGTGGTAGGCAGACTATATAAAGCAGAATTTCTTACAAACATTTCCCTCTACTTTTTGTATCTAACAATCGTATAACAATAAATAATTCTGTTTTATAGCGTCTGTTTATGAAAGGTGCCCTCTTTGAAGGCACCTTTTTATTGTTTCATGTAGATACTTTTCACTGTTGATATAGTGGAAAGTATCTATACTAAACATTAGCAATCTTCCGTATAAATATTATCAATTTACTATATATTCCAGTGGTGTTAACCTACATATGAAAGGCTTTCTTTTTCAAAATATTACCCCTAATAAATTTTTGAAGAAGTCAACTGTCTCCAAAACTGCCATTCATGCTTAGCAAAAAAGAATCCTTTTGGATTCTTTTTTGTGTTCGACATAATGTGACAAAATATATTTAAATAATTTGTTATATTGTTAAATGGTTATTATAGGAAAGAAAAGGAGACTTAAGTATGGGATTTAAAAAATTAATTTTAACAGGTGCAATTGTTGCAACTACAGCATTTACTTCAATTGGAACAGCGCAGGCAAGTGCAGATTTTAAAGATGTTCCAAACAATCATTGGTCTTATAAAGCGATTATGGATTTAGCAAATAAAAACGTTGTTGCTGGATACGGAAATGGGATTTTTGGATTTGGTGATGATGTAACACGTGAGCAAGTTGCAGCTCTTATGTTCCGTCATTTAAAACCGACAGTAAAAGAACAGTATAACAATCCGTATAAAGATGTTACGGATCGTTCAACTATGTTTAAAAAAGAGATTCTTGCTTTAACAGAGATGGGTGTATTCGTTGGAGATAACACAGGAAAATTTAGACCGAAAGATTCGTTAACTCGTGAAGAAATGGCACAAATTTTGACAAGGGGATTCCAATTGCAAATAAGAGGCGATCATAATTTCCCGGATGTAGATAGAAATGGATGGGCGAATCCTGCGATTACTGCAATTAAATCAAATTATATTACGGCTGGAACTGGTGATGGTAAATTCGCACCTAAAATGCATGTAAGTCGTGAGCAATACGTTCAGTTCTTATATAATGCAACGTTACCATTTGAAGAAAGACCAGGAGCAAAACAACCACAACCAGAAGTGAAGCCAGAAGTAAAACCAGAAGTAAAACCTGAAGTGAAACCGGATCCGAAACGTTTTGCTAATTGTAAAGAAGCAAACGATGCTGGATATTATGACATTACAAGAGATAGTCCATATTATGGTAAGCATTTAGATCGTGATGGCGATGGAATTGCTTGTGAGAAAAAGAAAAAAGGTAAATAAGAAAAAGCACTCAGTTTGAGTGCTTTTTCTTATGGAAACATGCTATTTTTTTAGGCGGTTCTCATAAAATAAAAGTAAGGAAATGAAAGTAGGTGACAAAATGCCGTCAGTTGTGGAAGGCGTTATTATTGAAAACTGTAACGGAACGATTAATTTAGGAGATAAATATAACGTGCAGCCGATTGAAAAAACGAAAGCTTATAATGGATCAGGATCATCGAATACAGGAAAAAAAGTACAAACATTTAGTGGTATTAGTACAGCAGATGTAAGGGATAGCGATGCGAACGATCAAGGAATACAGTTTACTTTATAGATAAATATGTAAAATTGCATAAAATGATGAACGTGCCCTGTGCTACAATCTAGCTGTGAGCTGTTCATGATTCTTCTGTATTATAGTTGTTAGATTGGAAATATAACATCTTATCAAAAATCATACGTACAAAAAAGACACTTCAAACGAAGTGTCTTTTTTTATTTTAGTGATACCCTTTAGCAGAGTCTTTATGAATTTTATTTTTAAAGATACTGTAGCTCCAAAGTTGATATCCAATAACAATTGGTACCATAACCATTGCAACGAAGAACATAATTTTTAAGTTTAATTGACTACCAGCTGCGTTATATAGCGTTGTACTATAAGCATCATTAATACGAGATGGTAACATTCTTGGGAACATACCTGCAAATCCAGTTGTCATAAACATTGCGATTGTTAAACAAACGAATGTGAATGCGAGACCTATATTATGTTTGTACACCATAATAAGTGCGAGTACACTCATTAACATGGCAAGTACCGGAAGAATGAATAGTACCGGATATTCTGTGAAGTTTTGGAATAAATTTGTACGATTTGCAGTTGCTACATAGAAAATAGCTAAAATGATAGCAGCTGCCATTGAAAATGGTCTTGCGATTTTATAAGCACGATCAGATACTTCACCAGTTGTTTTAATCATAACCCAAAGGGCGCCAGATACGACGAATATAGCAGTGAAGAACAGACCACCTAAAATACCATAATGATTTAGTAAGCTTAGTAAATTTCCTTCATAGCCATTTTTTCCGATTTGTAGTCCGTAATAAAGGTTAGCGAACGTAACACCGAATAAGAAGGCGATTAGGAAACTACCAATTGTAAATGCCCATTTACAAGTTTTTTGCCAAATTGGTGAATCGTCTTTATGCATAAATTCAAGTCCGGCAGCACGAGCAAACAGTGCGAGTAATACTAAAAATAGTGGTGTATATAGGTAACTAAACATATTTGCATATGTGACTGGGAAGGCAGCAAATGTTGCGCCACCAGCTGTAATTAACCATACTTCATTACCACCCCAGAATGGGCCGATTGCTTCTTGTAATTGATTTCGTTCTTGTCGGTCTTTCGCAACGAAAGGAAAAATCATTCCGTTACCAAGTGCATATCCATCAAGAATGAAGTAAACTGTCCAAATCACGCCCCATAAACAAAACCAGATAATTGCAAGCATATCATGAGACATGAGCTGCACCTCCCTCAGTAGCAGGTTCTTCTAATGCTGCTGGTCCTTTTTTCGCGAACTTTAGCATTAAGTATACGTCTGCGATTAAAAGTAATGTGTAGAACAAGATTAAACTAATTAATGAGAACCAAATTTGTGGAACAGATATAGGTGATACAGATTCTGCTGTACGCATTAGTTTATAAACTGTCCATGGTTGACGACCTACTTCGGCAACAATCCAACCAGCGTTAATTGCGATATATGGTAGTAAGACAGACCATATTGTAATTTTTAAATAACGTTTTGAGTTTTCTAGTTTTCCTTTTCGGTTTAAGTAGAAACCGTACCAAGTTAATGCCATAAAGAACATACCAAGTGCAACCATTAAGCGGAAGCTATAGTACACGAGGTTAACATTTGGACGTTCATCTTTCGGGATATCTTTTAAACCAACAATTTCGCCATTAAATGAGTTTGTATAGAAGAAACTCCCTAGTTTCGGAATAGTAAGGAATTCAAAGTTCTTTTCGTTTTTTACATCAGGAATTTGAACAATCGAAAAGCCTTGTCCTTTTCCAGTTTCCCAAACTGCTTCCATCGCAGCTCCTTTAGCTGGTTGATATTTAGCTGCTGATACACCAGACTGATGACCCATAAACGGTGTAACAGTTGCAGCGAATAAACCTAACATTAAACCAAATTTAAATGATTTTTTGAAGAATTCCACTTCATTTTTACGTAATAAATGATAGGCGCTAATTGCCATAACGAAGAAAGCACCAACGATATAACAACCAATTACAGTATGGAAGAACATGTTCCAAGCATATGGATTTGTCACAAGTGCCCAGAAATCATTTAATTCAGCGCGGCCGTTACGTACGACGTAGCCAACAGGATTTTGCATAAAACCGTTTGCTGTAATAATCCAAAGGGCGGAAATATTTGTTCCAAGTGCAACCATCCACATACAGAAGGCACGGAACTTTGGTGAAATTTTGTCTTTACCGAATAACCATATTCCCATGAAAGTAGATTCTAAGAAGAAGGCAACGAGTGCTTCGATTGCGAGAGGTGATCCGAAAATATCTCCCATATATTTGGAGTACTCAGACCAGTTTGTTCCAAATTGGAATTCCATCGTAATCCCAGTTATAATCCCCATTACGAAGTTAATTGTAAATAATTTACCCCAGAAATTTGCCATTTTGCGGTATGTTGGATTCAATGTGCGGGCGTATTGAGTTTCCATACATGCTACTAAAATAACAAGTCCGATTGTCAAAGGTACAAATAAAAAGTGATAAAAAATAGTAATTGCAAATTGAAAACGACTCAGTAACAGAACGTCGGACATAATGAAAATTCACTCCTTTTTTACATTATCTACAATCAGTTTATAGTGAAAATACGTTTTAAATAGGAGGGACTTGTTACAAAGGTGTGTGTATATTTTGAAAGAATTATGTCGGTTATCTGAAAATATCTTATTTTCACTATAAAGTAATATCCTTTTTGAGTTTTTTAAATTTTGGTACACTATATAAGTAATGTAAATGAGAGAAAAGAGGGTTCTTTACTATGAAGTCATTAGAAGAGATTTTACAATACAATGAAAAATTCGTTGAAGAAAAAAAATACGAAGAGTACGAAACAGGTAAATTTCCAAACAAAAAGATGGTAATTATCTCTTGTATGGATACTCGTCTTGTTGAATTATTACCGAAAGCGATGAATATGCGTAACGGTGATGTGAAAATTATTAAAGTAGCAGGCGCTGTTATTTCACATCCGTTTGGAAGTATTATGCGTAGTATTTTAGTTGCTGTATATGAACTTGGTGCTGATGAAGTTTGTGTAGTTGGTCACCACGATTGTGGTATGGCAAAAATTCAAGCAAGCAGTACAATTGAGAAGATGAAAGAGCGCGGTATAACAGAAGAGAAATTAGATACACTTCGTTATTCTGGAATCGATTTAGAAAGATTCCTACAAGGATTCTCTAGTGTAGAAGAAAGTGTAGAACATAGCGTATCAATACTTCGCAACCATCCATTACTTCCTGAAGAAGTACCTGTTCACGGTCTTGTTATAGATCCTGACACAGGAAAATTAGATTTAGTTGTGAATGGTTACGACAATTAAGAATTTACTTTGTCATCCTTTTTATCTGGGACAGGATCAAATCCTCCCGGGTGGAAAGGGTGACATTTTAATATACGCTTGCATGTAAGCCAAAACCCTTTCAGAGCACCATGTTTTTGAAATGCTTCTAATCCATAATGAGAGCAAGTTGGGTAAAAGCGGCACGTTGGTGGTGTCATTGGAGAAATGAATTTTTGATAAAAGCGTATAATCCCAATAAAAATCTGTTTCATAATGGTCTCCTTTTCAGCATAGTCTTAAAGTATTATAGCACGACTGTACATAATACTTTACTAATGTTGATTTCCGTTATATCATATTGGATATAACGGAATTAAATTAAAAGCGGGAGAGATGTTGTATGCCATCAGTAGAAAGCTTTGAATTAGATCATACGATTGTAAAGGCGCCTTATGTAAGACATTGCGGAGTTCACAACGTAGGTAGTGACGGTATTGTAAATAAATTCGATATTCGTTTTTGCCAACCGAATAAACAAGCAATGAAACCAGATGTTATTCATACGTTAGAACATTTATTAGCATTTAATTTACGTAAATATATTGATCGTTATCCGCATTTTGATATTATCGATATTTCACCAATGGGCTGCCAAACAGGATATTATCTTGTAGTAAGCGGAACACCAACGGTTCGAGAAATCATTGATTTATTAGAATTAACATTAAAAGATGCGGTTCAAATTACAGAAATTCCAGCTGCAAATGAAACACAGTGTGGCCAAGCGAAGCTTCACGACTTAGAAGGAGCACAACGCTTAATGAACTTCTGGTTAAGCCAAGATAAAGATGAACTTGAGAAAGTATTTGGATAAAAAGAAAAAACTGCCTGTGAAAGGGCAGTTTTTTTGTAACACGATGATAAATGAAATTATATCGACGATTTTTCGAATATATCGAACACAACTTGAAATATATCAACGATTTTTTTAATATATCGATGTTTCGAAACTGGATATCGACTTACCGACAAAAACTGCCAATAGTATGAATCAAATATAAAGAAGAGGCCGTCTAACATATGTGTTGGGCGGCCTCTTTTTTATGAAAGTATACTAGACACCCCAACATATAAAATAAAGGCAGAACCGAGAAAATAAACAAATGCTTTTGCTTTTTGCCGCTCTTTTATTTCATCGATTCCAAAAAGGATAAACATAATACTCAAAAGGATAAAAACGTATGGTAAAAGCATAGAGATATTTGCGAAGAAGCTAAATAGGGCGAGAATAAGAGCGATAGTAGCTATTATAATTCGAATGTTTTTAAACATATAATTCTCCTTTAAAAGAACATTATAAATGGAATAACAAAAACAATCGTAAAAAGACTTAAACCGATGCTAATAGCTCCAATTTGTTTTTGTTGTTTTTGAATCGTCTCAATTCCTACTAAAATGCCATATATACTAAAGAGGAACAAAATGATAGGTGAAAAGGTTTGAAAGTTCATTGTAAATGTGCTGTATAAACATAAGATTAAAGTAATAAAAACGATGGTTAGCTGTACTTTTCTTATATGCATTTTAACCTCCTAGTAGAAAAATAATTACCGAGAGACAAAAATTATAATAGCAACGATTAAAGTGAATACGCCAGAAAAGAAGGAGAGTGTACTATGTACTTTCTTTTGTTTCTGTTTTTCTTCTGCGCTCATGATGAAGGTCATAACAGATAAGGCGATGAGCATATAAGGCATTGTAACAAGTGCGTTTGTAAACATTCCGGATAAAGCGAGAGCGATGACGATAAGAGCCGATACAATTCGTAATGTTTTTAGCATACAAATCTCCACCTTTTAAATAGATTATTTACCGGAATATTTCTGAGAAGCCAAGCAGTAAAGCACCAGCTCCAGCCATGAAAGCAAGTATGCTGCTAGATTGTTTCTGTTTTTTTATTTCCTCTAAACCTATAGTGAAAGCCATAGCCCCTAAGAAAATGAACATGTAAGGCATAATGTCTCTGTTACCGCTAATAAATCCATAGATTGCTATAGATAAGGCGATAAGTGCAAAAGTAATTCGAACGCCTTTTAACATAAAAGCCCTCCTTCTAGTTTATGTAGGTAATGATGAGAACAATCTAAATGAAAGCACCTGCAACAATACAAATAAATCTAGTTCCTGAATCCTTTTTCCTGATTTGTTCAATGGTAATAAGAAGCAGTAAAACTCCTAATAGAGATTGTGAAAGTGGTAGAAAGTTATGTTGAAATGTCAGTAAATTAATACTGGATAGGATGTGGGCTAAAATAAGTAGTATATGAAGCGTATTATGAATTCTTCTTGCTGTTTTTTGTATAAGGATTATCTTCTGGCTTATCAACAGAATGTTTATAAGCGTAGCCTTTATTAATCGTCATGACGGAGAGTACTAGTATGACTAGGACGATTATAATACCGATAATTAATATTTTGAACATGGAATCCCTCCTTTTCTTTATTTTACATAATTTTGTAATTGATGAAAACAATAGAAATTAAAAGGATGAAAGAAGGGTGTTACATGGAGACGAAAAAAACATATTATATATCAATAGGAAACGGTCAAATTTCACAAGTGAAGACGGCGGATACGTATAATTTTGAGATTTCCGCAAGTGATGAGGAAATTACGGAGTTAAGAGAGTACTTTGATCAAGCATATGTAGAGGATTTAGGTTCATTTGTACGTTCTCACGTTCCATTTGTTGAGTATCATCACGATTCGAATAATGACCGATATGATGAACAACTACAAAAAGCATATAAAATGATTTACGATTTAGGTAATCATGAGACGAAAGAATTAGTCGCGCAAATGGGAATAATCAATGGATTGTAATTGGATAATATTATGCAGAAAAGCGAGAATATGCTACAATTTGTGGTAGGAAAAACTTGTAACCATCAATAGGGGAGTAATGGCATGTACAAATTTAAAGATTATTACCACAATACTGTACAATTATCGTTTGAACGTTATCCATTTTCTCCTGAGCCAAAGCATGTTTGGGTTGTATGCCGGTACGGGGATCAATGGTTATTAACGCATCATTTACGTCGCGGTCTTGAATTTCCAGGTGGTAAAGTAGAATTAGGGGAAACACCGGAAGAAGCGGCAGTTCGAGAGGTTCATGAAGAAACCGGCGGCATAGTTTCTGATTTAACTTACTTAGGACAATATAAAGTATCTGGAAAAGACAAAATAATCATTAAAAACATTTATTTTGCAACAATTAGTGCGGTAGAAGAACATACGCATTACGAAGAAACGAAAGGATCTGTTTTATTAACAGACATTCCTGATAACATTAAAACGGATAGAAAATTTAGCTTTATAATGCGTGACGATGTACTGGCGCGCACGATGAAACATATAGAAGAAATCGGCTGTTTTACGAAGTAAAGTGGCCGGTTTCTTTTTTTGTTTGTAAGAATAAATGTAAATATATCTTTACATCATTTTGGGTATATTATACAATTTTGTAAAGATATATTTACATTTTAGGAGGGGGAAGATGGATAAAAGAAAAGAAACGACTGTTACTGTTTCGATGGGGAAATTAAATTTCTATTCATGTTGTATAGCATTTGCTCTGGCGATTGGAGTTAGTTTTTTACATTCACTTCTTTCAGGTGAGTTTCAAATTGAAATTACGTTACCAACCTTGTTTCTTTTTATTATCGCAATGATTGTTCTTGTTTGTATTCATGAAGCGATACATTTAATAGGGTTTCGCTATATCGGTGGTGTTCCGTGGAGTGAACTGAAATGGGGTGTTAATTGGAAATTAGGTGTTGCATATGCTCATTCTAAACAGGCGATTACAGTAAAGCAAATGAAGAAAGTGTTAATGCTGCCGTTTTTACCAACTGGAATTTTGCCAATTGTAATTGGGTTAACTACGAATGTGCAATCCATCTCATTTTTAGGGATTTTACTAACAGCAGGTTGTATCGGTGACATTGCCCTATATCAAAAAGTTTCAAAGTTTCCAGATGGTGCGCAAGTTAAAGATCATCCGAGTAAACCGCAGTTTACAGTATATGAATAATAAAGGAAGGGGAGGCGTTTTTGAAAAACGGCCTCTTTTTTGTTTGTCAGCTTTTGTCGGTAAGTCGATATATTGTAAAAAAATTGCCAATGTAATTTATTTACTATTATTTTGTTTTCATTTTTACCTCTAAAAACGAAAGCACCTCCAACAAATCGTTCACTATACGTGGATGCTCAAAATCATCCCAAAATGAATCTCTCTTCCACACACCAAGAATCCCTACTCGTTCAGAACCAAGCACGTCGTTTTCTGGATGATCTCCAACGTAAAGACATTCTGTGGCCTTAACATCTAGCTTTTTTAAAGCCCGTTCGAAAATCTCAGGATGTGGTTTTTTAATTCCTTCCGCTTCTGAAACGAGAATTGTATTTGTATACGTATGTATGTTTAGTGCGCGAAGATTATTCATTTGAAAGTCAGTAAAGCCATTTGTAATAATACCAATTTTAATATTTTGTTGTGTTAAACGCTGAAGTAATTCATGCATATTTTGGAAAGGAATACAATGATGTTGAAAGTTTGTAATGTAGTCGTACAGCAGTTGCTCTGGTGTTAAAGTGGTAATGTTGTATTCGCAAAGGAGAGTAGCATATACTTTATCTTTCCACGTATAGCCATTATTATCGAGTTCAAGAAACCGAGAACAATACCCTGTTTTTTTTATGCTCATTAAGTGAGAGGCAAAGCGATTATATTGATCATGAATAAACTGTTCTAGAGATTGGCGCCGATCTAATAGTGTTCCATCTAAGTCGAATAAGACTGCTCGAATCATGAGAAACCTCCTTACAGTTTGTATAATTAATTATCGCATATTCGTTAAAAAATGATTATGATATTTTTGTAGAATGGAATAATGGAGGATTGTATGAAGAGACTGTGTGGCAAGTTAGTAGGGTTGATCGTCGCAATTGGTTTAATAGCAGGATGCGATAGTTCTATGAAGAGTGTGAAGGAAAAAGAAATTTGTAAAACAGAAGAAGAATGTGTGGAAATAGGAGATAAGAAACTTCAAAAAGTATATGAAAAAATAGATGGATTATCTGAACTTGAAGCAGTAGAAGATTATGATATAGAAGAGCATGAAAGTGCGAATATGAAAGAGGCAGAGCAGAAAAAAGAGGATGACGAAAATTATTTCTTTTTAGCCTCTTATTATATTGATGGTGATGAAATTGTAGATCCTTATTTTGAAAAAATAGAACGGAAACGTTTAAATAAAGTATTCGCTGAAGATAAAGAAGCGAAAGAAGAGGTACTACAACAGCGTCAAGATAGAGGTTATCATGAAGACTTATGGGATATGTACCGTACTCTCATTCCAGCTAAATATCGCGGGAATATAACAGAATTTGATTTAATAACGGACGGTTATGACGGTGTTGTTGCTCACGTTATGCCTAGTATGGAGAATCCGAAAGATTGGACCCTAAGCTTAGATACACTTGATTCCGCGGTAAATATCGATGAAGTGATGAAAACATTAATTCATGAGACGGCTCACGTGTTGACGCTCGGGCATAAGCAAATACCAGTAGATGAAAACTATGTAAAGGATTTTGAAGAAGATAAAGATATTTCAACGTACCGAAATAACTGTGAAACTCTTTTCTTACAAGAGGGATGTGCGAGGGGAAAATCTTATATTAATCAATTTTATAACTCTTTCTGGAAGGACATTGAGCAGGAGTGGATAGAAAAGAAAGTAGAAGAAAGTGAAGAAACTCAAATTGAATTTTTTAAAGAAAAGCATGAGGAGTTTGTCTCACAGTATGGAACGACAAACGTAGCGGAAGATATTGCAGATACGTTTACAGCATTTATTTTGCAAGATTCAAAAAAGGTGAAAGAAGGATCGGAGTTAAAGTATAAAAAAATTGCGTTCTTCTATCAGTTCCCTGAGCTTGTAAAAATGAGAGCGGAAGTGTTGACGGGATTATATGATGTTTCGAAAACGTTAGAACAACAAAGTGGACACTAATGCGAGTTATATATGTTAGCCAAGAAAACGTAAAGAATTTTAGTTCTTTGCGTTTTTTATGTTGATAAAATTGAAAATTCTGTCTTTTTATCAAAAAGAAGAAGGAACTGAAGCTTTAAAAGAGAATTAGTATAAAAATGTCACAAATTAGACACAATTATAATGCGCATATTGTAGGGACTATAAGTTTACTCTCAAGGAGGTAATGAAACGTATGAAAACGATTCTTGCGGTTGCTGGTCTCATTTGGGTAATGTCTCACGGTTTTCCGATTTTTGAAGGAGAGCAAATTCGTAGTGCATTAAATAAAAAGTATGATGATTATCATGTAATAGATCGAAAAGAAAATGTCGTTACAGTACGTGTGAAGGATTGTTTCCATACAGTTACAGTTGCGGATGGAAACGTTACAAATGAAACAAAGATGTGTGATAAAAGGTAAAGAAAGAAGCTGACTATAGTTTATCGCCCTAAGTCAGCTTCTTTTTCGTTTTCCAATTAGAAGTTTTTCAAATGCCTCAACAAACACATACATAAGTGTTGCGAGGACGCAGGTGAGTAGTACGCTCAGTAAGACGAGCGTGAAATTAAATACTTGGAATCCGTAGCTAATTAAGTAGCCAAGACCTTGTTTAGAGACGAGAAGTTCGCCGAATATAACACCGACCCATGATAAACCAACGTTCACTTTTAACGTTGAAATAATTGCTGGGAAGGATGCAGGGAGAACGACTTGCTTATAACATTGCCATTTATTTGCGCCAAACGTGTCCATCACTTTTATATAGTTAGAATCGACTTCTTGAAATGCGCTGTAAATAACGAGAATGGTAATGATGATGGAAATGATTACCCCCATTGCAATCGACGAAGAAATATTTGGACCGAAGATTACAATGATAATAGGTCCAAGTGCCACTTTTGGCATGGCGTTTAGGACGACGAGATAGGGGTCGAGCACGCGAGCGAGAAGTGGCATCCACCAAAGAAAAGTAGCGATAATAGCGCCGAGCACTGTTCCAAGAATGAAGCCTACTCCTGTTTCAAGTAATGTCGTCCATATGTGAACCCAAAGCGAACCGTCAATCCATTTACTAAGGAAGAGATCCCAAATGCTTGAAGGAGAGCTAAAGAGTAAAGGATCAATCCACTCTTTTTTGCTAGCTATTTCCCATAGTGAAAAGAAAAGAATGAGCAGTAAAAGCTGCAGTGAGCGTGCTAACCATGCACGCTTACGTTCTTTTTTCTGAAACTGTTCATGTAGTTGCTTTATATTATCCAAGTCGCTCCAGCTCCTTCCATATATCTTGGAAGAGGGATGGGAAGTCATGGTGGTGGCGTGATTCTAACGGTGATAAGGAACGGATGCTTTCTGGGACGATAAATGTTTTTGCAATTTTCCCGGGATTCGCTTGTAGTAAATAAATACGATCACTCATCGCAATTGCTTCTTCAATATCATGTGTTACGAGTAGTGACGTTTTCTTATATTTGCGTAGTAAGTTGAAAACGAGATCTTCTAGTTTCAATTTCGTTTGATAATCGAGTGCTGAGAATGGTTCATCTAGCAATAAAATTTTAGGATCGGTCGCTAACGTTCGAACGAGAGCGGCACGTTGACGCATACCGCCGGACAGTTCACGAGGGTATTGCTCTTCTACATCATGTAGACCGACTTGTTTTAAAAGCTGTAAAGTATGTTCTTTCGTCTGTTCATTGTAAATTTTTCGGGTGTGAAGTCCGAGCATAATATTTTCTTCAATTGTTTTCCAAGGGAACAAGTAATCTTGCTGCAGCATATATCCCATAGATGAAGTTTTCGTTGTAATAGGCTCACCATCTAAAAAGACGATACCTTCAATTGGATCAAGTAGCCCGGCAATAATGGAGAGGAGTGTCGTTTTGCCGCAACCACTTGGACCGAGTATAGAAATAAATTCGCCTTCTTCCACTTGTAAGCTCATATCTTCGAGAATTAGTTTGGCATTCTCTTTCGCGAAAAAGCAGTGAGAAACGTTACGTATTTGTAAAAAACTCATACACTTCGCCTCTATTTCTTAATAACGCTTTCGGCAATTTTTGTATTGACGAGCGCTTCATGTGGAACTTCTTTTTGTAATTCGCCAGCTTCTTTCATAATCGTTTGGAGCTGTTTCCATTCTTCAGCATCTAATAGCGGATTTGTCGCATAAGAATGTTGCTTTTTATAACGTTCAATTACTTTTACTGTAATGTCCTTTGAAGTGTCTTTAAATAATGGAGAAACGGTGTCACCAATCTCTTCTGGACTATGTGTATCAACCCATTGTTGTGCTTTATAGAGCGCACGTGTGAATTTTTCAGCAGCATCTTTATCTTTCTTTAAGAAGCTTTCTTTTGCCATGAACGTTGTATACGGAACAGTTCCAGATTCATTTCCGAACGAAGCGACGATAAACCCTTTTCCTTCTTTTTCGAATATACTTGCAGTCGGTTCAAAGAGCTGTACAAATTCCCCAGTACCAGATGCAAAGGCACTTGCAATGTTAGCAAATTCGATGTTTTGAATTAAGTTTGTATCTTTGCGAGGATCAATGCCATTTTTCTTTAAAACGTATTCTCCAACCATTTGCGGCATGCCGCCTTTACGCTGTCCTAAAAACGTAACACCTTTTACGTCATTCCAATTAAAAGAGTCTAATTTTTTACGCGAAACTAAAAATGTTCCGTCTGTTTGTGTAAGTTGTGCGAAGTTAATGATAGGGTCTTTTGCACCTTGTTGATGAACATAAATAGACGTTTCAGAACCGACGAGAGCAATATCAATTCCGCCAGATAATAGGGCGGTCATCGTTTTATCTCCGCCAGCTGTTGTTTGGAGGTCAATATTTAATCCTTCATCTTTAAAAAATCCTTTTTCAATCCCGACATATAAAGGGGCGTAGAAGAGAGAATGGGTAACTTCGCCGATGCGAATGTTTTGCGTTTGTTCTTTCGTACCTTCCTTTTTACTACTGCAAGCAGCAAATGTGAAAACAGATAGTAACATGATGCAAAAAACAGCTATAAATTTTTTCACTATATGACACCTCCTAGAAGTCACTCTACAAGCATGATATGTAGGTAAGTGCCCATATGTGAGTGTAGATAGCAGGAATTTTTTGGGTGATAAAGAAGTACAAATATAAGGGGTGATAAAATGGAGTACGAATATGATGATAGCGTACATTTACATCTTGACTATTTCGGAACAGAATGTGATATGGAATCGATTGCTTATAAGCGGAAGAATGAAGACGTGTGGGATGTGTATTTTAATTTTGGAACATATGGTCTTCAGAAAGATGAGATCGAGACAGGTAGATTTATGGACGAATATGCTGGTCATTACGTTTTTTCTGTACATGCTCGTGATCTTAGTTGGGAATTTGGAAGTGCTCAATTTGAAGAGTGGGTCTTGAAAAATCATATAGTAGAAAAATCGCTGCAAAAATAGGGAGGAATTTTGTGGTCGATTTTCTCATTTTCTTGTTCATTTTCGTAGTCGGTTTTTTTATTATGCAAGTACTCATTTACAGATTTGCAAAGAAAAACATTCAAAAATATACAAAAAGAAAATGGATTCATATGTGGCTAGAGATGAATATGAAAAAGGGCCCGAGATTAGATCTTTTTGATTTTGTAGTTATCTTACTTGTATGTATTATATGGAAAGTATGGATGTATTCTCTTATATAATACATATGCTCATGTCTGTTAGAATGAAGCAGAACCTGTCAGTGTTGATAGGTTCTTTTCTTATGGTAACAATTTTGTGAAGCGTAGTTCATTTATGCTGTTAGAATATAGAGCGAAGAAGGTTTATCCCGTTCAATCCTGAATGGTTCGGACTTATTAAAGTTTCACTGCATTTTTAAGGGGAAATTAAGGATACATGTGTATTATTACAAGCACATAGGGAGACTAGCTGCATACAAATATGGTATTTTGTATATGACAATATGTTTGTTGATGCGAGACGAAGGGGTAAAGGAAAGAGGGAATAAATTGCGCTTTAATGTTTTTACACAGCGACGAAGAAGAGATGAATTTCATTTTAGTTTCTCGGCTCAGCAACCGAGAAAGAATCTATTAATTTCTATCATTCTTAGTGGAATGTGGGCGATCTGTTTAGAAACGCTATTCTTTGTTATGTTAAGGTCTTTCGAATTTGAGAGAACGAAAGATTTTTTTAATGGGGAAATACCGCTAAGTATACTCATTATTGTTTTGTGGAGTGTACTACTATATATCATTCATTTGAATAAAGGCATCAGTCATAAGCTTAGGCCGGCTATTCGAGTGTATGTCGTATTATTTTTAATTGCTCATACAATGAATTGGATGTATATCATAGTGCAGGAGGACATGAACCTTATAGTAGTAAATACATGGGTGTATTTACAATATGGACAGTATATATTAAGCCTGTTATTTATTTATATGGTATACGTTTTTGCATATAATTTGCTTGGAAGAGTTTTCTTAAGTACAACGATAACTAGCTTAGTCTTACTTATTTTTGTGATGGTGAACCATTTTAAACTCATTTTTAGAGGAGAGCCATTCTACCCGTCTGATTTTACACAGATTGGTCATATGAATTCCGTTATACCGATGGTCATGGAGTATTTTAGTTTTTGGAATATGTTCCTGACAATCGTTGGCATTGTGTTGATTGTATTTGTAGTTACGTATATACGAAAGTATATTCCAGTTATAAAATCACATATTATTATGAGGATTATTTTAATATGTGGCTCTGGGTTTATGTTGTATGGATATAGTAACTATCCTACTACCTTTATGAATGATTTATTTATAAAAGGTGGAGTAGACATCCGTGCATGGAATCAAGCTGCAAATTATAAAGCGAATGGTTTTATTATTGGATTTTTAAGTAACTTAGATACGACAGTTATTAAAGAGCCAGAGGAATATTCAAAAGAAAATATGCAGCAAATTGCAAAGGATATAGAAAAACAATATAGCGGCAAAGTAAAAGCACAAAAAAAAGTAGAGAAGCCGAACATTATATTTATTATGAGTGAAGCATTTTGGGATCCAACAAAATTAACGAATCTTTCATTTAGCGAAGATCCAGTGCCGAATTTACATCATTATACAGAGAATTTTCCAGGTGGACAAACGATAGCTCCTACATTTGGAGGGAATACAGCGAATACAGAATTTGAAGCCTTAACGAGTTATTCGATGAGTCTTTTAATGCCAGGTTCTATACCATATCAACAAGCTGTTCCAAGCCAAAAAGAGATTCCATCGATTGCAAGTGAGTTGAAAAAACAAGGGTATTATGCAAGTGCAATTCATGCGTTTAATCGATCGTTTTATAAACGTGAAGATGTATATAAAACATTGGGATTCGATAATTTTAATGCAGAAGATACGATGAAAAATAAAGAAGTAGTGGGAGACAATATTGGTGATTTATCTATGAGTAAAGAAATCATAGATGAATTAAATAAGAGAAAAGAACCTACATTTATTCATGCGGTGACGATGCAAAATCATTTTCCGTATACGCCAAATATGTTTGGAGAAAATAAAATAGAAATTAGTGGATTAACAGAAGAGGAATCGAAAGCGGAATTAGAAGCATATACAGAAGGTGTAAGACTGTCTGATGAAGCTCTGCAATATTTAATCGAGCAGCTTAACGATTTAGACAGACCTACTTTATTAGTCTTCTTTGGAGATCATTTACCTATGTTAGGAACTAATAAATCTATTTATAAAGAAGCAGGATATATAGAAAATGAAGAGACGGTAAGAGAAAGATTAATTATGTCAGAAACACCATTGTTAATGTATGCAAATTTTGATTTGCCAAATGACAATTTAGGTTTAGTAAGTCCAATTTATTTTTCTAATCTTGTTTTTGATTATGCAGGACTAAATCAATCACCGTTTTATCAATTTTTATCGGAAATGCATAAAGAAATACCGGTTCTTAGAGATGAGTTAAAGGTTAATAAAGATGGGGAAGAGATAACAGATTTAACAAAGAAACAAAAAGAAATGTTAGAGCAATATAAAATGATCCAATATGATTTACTTGCTGGAAAGCAGTATAGTAAAGATATACTTTTTAAATAGAACAAACAAAAAGAACTTGTATAACGATACAAGTTCTTTTTTTTATAGTATTTAACGGGGTAACCAGACAAGCTGGGTTTAGGGAGTATTACCTGTACATTTAGTATAAATGTACAGGTAATCGTTTTATTGATTGATTTGTGAGAAATATGTGAATTTTAATCTTTTCAAAAAATGCGTTCCAATTGAAGCGATTTGGTATAGATTTTTATGAATGCAAAAACTTTATAAGTTCTGCATTTAATTCATCCGCTTGATCAATTGGAGAGCCGTGACCGCTATTTGTAAGAGGATGTAACTGAGAATTTTTAATCCGCTTTTGCGTGAGTTCAGCGCTTTTGTAAGGGATAAGTTGATCGTGAACACCGTGGAATATTTTTGTTGGGACGTTAATTTCACTTAAATCTTTCGTTACATCTTCATTTGCGGCTGCTTGCAATATTTTGATGAGAGCGTAGGAAGCAGACTGCATACCGAGATAAGAAAACCATTCTAACGTAGCAGATCCTAAGTTTCTATTAAAAAATGATAAAGATACATCATTTAAAAATTTTGGCATATTGGCATACATTTGATTAATGAGGGTATCTGCTTGTTCTTTTGGGACACCATAGGGCGATTCTTGATTTTTAACGAAAGAGGGGGAAACAGCATCGACTAATACAAGTTTAGAAATACGATGGCCATTATAGCGGGACATGTACCGAATAGAAAGAGCACCACCTACTGAAAAACCGACTAATGTAGCATTTTCTACTTGAAGTGCTTCGAGAACAATGGCGATATCGTCTGCTAAACGATCGTATGTGTAACCAGTCCATGGTTTATCAGATTGCCCGTTTCCGCGTATATCCATAGCGATGCAGCGGAAACCATGCTGTGGTAACACATTGAGTTGATATTGGTACATTTGATGATTTAAAGGCCAGCCATGAACGAAAAACACGGTTTTACTACCGGGTCCAGGATTAACGTCTTGCACAAAAATATGCACATCTTTCTCGACGGTAACAAACATAAATTATCCCTCTAACCTATTCATATGCTCTATCCCAAAAGCGTTGTTTCGTCATGGCTTTAATAAATTTATTTGCAAGTTGCGTAGGGTTTTGTTCTATTAGGACGCCAGGCTTTCCTTCAATATTTAAAGATTGAATAACGGTAGATCCATTTTGAAAGGCACCAATTGGCTTAAAGTGATTATATGATTCTACGACAAATGAACTCGCTTTATTAAGAAACAGTTCATCAAGGTTTCCTCCAATAAGAAGTAGCCCGTCATAAAGAAGTGAAGATCCCGTTAAGAAAGTGTCATTCACGTCCCAACGTACATTTTGCGTTCCTTGCACAATACCTAATCGCTCGGAAACAATTACTGGCTGCAACCCAACTTGTTTGAATTGATTTAGTATATATTGCGCGTTTTGTCCGTCATATCCATTTGCAACAATGACACCTACTCGTAATGTATTAGGACTAAATGTCGTATTTGCCATACTGAGTGCTGGCGATGATTTCGTAACGCCCGATTCTTGAATATTTGGGACTTTTGCTCCGATCGCTTCAGCGACTAACGTAGCTAATTCAGTACTAATATGCCCAATCATAGTTACGACTTGTTGGCGGACCGATTTACTTTTTACTTTTCCTAATTCAAAGGAGAAGGCTTGCATAATATGAACCTTTTCGACGTTACTCATACTATTCCAAAATAAACGTGCTTGAGAGAAATGATCTTTGAAACTAGCGGCTGTTTCTCTCGTTTTATGCCCTGATACAGTAGAAGGATATGTAACGAACCCACCCTTTGTACCGGGGACAGTGTAAGGAGTGTTATTTGCTAAGGAATTATTATGGTAAGCAATTTTTCCTTTGTCGATTATATATTTAGATGCACCATCTCTTTGATTGTTGTGAAATGGGCATATCGGACGGTTAATCGGTAATTCTTGATAATTTGTACCGACGCGTGCCAATTGAGTGTCTGTATAAGAAAAGAGCCTACCTTGTAAGAGCGGATCATTTGTAAAATCAATACCACGGACGATACTTCCCGGATGAAGCGCGACTTGTTCCGTTTCAGCGAATACATTCTCGACGTTGCGATTTAATGTCATTTTCCCGATGATTTTAACGGGGAAATCTTCTTCAGGCCAAATTTTCGTCGCATCTAATATATCGAAATCGTATTTAAATTCATCCTCTTCTTCTAAAATTTGAATGCCAAGTTCGTACTCAGGATAGTTTCCAGCATTAATATTTTCCCATAAATCACGGCGATGGTAATCTGGATCAGCACCACCTAATTTTTGCGCTTCATCCCAAATTAATGAGTGAATGCCGAGCTTCGGCTTCCAGTGAAATTTTACGAATCGTGACTTTCCATTTTTATTCACTAAGCGAAATGTATGAACGCCAAACCCTTGCATCATTCGAAAACTTCTTGGAATGGCACGATCAGACATAATCCACATCATCATCGCAGCCGATTCTTGGTTATTGGCGATGAAGTCCCAAAATGTATCATGTGCTGTTTGTCCCTGTGGAATCTCATTATGCGGTTCAGGTTTAAGGGCGTGAATAAGATCAGGGAATTTAATGCCATCTTGAATGAAAAAAATAAGAATATTGTTTCCTACTAAATCAAAATTTCCTTCTTCTGTATAAAATTTAACGGCGAACCCTCGTACATCTCGATTTGTTTCATTCGCCCCTTTTGATCCAGCTACTTCAGAGAAGCGAACGAAAAGGGGTGTTTTTTTTGAAGGGTCTTGTAAAAAGTGGGCCATTGTTAGCTCTTCTAAAGATTCATATAGCTCGAATATACCATGTGCACCGTATCCACGTGCGTGAACGACTCTTTCAGGAATTCGTTCACGGTCAAAATGAGTAAGCTTTTCTCGCATTAGGAAATCTTCTAGAAGGGTAGGACCACGATCACCAGCGGTTAAAGTATTTTCATCATTTGAAATGGTAACACCTGTATTTGTCGTCATTTTCTTTCCTTCATTCTCACGCGTGAAGGGTTCCAGTTGTTCTGTTTTTTTATTTTTTTTGCCGTCCACATAAAACACCTCCCATAATATACGTATTATTGTTTATAGCTTTTATGCTTATATAGCCTGAAGATACTTTGCTTTATTGGGATGATTTTCCTCAAATGTTCGATTTATCTTTGTTTGTCTATGAAAATCATTTATTATAATAAATGGTATTCTTCGAGATATTATTTTGAAGGGGTGTTGAAGTGAAAGGAAGTTTTCTATCATATAAAGAAGAAGAAAGGAATGCAAAAATTTTTTTATGGGTGCTATATGTCATTGTTGTTTCATACCAAATTTTCTATGCAATCGTATTAGAAAATAAATCATTAACGGATATGGGACATAGCATACTATGGCAAGTTATTTGCGGAACTGCAATACTCGGTGTGAATGTATATTTAATAAAAAAAGAGAAAGCGAACCTTGTTAAATATGCATGTGTATTTGCATACATAGGAATAGAAATCGTTAATATACTTTCGTATATGCTTTATAATGAGGCGGCATTTGATGGAGTAAATATAATAGAAATTATTTTCATCTTCTTTGTACCTATATTTTTAAATAAAAAATATTTTGTGTTTGTACTTTCGACAATTGTAGGGAAATATGTTATTTATTTATTCGTATTAAAGGAAGTAAAAGGATTTATGTTCCTCATTATGTATACACTCGTATTAATAGCGGCATACATCATTTTAAATCGATTTATACAATACCTTTCAGCGGTAAAGGAAAGTATTAAGATTGCTAGTGAATCACAAAAATTAGCAGTAATCGGAAAAATGGCAGCGACAGTGGGACATGAAATTAAAAATCCACTTGCTTCATTAAAAGGGTTTACGCAATTACAACGAGAGAAGCATGAGGAGGACCCTATTTACGAACAGATGATTTTTGAAATAGAAAATATGAATAATATGATAAGTGAGTTAATGGAAGTTGCTACATGTAAACCTTCTGTTTATAAGAAACATAATATAGGTGAAATTGCATTACAAGCAGTAAAAATTGTTCGCGAAAAAATGAATGAATCTAGCGTCCAGTTTATTTCTAATGTGGAAGAAAAGACGATAGAAGTTGAATGTGATGAGCGGAAAATAAGAGGAGTCTTTCTATATGTCATAAAAAATGCTCTGGAGGCAATGGAGCAAGGTGGCACATTAGAGTTACGGTTAGAAAACAAAGGACAAGATTATGTAATGCTAAGTGTAATTGATAATGGTTACGGTATTAAGAAAGAAAATTTAGCTCGTGTTAAAGAGGCCTTTTATACAACGAAACAAGATAAAATTGGCCTAGGACTTACTGTAGCGAATCGGCTTGTTACTGAGCAGCATCTTGGTGAATTACATATTTCAAGTGAAAGAGATATTGGAACTAGAATAGATATTATGCTCCCGAAGCAACGTGGAAATAATGAAATCCAAGAGGGAGAAAAGCTAGGAGTTACGATATGAATAAAGACGATATATTTAAAAATGAAGAAATGAAGGCACTGAAAATATTTTTAAGTTTATTTTTCATTATATTTTTTGTATACGATCTTGCCTACGAATTTATTGTACCTTTAATAGGAGGAGAGCAAGAAGGAGTAGGACAATTTGAAGATGGTTTAGGTTTATGGCTTTATTTTCTAATGGTGATTTTGTTTTGTATTGGAGTATACTTCATGAAATGGAAGAATCCATTTGCAGTGAAATATATTATTCTAATTGGATATAACCTACTAGATTTTATCCATAATTTTATGATTTACTACGGTAGTGATGCTGAGTTTGATGGTGGGAATATAGTAGAAGGATTTTTTATTTTATTTGCCCCACTCTTTGTGAACAAAAGGTATTTTTGGTTAGTTACTGGTATACTTGTTGGGAAATACGCTCTTATAGGAATCATTATTCACTCGTCACTCGTTTTAATCCCGATGGCATTATATAGCGTATTTACTATCATATGTTGGATTATGTTTTTAAGGTTTCAATCTTACGTTCGTACGCTTGAGATGATGGATAAAGAAATACAACAAACAGAAAAGCTAGCAACTGTTGGGAAAATGGCTACAGTTATTGGTTACAAAATTAGAAGACCTCTAGCTAATTTAGATAAATTTGTTAATAAGCAAGCAAATAAATATCCTGAGGATAAAATATATAGTGATATTATGAAACAAGAAGTAGAGCGAATTCATACAATCGCTACAGAACTTAGTGGATTTGAGAAATCTAAATCACTAGAATCAGAAGTTCATAATATAGAAGAAATTATCGCTTATGTTATTCGAGTTATGGGAAAGCCTGCTTTAAAGCAAGGAGTGCACATACAAGGTATTTATAGTAAAGACATACCATCGATTACATGCGATGAAAAACGATTAAAGCAAGTATTTTTTAATTTAATTAAAAATGCGATTGAAGCAATGTCAGTTGGCGGAACGATTACGATTAAAGTGACTGTAGAAGATGCAATCATTGTTCAAGTTAAGGATGAAGGTTGCGGTATTCCAAAAGACAAAATTCCGAAGTTAAATGAAGCTTTTTACACAACGAAAGAAACGGGAACAGGTTTAGGTTTAGTAGTTACAGAAAAAATTATTAAAGACCACAACGGTAAAATGAGTTTTGAAAGTGAAGTTGGGGTTGGAACGACTGTGAAGATTGTATTGCCAATGTAATGAAAAAATTTTTAAAAGGGAGATTACTTATTTGAGAGTGATCTCCTTTTTTTGTTAAATAAATTACTGTTAAGAAGGAACTAAATATTAGTGATTAGAAAAATAGAATATACAGCACTGGCAGTAATTCCAGGGTTAATATAAAGAGATATAGCATCCCCTCTTGAAACAGGGTTTCCAGTTGTAATGCTAGTCCAAGTTACAGTAGCCGGACCTACGGCTGGAGTAGGATTAAATACTTGAATTTGTCCTGATCCAGTATCCGTCGGTTTAATGGAAAATACTATAGTTCCGGTAATTTTGTCCGTGGTAGTTAAGGTAATAGTAGTTAAAATGTAACTGGAAGTAGGGGCAGTGAGGTTTGTTGGGACATTCCTGCAAATATCAATCGTATAAACAGCAGCAGGTAAGTTATTTACATTTATAGATGCAGCAAAGCCAACTACACTACCGTCTCCAGCAGTGACATATGGAATAACATTGGAGTCAATGCCAGGAGAACCCGCTATACGTTGAAAACCAGCATTTGTTCCTTGAAAAATAATACTTTTTGCTGAGGCACTACCTGCAGCTCCAGTAGGTCCGGTAATGCCAGTAGGTCCGGTACTACCAGTAGAACCAGTAAATCCAGTAGGCCCGGTAAATCCAGTAGATCCAGTATTCCCCGTAGGCCCAGTACTGCCAGAAGGTCCAGTATTCCCCGTAGGCCCAGTACTGCCAGAAGGTCCAGTATTCCCCGTAGGCCCAGTACTGCCAGTAAATCCAGTATTCCCCGTAGGTCCAGTGATGCCGGAAGGTCCGGTACCGCCAGAAGGTCCAGTACTGCCAGTGTTTCCAGTAGGTCCACTTTCTACTAATACGATATAATCTGGAGATACATTCGGAAATCCTTGAGGTGCATCTTTTTTTACAACATAGCCGCTGCTCGTATAAGTGACAACTTGTCCTTTTTTATAGGTGGGGGCGGCTGCTAGACTAAAGGCGGTAGTACTTTGGAAACCAGCTCCGGAAGGCCCGGCAGAGCCAGAAGGTCCAGTACTACCAGTGGGTCCGGTGTTCCCGGAAGGTCCAGTGATGCCGGCAGAGCCAGTGTTTCCAGTAGGTCCGGTGCTACCAGTGGGCCCGGTGTTTCCGTTAGAACTACTATTGCGTCTGCCGTCGCAACTAAAACAATTACGTGGGTACATGTATGTTCTCCTTTCTATATTTTGAAAAACTAGTTTTAAAAATAGAACCACTATATACATATTATGAATTCTATATTTTTGTGTGTTCAATCGTATTGTGTATAGATTTTAAAATAGAGAGGAGAGTTGAATCGTTATAGAGCCAACGTTTCTCTTGTGGGCCGAAAGTAACACCCAAGTCAAAATTAAGCTGCAAATAAATCTTAAAGCGCTTCTTATTTTTTCATAGCAAAATAAGAAGCGGTTAGGAAACAAATAAAGCCTAAAATCCAACCAATAGAAGGAGAATAAGGAAGTATATGTTGTAATAGCATTCCGCTAGAAATAAAAAAGCTACCGAGTAGGCCTAAGAAGATGGGGTATCGCAGTAATTTGAACATGAGTGATACAACCTCCTTTATTACATATATTGTATATTAGTCTTAATTTTATGTATATAAATTTAAGAGAAAATGGTGGTACAATGTATGAAGGATATGAGAAGAGAGGATGAAGATTAACATATGTACGTTACTGTAACAGAAGCAGCATATAAAAAGATTATGGATACGATTCCAAATGAAGCGAAATATATAAAGTTATTTTACGATAATGAAGGTTGCGGTTGTGTAATGAGCGGAATTATCGATTTAGTAGCTGTAGCAGAAAAAGATGAGCGCGATGTGGATATCGAATCTAGCGCAATGAATTTTATCGCAGATCGTACAAAGCTTGTATTTATGGATGATAAGTTAACAGTTGATTGGCATGAAGTTGGAGGAACTTTTCAGCTGAAGAGCCCAAGCCAATTTTATAATCCAAATATGAAGTTACACGTTCGAGTGTAAGAAAGAAAAGATGGTCCAAAATATTTTTGGACCATCTTTTTATTATATAAGGTACTATTATTTTCGTTTTTTGTTGATAAGTCGATATATTCGAAAAATCGTCGATATAAGTTTATGTACCAAACAAAGCAAACCTCTCCATACAATACAAAGATTTTTTCACATAATGAAATATACATGTGATTGAATTTTCTGTATAATCTTATTTGCGGAGGGGATATGCATGAGAAGATGGGGGATTGAGTTATTAATTTTAGCAGTCGTTATTATTTGGGGGATTAATTTTACGATTGCTAAATATGGACTTTTAGAATTTACAGCAATTGAGTTTACTGCACTTCGGATGATATCAGCGGCACCGCTTATGTTACTCCTTACATTTTTTATTGAAAAGTCGGTTTATATGGAACGAAAGGATATACCTAGATTAATCATCGTTAGTGTTGTAGGTATTGTACTGTATCAAACGTTATTTATGGAAACTGTCAAATATACGTCCGCTACAAATGCCTCTTTACTCATTTCTATTTCACCTATTTTTACAACTGTATTTGCTATTTTTTTGAAACAAGAAAAGTTTTCTTCTCGAAAGCTCATCGGTTCTATAATTGCCTTTGGTGGTGCTGCATTAGTTTTATTAGCAGGGCATTCGCTTGCTAGTTCTTTTTATGGTAACGGAATTGGACTTATTACATCAATATGCTGGGGGCTTTATCCTGTTTTAGCAGGTCCATTAATTAAAAAATATTCAGCACTACGTGTTACCGCATGGTCAGCATTAGTTGGCGCGATTCCGCTTTTATTGTTAAGTGGACCACATGTATTTATAATGCCATTTCACATTACACATGGAATGACACTATTCGCTTTACTATATTCCATTTTCTTTGTAACAGTATTTGGTTTAGTGATGTGGTATGTTGGTATTCAAAAAATTGGCGCGTCACATACGATGGTATATATGTATATAACGCCACTTGTAGCTGTTTTATTTGCAGCTATATGGGCAAATGAATATGTATCATTTCAACAAATAATCGGTGGAATTATTATTTTCTTCGGTCTATGGTTTGTGAAATCGGAGAAAGTAAAAATTCATTCTACTGCGGGGGAACCTATATCAAAATAGGAAAACAGATCATCTATGATCTGCTTTCCTATTTTTTTATTTTTGGTAAGAAGACGAGAAATAAGATAGCAGTAATAAGTGGAATTAAGTTTAAAAATGGAATACGGAAGAGTGTGATAAGAATAATACCTGGAAGAAGAACACCGAGGACAGCGTAGAAAATACTATGATTTTTCGTGTACCAATACAATGAAAGTCCAATAAGTGCAGGGATAATGAGGTGAATGAGAGCCATTAAAAAATAAATCATTAGACGCCCCCTTTATTTGTGTACTTATTACATCATATCCGTATGTTCATAGATTGATATCACTTTTTTCATAAATGGACGAAAAATGTTTGGAAAAACGTCACAAATTATGAGAATATGATGCTTGAAATCTTGTATAATATTATTTCCTGAAAACATTCAAACAACATAAACATACTGTTTATGTTGTTTTTAATTTGAGTGAAATGAATTTTAAGTAGTATGAACTCGAAAGAAATGAGTTATACAGCTTTTGTTGGATAGATAAAAATTACTGAAGAGGAGAACAGCATGATTAGTATGTCATTAAGATCATTTAAAATTCAATCGTATTATTTACTAGGTTTTCTTTTGCTAGGATGGATGTTAACACCGTTTTCAGCTCATTTTCTAGGTGCTGGAATTGGACTTATCGTAAGTATGTATTGTGTTTGGCTTTTAGGGAGACGAATTGAGAAGCTTGGAGATAGTATCGTAAAGAAAACGAAAGCACCGACGCTCGGTATGTTTAATCGTTTTGCAGCTGCCATTTTGGGCGCTGTTATTATGTACGAAATTGAGCACCACATGGTTATGTGGGCATTTGCAGTAGGGATTCTGGGGGGTTATTTCTTAATCGTTGTGAATTTAGGCTACTATAGTATGAAAGATGAGGAAGAATTAACAAAGAGCTAAAAAGATAAAAAGCCTCTTTTTAGGTGGAATAGAGGATCCGGCGAGGGGTAGTTACAATAGGAAGCATAATTTTGCATAAAATACAGGTTGCTGCTTCCTATAAGCTAACATGAAATCACGTATTAGTATGACTCTTATGTTCTTTAAAAAAGGTGGATATAATACAACAAATTATTCCGGTAATTAGAATAATATATTTTATCGTTTCACTTGTATGCTCAAATAAATTAACGTTAAGCATCACAAGTCCCCAAAACATTTGGATCGCTCCGTAACTGAATAAAATTTTTCCTGTACGAGAAAAATTTTTCATAGGCCTCATCCTTTCCTTCATATGTAAATTTTATCATAAAAAAATAATAATGAATGAATATAAAATGAATTTTCTGTGATTTAACGAACTAAGTCATAGATGAAGAGATAAGATATAGAAAGAAGCTTACGTTTTTAACGTAAGCTTCTTTTTTATGTAAGTGTGTATAACCGTTAAGCCGCATTGGGTTTTGTCGGTGAGTACGCGGAACTTTACGGTTACACGACACTTATTCATATGAGTAAAAGGGGTATTCCAACAGAAAGTTTGTACTTAAGCGATTGGACCGCCTAAGTTAATAATATCTTCAGAAACGCTGTCGAACTTTTTGAAGTTCTCTTTGAATTCGCTCGCAAGCTCGATTGCTTTCGCTTTGTAAGCAGCTTTATCAGCCCAAGTTTGTTCAGGCATTAACACTTCGTCAGGTACACCTGGTACGTGAAGTGGAACTTCAAGACCGAAGATGTCATGTTTAGCTGTTTCAGTTTTCGCAAGTTCGCCGCTTAATGCTGCTTGAATCATTGCACGAGTGTAACCTAAGTTCATACGTTTACCAATGCCGTATTCGCCACCAGTCCAGCCAGTGTTTACTAAGAATACTTTCGCATCGTGTTTCTCGATTTTTTCACCAAGCATTTCAGCATAGCGAGATGCATCAAGTGGTAAGAATGGTGAACCGAAGCAAGTTGAGAATGTTGCTTGCGGAGATGTAACGCCGCGCTCTGTTCCTGCTAGTTTACTAGTGTAACCACTTAAGAAATGATACATAGCTTGTTCTTTTGATAACTTACTGATTGGAGGCAATACGCCAGATGCATCAGCAGTTAAGAAAATGATTGTATTTGGGTGTCCAGCAACACTTGGCAGTACGATATTGTCAATCGCATGCATAGGGTATGCAGCACGAGTATTTTCTGTTAAAGTAGTATCGTTATAGTCTGCGATACGCGTTTGGTTATTAATGATAACGTTTTCTAAAACAGATCCAAATTTGATTGCATCGAAAATTTGTGGTTCTTTCTCGTGAGAAAGGTTTACACATTTTGCGTAGCAACCGCCTTCAATATTGAATACACCGTTATCAGACCAACCATGCTCATCATCACCGATTAATTTACGGTGTGGATCAGCAGATAATGTTGTTTTACCTGTTCCAGATAAACCGAAGAATAGTGCTACGTCACCTTCTTCACCTACGTTTGCAGAGCAGTGCATAGAAAGAATATCTTGTTCAGGTAGTAAGAAGTTCATAATAGAGAAGATTGATTTTTTCATTTCTCCAGCGTATTCTGTACCACCAATTAGTACGATACGTTTTTCGAATGAAACCATAATGAATGCTTCAGAGTTTGTACCGTCAACAGCTGGATCAGCTTTGAAATTCGGTGCAGAAACAATTGTGAACTCTGATTCATGAGTTGTTAATTCTTCTTCAGTTGGACGAATGAATAATTGATGTACAAATAAATTGTGCCATGCATATTCGTTAATAACTTGAATTGGTAGGCGGTAATTGCGGTCAGCGCCTGCAAATCCATTGAAGATGAATAACTCTTCTTTTTCTTTTAAGTATTCTAAAACTTTAGTGTATAATTTATTAAAATGTTCTTCAGAAATCGGTTGATTCACTGCTCCCCAAGCAATTTTGTCAGCAACCGATGCTTCTTTCACAATAAATTTATCTTTAGGAGAACGTCCTGTATATTTTCCTGTTGAAGCAGAAACGGCACCAGTAGAAGTTAATTTCCCTTCATTTCGCATTAATACTTTTTCCACTAATTGCGGAACACTTAGTTGAATCTGTGCATTGCTTCCGTTCAATAATTCGTGTAAACCAATTTGGACATTCACAGTACTCATATTTATATACCATCCTTTTCATTTAATGAAATATTTCTCGTAATCCCCAACAAGAGTATAACACAATTATATAAATAATGTATACTATTTATTTCTTTTTGTTTGTGTGAATGTATTATTTCCTTATTAATATTTCATTCCAGGCGTATTGAGAAAAACTTTCAGGAAAATGTGAATATTAATTGACAAATGAATATCATTTCTTTAGTATAGGTTGGGACGGATACTCTCTTATCCCGAGCTGGCGGAGGGACAGGCCCGATGAAGCCCAGCAACCTCACTTGTAGTGGTAAATACAGGTGAATAGGTGCTAAAACCTGTGCGAGGCTAACGGTCTCGAACGATAAGAGCAAAGGGCAAAAAGCAGTATGCAAGTAGCAAATTAAACCTTTCCTCTATGTAAAGTAGGAAAGGTTTTTCTGTATGCTTGTGTGGGAGAATAAATGTATGTCGCAGTTTGTGGCAAATTAAGGATGAGTTCCGTACAATATATACAATTACTGTAGGGAGGTTTACCACATGACAAAAAAACGTCATCTGTTCACATCTGAGTCTGTAACTGAAGGACATCCAGATAAAATTTGTGACCAAATTTCTGATTCAATTTTAGATGCGATCTTATCAAAGGACGCAAATGCACGTGTAGCTTGTGAAACAACTGTAACAACTGGTTTAGTATTGGTAGCGGGGGAAATTACGACTTCTACTTACGTAGATATTCCAAAAATCGTTCGTGAAACAATTCAAGGCATTGGTTACACACGCGCAAAATACGGATTCGATGCAGAAACTTGTGCAGTTTTAACATCTATCGATGAGCAATCTGCTGACATCGCTATGGGTGTTGACCAAGCGCTAGAAGCACGCGAAGGTCTAATGACTGACGCTGAGATTGAGGCAATTGGTGCGGGAGACCAAGGTTTAATGTTTGGCTTCGCATGTAATGAAACACAAGAATTAATGCCACTTCCAATCTCGCTTGCTCACAAATTAGCTCGCCGTTTAACTGAAGTACGTAAAGATGACACATTATCATACTTACGTCCGGATGGAAAAACGCAAGTTACAGTTGAGTATGATGAAAATGGTAAACCTGTACGTGTAGATACAATCGTAATTTCTACACAGCATCATCCAGATGTTACATGGGAAGAAATCGATCGCGATTTAAAAGAGCATGTAATTAAAGCTGTAGTTCCAGCAGAATTAATGGATGGAGAAACGAAATTCTTCATTAACCCAACTGGCCGCTTCGTAATTGGTGGACCACAAGGTGATGCTGGTTTAACAGGACGTAAAATCATCGTTGATACTTATGGTGGATACGCTCGCCACGGTGGCGGTGCATTCTCTGGTAAAGATGCAACGAAAGTTGACCGTTCTGCAGCATATGCAGCTCGTTATGTTGCGAAAAACATCGTAGCAGCTGGTCTTGCTGACAAAGCAGAAGTACAACTTGCATACGCAATTGGTGTAGCACAACCAGTATCAATTTCAGTTGATACATTCGGGACTGGTAAAGTATCTGAAGACGTACTAGTAGAACTAGTTCGTAACAACTTCGATCTTCGCCCAGCTGGTATTATTAAAATGCTAGACTTACGTCGCCCAATTTATAAACAAACAGCAGCTTACGGCCACTTCGGACGTACTGATGTAGACCTAACATGGGAACGTACAGACAAAGCTGCAGCTTTAAAAGAGCAAGCTGGTCTATAATATATGAAAAAAAGCTTTGCGCCGTGAGCGCAAAGCTTTTTTTATTTTGTTTTACTTCCAATTTGAATACATGAGCTACAATACACTTCGCCGTATAGCTCAATATACTTTTTCATATTCGTCATACTATTTGCTGGAAAGGGCATATGAATCCATGCTTTTTCATACGTTTGTATTTCTTTTTTACATGATTTACAAAGGATTGGTTTCTTCTGGAACATATGTAATCAACCTTTCATTTGACGTGCTTTACCCGCGCAAAAGGCACTGCATAGTAAAAATAGTGTTGCGAATATAATGCTTACTAATGTAGCGTATGGAATTGCGCCTTTTAGAGAAAAGCCGACAGTAATGGAAGCGACGAATAAGAGGATGAATGTTGTTGTTAGTTTTTTATAAAGTTCCATAATATGTAGACCTCCTTATTTAGAGATAGAACGTTTAAAAATAAAATCTATTATATAGGCAAGTACGAGAGGAATTAATGTGCTAGTCAAATAGTAACGAATACCACCATCAGGCAAAAGTACATACAATTTTAAAAAGTTAATATCGAACCCGTAAGCGATACATTGAAAAAGGGATAATATAATTAGGAATGGTATAATGGGTACGGATCGTTTCATATTTTGAATCATGTAAAGCTCCTTTATATGGATAAACATACTTATATTGTATCATGTTGAATCCTTTGCTTCATACATAATTTTACAATAAAATGAAAGGGAAGATGAAAAATGAGTGTAACTGAACATAAAAAACAAGCTCCAAAAGAAGTGCGTTGTAAGATCGTGACGATTTCCGATACACGTACGGAAGAGACAGATAAGAGCGGACAACTATTACATGAATTGTTAAAAGAAGCGGGACATAAAGTAACTTCTTATGAAATTGTAAAAGATGATAAAGAAAGTATTCAGCAAGCGGTGTTAGCTGGTTATCATAAGGAAGATGTAGATGTTGTATTAACAAATGGCGGTACTGGTATTACGAAACGCGATGTCACAATTGAAGCAGTATCAGCGTTATTACATAAAGAAATTGTCGGATTTGGTGAGTTGTTCCGCATGATTAGTTATTTAGAAGATATCGGAAGCAGCGCAATGTTAAGTAGAGCGATTGGTGGTACAATTGGGCGCAAAGTAGTTTTCTCGATGCCAGGATCGAGCGGAGCAGTTCGCCTTGCGATGAATAAATTAATTTTACCGGAATTAGGTCATATTACATTTGAGCTGCATCGCCAATGAGTAAGTATGCTGGAATTGTATTAGCAGGCGGTATGTCGAGTCGATTCGGTGAGCCGAAAGCGTTAGCAATTTGGAAGGGAACTACTTTTGTTGAGCATATTGTGAAAGTGATGGGAAATACTTTGCAAGACATTGTAGTAATTAGCCATACTGATATAAAAGAGCGAGTAGAGCAACTCGTACAAGTTCCTGTTATAGAAGATATTCCGCATTATAAAGGAAATGGACCGCTTGCCGGCATTGTATCAGGTATGGAATATATAGAAGCAGATTGGTACGCTATTATGCCTTGCGATGCACCAAACGTTTCGCCAGAGTGGTTTACCATTTTACTAGAGCAAACGAGTAATGAATATGATGCGGTTGTACCTATTATTAATGGAAGAAAACAACCGTTACTTGCAGCGTATCATAACCGTGTGAAAGAAAAGATGTATGCTTTGCTTCAGGAAGAAAAAAGAAGTGTGGGCCAGCTTTTATCACAATGTAATGTAAAGTATGTTGCTGGAGAAGATGTACAAGCGCATGCGGATTGGTTTATAAATGTGAATACGAAAGAAGAATATGTGCAGGCTCAAAAAAACCTTTCAAATGAATGAAAGGTTTTTTGGTATACAGAAATTGGGGAACAATTACTGTATAAAGGTATGTGAGTAAGTTGATTTTAAGGGGAATTCTTAAAATCAATATACAGTTAAAATACTGTATGACCATATATTAATTTTTATGGGTTTTTATTACAAGTCTGTTTGGTTATGTTTATTTTTGATATAATGAATATAGAAATAAAACAATGTTTAACCTTATGTATCATTTATGAAACTAAAATTTATAACTGTGTAATAAACTCCCTTCGTCTAGTTGAAGGGAGCTCTTCTGTTTAAGCGAGTAATTCTGATGCGGTGTTCTGAAGGACGGTTTCATATTGGTCAAGTAACCCACGGAAAATCTCATCCCAGCTTTTTGTTTTAGCATAAGATGAAGCCGCTATGCTCATTTGCATAAGTTGCTCTTCATTTCGCAATAAAGAATGGATGGATGATAGAAATGAATCCGCATGTTTGGGCGGGCAAAGAACTCCTGTCTGTCCATCCGTAATAATATTTTTAACCCCGCCACTATTTGCACCGATGACAGGTGTACCGCATGCAAGTGATTCGAGTACGACATTTCCGAACGTTTCAGTAGCGGATGGAAATACCATGATGTTAGAACAAGCATATGCTTCAGCTAAATCCTTACCTTGTAAATATCCAGTAAAAGTGACATTTGTATTCGGAACAGCTTCACGTAAATTTATTGCTAGAGGACCGTCTCCTGCAATGAGCCAATGAATATTGTTTCGAGTATGCGCTGTTTTCGCAATAAGGTGTTGTAACGTATCAATATCTTTTTCAGGGGCAAGCCGTCCAACATAGGAAAGGACATACTTCGCTGTAATATTATATTTTTTTCGGAATAGGTCTGTATTGTAAGATGGATGAAAGAGTGTGCAATCTACACCACGTCCCCATATGGAGAGGGAATGAAAGCCTTTATTTTTTAGTTGGTGTAACGTTTCAAAGGAAGGAACGAAATTTTTTTGCATATGGCTATGAAACCATTTTAAATAGTTCCAAAGCATGTTAGAGAGAAATTCGATTTTGTAATAGCGTAAATAAGCATCGAAATCAGTATGATAAGAACCGACAACTGGGATGTTTAACTTTTTTGCATAATACAATCCACAAAGTCCCATGTTGAAAGGTGTAGCAATGTGAATAATGTCAGGTTTAAAGGAAAGAAGTTCTCGTTTAATGCGCGGAGTAGGAAAAGAAAAGCGGCATTCTGGATATAATATTGTTAACGGGATACTTCTCATCTTGTTCACATTAGCTACGAAATTATCTTCAGCTGTATGCTGAGGGGCGAAAACAGAATAGGCGATCTTTTCTTTCTGAAAGTAACGTGTTAATCGTTCTAATGTTTTCGCAACTCCGTTAACTTGTGGCGTAAAAGTATCGGTAAAAATGGCGACTCTCATCATATCACTCCTTTATGTGAAAAGTGGGATGAATTGATAAAAAGAGATGATGCCAGAGCAAGTGCCGAGGCACATACCGACGAATACATCAGACGGATAGTGAAGCCCTAAATAAATGCGAGAAATGCCAACGCATAATGCTAACGGTAATAGAAAAGCAAATATGCTTGGATTATAGCAAATAAATGGAATAAGGACAGAGAAAACGGCTGTTGTATGACCAGACGGGAAAGAGTGGTCTTTTAATGGATGGACTGGATATTTCGCATCCTGAATTGTTAAATAAGGGCGTTTTCGCGGATACCATCTTTTTAATATTTGTACAGGAATATGGCTAATTGCTAAAGAAATAGCAGTTGCGATTGCAGCTTGATGCAAAGTCCCTTTTGCAAAAATTAAAAAGAAAAGTGTGAGTGCGATTGAGAAAGTAGCACCACCGATATGAGTAATATTGCTGAAAAAGATATTTAATGTTTTTTGATCAAAGTATCGGTTAATTCCTTTGAAAATGTAACATTCTATTTTATACAGTCCACTGACCTTCATGAAAATTCTCCTCCCTTGTTTACATATATATGGAGATATTAGCTTTTATTTTAATAAGATTTTATTGAGGGAGTAATAATGTTTTGTAAAGAAAAAGTTAGTTTTTATCTCGCTTTAATGGGCAGTAAGACCCCCACCTCAAAATTCAGCGAAAGCAAAGAAGTTAGGTGGGGGATCAACTGCCCATAAAAGTCCGACTGGTTCAACTAATAATCAGTGGGGGATGAAGAAAAACCCCACTGATTAAAGTTTCACTTTATATAAAAAGCTGCCATTAAAGTGGCAGCTGGAAAAGTTACTTCTGTAATGATTTATAATACTGGCCTTTTTCAACATATTGTGTGCGAATTCGCTCCATGTCTTTACGGTCTTCTTCTGTTAATTCACGAACGACTTTAGCTGGTCGACCGAATGCTAATGTGTTTGGCGGGATTTTCTTTCCTTGTGAAACGAGGCTTCCAGCACCGATAAAGGCTCCTTCACCAATTTCAGCACCATCTAATATAATAGATCCCATTCCAATTAAAGCATCTTTTTTAATATGACAGCTATGTAAAATAACTTGATGCCCAATGGTCACGTCGTCTTCTAAAATAAGAGGATACTGTGGGCTTTGGTGAAGTGTACATTGGTCTTGTACATTTACCCGGTTTCCAATGATTGTTGGTGAAACATCACCGCGTATGACTGTATTAAACCAAATACTTGATTCTTCACCAATGGAAACGTCGCCTGTAATCGTAACATAATCAGCGACAAAAGCACTACTCGCAATTTTCGGATTTTTTTCTTTGTAAGGATATATCATGTAAAGTCTTCCTTTCCTAGAGACTAGTTTCAGTGTATCAAATTATGAGAAAGAGTGAAATGGAGGAGGTCCGTATGTGGAATTATGAAACAGAGGAAGCGAAAGCTGTCGTTGTTATCGTGCACGGCGCAATGGAATATCACGGACGTTATGAAGCCGTTGCGGAAATGTGGAATCATATCGGCTATCACGTCGTGATGGGGGACCTTCCGTCACACGGAACGACTTCAAGAAATAGAGGACATATTGATTCATTTGATGAATACATAGAGGAAGTTAAATTATGGGTGAAAGAGGCAAGAAAGTATAGGTTACCTATTTTTATATTTGGTCATAGTATGGGTGGTCTTATTGTCATTCGTATGATGCAAGAAACGAAGAGAGAAGATGTAGACGGCATTATTTTAAGTTCGCCATGTTTAGGCTTAGTAGCTGGACCTTCAGCACCACTTCAAGCTGCCTCAAAAATATTAAATATTATCGCTCCAAAATTGCAATTTGCAACGAATCTTACAGTGGAAATGTCCACTCGTAATCATGAAGTTAGGGACGCGATGGAGAATGATTCATTGTTCTTGCGCAAAGTATCAGTACGTTGGTATAGTGAATTGATTAAGTCTATCGAAATTGCTCATAAAAAAATAGATGATTTTCCAGATGTTCCGCTCTTGCTAATGCAAGCTTGTGAGGATAAACTTGTAGATAAAATACGTGTCCGCACTTGGTTTGATAATGTTAAAATAAGTGATAAGGCTTTTAAAGAATGGCCGAATTGTTATCACGAGTTATTAAATGAGTATGAGCGTGATGAAATTTTGAATTATATTCAGTCATTTACTGAAATACGCATCAATAACATAATAGAAACAAACAAATAAGTAAATTATTTGTACATCGAATAGAGGAGATGAAGGAAGAAGTGAACGTACCGAGTAATCCCATAACGCTCATGGCGAAAGTATACCGTGATGTGTTTCCGGTAGTACACCATGAGCTAGCGGTGTGGAAAGAGCGTGCCTACCATATTCCGAATGATGAGCTTCATAGTCAGGCAATCGCGAGTATTGAGAATAAAACGTTTCATTGCGAAGGCGGTGGTATTTTAGCACTGTTAGCAAATGAGCACCGAGAGGAATGCATTCGTTTTATCGTAGCGTATCAAACAATCAGCGATTATTTAGATAATTTATGTGACCGCAGTACATCACTTGATCCGAATGATTTTGCCGCACTGCATGAATCTATGTTAATGGCATTATCACCTGAAGTAGAAGGTGGCGGTAATTATTATCGCTATCGTGATGATCAAGACGATGGTGGTTATTTAGATGAACTTGTTGAAACATGCCAAGATGTTTTAAAGAAAACGAAGCACTATGACAAAATTGCTCCTGTTCTTCATGAACTTGCTTGTTATTATTGTGATTTGCAAATTCATAAACACGTGAAGTTAGAAGAAAGAGAACCACGCTTACAAAAATGGTTTGAAGCACATAAAGAAAATTTACCTGAAATGAGCTGGTTTGAATTTTCAGCATGTGCCGGTTCTACACTTGGAATCTTCTGTCTTGTAGCATATGCATTTCATGATGAATTACATGATGAAGATATTGCGAAAATTAGACAAGGATACTTCCCATACGTACAAGGACTTCACATTTTACTTGATTATTTCATCGATCAAGAAGAAGACCGCGCCGGCGGGGATTTGAATTTCTGTAGTTATTATGAAAACGAGCAAGCGATATTAGATCGTATGAAACATTTTGTAGAAGAAGCAGAGAAGAGCATTGGTGATTTACCTCATGCGAAGTTTCATCGTCTCATAAGCCGAGGGTTACTTGGTATTTATTTATCAGATCAAAAAGTATCAGCACAAAAGAATATGAACAAAATGGCACGGCGCATTGTAAAATACGGAGGGCTTACTTCACGATTCTTCTATTGGAACGGGAAGATGTACCGAAAGAAAATGGCGCAGTGATGAAAAAAACCACTCATGTAGAGTGGTTTTTTGTTATAATATGGTAAATGCTGGTGGTGGAAATGAAGCGATTGTTTCAAAAGCTATATGAAAATATTGAAGTAACGTTACTCATGCTACTTTCCATTTCATTTGTAACTGGAATGTATATGATGATGAATAAAGCGGGTGGTCCTACTACAATGGATTATGTGGCTCAAATTATCATCGCATTGATTATCATATTAGATATTATCTTTTTAATAAGTAGTAGAAAAAAAGAAAATAGTAAATAAAAAGCATTTGTACACGGGAGTACAAATGCTTTTTATTATGATCGTATTTTTGCAAATACATATATGAGAAGTTCAATTGCGAAAATAACTAAAACAGATAGTCCGAATAAAGGCATGACAGCGCCTAGTATAACCATCATGATAAAGAAAACGATTATGCTTTTCTTATCTCTTTGTTTTGGCGGTGCTGCTAATTTTCCTTTCGGCTTTCTTGCAAACCACATTTTTACTCCGTAATAAATAAGAAGTAATAAAGATAATGTCGTTAGTAAGCATAATATTTTATTTGGCCATCCGAATAAATGACCTTCGTGAAGCGGGATACCGTAAGTGAACCATTGTGCAAATAAGCCATAATCACGATAGTCCGTTTTTGAAATGAGTTTTCCGCTATATTGATCAAAGTAAGCTGTTATTTCTTCATTTGGTGCCACATCCATGCCCGTAATACCAGAACCGCTCGATTTCGAAACGGTGAATACACCTTTCGGATCAGTTGGTAGTGAGATAACGTATGGCTTTTTTATTTCAATTCCTTTTTGTAATTCATCGACAGAAATTGTTTTTGGCTCATTTGAATTCGATTCAGGAGGAGCTTCTTTTCTTGTTGCCCACGGCAATTCTTTTACCTTTGATTCAGGCGGTGCCATATACAACTTGGGATATCCAATCGATTCATTCGACGATGCGATTTTATAAATTTGGTTACCCATAAATCCTGACCATGGCAATCCAGATGCGACTAACAAAACGAGTGGAATTGTAAATATAATACCGATAATAGAATGACGTCGTTTTGCTTTTTCTCGCTTAGTGGATGCCGGTGTGTTTTTGAACTGGCGTATACTCATATACAATCCAGTCACAATTAAAAAGATTGTCCAGCATGCCGCAAGCTCTACAGTATAGTTGACGACAGTGCCACCAACTAAAAGAGAACTATGTAATTCCCGCATTATATTGGCAAACGTTTCACTTGCATTTTGATCTCCAATAATTTGATTATTGCTATCTAAATACACATATTTTTGTTGCCCTGTATATTCATTTGCAATAGTAAGCCTCGTATTATAATCCCCATTAAACTCACTAATTTTCGCCACACTATAATGTGGATATTTTTTCTCTGTTAAGGAAATAGAATCAGACATCGAAATAGATTCCGTTTGGGCGCTCTTCCCAAAATATAAATCTTTATAGATGAAATCTTCAACTTCTTCCCGAAATAAATACCCAATTCCGCTCAGTGACAACGTAATAAGAAGCGGTGTAATAAAAAGCCCAGCATAAAAATGCCAACGCCAAAAAATGTAATGAAGCGAACGATTTACTTTCATACTTTCAGTTCCCCTAACCTTCCCTATATGAATAAATTCCTCATTTTAATATAGCGAGATTAAGTGTGGATATTTTGAAGGAATTGTGAAAAATGTTAAAAGTTTTGGGGAGGTTTTCTATGTTTATGAAGATTTCTTTGTATTTGATAGATACATCCTAACAACCGCCTCAGCAAGACATTGAGAGGAATCAACAAAATCCTCATCCGCCACAACATTTAAATCGGTACATGCGATAATTGCGGTATCTACTTCATTTCTCAATTGTAAAACGAGCGTATGCCACAATTCGCGGGCTTTTTCAATTTCTCCGCCTTTAATACAAGAAATAGTTTGATTAATCATTTCTTGCCATTTTCCATGATGAATGTATTCTATATTCCGTTTTGCAATACCGTCTTGATAAATACCAGCTTGAATTGTCGCTTCTGTTGCGAGAAGCGCGACTCTTTTTGTACTTTCAGGAATTGCTTGTAACGTCTCATCGACTATATTTAAAATCGGGATAGAAAGAGAATGCTGTAATTCTTCAAAATAAAGATGCGCTGTATTGCAGGGCATAGCGATAAAGTCTACGCCAATACTTTCAAGTTTTTGTGCCCCTTCAATAATTGCTTTTTTCATCGCCTCATGATCAATAGGCCGATCCATATAAAACGGTGTCGGACAAGAATAAATCATCATATGAGGAAAGTCCATATCATGCTTTGCTCCGTATATAGTTTGGCACCCTGCTACAACTGTATCAACGAATGGCCCAGTTGATTTTGGTCCCATTCCTGCTAGTATTCCGATCATTGGTTTGTCTCCTTTAATATGTAATTAAAAACGTTTTTTACGAAGGACAAAAAGAAATAAAGTAAGTAATAAAAATGAATATACGATAGCCCAAGCTGTGAGCCATAGCGTGTGAGTAAGTATATTAAATTTGTATTGTCCAAGCATTAGAAAGCTTTCGACAGGTGGTAAAAACCATAGTAACTCTTTTTTAAACCGGATTGAGGCGATTGTTATAAGTAATATAAATATCAGGCTAAGCCAAGCTGTGCTTGCTTTTGGAATCATATTTCTAGTAAATAAAGTTGCAATTGAAATTCCTAGTATAGAGAAAGACATATGAGCGAGAAATCCGACTAGGAATAAAGAAACTGTCATTTTTTCATTAAACATTTGCAAAATCATTGGATAGATTACGGATATAAAAGATAGCACAGTACAAATGAGAAGAGCGGTAATATATTTACCCACATATAGTGCGGAAATATTATTTGTGTGAGAAATAGTAATTTGTTCTTGTACAGGATCTTCCGTATGAAAAATTGTGATTGTAATCCAGGCAGATAATAAATAAAGGGCGAGAGCTGTTTCTAAGTATGTCGGTACAATAGGAGTCGGCTTATATGTATATACAAAAAGTAAGCTCACAAAGTACATCGCAATAGGAGGGACGTACTTATACGATTTTGTATAGTCGAGAAAGTGATAACGAATAAGAGCAAACATAATAAACCTTCTTTCGATTTAAAAGTTAGGTTGTAGCAGTGTGATAGATGCTTTTTTATGTAATAAAAACTGAAGCATTTCGTTTGTATATTCTTTTTCGATTTGTAATTGAATAAGGTTTTGATTTGAATTGTGTGTAACGTGTATAAAACCTAATTGTTTCCGTAGTTCTATCGCTGAAAACGTTTCGTGAACGATTGCTTCAATATAGACTTGTTCTGCCACTTTTTGCACAGAGATATCTTCTGTGATTGTATGATTTGCTAACGTCACAATTCTATCGGCGAAGTTTTCTAGTAGTTGTTTTTCATGACATGTGAAGAGTATAGATATGCCTTGTTGTTTTAATGAGAGTAAAATATGTTCTAATTCTTGCTGAGAGTTAGGATCAAGTCCAGAAAGAGGTTCATCTAAAATTAATAAATGGACGTCTGTAAGCAATGCTTGCATAATGCCAGTTTTTTGTTTCATACCTTTTGAAAAGTTTCGTAAAACGGAATGCCTTGCATGATGTAAATGAAAAGATTCAAGAAGCATCGGAATTTTATCTTTTAAATATTTTGTTGATAAGCCGTGGATGTGGCCGAGATGATATAAATAATCCTCTAATGTAAAACGAATCCCTTCAGGAAAATGTTCAGGTACATAGCCAATTTGTATATGTTCTTTTCTTTGAAGTGTCCCTGTTGTAGGTGAAATAAATCCTGCAATTATTTTGAGTAGAGTACTTTTTCCAGTCCCGTTMCCGCCAATAATAGCGAGTGCCTCTCCTTCTGGAATGGATAAATCGATGTTGTCTAGTATAAGTGATTTGCCGTACTTCTTTTGAATTCCCCTTAGTTCTACTAGCAAAGTTCTATCCTTCTTTCTTCAAATAGTGTATATATCCATTATATAGGAGAATAAGAAAAAGACGTGCAATGAGTGCACGTCTTTTTTTGTTATGTTTTGTCGAATCGTCGATATATCGAAAAAATCGTTGATATATTTTATCGCTTCTCAATCGCCACAATAAATGGTGGGTTATTTTGCTGGTTAATGAAGCCGTATCGTAGTACGTGAGCTTGTTTTTGGTCGAGTTCTTCTGCAAATTTGAGAACAGCGTCGCGTTCTACTTGTCCTTCTGGGTGTCCGTGGTAAATGACAAGGACGATGATTCCTTCAGGTGCCATTACTTCTAGTAATTGTTCAATTGCCGAGAGTGTTGAGTTCGGTTTTGTAACGATATGCTTGTCACCACCAGGAAGGTAACCTAAGTTGAAGATAGCGCCTGTTACTTTTCCTTTTGCATCTTCTGGTAGTACGGATAGAAGCGTATCGTGACTATCGTGAACTAAAACAGTACGTTCAAAAAGCTCTTTTTCTTTTAGACGGATAGTAGAGCTTTCAATTGCTTCTTTTTGAATATCAAATCCAAATACTTTTCCGTTATCTCCAACGATTTCAGCTAGGAAGCATGTGTCATGTCCATTGCCGAGCGTTGCATCTACAGCGTAATCGCCTTCTTTTACTGCCGTTTGCAGTAGTGTGCGAGCAAACGGTAATACACGTTCTAATTTCATTGTTGTTTCTCCTCATTTGCATATTTTCCTTGCCAGCTTCCGCGGCGTACAAATTCTGCATCGATGGAATTTAATACTTCCCATTTATTTAAGCTCCACATTGGACCAATCATTAAGTCAGGCGGACCGTCACCTGTGATACGGTGCACAATTACGTCTTCTGGAATCATTTCAAGTTGGTCAACAACGAGACTTACGTAATCTTCAAGAGAAAGGAATTCTAGTTGTCCTTTTTCATATTGCTTCACCATTGGCGTTCCTTTTAATAAATGAAGTAAATGAATTTTAATTCCTTGTACATCAAGCTTCGCTACTTCACGAGCTGTTTCCATCATCATGTCGTAATCTTCAAGTGGAAGACCGTTAATAATATGAGAGCAAACTCTAATGCCATGCTTACGTAATTTATTTACACCTTCCACGTAAGATGGGTAATCATGAGCGCGATTAATAAGGTTTGCAGTTCGTTCGTGAACAGTTTGTAAACCGAGTTCAACCCAAAGGTATGTGCGTTTATTTAAGTCCGCTAAATATTCAACGACATCGTCCGGTAAGCAATCTGGACGAGTGGCGATAGAAAGACCGACAACGTCTTTTTCTGCTAGAAGCGGTTCGAATTTTTCTTTTAACACTTCAAGTGGTGCATGTGTATTTGTGTACGCTTGGAAATAAGCGATACATTTTCCGTCTTTCCACTTTGAGCGCATTTTTTCTTTCATTTCATGATATTGCGTTATAACATCATCGCGGCGATCACCAGCGAAGTCACCAGATCCGGCAGCACTACAAAATGTACAACCACCGTAAGCAACTGTACCGTCACGGTTCGGGCAATCGAAGCCAGCATCTAATGAAACTTTAAAGATTTTTTCACCAAATTCATTTCGTAAATGGTAATTCCATGTATGATAACGTTTATTGTCGTTTGTATATGGAAAAGGGTTTTGAACCTTCATTACTTTCCCTCCTAAGCCGAGTCAAAATGAAACAAAATCCATTATAACATACTCATAAGGTAGAGATGGAAGGGACACACTAAAGGGGAATTGAAGCAAGGAGGGACAATTATGGCAGAGCGTCAATCACTTGAATCGTATATTACACAAGCGGAACAAGCGGTGGAATATGCGAAAGAACAATTAGACCAAGGTATGAGACAAGAGCATTATAATACGATGGAGTATTCAGATGCACAGTTACAATTAGAACAAGCATATAACGATTTACAAACGATGCAGCAACATGCGAATGATGAGCAACGTGAGCAGTTAAATAGAGCACGCATGGCAATTCGCCAACTGCAACATCAAATGATTATTACACCGCACTAATAAGGAGTGAATGTAATGGCGAAACGTTCCGATCAAAATAATCCAGAGCAAAAAACGCAAAATGGACATAACGCTGAGTTTTCAAATGAACTTGATCCAGTTGTTCAAGTGAAACAGCGCAACAGTAAAAAAGGACAACCTCAAAGATCAAAGCAATCAGAGTAAACCAGGTCGCAATATGACCTGGTTTTATTTTGCTATATGACAATAATGTAAGATTTCTGTAAGGTTTGCCGATAGTTGTAAGCTTACTTTTCCAGTAGAGTAAGGGAGGATTAAATTTTGGACAAGGAGTTGCTTTATGGGGAACAACATTACAAACAAACGAATTGATGAGTTAGATTACATTCGTGGCTTCGCATTACTGGGGATTATTTTAGTAAATATTCTTGCACTACTCAATATTAAGGTACCCGATCCTAATACAGTAGATGCCAGTTATCAAAGGTTTCTATACTTATTTGTAGAAGGTCGTTTCTTCTCGATTTTCTCATTCTTATTTGGAGTAGGATTCTACATCTTTATTACAAGAGCAATTGCGAAAGGGAAGAATGGGTACGTTCTATTTCTACGCCGCGTAGTTGCACTATTTATTTTTGGTTTAATTCATCAAATGTTTCAGCCTGGAGAAGCACTAGCGTTATACGCAATTTGTGGATTAGTCGTTTTACCGTTTTATAAAGCGAAAAAAGAAGTGAATGTAGTACTCGGTCTTATTCTTACGATAGCTTTTAGTATTATGGCAGCTAAGGAATTATTACCATTAGGTTTAATTTTATTAGGTCTTGCTGCAGGGCAGTATAAAGTGTTTGAAAACCTTTCAGCAAAAATCAAACAAGTCGCTATTTTTACAGGCATTATGTTTGTTTTAAGTGTTGCAGCGTTATGGTATCAATATGGGCACGTTCCTGCTAATCCATTTGTAAATATGATAATTATGAATGAAGATGGAACAATGGACGCTGCAGGTCAATTCTTAAAAATTGGTGTTACAGTTGGACCAATTATTTCAGCTTTCTATGTAGGAGCATTAATTTTATTACTTCAGTTAAAACCAGTTCAAACATTGTTAGCACCATTGAAATACTACGGTCGTATGGCTTTAACGAATTATATCGGACAAACTGCAATGATTTTAATTGCTGGTAGTGTATGTAACTTTGCAGGAAACTTAACATACATGCAGACGTTATATGTATGTATCGCAATTTATGCTATTCAAATTGTGTTTAGTGTAATTTGGATGAAAATCTTTAAAATGGGTCCACTAGAATGGATTTGGCGTGTTATTACGTATTGGACGGTAACACCTTTAAAGAAATAAGGAGAGAATTGGGCTGTTCCTTTTGTGGAACAGTCTATTTTTATTGTCATCTTTTTTCGGTAAGTCGATATTCCTTTGAGAATCGCTGATAAAATTGCATTTACCAATGAGGTTGATCTAAAAAAAACGAACCTTACACGCGCGCCTTTTTTATATTACAAAAGTGTAAGGTAATTGTAATGTTAACAAATAGCAGTTCTCTTCTAAAAGGCGCAAAATAGGTAATGGAAAAACAAGCGTAGGAGGATATATATGACGAAACCAGTTGTAGACGTGAAAAACGTTCAAAAAGTGTACGGTAAAAAAGGTGAGAACCAATCACACGCGTTAAAAGGTGTTTCATTCTCAATTCAAGAGGGTGAGTTTGTTGGAATTATGGGACCATCTGGTTCTGGTAAAACGACATTATTAAATGTAATTTCAACGCTTGATAAAGCAACGGGCGGCGTTGTTGAAATTGCGGGTACGGATATTACGAAAATGAAGCAAGGTGAGCTTTCTGATTTCCGTTCACAAAAATTAGGATTTATCTTCCAAGACTTTAACTTATTAGAGAACTTATCTATTTATGAAAACATCGCACTTCCACTTTCCCTTCAAGGTGTTTCATCACGTAATATTGGACCGAAAGTAGAAAAAGTAGTGGATATGCTAGGGATTACAGAAATTCTTCAAAAGTATCCATCTGAAGTATCTGGTGGACAAAAGCAGCGTTCAGCAGCAGCGCGTGCACTTGTGCATGAGCCAGCAATTATTTTAGGGGACGAGCCAACAGGAGCTCTTGATTCTAAAAATGCAACGAGTTTACTTGATGCGATGACAAACTTAAATAAAGATCAAGGTGTATCGATTATGATGGTTACGCATGATCCGTATAGTGCAAGTTACTGTCAGCGTATTTTATTCATTCAAGATGGTGAGCTATATAAAGAAATTCATCGCGGTGGTACGCGTGAAGAGTTCTACAAAGAAATTTTAGATGTACTTGCAGATTTAGGTACACAAAAAGCGTAAGAAAGGAGGTTCCAGTATGTTATTTAAACTTTCCATGTCGGGGCTGAAGAGTAAGCTGAAAGATTATATCGTCTTACTTGTTGGTCTTGTCATGTCTATCTCAATTTTTTATATGTTCCAAACGTTAGCGCTTAATAAAGCGTTTATTGAATCTAACTCAGTTATTCAATCAATTGGATTCGTATTCCAGGCAGGTTCATTTTTACTAGCCATTATAACGTTCTTCTATATTTTATATGCGAACTCTTTCTTATTATCTCTTCGTCAAAAAGAGTTTGGTATGTACATGATGTTAGGAGCAAAAAAACATAAAGTTACATTGCTTATGTTTATTGAAACGATTGTATTAGGTGCTGCGTCTCTTGCGATTGGTATTACAGTTGGTGTAGGACTTGCAGAAGGTATCGGACAGTTATTAATGAAACAATTAGAATTTGCTGGTGAAGGCTATAAAGCATTTTATCTTCCATCTATGACTGTTACTTGCATTTTCTTCTTTGCACTATTTGTATTATCAGCAATTATGAACAGTATTAAGTTATCACGTATTTCTGTACTGCAACTTGTACATGCAGATGCACAAACAGAGCGTGTTGCAGTAAAAGGAAAAATGACAGGTGTCGTTGCAATCCTTGCTGTTATTTTATTAGGAATTGGCTATGCATCAATGATTTATATGGCAAAACTAAGAGAAATGGGAATCCTTATTGCATTAATTACAACAACAACTGGTACTTACATGCTATTTGGATCACTTCTCCCAGTTATCATTAGAAAGTTAAAGAGTAATAAAAAACGTAGTGAAAAAGGACTTAATGCTTTTACGTTTGCACAATTAAATTTCCGTATTAATAGCTTAACGAAAGTACTTGCAACGGTAGCGATGTTAGTTGCTCTTGGAGCGGGTGCAATTTCAGGTGGTATGGCGTTTAAAAATAACGTTATAAAAATGGTTGATGGTTTAGTAATATATGATTCAGTTATTCATAACCCAACAGCTGAAGAAAAGAATATTTTAGATGGTATTACATTTAAAGAGAAAAATGAATATCGTTACAAAGTTGATAATAAATACGTTTATTATGTAAAAGAAGATTTAGAGAAAAATCCTCCTTTCGTACAAGATACAAAACAGATGGAAAGTATGAAGGATTTAGGAAAAATAAAGAAAGTTTCAGAGGAACTGCCAGTAGGTGCAGTTTCTAGAGAAATGAATGAAAAAGATGCGAGTGCTAAAGAACTTCCAGAAGAATGGAACGAGGCTTTCAGAACAATTCAGCCATTTTATCTATATGAAGATCATGCAATTAAAATTGTAGATCAGAAAATGTACGATACTGTAAATGGTAAAGAAGGAATCGTAGTTACTGGAAAAACAGACGATTTTGTAGCATACACAAAAGAATGGAAAAAACTTGACGAGTTGCAGCTAGTTAAATATAAAAATGTAAAAGCTGAAAGATTAGATAGTAAATATCAATCTTACAATGGATTCTACGGCGTTGCGAGTGGAACAGTATTTATGGGATTCTTCCTCGGAATTGCGTTCTTAGCAATGATGGCAAGTTGTTTAATGTTTAAAATTCTTTCTGGTGCATCAAAAGATATTACGCGTTATCAAATGCTTCGTAAAATCGGTGTGCGCCGTGAGTTATTAACGAAATCGATTTATAAAGAATTATTCTTAGTATTCTTATTCCCGGCAATTGTGGGTATTGCTCACGTATTAGTTGGTATGAATATTTTCGGATTTATTTTAATGGATCCTTACTTCCGTATTTGGGTACCGATCGTAATTTTCGTAGTTATTTATGCGATTTATTACTTCATTACAGTTCAATTGTATAAAGGAATTGTTCTTCCAAAAGAAGATTAATAGGTAAAAAGCCGAGTGAAAGTGCTCGGCTTTTTGTATTTTCAGAAAAAACACTTTAATGTTACTGAAATATATAATATAATGTAAATAAGTAACATAATATGAAAGTATCAGCAACCGGAAAATGAAAGGAGTAATCCGATCTGTAGAAAGAAGCTGAACTTGTACTCCCCCTATTTTTTCTACCCACACCGTATTTGTACAATCATAAATTTCCAAATGAAAAATTGTCGTAAGAGTATATTGTGAAAATAATGGATAATACATGGAAATCTCATAGCATGATAAGGTAAAATGGACAGGATAATGAGAAAATTACCGTTCATAAGATGAGGAGATACATGTATGGAAGTTGTAGAGGCATTAAAAGATATAAGCCAAATTGAGGCTATGAAAAAGTATTTAAAAGAGCATTCGCAGCGAGATTATCTTTTATTTGTTATTGGAATTAACACTGGATTAAAGATCACTGAACTACTTAGTATGAAATTTGAAGAGGTATTGAATGAAGATGGAACTGTTAAAGAGTTCTATTCTCTTCCTGTGAAAGATGAAAAATTTAAACAAGATATTTATTTAAATACAAAAGTAAAAGAAGCCCTTTTAGAGTACGCACAATCTATTGATGCTCAAAGAGAAAACTACGTATTTCAATCTAATAAAACGAAAAATTCAATCTCACGCCAACAAGCATATCGTGTTATCCATAGCGCAGCTGAAGCGGTTGGGATTGTTGGAAAGATTGGAACGAATTCAATGCGAAAAACATTTGGATTTCATGCGTACAAAAGAGGAATAGCGATTGCGCTATTGCAAAAGCATTTTCATCACGCAACTCCATCAGAAACGCTCAAGTATTTAGGAATCTCAAAAGATGAGAAGTTTAAAACAGAGATTGATGTAGATTTGTAAGAGCCGTAACTAAAAACTTTAGGAGGCGGAAAATATGAATATTAGAGAGAGTGAACTACCTGGCATTGGATGTAAATTTGAAGTGATAACAAAAGGTAATGAAAAAATGGTTATTGTGATTCATGATGATGGCCGAAGAGAAATGTATCATTTTGATGCGGATCATGATGAGAGTATTTCAAGCATTTCTCTTCGTGATTCTGAAGCGAGACAAATTGCGGCTATATTAGGCGGAATGGTATATAGGCCGCAAGCGCTAGACACAATTGAGATGGCTTTTGAAGGATTATCAATTGAATGGTTTAAGGTGGAGAATAATGCACCAGTAGTACAACAAACAATTGGTAGCTTACATGTCAGAAAAACATATAACGTAACGATTATTGCTATTTTGAAAAAGAATATGAAGAAATTCTTTAATCCAGGTCCAGATTCTATTATTGAAGCTGGCGATATGCTCGTATTGTCGGGTGAAAGACATGAAGTGAAAAGAATTATTAATGAATTGCTTTCAGCAGGAGGTGATTCCTAATCGATGGATACTTTAATCTTTGAAGTTGGAACTGCGTTAGTATTAGTAGCTTTTGCAGCTATCCTCGCTGCGAAGTTAAAGTTCTCGATTATTCCGTTTCTCATTATACTCGGTATGTTAGTGGGGCCTCATGCCCCAGATTTAGGACTTATCGATTTAAGGTTTATTGAAAGCGGAGAAGTTATTTCCTTCCTCGGCCGTGTTGGCGTCATATTCCTCTTATTCTACTTAGGTTTAGAATTCTCAATAAAAAAATTAATTAAATCAGGAAAGTCGATTGCTTTTGGGGGTAGTATTCATATATCGCTTAATTTCATATTGGGTTTACTTTATGGATATGTTATGGGTTTTCCCTTATTAGAAACATTAATTATTGCTGGAATCATTACAATCTCATCGAGTGCAATTGTTGCAAAAGTAATTGTTGATTTAAGAAGATCTGGTAATAAAGAGACTGAATTAATATTAGGAATCATTATGTTTGATGATATCTTTTTAGCTGTATATTTATCAGTCGTTTCAGGGTTAGTACTCGGTGGTGCAACATCATTTGTAGGTGCTCTTACATCGGTGTTAATCGCGGTAGGGTATATGCTACTATTCTTTGTAATCGCTAGAAAAGCTACGCCGTTTCTAAATAAAGTATTAGATATTTCGTCAAACGAAATTTTTATTATCGTAATATTCGCCATTTTATTCTTTGTAGCAGGATTTTCAGAAACGATTCATGTTGCTGAGGCAATTGGAGCATTATTGTTAGGACTCGTCTTTTCTGAAACAGAGCATAGTGATCGGATTGAGCATCTCGTCGTTCCATTTCGTGACTTCTTTGGAGCCATATTCTTTTTCAGTTTCGGTTTAAGTATAGATCCGTTTTCACTTGGAGGAGCAGTGTGGTTGGCATTAGGAGCAGTTTTCATTACGCTCATCGGTAATTTTACAGCTGGAATGATGGCGGGACGTAAAGCCGGGTTATCGCATAAGGCTTCTACGAATATCGGTTTAACCCTTGTATCACGCGGAGAGTTCTCCATTATTGTAGCCAATATCGGCATTGCGGGTGGTTTAATGGCAACGATTAAACCGTTCTCTGCACTGTACGTTTTAATATTAGCATCGTTAGGACCGCTATTAACGAAGGAGTCTGGGAGAATATACTCTCTACTAGATAAAATATTTAAATGGAGTGCGAAAGAACGTGCGAAGCGAGAAAAAGAAGTTGGATAGTATAAATAAGGGGGAGACTGCATGAACTTTATGTAGTCTTCCTTTTTTATATATTGTTGTTGATGTCGTTTTTTGTCGGTAAGTCGATATATTTTAATAATCGCTCATATATTTCGGGAATCGCCGATATATTTTGAGATTCGCTGATATATTCCCCAAATCGCTGATATATTTTCAAGTGACAATTCATATAATTTCATTTACCGAAAAACCATTATCTGAATTTCATCAACTATTAATCAGTTGCCTTCCTATTTAAAAACGACTACAATTTTACTGTTATAGATGAACGAAAAAAATAGAATAGGAGGGGAGACTATGCCAAGGAAAGTATGGCTATTAGTAGCTGGGATGATTATTAATGTCACGGGTGCTTCTTTTTTATGGCCTTTTAATACAATTTATTTGCATGATCACCTAGGAAAATCTTTATCTGTGGCCGGAATGGTATTAATGATCAACTCGCTTACTGGTGTAATCGGAAACTTGCTCGGCGGTGTTTTGTTTGATAAATGGGGCGGTTATAAATCAACTTTAGTAGGGATTGTCATTACACTTGTATCGATTTTAGGCCTTGTGTTCTTCCACGGTTGGCCGTTATATGTTGTGTGGCTAGCATTAATCGGCTTTGGTTCTGGAATGGTCTTCCCATCGATGTATGCGATGGTCGGTACGGTTTGGCCAGAGGGCGGAAGACGAGCATTTAATGCGATGTATGTTGGGCAAAACGTTGGTATTGCGATCGGAACAGCGTGCGGTGGTTTAGTTGCATCTTACCGTTTTGATTATATTTTCTTAGCCAATTTTGTTTTGTACTTTGTTTTCTTCTTAATTGCTTTTATTGGATTCCGTGGTATGGAAGACAAGAAAGAGCCAGGAGTGCAAAAAGAAGTCGAAACGAAAAAAGGCTGGACACTTACACCTGGATTCAAAGCACTTCTTATCGTATGTGTAGCATATGCTTTATGCTGGGTTACATATGTGCAGTGGCAAGGGGCGATTGCGACTCATATGCGGGAATTAGATATTAGCCTCCGCCATTATAGTTTATTATGGACGATAAACGGAGCGATGATTGTTTGTGCGCAGCCACTTGTTAGTATGTTAATTCGCTGGATGAAGCGTTCTTTAAAACAACAAATTATGATTGGAATCGTCATTTTTGCGGCGTCATTTATTGTGTTAAGTCAAGCGCAGCAATTTACGATGTTCCTCGTTGCGATGGTGACGTTAACGATTGGTGAGTTATTCGTATGGCCAGCAGTTCCGACCATTGCAAATATACTTGCACCAAAAGATAAGTTAGGGTTTTATCAAGGGGTTGTAAATAGCGCGGCGACTGTAGGGAAAATGTTCGGACCGGTCGTTGGCGGAGCAATTGTTGATTTATACAATATGGAAGTATTGTTTATAGCAATCATGGTAATGCTTGTAGTAGCGATTATTGCAACGAGCATGTATGATAAACGAGTAAAAGTAGAAGAAACAGTAGAAGAAAAAATTGCAGTTTAGTTTGACGGAACATGTAACATGTTTTAGAATATATTTAAATAAAACAACCTTTGGAACAAGGGAGATAGCTCGGCTGTCCTAAGACGAATTCGTTAGTTATGAAGAGTAACGATTAACCGAGAAGCCTTAGCTTCAAGTAAGCTCTTTAGAGATACGAAGTGGTGGGTAGTTCACATTAACTTATATTTGTAATAACAGTGAGAAGGAGTAGTAGTAATAGAAGCTGGTTTAGAGAGTTGACGGTCGGTGCAAGTCAATCCACGTTTCGTTATGAACTCGCCTTTGAGTTGCAGTTGTGAAACTAGTAGTAGCAATTGCCGTTAATCCACGTTACGGATCTAAGCGAATGTATATTTGTACATTAATTTAGGGTGGTACCGCGGGAATCTATAACCTCTCGTCCCTTTCTAGGGATGAGAGGTTTTTTGTATTTTGGGCGGTGAAAATAAATAGAATTTCAAGGAGGGTATCTCATGAGCTTTAATCATCAAAATATTGAGAAGAAGTGGCAAGGGTACTGGGAAGAGAATAAAACATTCCGTACGCCAGATGAGACAGAAAAACCAAAATTTTATGCACTAGATATGTTCCCATATCCATCAGGTGCAGGCCTACACGTAGGACATCCAGAAGGTTATACAGCGACAGATATTTTATCTCGTATGAAGCGTATGCAAGGATATAACGTTCTTCATCCAATGGGATGGGATGCGTTCGGTCTTCCAGCAGAGCAATATGCACTTGATACTGGAAACAGCCCGGCAGAATTTACAGAGCTTAATATTAATACGTTCCGTAATCAAATTAAAGCATTAGGCTTCTCTTACGATTGGGATCGTGAAGTAAATACAACAGATCCAAACTACTACAAGTGGACACAATGGATCTTCCTAAAACTATTTGAAAAAGGTTTAGCTTACGTTGATGAAGTACCTGTAAACTGGTGCCCAGCACTTGGTACAGTACTTGCAAATGAAGAAATCATTGACGGTAAGAGTGAGCGCGGTGGACATCCAGTTGAGCGTCGTCCGATGAGACAGTGGATGTTAAAAATTACAGCTTACGGAGATCGTCTATTAGAAGATCTAGATGAGCTTGATTGGCCAGAAAGCTTAAAAGATATGCAACGTAACTGGATTGGTCGTTCTGAAGGTGCAGAAGTACACTTCAACATCGATGGTACAGACGAGAAATTCACAGTTTTCACAACGCGTCCTGATACACTATTTGGTGCGAGCTACTGTGTACTTGCCCCAGAGCATGCGCTTGTTGCTGACATTACAACAGCAGAGCAAAAAGAAGCTGTAGAAGCTTACATTAACTCTGTTAAAATGAAGAGTGACCTAGAGCGTACAGAACTTGCGAAAGAGAAAACTGGTGTATTCACTGGTGCTTACGCAGTTAACCCAGTAAATGGTGAGAAATTACCAATCTGGATCGCTGACTATGTTCTTGCAACTTACGGAACAGGTGCTGTAATGGCAGTTCCCGCTCATGATGAGCGTGACTATGAATTCGCATCAACGTTCAATCTTCCAATGAAGGAAGTTGTAAAAGGCGGAGACATTACGAAAGAAGCATACACAGGTGATGGTGCGCACGTAAACTCAGCATTCCTTGATGGTTTAAATAAAGAAGAAGCAATCGTAAAAATGATTGAATGGCTTGAAGTAACGAGCGCAGGAAATCAAAAAGTAACGTACCGTCTACGTGACTGGTTATTCAGCCGTCAACGTTACTGGGGTGAGCCAATTCCAGTAATCCACTGGGAAGATGGCACAATGACAGCTGTGAAAGAAGAAGAATTACCATTAGTTCTTCCTAAAACAGAAAACATCCGTCCTTCAGGTACAGGTGAATCACCACTTGCTAACATTGACGAGTGGGTAAACGTTGTTGATCCTGAAACTGGTAAAAAAGGTCGTCGTGAAACGAACACAATGCCACAATGGGCTGGTAGCTGCTGGTATTACCTACGTTACATCGATCCAAACAATAGCGAAGCACTTGTAGATCCTGAAAAAGTAAAACAATGGCTTCCAGTTGATATTTATATCGGCGGAGCGGAGCACGCTGTACTTCACTTACTATATGCTCGTTTCTGGCACAAAGTATTATACGATATCGGTGTAGTTCCAACGAAAGAGCCGTTCCAACAATTATTCAACCAAGGTATGATTCTAGGTGAAAACAACGAGAAAATGAGTAAATCAAAAGGTAACGTTGTAAACCCTGATGATATCGTAGCAAGCCACGGTGCAGATACACTTCGTCTATATGAAATGTTCATGGGACCATTAGATGCTTCAATCGCTTGGTCTGAAAATGGTCTTGACGGAGCTCGTCGTTTCCTAGACCGCGTATGGCGTCTATTCATTCAAGATAACGGTGAATTAAGTGAGAAAATTACGGATGCACCAAATAAAGAGCTTGAAAAAGCTTACCACCAAACAGTGAAGAAAGTAACAGAAGACTATGCAGAACTTCGCTTCAATACAGCGATTTCTCAAATGATGGTATTCATTAACGATGCATATAAAGCTGAAACACTTCCGAAAGAATATGTAGAAGGTTTCGTGAAAATGATTGCACCAGTTGCACCTCACATCGGGGAAGAGCTATGGAGCAAACTTGGATACAATGAAACAATCACATATGCAAGCTGGCCAACATTTGATGAGTCTAAACTTGTAGAAGATGAAGTTGAAATCGTTGTTCAAGTTATGGGCAAAGTTCGCGCGAAACTAACAATGAGTAAAGACGCATCAAAAGAAGAAATGGAACAACTTGCACTTGAAGCAATTCAAGACCAAATTGAAGGGAAAACAGTTCGTAAAGTAATTGTTGTTCCTGGAAAACTTGTTAACGTTGTTGCAAACTAATTCATTCTAAATAAAAGCTCAGAGCATTTATGCTCTGAGCTTTTTTGTGTAGAAAATAATTTCAGGATCTCTTTCATCTAAATTTTCAACTATTCCACTACGTACAAATAAAAGAGCGGAATTCCAATACAGACAAACACCTATTTTTCTATAGGAAATATGATAAAAAAGGTAGGCTAAATTGAGTAGAAGAGGTGAAAGGAATGAAAGGGATGGACAATAATGCACCACATGGCTTCTTCGGAGGCGAATCGGACAGTTATACACAAATGATGTTAATGGGAGGAGCTGGCCAACAAGGGTACGGTGGAATTCCGAGCTGGATGGGTGGAGGAGCAGGGGGATTTCCAACATCGGTAGCGGGCATGCAAACTGGAATGCCTACATTAATGGGAGGGTTTTCGACATCAGGGGCTGGAATGCCTACAGTAACAGGAGGATTTCCGACATCAGTAGCTGGCGTACAGACAGGAATTCCAGTAGGAGTACCAACTACATTTCCTTCTTTCGTTGGAGGAGTGCAGACAGGATTTCCGGTACCGGGAGTAGGTGTTGTAGCAGGTGGAGTAGGTGGTTATCCGCAAGGTGTTCACGGTCATCATGTACATCACCACCAAGGCCAACACGGTCATCATGGACATCACCACCATCAAGGCCAACACGGTCATCATGTACATCATCACCATCAAGGCCAACACGGTCATCATGTACATCACCACCATCAAGGTCAACATAGTCATCATGGACACCATCATCACCAAGGCCAACAAGGTCAGCACGGTCATCATCATCACCAAGGTCAACACGGCCATCAACAACAAGTACATCACCACGGACACCATCATATATATCCACAGGCTGTTCTTTATCAAACGCATCAAGGTCAACACGGTCATCATGGTCACCAAGGCCAACACGGTCATCAAGGCCAGCACGGTCATCATGGTCAACACGGTCATCATGGTCAACACGGTCATCATGGTCAACACGGTCATCAAGGCCAACACGGACACCAAGGTCAACACGGTCATCAAGGTCAACAGCACCAACAGCACCAACAGCACCAACAGCACCAACAGCACCAACAGCACCAACAGCACCAACAGCACCAACAGCACCAACAGCACCAACAGCACCAACAGCACCAACAGCACCAACAGCAC
>NZ_JBFTQW010000014.1:0-131178 GCF_056399205.1 Bacillus sp. 01N45
GAGAAAGTTTGTAAACAATAAAGGTATATAGTCCAATGTCGTGGGCCGGTTACGTAGCCTTGCAATTTGAACTCGTTGAAAAGGTGTAATATTAGAATAAATTTTATCTTGCATTTTATTTAAACGTTTTTCTAATACATGAATTTCTGACGATAAATCTACATTATTTTCTTTAATTCATCAAATTTCTCTTTTAATTCAATAATAGGACGTTCGAAATCCAAACTCATTTTAYCCTCCAAATGTTATGATTTACCTCACTCTAATCAAAAGGCTTAGAAATAGAATCAATAAATAATTCAAAACCATCCACAACTATTTTTTGTTCTGATTCTGATAAATTATTGAGAATACTTTGATAAAATGTAATGGATTGCTCTCTTAAGSAATTAACAGTTATGTGACCTTTTTCTGTGAGGTGCAGAAAAAGTTCTCTTCTATTTTTTTCATTTACTTCACGATAAATAAGCCCCTTTTTTACTAACTTATCTACCAATCTACTTACAGTTGAAGTCTCTAATCTAAGTTTATTGGATAGTTGCCAAACAGTTAATTTTTCCACCTCTAGTTCCTCTAACGCCATCATTTGAGAAGTTGGTAAAGGTTTTTCAAATGGTCCATTGGGCAAATTTTGAGATTCAAAAACCCCAGTTATTATAATCATTTTCTTAATATCTGTTCTTAGTTTTAAGGCATCTTCTCTTTTCAAATAGGTCACCCTCCTACAACTAATGTATCATACATCAATTGTATTATACATGAATATGTTTTTTTCACAAGCTTAACGTAAGCCAATATTACAACATGGACGAGATATTTMTTCTTGTTAAAATGGTATAAGTGGATTGTTTTCTACAAATGGCAGAAGATCAATTATGTATCAGGGACCTTTATGGGGTACCGCTCATCGCAATCAAGCTAAGAAAATAAAACTACCATAAAAACGAAAATTTGTGACAACTTGCAACAAAAAACTCATAATTTTTGGGGGAATTCTAAATTCTTAAGTTGATGGGCATGTATGGTGACCCCAAGTAGACAATAAGAAAAAGACTAAGTTATCAGTGTGTTTCGATATTCAATCGGGGCACACTGGTTTGCTTTTTTTGTAAATGTGGAACAAATTTATTACTTAGATTGTCTATTAATTGTAATCCTAAAAATATAGTCGAACAGTATAATGGGGTGATTTTTGCTAAAAGTAATGTGATAAGAACAATATTTGAAGTTAGATTACCTAAAGAAAAGAGTGCAAAAATTTAATAAAAATTTAAAGTTTACCCTACTTTTTATTTTAATAGTACCTTCTATCCTATACGTATATATGTACAATTTTCCCACTACACTAGTATAGCGGCCTTTATTAACAGTAAAATCTACAATTTACAAGGAGAAGACTTTATGAGTAAGAGAATAAAAGAATTAGATTCTGTACGGGGATTAGCAGCTATTACAGTGGTAATTGGACATTTTTGTTTGATGCTACCATCGTTGCCTAATTCTATTAAATTATCCCCTCTTAGGTTTTTATGGGCTGGCGGGGAAGCTGTAATCATTTTTTATGTACTCAGTGGTTTTGTGCTATCTATGGCACTTTATAATTCAAAAACAAATTATTGGGGATATTTAATTAAGCGATTTGTACGAATCTATATCCCTTATTATTTCTGGATATTCATCACCTTTGCTTTATTTATGTTATTTTCATCATATGAAGTTACGGGACTACGAGATTGGTTCTATGATAAGTGGCAAGGGCCTATAACTAAATTAGATATTATCAATCACCTTGTACTTCTTAATAACTTTTTTACGGATAATTATAATCCGGTTATCTGGTCATTAGCTCAAGAAATGCGTATATCTATCGTGTTTCCCTTGTTATTCCTTCTGTTTTATAAAAAGAGTTGGAAGAAAACGATACTGTTTGCCATGAGCTTTTCTTTAATTAGTATTTTCCTTAATATGTTCCATATTGGAAAAGCTGAGGGGTTTTATAATGGTTATGCCGATACATTACATTTCACATCCATGTTTATGATTGGAATGTTACTTTTTAAATATCAGAAAGAAATTACTTGCTTATATAGAAGTATGAAAAACTTAAACAGAAAACTTCTTATCGCATTAGGGGTCTTTCTATATTTATATTCTACTGGAATTTTATTGATTTCACGTAGTGATACTGCTTTCCTATTAAAAGATTGGGGTGTGGTAATTGGCGTTAGTTTTCTTATTATTGTGGCTATGAATAACTTAAAGATAAAAGCTATTTTAAATAAGAGTGTGTTTGTATACTTAGGAGAAATTTCATATAGTATTTATTTATGTCATTTTCCAATCATGATGGTACTCTTTAAAATTTTGTATACAAAGATACCTATCTTTTTCCTTCTTATCTTATGTATTACAATGACAATACTTTGTTCTATAGTATCGTATCATTTAATCGAAAAGAAATGTATCAATTGGGCGAAACAAAGAACAACAAAGTTTCAAAAGAAAGTGTAATATTTTACGGAATCTTATTTGTTTAGTAAATATAAGAATTCCAATTTGTAAATATGGGCCCAGTTGTTAGAAAAGTAATCCTAGGCTATGCAAGATTTATCAGCACACTAGTCGAAACTTCGATTCGTAAAATCGCGTTGCATAAAATTTAACTGTATTTGACTCGACTTTTTCTTTGTTAAGAAATCTTGCAACAGAACCGAGAAAATATACATTATTCTAAAGAGGTGCCAAATGAATTTTATTAATAAACAAGAAAAGAAATTTACCAAGCGACAGGTTATATTACTTATATTAATAATAGGCTATTATTCCCTTTTAATAATAGCTACCACATTTGGTCGTTCAGCTGAGAATATCTTTGTAAGAACAATTGATTTCGATGTACTGAGCCAGTATCAACAAGCGTGGAATCAATTTTCATTTAATTCTTTTTTTCATATCATTGTTAATATCGGTATGCTGTTTCCGCTAGGAATTTTATTCCCTTTATTGAGTGAAGTTTTTTTAAAAGCAAAATGGATGTTAATCAGTTCAATTACAACGTCTTTATTTATTGAAACTCTCCAATTTATAACACTTCGTGGAAGTGCGGAACTAGACGATTTACTTCATAATACCATAGGAATGATGCTAGGGTATTGTATAGTAAATATAGGTCTTATTTTTTTCGAAAAAAAGGAATCACACAAAAAAATAGTCAAATATTTAATCTTACCCACTGCAGTAAGCTTCGTCGCGCTTGGAATAATTATTTCGTATCAAATGAAGGTATTTGGTAATATGCCATTTGATCCCTATGGAAAAACAGATATGTCTCATGTCACTATAAGAACATCACTGGAGTTAAGTAAAGAAGGTAAAAAAATGCCTGTTTATGATTCCGAAGGTCAAAAGGTGCGAGACGTCGAAATTATTTCTCCAAAAGAAGCATTTCAAAAACTGAAACAAGGAGACATTTATCCTATGGGACCTTTTGGGGCGGGTGAAGAATTTGAAGGTGAGACATTAGTCATTACAGAGTGTAATTTAGAGTACGCCAATGATACAAAAGGTTTTTCTCAACCTGTATATATTTTTCGCGTACAGTTAAAAGATAATGACGTAGTATTTATGACTCCACCTATTTCCGCAAAAAAATAATAGGAGGCGTTTAAGTGAACTTATCTCAAGAAAAAAACCTAAAATTAATGATGCATACTATTACTTTAGTATCTTTCATCATTCTCACTTTTTTTAGCATTACAATTTTTTATGTATCGTTCATTTTTTATTTCGTATTCAAATCAAAAGAACTTCGCATAATATCTATTGAAACAGCTGTTTATCAGCTATTCACTTGGATTATTGTATTGATTTGGAATACTTTTGTAATGAGGATTTTAATGTTTTCTATGTTCCATTTCGATATGAATGCAAGTAATATGTCAATGATATTGTGGACAGCCCCATTATATATAATCCTAACTATTTTATTAGTTTTCGGGCCCCTTAAAGGAATTTTATATGTATTACAAGGAAAAGATTTTTATTATCCGATTATCTCCAAATGGATTAGCAAGTAAAAAATAAATAAAGAAGAATCCAGCAAATTATGGATTCTTTTTTATTTTGTATTTATTGTCTGCTTATGAAATATAAACTCATATTTTATGTTTATATGCTAGTTTTATTTATAATTTCATTATATATCTATAAAAACAGCAAAAGGTCATGGTGTGGAAATGAAATCCAGTCTATGACCCATTTTCACACGTATCTCGGCTGAACCCCACGCCCATCAACTTAAGCAAAGTAAAAACCCCATAACGAAAAAATGAGCTACCTTCTCAAAACAACTAACTGTAGAGAAGGAGTTTTACCGTGACAGCTTTATTTAATGATGTAAAAAGGTATAACTTTTTTGCAAACAGTACGACTTTATTTCAAAGCAACAACTAAGTCATGTATCTTAGTACTTAGGAACTTCTAATATACTCTTTTTCTTCCCATCATATACTATAGCTGTTTTTGCTTTTATATTCTCATTGTTATATATAAAATCTTGGTTTGAGAAATTCACAATCACCTTCATATTTTTTCCAAATGTCGTACTTTGAACTTGCCGATCTTCAGACAATACTTCAAAATTAGTCATTGGTTTTGTTACGGCTTTCTCATGAAATGGAGACCATACTTTCAAATAAGAGGTAATGATGGATTTACTTTTCTCCCATTCATTTTTATCAATATGATATAAAGGTGGTACATTATACAACATTTCAGATAACATTCTATTTCCTATCTCATCCTTAATTCTAAAACTTCCCCATGACCATTGGTGAGTCGTAATAATTGAATCATTATATACAAGTTTATATAACGGAATTGAATATACAGGATTATTATGAATATTTTTATAAATAGGTTTGATTGGTATTGTTTTGGCATTCGATTCTGGAATAGCACCATCTGGTGAAGTGGGTTTATATCCGCCTACATAATATGGGTTCTTTTTATCTCTCATATCAGAATCGGGCCAAATCCCGGGTGTTTCTATTCCATGCGCAAAGGCAATTATATTACTAGCAAAGTCATTCCCACCTTCCGATCCGACTACCATGTGTTTTTCTTCGCTAATAGATTTCATTCTTTGCAATCTTGCTTTTACATCTTGTTCCTGAGTAGTAATATGATTTGGAGAATAATCATCATAAATTTCGCCTGTAGCATCGCAATCGACAAACCAAGAATTAAACGGTATATTATTTTGTAAAATATCATCTACACGTTCTTTCACACTAGGTAAGGATAAAGTTGGATTTAACTTTCTTCCTTTTCCTAAGAATCCTCCTATTTTTTCTCCTTTTTCATTAGATATTGTTGCATTTTCATATAAAGTTTTATCTTTAAAAGAAGCAGTATTCCAATCTCTACTTCCAACTTCATGAATCGAGTGGTATGAATCATAAGGGCCGATTAAATACCCCATTCTATTTGCTTCTTCTACCATTTTAGGATTCATTAATCCATTAGCCCAATTAGGTAACCCTACCCATGCTTTTTTAACATTCGATTTCTTCATATCAACTAAAACATCTGTTGTTTCTTTCTGTTCCCATCTGCTTACTTCATCCACTGCATCTGTTAACTTACTCTTAATTAATCCTTTATTCAGTGTATATAGTTCTTGTTCACTCAAGTTTTGGATTCCTTTTTTCAACAATTCATTTGTTCCAGAATCTAGATTGCTGAAAATGTCTTTATTATAAAGTTGTTCTAATTTTAATACCTGATTTATCGCATTAACTATTACTTTTTGCTGGCTTTTATCGATAGCTTTTTGATTCTTTATATCTTGCATAACAGTTTCAAAATCTTTTGAGCCATCTTCCGTATTTGCTTGTAACAACTGTGCAATCCAATTTGTAAATGTCTCATCCATTTTTTGTGTGAATGTATCCCACTTAATATTTTCTACTGAAATCCCACTGTGGTTCCAAAAATAAATATGAGGCGCACCATATAATTTTTTAATGTTCGGATTTGTTTTTGCTTTTTCTTCTAGTGTCTTAAATTCTCCCTGTTCTTTTATATAATTTTTATAAATGTTTGCCATCGAGACAGGGTTTTTATCAGTTAGATACAATCTGAATCCATATTCTTTATGCTTATTAATAGAAGGATATTGATGTGTAAAACTAAACTGTATATCGGAATCAGCAGTGAAATGAATATTATCATTATACATATTGTCAGCTATATACATGATGGAATATTTAGATTTATTCAATGCAAAGAATCTCATAGAAAAATTTTCTACGAATGACATGTCTTGATCTTTTAAATATTCTTTCCAGTTTGGGTCATTGCTAGGTATATTTTTCCCTTCCGATAAGGGTAACGTATAGCTGTCCGCACTTACTTTAGGCCATGTAAATTCATTAGCTCCTTCAGACTTAGTAGATTTTAACTTAATACTTAAATAGGATTCTTTCTTTTCAATCTTCACATCTATTTGGTCATCTGGATAATTCCAAGATATACAATCATCTTTTTTTATTAGATTTGTTATTTTTTTCTTCGGTAGTGGTAAGGACGCACTTTCTCTTACACCATCTTTTTCCACAAAAATTTCACCCGTTTCAGGATTCACATCAAAAGTAAAATTTTTGTATTGAGAAACTACGTTTTGTCCCTTTGTTGTAAAATCCTTTTGTTGCGCATAACTCAGGGATGGCAATGTAAGACATATTGAACTCATCAAGATTGGAATAGCTAGCTTTTTCATTTTTTTATTCATATTTATAAACCTCCTTATTTTCATTTCTATGATACAAATACATTGTGACAGGAATGTGACAATGTATTTTTTTATTTAGCTTCATGATGAGTGGCTCAAAAAAGAACGAATTCTTGCCGTGTCCCAACAAACTCTTTTTTGGGGACTCTTGTGTACAGAAAATTGTAGTATATGAACAAAGAGTAAGGTAAGAGTTACTCTTTGCCTTTTTACATATAGAGATAGTTTTTTTTAATTTTTCACCATTAACCACAAAAACATCTTATAATCGTTATATACTAAATTAATTAATGGATTAGGAGTAGATCAAATGCCAGTTACACTAGAACTTATTCTTTTCATTCTTCTAGCAATTTGTGCTGTTGGCTATTTAGTAAAAGAATTTCAAAAAACTAGGAAAAGAACACTTGGAATTTTCCTAGAATTCTTGGTTCTTTTCTGGTCAATTTGGAGAATATCAACTATCATAATCTAATTTGTAAAACATGAATTCCTTCGAATAAAAATCAATATTATGTCCATAATGTTGATAGGCTGTATGCCAAAATCCATTTAGTTTTCTCTGTATCTCCTTGTATTGAGCAGTTAGCTTTTGCTGGCTGCTCTTTTATTTGTAAAAACGCACTCAATTGACAGGAAATACATATAATATTCTGTGTTCCTTTCTTTATAAAATAGTCGTTACAAAATGAAATTTTTTATGAAAATAGCGTTTTCGCTTAAGATAATAGCTCCAGATTAATTGGACACATTTACCGATTTATTCACCGCTAAACCCATGTTAAAATCTCTTGTGAGTACGACATAGCTCAATCTTATGAAGCCCTGTAACATTTTCTACAGGGCTTCTTTTTTTTCAACAAGCCGTTAGTTAACTGTGCTGACTACCTTGATTTACAAAATCACTTTTTTAATACATTTATGAAACATTCATGTGTTATCTTCATTACTTTCTTAATATTATATATACTTAATATATAAATATATGTTATAATCCCTTTACGAAACATCACGTGTTTCAAATACAACATTTTTTTTGATGACCACTTATCTTTCCGTAAGAGGTCTTTTTTTCAAATAACTATTTTATTAAATTTCACATATACAACCGCTTGTCCATTTCACATCGCTCTACTTCCACATTTACTATTAGTAATACGAATTTTTCGAGATGAATCATATTGGCCGAGTTTTTATCTTCTGCTGCATTAAATCCGGGTTCGATTGGACCAACACTCCCACCTGATCCAATTCAATTAAAAATAGAATTCACTCGTCTCACAATGAAAATGTGAATGTTAGATTATCAAAATTTAATCAACCGAGCAGTTAGTTTTTGCTAGCTGCTCTTTTATTTATGAAAAAAGATAAAATTTTTTATAATGATTCTTCTTTATTTCTCAATATAAAGAGTCCTGGATTTTCATTAACAATCTTATAGTATATAAACAAAGAGTAAGGTAAGAGCTACTCTTTTCCATTTTAGGAAAGTTCCTGTTGGAGACAACGGGAACTTTTTTCGTAATAGGATTATTTTATATAGATTACTATAAGCATCCATAAAGCCAAGGCGCCAACGATAGCGAGTGCTATACGTGTAGATAGTACCCTTACTTCAAAGTTTGTTTTCTTAGAAGGTTCAGGATATACAATTATGTAAATTCCCTTTAATAATGCAAGCCATGCAATAAACGTTAGGACCCCCTGCCAGTTGAATCCCCATACATTATGTAGAATTACAGTACCTAATCCTAGGAAAATCGATAGGAAACCATACATAATACCAAATCCTCTGTCTTCAACCACTAATTTTTTCAAGTCACGTAGCACCAACGGACGGACGAAGAGTATTCCCGATACGATAACCGTCATCCATCCCCAGAACAGCCCTAAAAAAGTACTAGTTTCCATTTTTATTTCACTCCTCTCAATCATATTTATATTTCAGATATTCCCTCCTTTAGAACAATGTGAGCACTTTTATGTATAGGCTAAAGTCTGCTCTTTTTTAATACAAACATTCCGTATTCAATGCCAATCCTTAATCACCTCACCCCTCTAAAAAAATGAAATTTTTACCATGAAGATAATTATTAAATATTTTACGCCCATGCATTATAATAGAATAGTTATTGTATATTGGCAGTAAGAGGAGCGACCTGATTAAGGGCTTCTCTTTTTTATAAAATAGCATTATTGCAATCTCCCTCTGTATATCTTCTCGATCTGCGTTTCAGTGAATCCCTTGTACACAGCAAACACTTCAGGGAACTGACTCAAACACATATCAATAATTTTGTCATCTGTAGTTCTAATAAAGAAGTACTTAACTTCACTCATGTAATCGTTGTGTAGGTAATAACTCCTAATCTCGTAATGGCAGCCATTAGCTTCCAAGACTTCATACAGCCTAATCTTTGTTTCATCTATATCAAATATTGATAACTGCCCTTCAATCTCAACCTGTTCAATCATTTCCCCATTCCCCTTTCAAATAAAATAACATTTTGTTAGTTCTACTACGCCAATCACGTATAGATAACTATATATTATGATGTTAAAATGTTATTGTGATTCTTATATAGAGTCATATACGACTTTTTCTTTGTTCATGGGGCTCTTACATAGTAGTAAGGGCCATTTTTTATATAAATAGTTTATTTATATATTAATTCGAATATACAGTTGTAAAAATTGTTAGTTAAGTGTTAAAATTCCCTATATACTCCTTAGGGAGTTCTTATGTAATTAACAAGAGTTTGAAAATTCTCGAATCCTAAATCTTAGCCCCTTGGAGCGCCCTCCAAGGGGCTGCAACAATTAAAATAACGTTTTTGTTCACTTTTTTGATACATTTATGAAACATTTGTATGTTACGTTATACAAGTCCTTTTTTTGAATCATTTTCATTCTGTCAAAAAGTCCTAGCCCCTCTAGGGCTTTTTACGTTTAAATAAAGAAGTATACCGGATTTCTCAATGTACAAAATAACTTAACGTTGTAAAATAATATTTGGATGGGAGTCCAATACATATTATTAAAATTAAAGTGGTTCAATTCGGAGAAAGGCACCTTTGGGTGTCTTTTCTTTATTCATAAAAAAATAATGGGGTAATCACCCCATTATTTCTCTTGTACATACATTTCTTTTGAATTCTCTTCAACTTCTTTTATCATTTTTTCTGTTAATCCGCCCTTGTAACCTTCCATATCTTCGGCAAACCTTTCCTTCACTTCGTCAGGAAACTCAACATAAAAGATTTCAGTCATATCTGTAATTCTTAATGCAATCATGATTGGAACAAGGTGAAGCATGTTCACATTTGTTTTCTTCATGTTTGCAAAATCATTTATTGTTGCTACTCGAATACCAGTCAAGCGACTTAAATCTCCCTGTGACATTCCCCTTTCTTTTAGCAGTTCACCTAATCTATTAACAACACGATGTGGTGTGTTCTCTAATAGTCCAGTAACGACCGAATTCGTATTTTGATTTAGTAAATCACGATGCATTCCCACCCCCCTAATTACGTGATATCACTATATAGAGAAATTGTAAACAGGTACCATAAAAAACGATTGATAAGAAAGTTGGAGGAAGGTACCTTGGGTTGTCTTTTCTTTATTTCTCAATATAAGAACTTTAAAAATATGATAGTATTTTAATACAAATTCCCTTTTGTGCACTGAAATAGTAATAAAGATAAGCCCCACCTATTTCCTTAGGTGGGGCTTATCTTTATTACACAATACCAAATTATGCTCTCATTTTTTTATAAACTTTATGCAATTATACATAGTCGTAATAATTACACCAAATAAATATTACATGTAGTAAAATATAAATTGTGGATACATTCTATAAAGCAGATTCTTTTGAAAGGCGTAACATATCAATCATTGCAGAAGGTGTGGCGTCACTCTAATACTGATCTCAAATCTCTTGTATTTTGTAAACTAACAATCTGGTGTATATAGACGATTCTGCTTTATAGGATGTGTTTACATGTATAACAAAGGGATAATACGGATAAGTTTATACTAAATGAACGTGGTTCAAGTCGGAGAAAGGCACCTTAGGGTGTCTTTTCTCTTTAAATAAAAAAAACCACCTATTTCGGTATATGGGCTTAATTTTCATTACAAACTACCAAAATATACTCTCTCTTTTTCAAAATGGATACTTTTTATTTGTCGTATTTGATTCTCATATGAGATACCTTAAATCAAAATTCATTTAAAACCAACAAGCTAAAATAGATGCTATTGATATAGCATCTATTTTAATAAGGCGGTTCTAAAAGTATATTCAATTGGGTTCATTGTATATTTTCCCCAATCTTCATAAGGATATGGGAACAATATAAATTGTAAATTTTCTTCTATATGTTCAATTTTGGGAACATCAACTTTATATCCCAATGTTCCTGTATTTTTTGATTCTACGAACCAAACCTTGTCATCGTTTAACTTCACTTGATTCCAATCTTTTAAAGCGATAATAGCCGCTCGCATATTTTCCGTTGGATCAGGATTACCTATATGTAAATAAGCTTTAGTTTTTTCTTGAACTGAAGGTAATATCTTTCTATCTTTTGAAGATTTACTCAAAAATATAGGAGTATCATCAACCTCACTCTTATATGAAAAATCTGGATTTTTTATATTTACGTCTACCTTTTCATCACCATTCTCAATAATAAACCTTTTTGCATAAACTGGCTCATAATACGTTAATTTATCGAAATCCATTCCTTTAACTATTTCATTAGGCTCTTTAATAAACAAAACTGTTAAATCCACGTTTTCACTATCGACATCAACAGAAACTTTAATTCTCTCTTTTTTATTTTCTCCAATATTTATATCATGACTAGAAATAGATGTTTCACTATCATCAACATGAAATTTCGATTGAATAAAGTTTTGTAAAACAATAATCTTAAAATCTCTATCATAGTTAATTCCATTAAAAATCTCAAAATAAATCGTCTTTCTCTGATCATCCTCTATTTTCAACTTATTTTCAGTACTTAATGGATTTAGATTTTCATCATAGGATGCGATTTCTGTAACAGCCCCACTATCATCTGTAGAAGTTGAAACTTCATTGATTTTAGAAGAATCATCCTTAACATTGATAAATTTATTATAAGCGAGTACTAAAGTACACGCTGCTAGAATTAAATTTTTTTCATATTACCAATTTTTCCTTAATTCAGGATATGCATGTACATAACCACTTTTTTCAAATGTAAAGTTACCAATAGAATATGCACCATTAAAATTATTTATATAACTATCTGGTTTTGCTGTAGCTGAAACTATTTTAGTATTCTTTTGAGTATTGCTATTACTTTTCCAAAGTGAACCAGACTTTTTAAATAACCTTGCTCTTGCTCCTAATTTATCATGCGCCTTTTGGGTATCCGCTTTAGCTACAGTATACCAAGTTAAACCTAGTGGTCTATAGTTAGTAATACTCCAGTTTCTTTTTCCTCCTGAAGCTAGCGCGATCCCTTCTGGTGTAATCATTCCTGAACTAACCTGAACCCCATCAAATTCAAATATTTCACCCTGAATTGTTGTTTGACCTTCAAAGTTCTTGGTACTGATATTTTCTTCTGCTGATGATTCTAGCGGTGCAATTGTTAACAATGCTGCAAAAGCGATACTTGTTGGAATAATTCTCTTTAATTTCATAGTAAATCTATCCTCTTTTTCTATAATTTTACTGTACAACTAAATGTTAAAATAAATCAAAACCAACAACAAGACTAGTTATCTATACAATTCCTATAGGCAAACAAATATATTACACCAGATGTATGATCCCGAAAATTTAAACATAAATAATTACATTCATTCCATATAAACCCATTAATAGACAGTATGTTACGATTAATAGTACTGCATATTTACTACAGCTTTAAATTAGAAAACTAATGTCTTACTAAGCATTGCGAATAAACGCCAAAAAGCGTATGACTTAAGTCGGAGGAAGGCACCTTTGGGTGTCATTTCTTTTATACATTATATCTATTACGTTCTCATTGATGTTTTATGTACATTTCAATGAAAAAAAGACCACCATTACTGGCAGTCTTTTTTTGGTAGTTTTAGAAAAATAAATTACATAATCTAGATATAAAAATAATAAATATTTTATTTCCAAGGTACTATACATTTTTATAATTCTTGCTTTCTCAATCTTTATTGCATGATATATTTTTCTATGATGATTAAAAAATAATATTAAAATTATTAATTCACTAGATTATTAGAAAAAACTGGTTACCTATATAATGTTTTAGTAAAATATAGATATAATTTAAGAAGATAAATTTAATATAGATCAACTAAATAACGCAAAGAAAATGTTTTATTGCATAAAAAAAGGCTCCATTGCTGGAGCACTCAAAAATAAAATAAGTAAATGAATTAAAACAAATAACAGACAATTTAACTATATAGATTAAATATAAATAAATCTATATATATGCATTATTACATATAAAAACCCGATTTTTTGATGCTATGATAAGATTACTCGATGATTGTTATATTTTTTATGGTTTTTAAGCAATACAATACCTTCTTAACACCAAGTGTACAAGTAAAAGAAGACATCTTAATCGATGTCTTCTTTTCTTATATAATAATAACACAATAAAATTAAGAAAAGGCAAGTCGGAGGAAGGCACCGTTAGGTGTCTTTTTTTACAGGGATCCCACCCACATTTTAACGAAAACATACGCTAAGCAAATTTCGACCATAAAGAGCAACTAAGGCAGCTACACGATAAAAGGAAACAGACGCAACTATAGCTAAGGTTGAGGAAGCTATAAAACGTCTAACCAAGAGCTCTAAAGCAATTAACTTTAATAGTGTGGCAGAAAGAAGCCGGAGTGAGTAAAACCACACTAAGAGTACACAAAATTTTATACAGTTTTTCGGTTAATCCAATAACAGACAAGAACCCTAAAACCGCACCAGAATAGAAATGTATAAAAAAATGCATAGATCCATAGAACAAAAAAGACGAATCCTTATTCCCTTGTGAGAATAAGGATTCGTCTTTTTCTTCGCTACCAATCATGAGACATTATGTTAAACGATCACGGTAACTTTTGTAAATAATGTTATTTAAATGAAAAAGCAGGGCCGGCACGATAAATCAAATAACCTCTTGTTTAATGATGAAAATGAAATTAAAGAAAAGTGTGAGCTAAAAAATAGATTTTTTAAAATAAAGCCCTGAATTTTCTGCTTAACGTAGAAAACTCAGGGTTTTTGCTTCCTTATTTACTGTTCCTTTAAGCTTCGTTTCAAAGTTCAATAAAGAGAATTTAACTAAAAGAATTTTTGTTTTATTTGGAAATTTATTACCGATCGGTCTTTTAACTTATGCTATAATTTTAGAATTTGTAGATGAATTCTTGCAAACTGCACCTAAAAATAAAAAAATAGAGATCTTAGGTGAAATAACGTTTAATAGCCTCCAGATTACTTTTAAAGAGTTTAATGAGTTTCTGTACTTATGGTATTATCACAACAAATAAAAACTCTTACAAATGAATCTGAGTAGTCATTTTTAAGTTTCACAAAAATATTTTTATATTTTTGTGAATAAAAGGAAAAAGATTTATCTTAGGGGATCCTTTTTCCTTTTATTTTTTAATCTTAGTGTAATCTGTATTGTCCTGTTAATTGCTCTTCAGCCATTCGAACTAAGCGCTTTGTAATTTCTCCACCGACAGAGCCATTTGCACGTGATGATGTATCAGGTCCTAGTGTAACTCCTAATTCACGGGCAATTTCATACTTCATTTGTTCAATAGCACTTGCTGCAGCAGAAATAAGAATTTCAGTTGTATTACTTTCGTGTCTTTGAATATTCATAATTGCACCTCCACTATATTTGTATATAACATGTGCTTAATTATGATATTTATACGTAAGTAGACTATTTTTTTCTAAGATTTTTAGGAGAATTCTTTTTCGTTCTCTCTTTCCCATATTCAACTAACTGAACTTGAAAAATATCTGAATCCTGAATTCCTAATACGTTCATTTCTTCTCGAAATGAACGCCAGGACTCTACCTTTATTGATTTTTCTTGGCCATTCTTAATGTGTTATTATAATTAACCCTCCTCAAACGTTCAATAATGAGTATTTAATTATGTAAAAAAGACATAATTAAGAAATTTTTCATATTGAAATTTTACACCAACATATCCGCAAATGAAGTACCCACATTATTCTTCCGTTTCATATGCTTCTCTAAATAGATTTTTGTCGTTTGGATATTTTCGTGGCCCAACGTTTGCATTAAATGATATAGATCCGCATTTCCTTGTTCAACTGCCATGATTGCAAAAGCATGACGGAATGTATGTGCCGTTACAGGATTTTCACGATACTTTAGAAAATCTAAATTTGTCTTTTTTATCATGTCTGTTACCTGATTTGATAACGTTTTCGAATTATAAAAATTCCCTCTTTGATTTACGAATAAAGGACATTCATCTCCCCGATCCAATATAGTTTGGAATCCTCTTCTCCGTCTCATTTCGTTAATACATTGGAATAAATGCTCAGGAATGAAAAGTTCACGTACTTTATCCCCTTTTCCTGTGACTTTTAACCAATACTTTCCGTCATAATGTAAGTCTTTCACTCTCGCGGTGCACAATTCTTGAATTCTTGCACCTGTACTTGCTAGAGCTAGTAAAATTGTATAGTTTACTAAATGCCCTTGTTCTTTATAAAACCCTAAAATTTTCATCACTTCTTCATAAGAAAGGTCCCGATTTGGCCGATCCTGTTCATTTACATTAGCGCGCTGCAGTTCTTCATGAAGAGGTCTTTCAATATAAGCAAATACATGAAGGTGTTTTAAAAAAGAACGTATAAGTACTGATTTTTTTGCAAGTGTTGCGACCGCGTACGTATCCCCATTTCTACCGTTCTCTACCTGCTTCAACCAAGCATTATATTTACGAATATGCCAAGGCTGTAATGTTTTCAATAACGAATCATTTTGCTGCACTTCTTCTCCATTCAATTCGAATTCCTCTGCATGCTGCACCATGCACTGACAAAATGATAAGATTTCAGATACATAACTCTTTTTTGTATCCTCTTTTCTATTCTTTTTCTCATCCATATCTTTTTGTAAATGTACGAAATGATAAATGACTTCCAAATCACTTAAATACGTATATTTACTCTTTCCCTCTTTTTCTGCAACCTCCATCTTCTCTTCCAACTTATCTACATAACGACTATCATGCAGGAATGGAACCATATCTCTTATATTTTCTACATATGTATCTATATCTTCACTTTGATTCTTTGTTATAGGTAAATTCTCTTTTTTATTTTGTTTATCCATATTTCGAATTCACCCCTCCTATTGAAGATTATGAATATAATTCGCTTTATTACCTTTACTTATCATTTTATTTTACTTCTATACATTATACAAATGATTATTCATTTTCTTTCTGTAAGAATCCTACATTCTTCTCTATTATCCTATATTTATATTTTTTTATAAATTATTAGTAAATAGATGTCATTTAATAGTTAATACCTTAGATTTTAAATACCTTTTACAAAGAAAATAAATTTAAAATTACATTAAGATATAAATTAAATCTAAAATTCTTTTAAATTAGAAAATTTTATAAGAATTTTAATAAATTCTATTTCTCATTTTAAATATATCTCATATTCTGATATGATATATACATATCTAAAATACTAGTAAACAATAGTTATGGAGGTGTCCTTTCATGACACAGGATTTATTGTTCATTACAAAACCTACTGTAACGACAAAAGAGGCAGCCGACTTATTAGGAGTAACGGTACAAACAATTTTAAAGAAAGAAAAAGATGGATTAATAGAATGTGTATATAAAGATAACTGGAAGCAATTCGGTAGTAAGATTTTCTATTTAGAGGATATTGAACGTTTAAAAAATAGCGAAGAGATTGAGGGTTATAGTACAAAAGAAGCAGCTGAGATTCTGAATGTAGCACCATCTACTGTCTTTACATATATCAAATCTGGAAAACTACCTGCTTCAAAGATTGAAAAGCGCGGAAAAGAAGTATATATCATTGATAAAGATGACCTTGAAACTTTTCAACTTACTCATGAAAAAACTACCTCAAAAGAGCGAAAAACATTCATTGCTAAGATTCAAGACGAAGATATATATTTATATCAATTATTAACACATCAACATACCGGAAAAATAGCGAGATTAATAGAAATTAATGGAGCAGATGGCAAGATTCTTACAGAAGACGAAGAAATTTTCCCTCTATCCACTTATAAAGAACATGATTACTCCTTTGAATCTTTCCGTAAGCAAGCTGTAATTACAAAACGAGGGTATTTATCTTTTTCATTTAAAAAACCTCAACTATTTAATTCCATTACTTATAATCTAATAAATGTATTTTATAAAGAGCTAGGTGTCACAAATATGCGATTAAGTGTTTCATCTGATACTATTAAATTAGAAATTAAACCTTTCGTATTACAAGTTGATCCATTGCAATTTCAAGAAGAGATTAAATACTTACATTCTCATATGAAATCAGGTACGATCCTTCCACATGTAGAAGGAGTTTACTTTAAAAGTAATGTAGAGCCATTAACTTTTCATGCAGATCATGAATTTAAGCAAAAAGTAGTGAAAATGGCAGTGGATGCAGGTATGGGACAGGAAGAATTTTTATTGCAAGCTGTAAAATCTTATATTAAAAATTTGGAACAATAGTTGATTTTTATCAATAAGAAAAAGCGTAGAAATTAAATCTTTCTACGCTTTTTCAATTATACAATTTAATTATTCAATTCTGGGAGAGTAACACATGCCTATCAGGCTAAAATTAGCTAAGTTCAAACTCATCCAAACTTTTTGTTCTTGTACAAGGGCATAAAACTCCAAACTATTCCGAGAAAAATCTCTATTCAGGTAAATTTCATATCTTTAATTGAGCAAACACTTTTCGAAAACTACAACAGCTGTTTACGAGAATACAACCTCAACATAAAAAAGACCACCCCTTTCAATAAAGGAAGTGGTCTTCCTAAATTATCTATTTTATTAAAATAAACCTATAATAACTCTGATATCTCTTTACTCAGCCATCCGTTTATAGCAATAAAATCCATTAATACATGTAATTCTGTCCCTATTAAAGCAGAAATAAAAATGATTTTTAATGAAGTACTCTATTTATAAGTAAACAATATTATTAATCTAGGTATTATAAAATTAGTACCTCACTTAAGAAGTTTTAAAAGACAAGCTTGTTAATGATGCTCCAACACTTAAGTCGGCATTTAATACGAGCGATAACAAGCTACAAATGGTAATGTAATAGTAATTGAGCCATCAGAATTAATCACTATACTAGGACTAGATCCACACTCTTCTCCACCACTTACAATTGATTCTACCCCGCCACTAGGAGTAAACGTAACTATAAGACACACATCGATACAAATATCATTTAAAGTATATGCCATTACTTATCCCCTCTCTAAAGGAGGAACTATTATTATGGGATATGATTGTAGTAAGCGGTGTACTTTTGAATTTGATCGAACCATTGTAAATCATAAAAACTATAAAATTTCAAATGCAAATACATAAAGCAACACAAAATAGCCCCTTCTCACCAGCAGCGGCTATTTTATATGAAAATACTTCATTAGTTTATATATCCTAAAACACTTACAATCTTACTCGCTTTTAAATTATGAATATGATAATAAATTTCTAAACCTTTTCGCTCAGCTCGTAACACTTTACCCTTCATTTTTGATAAATGTTGTGAAACTGTCGATTGTGGAATATTCAGTAATTCTGTTAATTGTGTTACATTACACGTTTTTCTCGTACTTAATTCATTTACAATTTGTAAGCGGATTGGATGCGCCATAATTTTCAAAATATCTACATCTTCTTCTGAAACTAAACTTTTTCTCATTTCACTTGTATATGTTGTCATAGGACATTCCCCTTTTATATGAACTCCTTTTATTTTGATCTATTTCCAAAATATTTAAAATTCCGATGTAAAACCTTTATATAAAAATAAAGGAATTTTAAATTTTTAAAAACAGAACGAAATACAATTCACTTTATTTACTCTTACATTACATATAAATAATAAAATATTAATATGTGCTCTATGTGAAGTTAGCCTAAATTTATAATGAAGATTTTTCAAATCATTCACATGTAGCTACCGATTTTTCTGCTTTGTGTTTCCCTTCTATCTTTGTTGTTTTCTTTCCTTGAGCTTTTCATTGTTTTCTCTAGGTGCAGGAGTGTTGGTCATATAAAGATCGATACTACTAAGTCGTTTACTACGAGGAGAATATTTCCTTCCTTTCTATTTTCTTGTACAACTTAATCCTGTAATCGTTTTTTTGTTGTTCTTTGGTTAATAGATGAACGCTCACACGAGATGAGACTTTATTGATTATCAAAGTTGATCCACATCAGGATCTAACAAATGAGTCCAAGTAATTAATGCTGTCAACATAACAAAAAGAGTCCTGATTGATACGGACTCTTTTTGGAGTTTTTAAAAAAGTAAACTTTTAAACACATAATTACATTTCTATTATCTATTTCACCACTTGAACAGATGCTGGTTTCCACCCCTGATTCTCTACCCAATCAATATCAACCTTATATTTTTTATTACTTTGCTTATCTCGTACATTACCGTAGGCTTTATTATCACCATTATTCCCAATAAAATCGAAAATCAATTGGCTCTCTGGAACATCAACAGCATAAGAAATTGCTTGTTTCATCTCACTCCAATCTACTGTTCCTTCTTTAAATTTCATTTCAGGTTTTGCTCCTTGCACTGTACCAATTGGCTTCCAAGAAGGATTAGTTTGAGAACCCTTTTCTTGAGATGCCGTTTTTTCTCCCTCTTTATTTTCATTTCCGTTCATTTTTACCGATTTTTCTGCTTTTTGTTTCTCTTCTAACAGTGCTGCTTCTTTCTCCTCACGTTCCTTCTCTTCTAACTGCGCTGCTTCTTTCTCCTCACGTTCCTTCTCTTCTAACTGCGCTGCTTCCTTCTCCTCACGTTCCTTCTCTTCTAACTGTACTGCTTCTTTCTCTTTACGTTTCTTCTCTTCTAACTGCGCTGCTTCTTTCTCTTTACGTTTCTTCTCTTCTATCTTTGTTGCTTTCTTTTCTTGAGCAATTGCTTTCTTTGATGTATCAGAAGGGGAAAACAACTGGTATGTCACTATACCAACTGTCACTAATACCAAAGTAAATGCAATATTAAAAACCACCTTTTTACGACGATTTTGTTGTTTTTCTTGAAACCTGCTTACTTGTCCCATTTTTTTAACCCCCGAGTTTATTTTCTCTTCTAATCTTTATGCATTATTCTTATAATTCTTAATATTTTTATTAAACGATGGAAATAAATCACAATTCCCATACAAGATTTCATATCATAATAAAATTTGTGTTGATTCAAGCATCTGACATATGTTATTCAAAAATATTTTAATACATGAAAAATTGATAAACTCCTGTTCGTAAGAAACCTTCAATTTTATTCAAAGATGATTCCAATTACGTCCACATTAGATCTCCTGTAGAAATCTTTTTAACAATTAAGCCCCTTCTTCCCTTATTTATAATTTTTAAATTAAACTGCCCTCTATGGTACAATAAAGATGTGTTGTTTTCTACTGGGGTATGTCGTAAAATCAGAAGGGATTTTATCTCTTTTACCTTTTTTTCAGAGTAACTTTCACCACTAGGAAACTCTATTATTCCTAATGTAATCTTTAATTCGCTTTCATCAAAAGTCCAATCCTTATTAAGTTCCCTTATCTTTTGTATAAAGCTTCTTTTGGTTTTTCCTATATAGATCAATGTTTCATTTTTAGCATATACTCTAGAGATTGCAAATATTCCCTTCTTAAAAGCTTCTTCTCTACTATAAAAATCATTTAAACTATACAATCCATACCATTTAATATGTACTTTTTCTATTAATCTCACCTCATTTTTAGATAATATTATAATTTCTGAATGTTCAAATTATTATGGATACATAGCCTTGATTACTTGAATTATAAATAGTGCTTTTCAATAATACATTTTATTATTACTAATTTCAATAATGAATATGTATATCTCATCATGAATTTCCTATCATTTGTTTCGTCAAGTAAGGCTCATAATTCTCTTCGATAATTATATCGTTCTGTGGTGAGAGAATCCTTGTAAAGGGGAAATGGCGCGTCAGCCGGATGAGTTGATTTTTCGTTTTCTAAATACCTTTTCTTAAAATGATATGCGGTGTTTTCACCTAGGACGTCATTTGCATAGAATAGCGTACTTTTTTGGGGAAATTCGAAAATAACACGTTCACAGGAGTCGGAAACTTGTCGATAAGCGCCACGCCCCCTCTTTGATACATTTCGTTTGCTAAATTGATAAGCATTTCAAATGCCATCCCATCCCACGGTTTCCTAGTCCCATTGTTATTCCTCGCTTCCTACTTGTAAATTTCTACTTCAATAAAATATGCAATATTTCATATTTTATTATTATAATATTACTTTATTATTTATCACTTTCGATCCTATCATTGAAATTCATTAATAAACCAACATTTGTAATTTAATTCCTGATGTTTATTTCTGTTATAACAAGTTAATTTTATATATTAAAATAATCATACTGGAATTTCTTGTTCTGTAAATCTATACTTGTTTTGTGTATTATATAGCGGAAGAGTAAGGTAAGAGTTACTCTTTGCCCTTTCTTCGTAAAAGGATTATTTTGTTAAAAAATTCATTTCAATTTATAATCGCTATCTTTTTCTTTAATTTTCCAGTAAAATCAAATGTAAATATTTTAATTACATAGGAGAAAGCAATGAAACATAACATTAATCTATGGTCCTTTATTTTTTCTTTTATTTGCATTGGTTTATTCCTCTTATATCTTGAAATTGGTTCGATAGCCTCATCTGAAACGAAATTGTTTATTATGAATTCGCAACCTATTCATCCTTTATTTTTTTACTAGTTTTAACAATAGGAACTTTTTTTGCTGGTATGAAAGGATTTTCTAAAATAGATAATTGGGTTGCTATGCTTAGAAGCATAGCGACAGTTCTACTAACACTTTTATTATCAGTGTTTTTAACACTAACTTTGATCATTGGCTATGCATTGAGTTAAACGTCATTCCTTGCTAATAAAACTAAATATTCCGTCAATACTATATATGACATTAGATTTTCTCCTTGTTCCCCCTTGGAGAACCGAGCAGATTCGAGGTATGAGGGGCCACTATGAAAGAAAATCTAATTGATAAAATAAAACCCGTAGAAATTAAATATTTCCACGGGTTTTATTTTTACCTAAGATCCTTTAAATTATTTTACAACAATATAGAAATTACCTGGCATTTCATTTTGTGCATCCTGAAATATTTTTAAAATTAAATCCGCATAAGGTCCTAACATTTTTTGAGTACTCTCGAAAAATTCCCATTCTATTGTTATAGGAAGACCTATAAATCCAGTTAAACAGTCCCACAAAGCATCTGCATTTTCCCCATAAAAACTAGGGAAATCTAATTGTTTTTTTAATGTTTGGTGCAATACTTCTTTACTAGTGAATTTTCTTCCATCCAATTTTACTATTTCCATAAATTTAATCCCTCTATTTCCTATTTTACTTCTGTAAACGTTTTATAATGATCAGAAGTTTTATACAATAATCCATCACTGGAATAAATAATTCTATCATTTCCTCGATACCCTGATATATAATTTATATTCGCTTCATACCAAGTCCTATTTGGAGCACTTGGTAATAAAACTTCATTATTACGGTAAATATAACTTAATATGCAGACGAATGAGTTAGAAGAAGTTTGGTTATGCCTCACTTTTTTATATCATGTTCAGGGTATGTAAGGTGTTCTAGGTCTTAAACATAAAATAAAAAGGATCAAGAAAATGACCCTTTTTATTATTTTAAAACTTAGTCTGTAATGAAAAATTTGGTTTAAAAGCAACTTGTAATAGTTGTTTTTCACTTTCATCGTAAACTTTCAAAGTATTTTCCCAAGCTTTTATTTTATTTACATTAACCACTACAATATCGTAAATAAGTGATTTTAAGTTCTCATGCGTCAATTCAAGGCTTACATAGTTTTCATAAACAGATATAAATAATTCCAAGGTATATCCTAACGTATCTGTCGATTTGTAACTATATATACTTGCATCAGCATCTATAACCTTAGGTTCATTGCAGAAAATCTCTAATAATTCCAATTCATCATAAATAATTCCCATCGCGATGGCTCCTTTTATCCTTAATAAGGGACAACGGTTACTACATCACCTTTACCATTAGTAATGACTCTAGCGTCACGTCCAGTATATTCCCATGAATCAGGTTTATTTCCAGCTTTTTTTGTCCCATTTTTGATTATATCCTCTACTACAGAAGGTGTAATACCTCTAGGATCCACAAATTCTTTAAATTTCTGTGTACCAGGTACAAGCCCTCTACTTTTCGCGCGCGCCTCTAATTCAGCGCGTACTTGGATTGTATCGGGAGCCATTCTTTATAAAGCATGCTCAGAATATTTACGACCATTGATGACCCCTCCACCTCTTGGCATACTCCATCCGATACCTGAAGTACCTTGTGTTGCTTTTTCAAGATTTTTCGCTTTCTTTTCTAGGTCACCAATCTTTCCAACAACTTTACCAACAACTCGTGTTGTACCACCAGATACGGCAGCCAGTGTACCCCACGCATAATCTTCTGGACCGTATTTTTGACCTGTTACTAAGTCTTCACCTTTGATGAGTTGTCCAATTTCTTTTCCTGTACCAATTATAGGCGTAATACCCAATATGAAAGATAAATCTCCATCATTCTTACGATCATATACTCTAGATGGATCAGCACCTAAATCACGTAGTGCATTACTCAAGTCAATATTTCCAATGTTTTTGGATGCTGCAGGTACATCAATTTTATAACTCGCAATTTTATTAGCAGAGTCCATAATGTTATTGGCAGCATCTAATCCAGACATAATATCTGTATGTATTGTTGGAAATGCTTGTTGGGCTTCTGCAACATGCGTTGAGACACTATTAATTAGTCCATCAGCCATTACTGCTTGTTTATGAAGTGATGCCCCAGCCTTCTGTACAGAATCACCAAATTTAAGGAAACTTTAATTTACAACACGTAAATCAGAAGCCATTTGTTTATATTCAGGTAATCTGCTTTTAAACCCTTCATGCATAGCTGTAACTTTCTGTCCATAGTCGCGAACACCGACTGCAAATTTTTCTATTTCACCTTTTGGTAATGTGCCAACCCATTTTTCCGCTGGTTCGATAAACACCTTATTAATTGAGAGCGAGTAAGCTGTTGTCATATCCACAAACATTATCATGGCATCTGTTCCTGCTTCTGCAGTATCTACAAACCACTCCAACATTTGCTTTTTATAGGCTGTCATACTATTTTTATAATTCGTTAAATCATTCACAACGTTAGCTTTATCCTGCTGTACTAAATATTTACCTTCTTGAATTTATTGAATAATATTATCTGAACCCTGATTCGCTTTATCGATAATCATAACACTATCTTTTAGTAGCATTAATTTATGGATTTTCCCAAAATTCCCTTAAAAAAGTTGTATTCGGAATATTGTAACTAAATCAAAAAAAGACCCTACAAGAGGGTCTTTCATCAGCTAATATTAAGCTTTTTGAACATTAGTAGCTTGTAGGCCACGTTGTCCTTTTTCTACTTCAAACGTTACACTTTGTCCTTCGTCTAAAGATTTGTAACCGTCGATTTGGATAGCTGAGAAATGTACGAATACGTCTTCTCCACCTTCACGCTCGATGAATCCAAAACCTTTGTCTGCATTAAACCATTTTACTTTACCTTGTTCCATAATTGTTGCCTCCTAGTGTGGATATCCACACATATTGTTACTACCCTTGCTCAAATACCTTAGACGAAAAACAAAATTTATTCTTAATCTCAAACCGAACAAAAATAGGTCTTTCTTAAATTAACATACTTTCTAAAAAATAGCAAATTTCAAAAATAAATCCTTATAGTAATTAACCACTAATAGTGGTTGCTGGAGAAAAAGTCACTATGATAGTCATCACAGCAAGAAGTTGCCAAAGGATCTCGACAATATCATTGATTTGATTTTTTTCAGACATTCAACAATTGATAAAATTAGCTATTTTCGAGTTAAATTTTACTTCTGATAACGAAAGTTATGTAAATAAGCTAATTTTTAATATTAGAGCAAACTCCTCCCCGAATGGAGAGGAGTTTGCTTTTTTCAACAATGCAAAAACAATTAAAATGCTTGTTTCTTATACTCACTAATGTACCTGAACAATAAAGTTGTCCCTGCTATATTAGACAGAATGCTGACTCCTAACATTACAGCCCATGCAATATTCTGAACTTTCATTGTCAAAGTTAACATGAGAAAGCACATGCCAACCGCAACAAACAAGAAACCTAAAAGTTTATTCATAATTTTACACCTCCCCTTTTTGTATTTTAACATTATAATGAAACGATATGTTATGTAATTTTGGGTATATATGGTATTCATGTTAAATTGACATAACGTCTCATTATTGATAGCAAGAAAGGGGGATCCCTACTCTCATAAGGGATCCCCCTTTCTTTTTCTATAACTCTATTTTTATACGTTCCTACCGGCGGTGCATCCTCCTGCCCTCACCAGAGTTTCCACCACGGCTTCTTCTCTTTCGCTGCAGCAACCTCATCCCGAAATTCTTGCATCATTCTCTTCGTTTCCTGCATCTCACGCAGTGTCTTCATAAGTGTCTCATCTCTTGCTTCCAATCGTTTTTCCACCCGCTCATTATGCGCTTCTACGCTCGCTTTAATTTCTTCATTACTCTGCTTCGCCCGGTCACTTAATCGCTTCTCCATTGCCAACATACCCTGTTTCATTTCTTGTGCCATAACGCCATACTGTTGCTGGAGTTGTTCTTGAATATGGAATGGGATTAGGTCTGTTTCCTTTGGCTCTTCTTTAATCAAATCTGGATTAACCTTTTCTATTTGCTGCGCAATCATCTTCGCTGCCTTCTCTAGCGTCATACCGTCATGCTTGCTCAGATCAATTAATTTCTCAATCACCATAATGTCACTGTCTGTGTATTAACGTCTACCACGATTATCCTTCTTTACTGCGAATCCTTCACGTGATAATACTTCCATGTACTTTCTAAGGGTGCTATCGGATATTCCTAGTCGTTTGTATACTTCACTAGCAGAATAAACAATTCCGTCCGTCATAACGTCACAACACCTCCTAGTGACAGTATTCCATGATGTTTTATAAATTCCTGCAAATAAAAAAACCGACTCATAAGAGTCAGTCTTTTAATTATTTTTACTTAGCGTTATCTCGTAGTTCTTTGATGGACACTGGAATAGCTCTATATAGGAATACCGCTAATTGTTCACGCGTTACTGTACCGTCTGGATTAAAGTTATTGTTACCTACACCACCAGTAATACCATTACTATATAAAATTTCTACGGCTTCATTGGCCCAGTGTCCTTGTGTATCGTTAAATTGATGATCAAACTTCTTGTTTAACCAAAAAGCGTTTTTGAAAGTTTGAGCAAGTTCTGCTCGAGTTACGATTCTTTTTGGGTTAAAATGGCCATCAAATTCGTAAAGGAAAATTCCACTTTTATATCCTGCTGCAATTTCCTTTTTAAACATTGAATCATTTATATCATTGAAAGGAAGCGGCTGTGACATATCATAATCGGGAATTTCCACCGTTCTATATAAGAATGCCGCTAATTCTTCACGCGTTATTTTTTCTACAGATCCAAAATAACCATTGTGGTATCCCAACATTATATTGTGGTCAACCATGTAGTTAATTTCATTATATGCCCAATGCCAATCGGGCACATCTATAAATTTACTAGTTTGAGCGCTCGCTGCTTGTATTCCCTGATTTGTGATAGTGCCCGATGTTTCAGCCATAGAGTTATTCGCAAAAAAAGTTGTACCGAATACTGCTGCACATACACCTGAAATTAATAATTTTTTCATTGCTATTCTCTCCCCTTTATTTTAAACGTCAATAATATAATTCCAACAATCATTATATAACTATTTTAGGATTAGTAAAAGAAGGAATTTTTTTATTTTTATTCCAATAATAAACCCATTAATAGAATTAAATAGCTTTAGCGATTTCAACAAGCAACCTCATAAATAACGGAATCATTTGGACTACAATATAACCAATCCCCGCACGACTGATTAGCGAGAATCCCCGTTCCTGGCTGCCTACCATAATGAACAAGCCGCATAACGCTACAACGGATGCATTTTATAATAATATGACGTTGAAATTTATCGATATTATTGGTGTAAAACAAAAAAATCATCTAATAGGGCGGATTCTCTTTATTTCGCATAATTATTATTATACTAATCTAAAGTTTCTATATTTACATTTTTTTCTTTCGTCTCATAATTTTAATTGGGGAAAGGGAGGGGAAAAATGGTTTAAATCAAAGTAACACCTGAAGTACTAGAAGACGTCGCTAATCGTGCAAATAATACCAGAATCGCATTAGAATCTATACATAATAATCTATGTAATGAAATAGATCGTTTATGTTTTCAATGGATTGGTGCCTCTAATCAACAATTCGTTCAAATTTTCAACGATGCGAGACCAAAAGCTTTTACATCTATCAATTCGATTATAAAAGTGGAAGAGGATTTGAAACGAATTGCCGAAAAATTCCGTACCGCAGATGCTTCATATGACGAAAATCTTGAAGATGGAGCATTGTGTGGTCCGTTAAATAGTGAGAAAAATGATGGATCTTTACGTGATAAAGTTTGGCATGGCCTCAAAGAAACTTATAAGGATCTTAGTAAAGTAAAAAATTCCGATGAGTCTTTATATGATAAATTTAAACATGGTATCGATACAGCTTATAAAGATGTGAATAAAATAAAAGACACTATAGATGATGAAATCGAATCTGCTTTTGAAAAAGCTGGATTAGGTGTCCCCTATCACTTAAAAAAGGGAATGGGCGACGCTATAGGTGATGAATTATTAGGACTTGCAGATGCAGTTATCCATCCAATTGACACATTTAATAACAAGATTGAAGCCGTTTCTCACCCAGTCGAGACGTTCAATGCGATAAAACAAACAATTTCTGATTCTTGGAATCGTGATGTTACTAATGGTGACTCGTATAGTGGTGCAGAATGGTATGGAAGCGCGGCTGGTCATACTATATTGGCTGTTGGACAACTATTCGTAGGAACAAAAGGCGTGGATAAAATTGCAATGTTGAACCCTGGCACAAAATTAGCTGAGATTTCACGAACTGCTAATCAAAGCTTGCAAGACGCTGCATCCTTATTCAATCGTAATCACAATGAGTTTGCTTTAGCTGGTGGAAATAATATACGCTCTGTATTTGATACACCTGATTTTAGACAAGCTGAAGAAAAGCTATCGACCCATCAGTTTGCTAAAGGAGAAAATACCACTACTGTGAAACCCAGTGATAGCAGTTCACTTACTCCAGGAGGCGGACTAGCTGCACATGAAGCTAGAGGTGGGCATTTACTTGAACGACATGTAGGAAAAACGGATGAAGAACTATTACAAAGAATACAAAGTGATCCTAGAATAGCAGGTGCATCTACTTTTACTGATAGGGCATCAGCTGAAAAAATAGTGGCTACCGTCTTGAATAACCCTCGTAATCAAGCACGCATTCAAAGTTGGTTAAATAGTCCAAGAGACAATAATTTAATTTTACGTTATCATGGTACTGAAATAATTGGACGAGGTGTAATAAGAGGTTCTATAACAGTTGAAGATATGTCAAATGCAAAAATTGTACTTAAGAAGGATAGAAATGGAAGTTTTATTTTAACTGGATATCCATCTTGATAATAGGAGGAAGATTATGTTATTAGAAGACAATTTCGATAATCTCGAAGATGATGAGGTATTTCAATTTCTAGCAGGTACTTTTCACCAAGATACTTTCTATGAAGAAGCGCTCCAAGAATTACTAGAAGAGGTATCAAAAGAGTATTTGCAAGATGCTGTTATTTTTCTAACTGAATTTATTCAAAGCGATTATAGTAATACAGAAAAAAATGAATACATACGGTATTCTGCAGATGGAATATATTTTGATGGGTTAGAAGTAACACCATTAGAATGGCTGGAACAAACAGTTAAAACGATAAAACAAGCATTAAAAAATAATTAGTAAAAATTGACCGCCCGTAATAGGCGGTCTTTTGTTCATATTACTTCACATACACATAGGCTTCATTTGCTGTTACATAGTATGTTTTCCCTTTGCTATTGTGTACTTTAAATTGTAGGGATCCATTGACGTTTATTTTTGTATCAATTGTGAAACCTAATCCTGCATCTACAGAACCCGCAACATCTTTATCCTGCCAAGATGGAGCATCGTAGAATCGTAGATTGTTAACCTTTGAAACAACACGCTTCCCTACAATAGAAGAATTCACTGTGCTTTTCTTACTAAATTTCACATAAGATGGATCATTTTTAATCCATTGCTCACCGCCAAAATTTAACCAACCATCCTTTTCAGCCCATACAACATAAGCTTCTGGTTTGTTTAACTGACGAACCTTAGAATAGCTTGTACCAGGTCCTTTACGTAAGTTAACATTGTAACCTTCAATATACGCGATTCCGTCTGTTACAACTGTTGGAACTTCTGCTGGTTTAGATGGCTTTTCAGGTACAGAAATATCCACATTAGAATTATTGTATGCTCGTTGTACGTCTGCTCTAAATTGAGCTTCTGAAACGCCATGAGACTTTAAGTAATTAAGTGGATCTTCATGACCTGTACCACCCAGATATTTCGTCACATCGTAGTGAGTCCATAATCCTTTTTCTACTGACAATCCACGATCACGAAGGATTTTAGCCAATAACTTAACATATTTATCATAGCTGAAACCATCCATTGTTTTGTTTAAATAGGTTAATCTATCAATTATATTAAATCAATTAATTCGACTATTACATATTAACGTTTAATGCATATACTATAGTAGATTGCTAGAAAGGAGGCGTAACCATGGATAGTTGCGTTGTGTTTGTAAATGGACAACCTTTTTTAGTTCTCTCAGTAGCTGGTATTGAAATTGCTAGATTGGAGATTTCTCTTCAAGTAGCATTAGCTCTTAGAGTACTTGGAATACCAATCTGCGATTAATTACCAAATCTAAAAAAGAGAGCATTAGCTCTCTTTTTTATTTCTCCTTTATCTTTCCTTAACAACAAACAAGACGCCACCCAGATTGCGGTAGCGCCTACGATAATTCCTATACACTTAATCAAAATCATATTTCCTCACATTATTTATTTCTTTGGTTCCATACCCCATTCTCTTTACGATAAGTATTCTTGCCATTCATGAAGTCAGCTGTATTACCAGGAATGCTATATTTCTTATTCTTTTTCTTAGCCTTCTTCTTCAGCCTTTTCTCTTCTTGAATAGCTTGCAGATCCGCCTTCCATTGTTTCAACAAATCCTTTTCACGCCGCATCGAATTAGTACCCCTTGGATTAAAATGTGAACCAACTAATTAGATTCTACCTATTTATATAGATATCCTTTAACCCAAATGTCCATTTTGTTCAATAAAAAAAGAACACTATAAAGTGCCCTAAGCTTCTGAGTATTAAATATACGACAATGCCCAGCCCGTTCTAATGGCGCAACATAAAAGAGCTTTATAGCGGAATATATATAGCTCTCGGAAAAGGAATAAGTTGGTTGGCATTGACTCGATATTGTATGTTTGGGAATTCCTTATGTGCAATAAAAAAAAGAGCCCTAAAAGGTGCTCGTCCGATACGATTATAAAGAATGAATACGTCGTGTTCAGTTATTAGTATATGCTTGTCTCATTCAAAGTTTTACTGGTTTAATGTGTAATTTCTATCTAACAAAGAAAAAAGCACCCGTTATGGATGCTTTTTTTGTATTTAATCCTTCTTCTCCTTTACCACCAAAGAGAATACATTGTCCAAATTAACCATACGATCTCCAAATCTGAAGAATCTTGCTTCTCTTGCTTGTATAGAATTTTCTATAGCAGCAACTGTTACTGTCTTTTTATGCTCAATTTCAAATTCGTGTTGTTTACCATCGACTGCTTCTATACTTATTATAAATTTTTTCATTTACTTATCCCCCGCCTCTCCCAATCTATCTATTCGACAGAAAAGAAGAATATCCTACAAAACAAAAAGCCATCACCGAAAGGTGACAGCTCCTAAAGGGGAAGAGAGAAAACAAATGGCAAAGTTTCTCTTAGATCAAGGCTGAGTACTCGCAACCTTCTCCAAGCCACCGCATCATGTAATTTTTTAGCTCTTATTAGCTACGCACTTTACGTTCGGTGACTGGGAGAAGACTAAGAATAGTCCTCCCTATGAGAATTTGTCGTCCTGGTCAATACATCGGTTGTCGCTGACCTTAGCTGACCGTTGCCAAATTATAAAGGATTTATATCAAGACGTATGTGTTTCTTCCGACGCCTTGTTTGAACCAATACACTAAGGGGACGGAAAGGGAATATTTCCGCTGTATTGGCTCAAACAAAGAGTGGAACTCTTTGCCCTTGTTTTGGTCATTAATAAGAGTCGTGAATAATTACTAATGCACCAGATCACGTATACTGTTTTAGATTTTTAGAATGCAAGTGTCACTCAATCATGAGCAACCACCCCCATTCCATTTTCAAGACCGACATACTAAAGAGTAATAGACTTATATTTATTATCAACCCAGAGGACGCGTTCCGAGCTGATTGATAAATACAAATTAGAAACAGCATGACGAATGCGAGTTATCTCACACCCACCACACTGGAATATGTCATTATTAATCATTTAAGGGAATCTTACCACCCTTATGGCGAGATTCTTACCGCCCATGCCCACCCTGCCGCGGTATACGTTAAGGTGTACTAATCCTCTTCGATATGCGGTTGTCAAAGGGCTTGTACATATAATTTACCGTTATTTTCATTTGCAAAAACTCCCCAAAAAATATGCTATTTCTCTACTTTTTCTCTGCCATTTTCAAATGATTCCTAATGTAGTAGCGATCAGTTTAATTGCACTCTTCTTCTTCTCACAAAAGTATGAGTTTTTCATCATCAATTCGTTTTGTACGAATGAATCTTTAACTGGTTTGTTGTCTAAGAACTTCATAGTGATGATGTTTCTTTCATCCGCATCTAAGATATGTTCTAAAGTCTTCTCTATTTGTTTCACCTTTAATTCGCTTACTCTTCTTGAATTTCGTATCTCTGGAAACAGACTGATCCCTTCTTGTTCCACTTCATTATTGAATCGCATCTTTAATGCACGGTATTCCTTTAAGATGCTGACTACTTCCTTTTGCACTTTCTTGTCATCGATTGCTGGTAATAAAGTTAATTGTTCCATGAGGGAATCTCCCTATTTCGAATTTTGGTTTTTACATTCACATTAGGTACGTGAAATTTTACTATCTCTTTGTTGAATAAGAGAAACATGCATAGCGAGTATCCCCACCATCCCCCTGCATAGTTCCGTTATCCATTAAGCAATTAATAATTTACGTTTCTTCTTTGCCATCTTCTCTTTTGCTACTTCAATGTTATTTGCTACCTTCTTATGGTCCTGATCAAATTGAATCATGCCGTCAAACATAACTGGAGTTACTGCTTCGTCTACATATTGTAAGTAATCCACTGGCGCTCGTTCCGTCTGTTCTACTAAGTACCCATAAATATCAAAGTCCGCCCTCGGTATAGACTTCTTACCCCTAGGTTGATGAGACATCCTTACATAAGATTGAATGACTGATAGTGGTACAACGAATATCGACTTATCCTTACTAAATTCAATAAGGAAGAAACAAATCACTCCCATCTGCTCTGCTTTCTCCAGGTAATCCAACTGATGCTGCGCAATATTCTTTAAATCAAATCGTGTAGCATTCTCTGTAGACTTCGCTTCAAATGCTATAGCTCGTCCCTTATACACACCGTCATAGTCTACTGTACTTTTAGCTTCATAGAATCCATTTAGTACACAGCCACCTTTACAGGAGTCGGACGCTTGTTTATAAGCGCCACTCCCCCTCTTTGATACATTTCATTAGTTAGATTGATAAGCTTTTCAAAAGCTATACCACGGTTTCCTTGTCCCATTGTTATTCCTCACTTTCTACTTTAATTGAATATGCAATATTTCATATTTTTTTATTATAATATTCCTTTATTAATCATCACTTTCTATCAAACCATTAATATTCATTGATAAATCAACATTTGTAATTTAATTCCTGATGTTTAATCCTGCTGGAAAACACTTAATTTATATATATAAATAATTGTATTGGAATTTCTTGTTCTACACATCTATACGTATTTTATGTATTATATAGCAGAAGAGTAAGGTAAGAGTTACTCTTTGCCATTTTAGGAAAGGTCCTGTTGGAGACAACGGGGCCTTTTTTCGTAAAAGGATTATTTTGTTTGAATTCTCATAAAACACTTTTTAAATTCCTCAACATTGGAAATAGCTATATAATAAAAAAGATTAAATGTTAGGAGTGCTATAAATGTCTGATATGATTAAACTCTGTATTGTAATAGCCGTTGCCTTATTTTTAATGTTTTCGATAATATCAGAGTTTAAGAAACCTCAAAAAGATATGTTTTGGTTCTCAATTGACGTAATGTTTCTCCTTGCAGCTTTTTTACTAATAAAAGACTATATCGTCAAACATTTAACGTAATCGACTGAATAAAACTCAATATTCCGTCAATAATATAGATAGGCGATAGCCAGAACTCATTTAATGAAGTACCTAGCCTTTCTCCTTTCCCCCTGTTGAAGAACCGGCCGAGCAGTTAGTTTTTGCTAGCTGCTCTTTTATTTATGAAAAAATATAAAATTATTTATAATGATTCTTCTTTATTTCTCAATATAAAGAGCCTTGGATTTCTTTTAACAATCTTGTAGTATATGAACAAAGAGTAAGGTAAGAGTTACTCTTTGCCATTTTAGGAAAGGTCCTGTTGGAGACAACAGGTCCTTTTTACATATAGAGATAGTTTTGTTTAATTTTTCACCATTAACCGCAAAAATATCTTATAATCGTTATATACTAAATTAATTAATGGATTAGGAGTAGATTAAATGCCAGTTACACTAGAACTTATTCTTTTCATTCTTCTAGCAATTTGTGCTATTGGCTATTTAGTAAAAGAATTTCAAAAAACTAGAAAAAGAATACTTGGAATTTTCCTAGAATTCTTGGTTCTTTTCTGGTCAATATGGAGAATATCGACTATCATAATCTGATTTATAAAACATGAAATCCTTCGAATAAAAATCAATATTATGTCCATAATGTTGATAGGCTGTATGCCAAAATCCATTTAGTTTTCTCTGTATCTCCTTGTATTGAGCAGTTAGCTTTTGCTAGCTGCTCTTTGTTTGTAAAAAAGCACTCAATTGACAAGAAACACATATAATATTCTGTGTTCCTTCCTATATGAAATAAGTTAGTCTTTACAAACGAATGATCTCGTCACGAGAGCACTTTATTAAGTGCTCTTTTCGTATTTCAAATACATACAAAATGAAATTTTTACCATGAAGATAATTATTAAATATTTTACGCTCATACATTATAATGGAATAGTTATTGTATATTGGCAGTAAGAGGAGCGACCTGATTAAGGGCTTCTCTTTTTTTATAAAATAGGATTATTGCAATCTCCCTCTGTATATCTTCTTGATCTGCGTTTCAGTGAATCCCTTGTACACAGCGAACACTTCAGGGAACTGGCTTAAACACATGTCAATAATTGTGTCATCTGTAGTTCTAATAAAGAAGTACTTAACTTCACCCATGTAATCGTTGTGTAGGTAATAACTCCTAATCTCGTAATGGCAGCCATTAGCTTCCAAGACTTCATACAGCTTGATCTTTGTTTCATCTATATCAAATATCGATAACTGCCCTTCGTTTTCTCTTACATTCTGAAACTGTAATTTTTGTTCTTCATCTAATTCAAATTTCACTTTTGCTTCTACAACCATCATTCATTCCCCTCAGCTATGAAAATAGCGTTTTTGTTTAAGATAATAGCTCTAGATTAATTGGACATATTTACCGATTTATTCACCACTAAATCCATGTTAAAATCTCTTGTGAGTACGACATAGCTCAATTTTATGAAGCCCAGTAACATTTTCTGCGGGGCTTCTTTTTTTCAACAAGCCCTTAGTTAACTGTGCTGACTACCTTGATTTACAAAATCTCTTTTTTAATACATTTATGAAACATTCACGTGCTATCTTCATTATGCCCTTAATATTATATACACTTAATATACGAATATATGTTATAATTCCTTTGTGAAACATCATGTGTTTCAAATACAACATTTTCTTGATGACCTCTTATCTTTCCGTAAGAGGTCTTTTTTTCAAATAACTATTTTGTTTAAATTTACCTTAATTCACATTAAGTTTTCTTAACATTCGAATTAATGACTGTATAATATAATTAAACTATTTGTATGAGAGGTGATTATTATGAACTGGAAACAAAAATACAATCCAAAGTATCTCTTTTACTGCATGTATAGCTATATTTATAAAGCCCTTGATGATATATCATGGTCCTTAAAATAATTGAGATTGTTATGAGTACACATTTGCTGTGTGCTCTTTCCACAGTTCCAAAAACGATCCTTAACTTTGTTTTACATGTCATAGCGCTATGCCTCCTAATCCAAATTCATGATTTCCTCTAAAGTTCTATCCGAAATATAAGTATTAATGATTTGTATCCTTTCGTATTTCTTTTTAGCCATTTCTATAGCCTCGCTCTCGGACTTTGCCTCAAACCAACGAAGCTTCCACTTTTCGTCTTTGTCGTAAAACTCTACTGAGTACGTCATAACGCTATTACGCTTCAAAAATTTGTCCACGGTACTTGTTGCTGTGTAATTGAAACTTCTCACAACATCCTCTAGTGTTAGTTGTTTCATGCCCCCAGCCCCATCGGACGCGATTTAATGATATTTTTATCTGCCTGATCCATAATCAAGGCGGTAATTTCTAATTGATGTCTTCCCAACTCTTTTGCAATTTCAAGGATTCCTTTGCCTTCCTTCCACATTTCTTGCAATCGAATCACTTCGATCTCATCAAATACCAGGTCCCACTCTTCTAAAGCGATATACAAGTTACGACGCGATTTCTTCATGTACTTCCTCTGCTGCAACGCCATCATATAATTTTCCTTTTCCAAATCCGTTCCAAGTCTTGGCATCCCAATTCCCCTCCAGTTGCAATTGATGAATCTCTCTTAACTCCGCCATAACAGCATGACGCTTTCTATCCACTTCTTCAGGACTGCGATTCCCCGCTTCGCAAATACATGGTCCAAACTGATACATACCCATTCCAATGCTGTTATGAATTACTCCCGTTCCGTTACACGCACACATCTCAAATCCCCCTTTTAAAATGGCAATGCTTTTCTTCTGTAATCCTTTGTATCTTTGAAAACTAGCGCCCTGAATTTATTGAAGATACGTGATACAATCCGTTCATCGTATGCGCCCTCTAAACGCTCTCCTGTAAGGTTTGTCGTAAAGATAGTGGATTTATCTTGCCTTCCATCGAAAACATCGAATAATACCCTGTTAATGAAGTTTGTTGCTTTTGTATTGGCATCTAACGCGCCTAATTCTGCTCCCAAATCATCGACTATCAATACTTCTGCTCTTACTAAACTTCGTATAATTGCATCCTCAGTTAATGTAGAATCTTTATTGAATGTACTTTTAATCTTCCGTAGCAATTCACCAACTGTGACGAAGACAAATGACTTACCTGCTCCAGCAAGCTGATCCGCTATAGCGTAAGCAAGATGTGTTTTCCCTGCTCCGCAATTCCCGGCCATAATCGTGTTAAACACTTTCCCGTTGAGATAATCAGTTGCGATTACCGTTGAGAGTTCAAGGTTCTTTGCTCCTTCATCTCTAGTAGGTTGGTAATTATCAAAATTAGCTTTCTTGATGTTGCTATCAGCGATCATACTTTGTTGGTGGAACATGAATTTCTTCTCATTCGCCTTATCTGCATCGTATTTCGCTTGTTCCTGTTGCTGAAGCTTCCTACTATCGTTTTCAAGGAAACAGCGAGGGCAAACAACTTGTCCACCGAACTTCATCTTATTCATGCCATGCGTATCACACACATCAGAATCCATAGTCATATTCACCTTTTTTGCTATATCGGTTGGTATTGCTGCCGCTGCTCTCTGCATTGCTTTTCGTTCCTTTTTTAGAATTCATTTGGATTGTTAACTGGTCGAACTTTTCACGTAGCTTTTTAGGAGATAAAATGTTTCCTTGCCAGAATGGATCAGCTTGGCACCAATCAATAACATCCTTAATCTCTTGTAATTCACGGTTATCCTTTTCGCGCATTAATCTAAAGTCGTTAGCCCAAGAATCGAAGTTAGGTTCTTTTTGTTTAGGGGTATTACCCTTAATTTTTTCAAATAGATAATTAGCCCCGTTGGTGTCGCAGGTTTCAAACTTGTGACGGGAATGCTTTTCTTTCTTCTTTTTATCTTTTTCTTTATCTATATCTAATTCTTTATCTTCTTCTATATCTGTTGCGTCACGTGACGTCACGCAAGCGTCACTTTCTTCACCCTTATCTCCCAGTGCTAATTGCTGTTGTTTCTTGCGTTCGCGGTACTTTTTGTTTCGTTCTGCATTCAATTGTTTTACGCGTTCTAATCCATCAATGTTCTGATGCTTCTCCCAGTTCGAGATGCATATGTACTGATCATCTGTTACATCAATCATTCCGAACTGTTTAAATGTTTGTAGTGCCAGTCTTACAGTTGCTATCGGTCTATTAAAAAGTGTAGAAAGCATTTCTTCTGTAAAAGGAATGTTTTCACTCAAGAAAATGTAACCATTGGCATTCGTTCTACCTGCTTGAGACAACAATTTAATCCAAATAATTAGTAGTGTATCTGCCTCTGGTAAGCTTTCAATCAACCGAATCTTTTCATCTTCAAACATACTAGATGAAGTAAAAGCGTATGAAGAAAGTTTAAAAAAATAACATTTGAACAAGTTTTCAATACGGATAGCATTAAAATTAAGATGATTTTAGTTGGAGGGAAGCACTCAAAAGAGTGCTTTTAGTTTGTTCTCAGACATAAATAAAATTAGGGGTGATGTGTGTGAAGAAGAGATTTATGGGGATATTATTGGCTGCTATATGTCTTATATTCACAGGTTGTTCAGCGAATATGAAATATGTAGAACATGAAACTAAGGAAAAATTAGAAGATAGTCCGTTAGGCCCATATATTGAAAAAGTCGATTATAAAGCTGATAAAAAGGAAGACGATACCACGCCAGTAAACATCCAAATACATGTAGATGAAAGATTCTCCGACTTATCAACTATGGAAAAATATGAAGTTTTGAACAATACATTTGAAAAGATAATGTGATCTTTTAATTCTGTTTCTTGCGGTGAAAATAATTCATGCCGTTACCAGAAACTCAAAGTATTCTATGACGACGATATATATGTTATGGACATTTTTAACGACATACTTATTATTAATGATTTTGAAAAGTATACAAAAAGCGATTATAAGTCAGATATGAATACAGAAAGAGAAAAGAAAGAAAGAGAGTACGCTAATAAGGATAATACGCTTAATTCAAATAATACATCGCAAAATAACGGACAATATGCAAGTAACGGAATAAGCTATACGGTCATATTCGACTTTATGAAACAACAATATAACATCCTAACAAATAACGATGAAAACTACATACCTGAAGTCCATGATCCTCAGGTTGCTGAAATAGCTGCTAAACGTTTCGGAATTACAGCTAAAGAAGATGGATACTTTTAATTAAAATATAGATTTTGTTCACTTTTACGATACATTTATGAAACATTCGTATGTTACGTTATAAAAGTCCTTTTTTTGAATCATTTTCATTCTGTCAAAAAGCCCTAGTCCCCTCTAGGGCTTTTTACGTTTAAATAAAGAAATGTACCGTATTTCTCAATGCACAACATTACTTAACATGATAAAATAATATTTGGATGGGAGTCCAATACATATTATTAAAATTAAAGTGGTTCAAGTCGGAGGAAGGCACCTTAGAGTGTCTTTTCTTTATGTAGAAAAAAGCCTCTCCATCTTATAGAAACGGTAAGCCCTTAAAAACAATAATTGCAACTAAATTAATTTTACATTACATTAAGATTAGAGAATACTATACTAATAAAGCGCTAAATAGTAGGTGGAGAAAATGGAATTTAACGATTTGGGTATTACCATTAAAGAACTTCGAATTAAAAAAAATATATCTCAATCCGAATTATGTCATGGAATATGTTCACAAAGCCAAATTAGCAAGATCGAAAAAGGTGTGATTTATCCATCTAGCATATTGTTATATCAATTATCTGAAAGACTTGGTGTTGATCCAAATAATATATTTGCACTAACTCAAAATAAAAAATTAAAATATATAGAAAATGTAAAATACGTAATAAAGGATTGCATAAGACAACATCAATATACAGAACTTTATGAAATAGTAACAAAAGAAAAAAACTTAAATAATTTTCAAACAAAAGAAGATAAACAATTTCTACTATGGCATGAAGCAATTGCTATATATCTTGTGAATAACTCAATAAAATCGGCTTTAACTCTTTTAAATAATGCATTAAAACTAACTTTAACAAATATTGATTTTTTATCTGAGAGAGAAATAGATATTATGCAAACAATGGCTATATTTCATGCAGAAAATAAAGAATACAAAAAAAGTATTAATATATTAAGAAGATGTTTAACTAATTTTAACAAGTTAGATTTTCCTAGAGATAGAGAAATTAAATTAAAAATCATTTATAATTTATCAAAATGTTTAAGTTACACATGTCAATACGAAGAGGCACTAAAATACATTGATAAGGGCATCCAATTAGCTATTAATCTAAATACTTTATACTTATTGGGTGAACTATACTATGGAAAAGGTTCAAACTTATTAAAGCTTAAACAATCTAATGACGAAAATGTTGCTAATAACATGAAAACAGCGTTATTTATATTTGAATTAACAAAAAACGAAAATAAATTAAAAATAATTAAAAAAGAATATTTCGAAAAAAAATATAACCACTCATAATTTCGTAAAAACTACTTACAAAGCCCACAGGAAAAATCCCTATAGTTTTTTAAATTAGAACTATATTATTAAAATTAAAGTGGTTCAAGTCGGAGAAAGGCACCTTAGGGTGTCTTTTCTTTGTGTAAATGATGCATGGATACTAAACAAGTTAATATAAAGTTAATACAAATTAAATACAAATTACAATGAGAAAAACACATGACTGTAATGTCATGTGTTTTTCTCATATCTATTCCTACTCACAAAAAATGTACCAGAACAAATACTAGTCATTAACATATATTGAGCTATATCCATAGTAGTTAGATATTCGTAAGAAGTTGGATATCCCAAATATAAAAAAATACTAATCAATCCTGTTCCTAAAAAAATATATAATATAAAAGAAATTATAAATTTACACTTATTTAATAAGATAATACACCTAAACAATAGTTCACCTAGAATGCAGCCAAATAAAACCATTGGGGCTCCAAAAATACATACAGTTAATGTTGCTTGGATCATATTAACATAGATATCAGTAAGTATATTGTATGTAGATTTTTCCTTCAAAAGTACGTAATTATACTGCTGAATTATATTTACAATAATCAACAAACTTAATACTGAATATGCATAGGGTAATAAAAATTTATTCAATCAAATGCACCTCATCCCTATTCCATTATTGCTATCAAAAGTAATTCAAAATATAAAATTATTAGTAAAGAACTCAGTGCTTTTCAGCAACTGAGTTCTTTACTAAATCTTAATTAACTGTATTCCTTGGATATACTGATACAAATTCTACTGAAGACACACCGGGAACTAGAGCCCAAAATTTTAATACTGGATGATCCATAATAGCAATTAACTTCCATTGATTTAATTTATTATCTTTTATCCACTGGCCAAACTTTGTATGGCCATCTTCTTGCCAAGAACGTAGAGTCATTCGATACCATTCACTATCTTTCCAATTATAAGTTGTTTGTACCTTCAGACCTGTTCCTTCCCCACCAAATCTACTGGCTTCTGAAGTCGGCGATAAATATTCAGCTTTTATTGCTTGGTTTGATGCTATTGGATCCCAAAGTCAAAGTGAAGAGTATGTTTATCAGTTTGATCAAATCCGCTTTGTTGTTGGAATCCTGCATAACCACCACCCTCTCCCCCCTGATTCCAGTTATGTACAGCCCAATATGTATAAGGTGCTGTTTTGACTGGAGACCAGTCTATGCTAATAATATCTGAAGCAGCAGTATTTTGTGGTGTTACATAAACTGATGGGGCATGAGATCGGATTGCTGCCTCTGTACTAGAAATTGGTGCTCCATACATTGACATCATGGTACAGGCCGCAGAAATCATAGCAATTTTTTTTATTCTTCCCCTTGTTTTTACATTAAACATAACTTCCTATCTCCTTTTAAATTATTTTAGTTACATTGAATAATAACGATATACATACTATTAAACAAATTTTGTAAAAAAAATAACATTATCTATATTACCTAGATATGTTTAATGTTTTTTTCACTACTATTACTAATCAAATTATAGTATTTTGTTATAAATTCGTATGATTTGGGACTAAATGTAGACTAAAAATATTATAAAAATTCATAAATATATAGTTTTAGATATTTATGATGAAAGACCTACAAAATAAATTCACTGATTTTGTGATAGATTTCTTTCCTTTATTAATTACACAATTAAACATAAATTTGTTTACCGAAATAACATTATGTAAACTTATCATGTGACAAAATGACTTATCAATTTGCCAGTGCCTTATCATTAGATAAAAAAGAGTCCACTAAAGAACATAGACTCCTTTAGTTACCTAAACATTACATACATTGCAAACGACCATTGAACTACCCTCACTTTCACTTCGTTTAGAAGAGGCGGTAGTTCAATCCTCTCATTTTCCATTACTAGTATAACCAAATATATTACTCTATTAGGCTTTGAATTATTGGTAATAAATGCTAAAGTTAAATAAGTTTAAAAAATATACAAAGTGAGGCGATATTGTTGAGAAAACTCAGTTTATTACTAACGGTATTTCTAATGATTGCAGCATTATTTATTCCTAATCTTGCAAGTGCTAAATCTTTCCCTGATGGTACATTTGGTACAGATGTAAAAGTAACACGTGAGCAGTCAGCTGCATCCTTAGCTCACGTATTAGAACCAAGCTTCCGTCTTCTCCTTCCTCAACCAGAGGGAAACTTAGAAGTTCATTATATTGATGTAGGACAAGGTGATGCAACGTTTATAAAATCTTCAAGTGGAGAAACAATCCTCATTGATGGAGGAAACAATGGCAAAGGTAAGGTAGTCGCAAATTATCTAAAAGAACTAGGATTTCAAACCATTGATTATATGATTTCTACACACCCTGATGCTGATCATGTAGGCGGATTAGATGAAGTCCTAAATTCTATGAACGTAAAAAATGTTTATGCACCTAAAGTAAGCCATACTACCCAAACATTTAAAGACTTTTTAACTGCGGTAGCCAACAAAGGATTAACAATTAAAGAAGCAAAATCCGGTTTAAATTTACCAATCAATGGTTTAAGCGTACAATTCTTAGCCCCTGTTAAAGAATATGGTGATGACTTAAACGAATGGAGTGCTGTATTAAAAGTAACGCACGGCAGCAAATCATTCTTATTTACTGGTGATGCTGAAGCAAAAAGCGAAAAAGATATGATTGCAGCACATGGTTCAAACCTAAAATCTGATGTATTAAAACCAGGTCATCATGGAAGCAAGACTTCTTCTTCTCAGCCATTTTTAGATGCAGTTAAACCAAATATCGCTGTTATTAGTGCAGGCGCAGGTAACAGATATGGACATCCTACACAAGAAACGTTATCCAAGTTATCTTCAATGTCTGTAAAGGTATACAGAACTGATTTAAATGGAACTGTAGTTATTAATAGTGATGGTTCAAATATTTCTGTAAGAACGGAGAGATAACGATGCAAAGAGGTATTATTGACCGCTTTGAAGGAGCATTAGCAGTTATTGAAATCAATAACATAACAATTGATGTACCCAGATCCAAACTTCCTTCTAATGTAAAAGAAGGGGACATTCTTATAATTGAAAATGATACGTATACAATTGATAAGAATGAAACAGATAAAAGAAGATGTGAAATTCAAAATCTAATGGATAAGCTATTTGAATAATAGAGTTTCAAAGTCAGCTTAATATAAGCTGGCTTTTTGCATTGCTATTTTAAACAAGATCCGCCACTTGCATCGATTAATTCACCATTTATCCAGTGACTGTTTGATGAAGCAAGAAAAGCTACAATATCAGCTATATCCTTAGGCTCTTCTCATCTATTAAAGGCCCACAAACCTGCATCATATTTCTATCCATCTTAATTTCCCAAGTTGCAGCTTTTATTCCCATATTAATTATGCCAGGAAGAATGGCGTTTACCGTAATACCGCGGTAAACACGTTTGTTGTGCTAAAGTATGAGTGAGTGTATTAATTGCCCCCTTAGATATACTGTAAGCAAAAACACTTATCGATGCGACACGTGCAACAAACGATGAAATATTGATGATCCTACTGTGGATTTTTCTAATGTTAAAATCCGCTCGATTCCAGCTTTATTTACAAGAATATCAACCGTAATATCGCCTATATGTTTTTGAAGAGATTCCTCCATTGTAAAAAGACAATAAAGTTATTTAATTTTTCATATCAGATACTTCACTGTACTTAAAAATTAAACAATAAAGTCGTTTGAAAATCTAAGTTTCATTCAAAAAATAGCGCCTGATTGTTGAATAACATGACTGGTGTTTTTCAAACAACTTTATTATCTCTGTACATCTAAAACATTGCGAGCAACATTACTAGATGACCCTGAAGGGATATTTTGTTATTTCAAGTACAAATTTCATATAACCATTTACAAAAAAATCACCGAAAGAAAATGCATCTTTGTAGGTGCTTTTTTCGGTGAACTATTGATAAATGAAATCCAAATAAATCTTCACTAAATGTGACTTTAATCCTTTATTAATACTAGAAATAATAAATGAAAAATTCAAATATTATTATTGCTAATAGTGAACATACTACACGTAAAAAAATTATATAAAGATATTCCCCCTACCTACTTGATAGAGGGCTGTCTTCCCCATCAACAACAGCTCATTTCCAATAAGTATATTTATACTTTATTAGCTTTATTTTTTTCTATATGTTCATATAAAATATCTCCTAGCTGTTGTACTATTATTTCTCCCTTTTCGTAACTCTCTATAGTTTGTAATAGGAACTCTAAATCAATCATTTCTTTCAAGATTTTATAATTAGAAAAAAAGGCTTTATTTTCTACGTGTATATCCAAATCCATTAAAGCTGAAATAAGTTTTAAATTTTCTCTATCTGCTTCTATTATTTTAATTATAAGTTCTTTTAATACCTTTTCCTGCCACACTATAAACAACTCCTTAAGATCTTAATCTAAATAACTACTTCAGAATACCCCTATTAAATTTACTACCATTTACTTGTTATTTTTCAATTTGCTAAAGAATATTATAATCAAAAATTCTTGATACCTTATTTCTTTTATATTATCCCTCAATATATTAAATTACGACTATGTTCATTTTTTAAAGTATACATCCYCTTCATGACTTAAGTATAACAAAAATAATAAAAAAATAATTAATTTGATTTTGAAAATGAAAAATAAAACTATTTATGGAAAATTAAAGACATAATTTATAAATAAACTAGTTAAGTTTCTATATTTAAAAATCTACCATTTCAAAAATTCCGTTAGAACATTAAGTAGTGGGTGGTTCAAATACAATTTTGAAATGCACTTATATCTCATTACATTATCAAGAATAATACTAATCTATCTTTTTCAAAAAACAGTTAAAATAAAAAAAGATGCTCGAAAGCATCTCACTGACTAAAAAATTATAATATTTTCAAATCAATATAAATTCAAGTATTTACCAATGTTATTTTTCAGGGCATTCTCATAAATCTCATACGCACATGAAATATCCTCAATAGCCATTCCCATGGGGTTTAGGATAATTAATTCATCCTTATGTTCTCTCCCTGCTTTTAATCCAGTAATTATATCCCCTAATTCAGCATGTAACATCTCTTTGGAAAATTTACCTTCTAAAACCAATTGATTTATTACTTTCTTTTCTCTATTTGCTTGATCCCAATCATCTACAATTACCTTATCCGCTTGTATAAATAATTCACTTTCTAAATCCATTATAGATACATTACTAATAAATGTTCCTTTTTGAATCCACTCTGCTTTAATATATGGCTTATTCGCTACTGTACATGTAACTAATACTTCTGCTTTTTCAACAGCATCCTGAACTTTATCAGCTACTCGAAATGATACATTTTTATATTTTGACTGAAACTTTTTCATTAATTCTTGTGCTTTATATGACTCCACATCGTATAGTACAACATTCTTAATACCTTTGAAATTTTCTAACATAGACATTACATGCATTTTAGCAATCAAGCCACAACCAACAATAGATAGATTTCTAAAGTCTTTATTGGCTAAATGTCTCGTAGCAACTACAGAAACAGCTGCTGTTCTCATTGCACTTATAGAACTTCCCTCTAAAATAGCAATTGGGAAATTTGTTTGAGGATCATTTAAAACAATTAATGCACTTGCCCGTTCCATGTTTCTCAAAGATGGATTATCATGCTTACTTCCAATCCATTTAATACCAGAGATAGACGGCTCACCTAAATGTGCAGGCATAGCAATAATCCTATCAGCAATATGTTCATCTTTTTTGTTAGTTTTTAAGTATGGTTTCAGAGGTTGACTAAAATCCTTACGAGAGTGTAGGGTTAATGCACGTTCTACACCCTTAATATAAATATCAGAACTATTTTCTTCTAACTTATGAACATCTGCTCTACTAAGATAAAGAATTTTCGGCTCAACAGTTTTATTAGTCATTCATTTCACCCTCTATTTTATTTTCATATATTACTAATATTATGAGTACTAGTCAGTCTATAATACTTCTCCCATTATGTTTAATTTTTGATATATAGTATCTATTTCCTTGTGGATATCCTTCTCAACAGACATTAGCTCTTCTAAATTTAATTGAATGGAAGAGATAATTTGTTGTGGATCTTTTTTCTTTAAATTTGCCTGCATTATAATAAAAGAAATTTTCCGCGTAATTCTAAGCGAATGATCTAAATAACTAATCAACTTCACTGTATCAGGAGAAACTATATGGTGATATTTATTTAAGTAATATAGCATCCCTTCTCTACTATAAAGAAAACAAGTATTAAATCTACGAATTAAAAAATTCCAATTATCCTGTATACTTTCTTGTCTACTCATTGCATATGAAAATACTTGATCTATCTCCATATATAGTTTAGAAATTGCTGTTGTCCCTGTATAATAACTAACACCCTCGAATTGAAAATGCCCCTGTAAATACTGAGATAATTTCAATAAAAACTCATATTTCAAACATTTTATCATTTCATCATTAAAATTAATTTTTCGTGCAGTTTCTATATTTAACTTAATAACTTCGCCTGCTTGTTTAAGCTTTTTAGGTTGAATAGAATTATTAATTAAGTCAATAGGTATCTGACCATGATAACCAAAATATTGATCTTTAACATGAACATTTTCGTTCTCTACTCCTACTATGTTTAAGTAATGATAATCATGAACTGATGGGAAAGTTGGATACATAGTTGAAAGAACTTTAACATCTACGCATAATAAAAATGATTCATTATTATTATGAAGAAACTCTCTTAATTTATGAGGAACTACCTTAGATTTAGTAGTACTAATATAATTTTGCAACCATCCAAGATTATTAGGCTGTTCCGCCTCAAGTTCAAAAGTAATATCTAAACTAGGATTACTATATACATATCCAAAATTTAAATGCTTTAAAATTAATGGCTCTAAACCAAATTGCTCCAATAACAAAGACATACTATTCCAATAACAATTGATACCTCTTCTCAAATAGTTATACCTTTCATTAAGCATCTCATAAAACTTCCTTTTCGTTTTCATTAATCTCAAAAAGAACATTTACCGGAGAGCATACTAATTTCCCTGGATGTCTTGATAATTCAGACGTCTTAATGTTTCTTACTGCAAACATTCGCTGTAACCACCGATCATTTCCATCATATTTTGGAGTAAAACCTGTCCGAGCATGAATAGCTTTTTTATTATCCACAACTAATAATTCACCTGGTTTAAGAGCGACTTGTATACAGTTCTCTAACAATTGCTTTTTCAAATATTCTAGCGCCCACTTAGCCATAGGTGTTTGAGGTTCCATTAGATAAAAATCCATGCAAATATCCGGATCTAGTAAAGGTCCACTTAACACAGGTATAGTAGTATGATAACTGCCTTCATCCCCATTTTCTAAAAATGATGATGGTGCATTAATTTTATATAAAGGTTTTCTTAATATCTCTATTACATCATTAGATAAGCTAAATAAAACTTTTCGGATTGAGGAAGTAATTGTCTTTGCCTTAGCTTCTTTATCAGATTTTACACAGTATAATGCTAAAAAGTCAGGTTTATATGGATGAAACCCATCTTCAGTATGGAACTCTAAGATATCAGATCCTGTATTCTCTTGCTTTTTTTCTTGTCCTTTTACCGGGCAAATATTTTGAACCAATAACCCCTGTTTTTCATCTTCATATGCAAGCGGTTCCCCTAAACAAAGCATAAATAAAAATAGGATATACTCACTAATGGCCGTTTGTTTATCTTTACTTAACTGACCCTTTACTGGTGTATTCGGAAGAATGGGATCTGTTGGTAAATTAGAGAATTTTAAAGTTCCAAATAAATTAGAAAACCTTTTAAAGGTAACTAATTCTTTTAAAATACGTATAGGTAACTTACTTTTAATAATATCTAATTCGTTTAATAATTTATCATCCATTTTGGTTATATCAAGTGATGGAAGCTCATTAATTAAATGTTTTAATTGTTTCGTCTCCTCCTCTGTTAAATGTATTTCCCAATTACTAGAATAATTAATCATAATATTCCTCTCCTTCCTTTCCTATGCCGATCCTTAATTCCCGAGCCTTTTGTTGAAAAAAACTATTAATAGAATATGGTTTAAATTCATCTATAAAGTTCCCAAAATTCGAAAAACTAAGGCTGTTACTTGCAGTTTTAGCAATACAAAAAACATTTCCTTTTGTAATTTTCCATTTGATAGTCCCATTTAAACTTTTATTAAAAGCTCTTATACTTTCATCTAAACAGGACTTAAGAGGACTAAACCATCCTCCACCTACTACTAGATTAGTCCATTCTCTATCAATATAGGACTTTACTCTTAGTTCATCTCTAGTTAATACCATTTCTTCTAATAATAAATGCGATTGATGTATTAACATTGCTGCAGGAGCTTCTCGAATTTCGGGATTTTTAACACCAAAACAACTATCTTCTAAACCTGCATATCTTCCAATTTTATAATCCGATAAGAGATCATTTAATAAAATTACTATCTCCTTTAAACTCCTCTTATCATTATTAATCTTGGATGGAATACCATTTTTGAATGTTATATCTAGGTATAGGGTTTCTTTTTCTTCTATTTTATTTGTCCAATCAAATACGTTATCTCTAATTTCTAACTCAGTATACTCTAAAGTATCATTCTCTATAACTCTGCACCATAAGTTCTCGTCAATAGAATATTTAGATGAAGTAGGGAAATCGATACCTAATTCTTTCTTCAATATCATCGCTTTATCTGCACGTGTAGTATATTCTCCTATAGCCGGACAAAATATATTTACATTTGGATAATTGGCCATTATAGAAAGGTTAAACCTCATAGCAGAATTCTGATATGGTGTTGAATTATGAACAATTAGTGATCCTCCAATTTCTTTGGCATACTCACATGCCAATTTAGCAAGTAACGGCCGTGTGTAGCTAGAAGAAATAGGGAAATGGTTGTTATATAAAGCTTTGGCCATTATCCCATGTGATATATAGCTATTACACAAATCTTCTGAAGCATCAATAATATGAAGTTTTAATTCTAATTTTTGAGATAATTCCATAATTTCATCAGAAATGCTTTGGCCAACATCAATTAAAACAGCATGTATATCCATATCGTATTTTTTCAATTCATAAGCTGTATAAAAACTATCTAGTCCACCAGAAAACAAGAGTACAGCTTTTTCATTTTTAAAAGGCAAGAGTTCTTGAAATTGACCATATATTTTACTCATATAAGTTAGTTCTCTTTTCATTTTTTGCGATTAACTTATTGTTAAAATATCTTATATTACGAGGAATATTTAATCCCATTCCAAACTCTATAATCCATTTAGAAAATACTGTAGGGACAATTTCTGAATTTCTGTAAAAGTCGAAGTTAACACTGAACCATTCTTTGATTACATCTGGAACTATATCTTTTGGCGAATTTAAAATACGTATTTCAAGGTCTGTAATATCATCTAATAATATACTTAGATTTTCTTTGATTTTCATAAAATTCAACTCAATTTTAAAATCTTTAAATGTAATTGCTCTGGCCTTTAAAAGGTACTCAAATAAAATATAATTTGTTAGACAGTCAAAACTTTTTTCAGGATCATCAGCATAGCTATAACGAAATAGTCTTTCCACAAGAAATATCTCTTTTGCTAGTTTATCAATATAAGAGTCCTTATTTAATAAATACAAATATGCTGATATATCTACTCTAACTTCTTCAAATGAACTTCCTAGTAGTGAACTTTTTTCTTTAAAGAATACATTTAAAGGTAATACTCCTTTGTAATGATAGTAATCATGTAAGTAAGAAAGTAGCATTCTTGCCGTATAAATATCATTATGATTAGCTTTAAATATTGATAGAGGTGTTTTTAAGACCTCTTCACCAATAGGTTTAGTGATCTGATGGAACACTTGTAAGTACTTGTTTATAAAAAACAAAGAAAACTTATCTTGTTCTATACTACTATTTGTTACAATTGCTTCGGGGAAAAAGCTAAATACATTGGCTTCTAAAATACCTTTCGTTCCCAAGATTAATTCTACGCCCATAAAAGTATCAAATGGTAACTCTTCTCTTAAATGTGTGATAGCTTCTGGTTCATTCCGATAATAAAAGCATGCTTCAAAATTAATAATTTTATTTTTTTTCACAGGAAAAAAGAACATACCAAATTCTTTATTCTCAATTTTATTGTACTTCCCAAAAGTAAAATCAAATTTTGGTGTATTATTAATACCAGATTCTTTCCATGCAATTAAATCTTTTATAATTGCTTTTACTAAGCCTTCATCAAAATGAATCTTTAACTTTTCTAAAATGAGTATAATGCGTTCAATAATTTCTTCACAATATGAATCTTCTTTATTAATTTGACCTAAAGAATTTTGATTTACTCTTAATTTTTCAACTTCTAAAACTAACTCTTCTGCACTGTTATACCATAATAAATTTTTCAAATTATTCATATCACTTGAAATTAACATAAATTACCTCCTATTTAATAATTTTGTTATAGAACTAATTGAATTGAAATTTTCAAATAAAATTTCAGACTCCATGAATTGAACCTGTTGTACATTTTCTATATAAGTTATTAACTCCATAATTTTTAAAGAATTAAGTATACCTGTCCCTATTAAATCTAGATCATGCGGGATACTTTCAATACTTCCATCCTGCAATAATTGTGTTTTTATATAATCTTCTAATTCCACTTCCAGCATGCACTTTATTCCTCCGTATATCCCATTAATTTCTTTCGATCAATTTTGCCAGTACTAGTTTTAGGTAATTTATGCTCTGTAAAAATAAAATTACTAGGAATTGCATAAGCATCTAAAAACTCAGAACAATACGCTCTAATATCTAAGGAATTTAAAGTTGCTTTAGAATGAATATAACAAGTAAGACCATCATTGTTCATTACAATAAACACCTCATCTATAAGGTTGTGTTTAGAAATTACATTCCTGACCTCTGAAAGATAAACCCTTTTTCCTTGAATCTTAACCATGTCGTCCTTACGTCCCATATAATAATACAGACCATTTTCCTTTTTAACCAAATCACCAGTTGGAAAGTATTTTAAGTTATTTGAGTTATTCATTTTAAAGGTCTCATTGTATGCTTTATTCAAATAACCTTTTAACATCGTCGAAGAGTGTACATATAGCTCTCCAACTTCTCCTTCACCACATGGTAGCAAATCAGCATCTAAAACCTGTAATTGTACATGTTTTAATGGTCTGCCAATAGGAAGAATTCTTAGTTCCTCTATGTCTTGAGGAAAAAAATAAGATAATGCCTCATTAACCTCTGTATTACCATAGAAATTCACAATATTAGCATTTTTAAAACAATCTCTAACCAATTTCACATCGCCGAAAGGTAAAGCTTCACCCGCTAATCCCAAAAAACGAACAGAAGTATAATTTTTGATTTTTTCATTTAGAAGCAATTTAATTGATGAAGGAACCAAATGCAAAATATTAATATTTTCCTCTTCAATCAATTGATTAATATATCGCGGATTATTCCTCTTTTCACTCGAAGGAAGTACACAGCAACCACCTACAGTAAGAGGGAGAAATAAAGAAAATATAGACATGTCAAAATATAAAGGCGCATGACATAAAAATTTATCATCACTCGTGACTCCAACAAACTCACTTCCCCAGCTAATAAAGGCACGTAAACTTTCTCTTGCTAAAATTACCCCTTTTTTCATACCTGTCGAACCTGAAGTGAAAAATATAAAGGATTCAAAACTGTCATCTATTCTACCAACATCAACTTTTGCTTCCATAGACTTAACATATGCTAAATCAAACAAATTTTGTTGAGGTGTACATAGATCCAATGAGAATAATAATAAATCTTCTACAAAATTCAATTTAGAATCTATAAAATTTTTTTGGTTAACTATACAGCATTTTATTTGAGCACTTTTAATACTATCTTCAAAGATTTTCGCTTGTTCATCTGGATTTAGCGGCACACTTACAGCCCCTATTTTTAGAGCTGCTATATAAGTTATTACGTTGTGTATTGGGTTTGTACTTAAAATTCCAATCCTTTCTCCAACGGTAATATCTTTTGACAATAGGGCATTGGCCAATTGGCCAGATAAATCATCAAGTTCTTTATACGAATAATTTTTTGTATCCGTTTTATAAGCTATTTCATCTTTATATTTTTCAAATGTATTATTAAGCATTGTTTTAAGGCATACTTTCAAAGCATCTCCCCCTTTTAATACCTATATATATCCTCTCACGAAGTTTTAATTTTCAGAATAAAACCAATGTTAAATTCACATTAGTTTGTAATAAAATACAAAAACTTATTTGTTAAGTAACGTTAAACTAACCCCTGTTATACAAACACGCTATGTTGAAATGTAAGAGCTTGTATTAAATTTAAAGAAAATATTTTATGGAGTTGATTTTTATGTCAAATGAAAAAACAGTAGTAAGCTCTAATTCCCCATTTGAAGACTTTTTAGGATCTTCTAGAGCAATTAAAAAAGGAAATACCATTGTAGTTGCAGGCACAGCCCCCTTAAATACTAATGGTGAGACCACAACCTCTAATGTTTATGAACAAACAAAAAGTTGTATTGATGTAATCAAAAGTTCTTTAGAAAAAATGGGCTCCTCTTTAGAGGATGTTGTTAGAACAAAAATTTATATTACAGATATGAATAAGTGGAATGAAGCAGCTAAAGCCCATAAAGAATATTTTTCAAAAATCAAACCAGCTTGTACAGTTTTTGAAGTAAATAGATTTATAAAAGAAGAGTGGCTTGTAGAAGTTGAAGCTGACTGTTTGCTATAATACTATCCCACCTAAGCATAGACTTAAGGTGGGAGCTTTTTATGGATTGTCCTCGAAAAAATCAACTCAAGTTAGTTCGCAAAATTCCCTTGCAACAATTTTCTGTTCTATTTACAAATGTATTTGAAGCTACTTTATTCAAAAGCTTCCAATCGGATTATTAGTGTTTTAAAATTTTCTCTTAGTTCTGTACACCTCTCATTTGCAAGCCTTCCTCAAAACTACTATTCTACGTAATTTTGAATAGAATCTTTAATTTAGAAAAGAAGCTTTCATTAATAATCAATTTAAATATAAATTCAAACACATAATTTTGTATCAAATATATTCTTAAGCAAGACATTTAATAATGTATAACTTACCTTAGGTTTTTCCTTTGTCGGAAATCTAATTAAGGAAGCAACCTTAATTATTTTCGTACATTAATTAGCATTTATAACTCTTTTTCTCGAATTTAATGATAAGGGTAAATTTTTATCATGGTAAATATTCAAGATGTAACTAATCATTTTAGTTTGGCTGAAAACTTACCTTAGCTCCATTTGATAATAAATTGAATCAAAAAGGGTTAATGGTGACTTCTATCACTTAATTATGACTTTCACAGTACTCGAAGTGGTAATTAAACTTACTTAAAAGATCATAATAGATGTATATGAAAATATAAATAGAAACTTAAAAATATTACTATCATTAAAAAAAAACAGTTAAATTAGAAGGATATAATTCAACTTAAGGAGAATAGTATCTAAAAGGTTTTAAAATTTTAAAATTAATTTTATACATACGTAAGAGACATGTAGAATTCTTCTTATTTTAAATAAGTAATTCTAACACGCCTCTTTTTAATAAGTTCTTACAGTCCTACAAGAAATTCGTTTCCTTTGCCAATTAAGGTATAGCCAACTCCTTTTCGGTGGACTATAAGATTAAAATTTTTCTGACTAGTATACAATTTCTTTCTGAGCTTATAAATATATTGTCTAACAGTTTCAGTAGTTGTATATTCATCCCAAATAGCAAGTAGGATATCTTCTGTTGTGACAAATTTTTCTCGCATGTTTATAAAGAACATAAGCATTTCATACTCTTTTCCAGCTAAAGGAAAAATTTCACCTGCATTATCTAGATAATGCATATCTACATTCATAAATATCCCTGGATAGAGTTCAACAATATTCTTGTTGTGTTGCTTATTTCTATTCAATTGGACAATATGTTTATAAAAATGACTCACGCACTCCTGTATTTGTTGATGAGTATGAATTTCAAAAGACATTGTAGAATTTTTTTTCAAAAGTTCTAATCCTGCCTTATTAGTACTAATATCTTCATCAAATAATATTAATATTGGGATATTATCTAACTCTTTTTTTATATTTCGAAATTCTTTTACCTCTTCAAAATCTAAGCTTTTTAACCTCCATATTATCCCATCAAAATGGTTTCTTTTATCTTTTAAAATATAATTTAGAGAAGTAATATCTCCCACATGTATAATTTCCCAATTGGGATAGTGTGCAGATCTCCGAGCTAACTTTGGTAAAAATAATTCAGGACTAATAACGACAATTTTCATTTCCCATTCCTCCATAATATTTTTTATTTGTTAAAATTAGATATCAAGACTACCTGTGCGATAGAGTAGTCTTTGGAATGAGAAAGTGATACAAAAGCTTCCAACTTTTGTTTCTTAATCGTTTGTTCAGTCTTATTATAGAATTTAAAATGAGGTTCGCCTGTCTTCTTCTTTAGTATAACAGCATCAGTAAAACAGAATCCATTGCCAATCCCTGTACCTAATGCTTTAAAAAGGGCTTCCTTTGCAGAAAATCTCGCTGCAAAATGTTGGGATGGGTTACTTTTTTTTCTACAATATTCAATTTCTTCTGGAGCGAAAATTTTATTTAAAAATTTGAGATCATATTTTTCAATTGCAGATTGAATCTCAGTAATATCTTGAATATCAATCCCTATACCATATACATTAGGCACAGATAAGATTGAATTTCCCTGTTTCATGGTATACATCGACTCCCGAATAATTTTTTTATTATTCTAGCTATTTTTCAACTCCATAATATAATTTGAAATAGTAGTAACACTTTCTAAATATGAGGGATCCAACTCTTCCATATCAAATTCAATTTCACATTTCTCTTCAAGAGCTAATAAAAGTTCAATTATACCTGTTGAATCTAGTCCTAATTCTTCAAAAATATTGGCATCTACTTTCACATCAGCTACAGCAAGTTCTAATTGCAGTGCAAGAATTTCAGTAACTACATCCATTAAATTATTTAGCTTATTCATATACTTAACCCCCAATTATTTAATTTTATTATTAATTAATTCTCAGTAGTTCTTGAGCAACTTCACGTTTATGAATATTTGTTGATCCTTCCATAAACTCTATCATTCTGCCATCCCTTAGCCATTTTTCTAATAATGGATGGTCAATAATTGCTTCCGATCCTACAACCTGATTAATTCGTCTGGTTATTTCGTATACCAAATTATTTGCCATCCATTTACCCATGGAAGAAGTACCTGCATTATAAATACCTTTATCAACTTCTTTAGCTGCCCGATAAACTAATCTCCTAGTTCTTTCAATTTTCCATTGAAGTTCATCGATTATAATTTCTTCATTTAAATTCAACTTAATATTTTCTCTCACGTAATCTACCATGGCTCTGGATGTTCCAATTGCAATCGAAGATGTCGAAGGTCGCATTCTAAAAAACACTTTCATAGCTCCCCGTAACCCTCTTTGAAGAGGTGGTTTATTTAAACCAATAATTTGAGATTTATCTACTTCTAAATTGTTATAGACTGTATGACCTAACCTAGCTGCACGCATTCCTAAAGTCCGACCATAATCTCTATTTACAGTATCCGAATTTTCAAATTGATCTTCATGTATTAAAAAGCTTTGAATTGCAAACGTGTTATTTTTATGGCCCATCTTAGCAAAAGAAAGTGCCCACTGCGCTCTTTCTGCATTAGCTATATATTTTTTTTCCCCTTGTAATAGATACGTTCCATCATTTTTTTTGGTTGCAACCGTTTCGATAGCCGCTATATCTGATCCAGCATTAGGTTCCGTTAAATTGAATGCCGTCCAAACTGGATTCCTCCCCATAAAGGAGTTGAAGAATTTATCCTGCTGTTCCTGAGTTCCTAGCTCTTTTAATATTGGTCCTAATAATTGTGGTCCAGGTAAAGATAACATCATCGCTGGATCTCCATATGCTAACTCCTCAGTCCATATAGCTAACTCCAAAGAGGAATCTCCATAATAGATTTGATTATCTCGTCCTCTGATACCAGTATAACCATACTCCTTTGGGACACCTAAGCGCCATAAAGGATGGTAAAATGATTCTTGCTGAAGATAAGTGGGTGGTAATCCTCGACTCTTATCTGCTTCTAATGCAAATTCCCTTAATGATTCCCCGTATACTCTTAATTCAGTTCTAAGTGATTCAAACATATTAATTAGACCCCCTTCAACATTGAAATGTGGTGTATTTTGAGAAAGTTTTTTATAATGAAAGGATCCTCTAATCCAAATGCCCCCAAAACAGGTAATATCTTATCTATAATTTGAGTACTATTTTCCAACATAAAATTAATTTGTTTAAAAAACTTACTATATTCTGCTTCATCCATACTAAATTTTGTTGATAATTCCCTTAAAAACAGTATATTCCCTTCAATTTCACTACTTGCGATGACAAATGTATCATAAACCATTTGGTGTTTAGCTATTGGTACGCCAAAGGTTTTACGTTCTTTAATATAATCTTTACAAAATTGTAATATCAATTTACTGAATTTCAAAACAAAAGATGCTAAAATAATTTTATATCGAAGTCCATAAATCCATAGTATCTTTTGTTGATGAGAGGGAACTTTTATAACGTTTTTATACTGTTCAACCTTTTTAAGGGACAACTCCTCATCATCTAAACTGTAAACTTTCACACTATCTTCAAAACTCATTTTCCACCATAAATTATTATCTAGGTATAGAATAGAACCATCCTGATGCTTTCCAGCAAACAAATATAAATCTCGATTTTTCCAGCCCAAGCTTACTTTGACTTCTTTTAATTCTTGTAATAATTTTTGTTCTTCTTTAAGCAGTTCATTATAAAGAGTATTTTCATCTACATTATCTATTATGCTATCTATTCTTGTTGAAAAAGATGGAGATTTCAGTGTTTCCATGTATAAACTACCCCCTATTAACTTTGAAATGTTTGTACTACTGGCAGATCATATTCTGTTTTCTTACGAATGATTATATACTTATCATCCTTCATCAATACTTCAGTAGGAAGGTGATGACTTAAAAATAGTACAGGACTTGCAGTCAATCCATATGCTCCAGCATTCAAAATGCCAATATAATCACCAGGCTGGGATTTAGGAAGACTTATCTTCTTTGCAATTAAATCGTTTGGGGTACATAAAGGACCGGAAATATAATATTCGGTATTAGGTTCCTCATTCCATTTATTAAGAACCTTGATTGGAAAATTTTTCTTTAGAGCATTCCCCATTCCACCTGCGGCCATATGGTGATGTGTTCCTCCATCCACCGTTAAAAAATCGCAATTTTTAGATTGCTTTTCATATAATACTTTTGTAACATAAATCCCACTTTCACCTACAACATATCTACCTGACTCTAAAAATATCGGAATTTCTTCACCAAAACTACTATAAAACTCCTGAATCATAGCATGTAATCTATCAGAAATATCATCCAAATCAAGCGTGCTTTCATTAGAAAAATACGGTATTCCCATTCCACCACCGATATCTATATAATCTAATTTAACCTGGAATTGTTCTTGAACTTTCTTTGCCAAATTTAATATATATGCTGTATTTTCTATGAACACATCACTAGATAGAATGCGTGTGCCATTATATACATGTATCCCTACAATTTTTAGATTTGATAATCTTTCTTCTAACTCAAATATATTTTGCAGTTGTTCTTCATCCATACCAAACTGCCTTGGCTTTCCACCCATAGTTAATTTTGAACCTTTTGCTGATACACTTGGATTAATTCTAATACCAACTCTAACGGTTACTTCTGTTTCTTGAGCTATATCATTTACTTTTTGCATCTCTTGTAGTGACTCTACAATAAAATATTTAACTCCGTACTCAAATACTTTTCTAATTTCTTCTTCAGTTTTTCCTGGTCCCAAATATAAAACTCGTTCAGGAGAAACTCCTATTTTTTTTATTATCTCTAATTCTTTTAATGAACAAATTTCTAAATTGGCTCCTAAGTCATAAATTAACTTTACAATAGATGGATTAGGGTTTGCTTTTAGGGAATAAAATAGTTGAATTGCCTTATGAAGGTTCAAGAGCTTGTATACTTGCTCTTGAATAACACTAGCATCATATACATAAGCCGGTGTACCTATATTTTTTACCACTTCTAAAAGGTTATTTTTTTCAATATTCAGTCTACTCGTGGTAATCATTTATATTAAACTCCCTTCTTCAATTGCAATAATTTTTCTGCATTTTTATAAAAAATCTGAGCCCATTCTTCTTCTGTGATATGAGCTCCTTGTTCTTCTAAGCGCTTTTTTATATTCTTAAAGCGATCAATGCTTTCCTCCATTGTACACATTGGATAATCCGTACCCCAAATTAACTTATTAATAACCCCCTGTTCTTTTGCCATTTGAAAAATATTACACATTTCATCAATCGGTTGATAAAAAGATACAATTGATAAATCAGTATATACATTTTTATATTTTTTAAGAAGAGATAATGTATCGTTAATCCATGGCCAACCCATATGAGCTATTATAATATTAAGATTCGGAAATTTAATAAGTACATCATTTAGTAACACAGGGTGACAATAACGTAAACTTGCTTGTTTTATCGGAGTAAAACCCATGTGAACTAAAACTGGTAGGCTACGCTCCTCTGCATCTTCATACAGAGGATACCAGCCCGGGTCATTAGGTGAAATGCCCAAGTACCCAAAAGCTAATTTATATCCATGTAGGTTGTATTTAGTTAACTCTTGTTCTAGACTCTTTTTACACAAAGTTTTTTCATAAGCATCAAACGAAGCAAAGCCTACAAAATATTCCGGATATTTTGCACACAATTCTGAAACATACTCATTTGTAACATGTACTCCTAATGTGCGTTTAGCATTAAAAGCAAGTAATACCGCTTTTTTTACACCTGATCCTTCCATTTCTTTGATTAAATTTTCTATTCTTACTTCCATATTTGTATGAGATTTATTACATGAATCCATCATTTGTTGAGCAAACTCTTCAGTGTACTCACTTTTTAATTCTCCAACATGAACATGAAAATCAATCAAACAATCACCCCCTTTCCAAAAACACTTATTAATTATGTTCTAAAAATCCCCTTAAAAATTCCCCTGTAAGCGAACTAGGTACATTACATATTTCCTCAGGAGTTCCTGTAGCTACTACCTGTCCTCCATTTTTCCCTCCATTGGGCCCCATATCAATAATATAGTCTGCTGTTTTTATAACCTCTAAATTATGTTCTACTATCAAGACTGATGATCCCTTTTCTACTAGTTGATGTATAACTTTTAAAAGTCGGTTGATATCTTCTAAATGTAGACCTGTAGTAGGTTCATCAAGGATATATAAGGTTTTACTAGTAGATGTCCTTGATAATTCTGTAGCTAGTTTTACACGTTGCGCTTCTCCACCTGACAAAGTTGTTGCTGGTTGTCCAATTTTCATATAACCTAAACCAACTTTATTTAAGCTGTTTATATATTTTATAATTTTAGGATGATCTTTAAAAAATTCTGTTGCATCTGCTACAGTCATATTTAAAATATCGGAAATATTATTATTTCGATATTGAACATTTAAAGTTTCCTGATTATATCGATGCCCTTGGCAATCATCACAAACAACATAAACATCAGGTAGATAGTGCATTTCAATCTTAACTACCCCATCGCCCTTACAAGTATCACACCTTCCTCCAGGTACATTAAAACTAAATGCCTTTTTAGCTAATCCCCTTACCTTAGCATCTGGTGTCTTTGCAAATAAATCTCTAATTTCATCAAACATACCTGTATACGTCGCTGGATTGGATCTAGGTGATCTTCCAATCGGTGATTGATCAATATTAATCACTCTATCAATGTGCTCTAAACCACTTATCTCATCAAAATTACCTGGCAACAATTTATATGCTCTGTGAATTTCTCTAGCTAAATGCTTATATAATATTTCATGGATTAGGGTACTTTTCCCTGAACCTGAAACACCAGTAATACAAGTCAATAGTCCTAAAGGAATATCGACGTCAATGTCTTTCAAGTTATTTTCTTTAGCGCCTCTAATAGATAAATATTTCCCATTTTCTTTTTTTCTTTCTTTAGGAACTTTTATTTCCTTAGCACCAGATAAATATTGACTAGTTAACGAACCATTCCCTTTTTTAAACGCTTCAGGAGTGTCGGCTGCTACAATTTCTCCACCTTGATTCCCTGCTCCAGGTCCTAGCTCAACTATATAATCCGCTGCTAACATTGTATCTGTATCATGTTCTACAACTATTACCATGTTACCTAATTCTCTTAACTTTTTTAAAGTATTTATTAAACGAATATTATCTCTTTGATGCAATCCAATGCTGGGTTCATCTAAAACGTATATTACTCCAGATAAAGCCGACCCTATTTGAGTAGCTAATCTAATACGCTGAGCTTCTCCACCAGATAATGTTTTTGCTTCTCTATCTAAGGTTAAATATTCTAATCCTACATCCAATAAAAACTGTAATCTACTATTAATTTCCTTAAGTAACCTTTCGGAAATTTCTATTTGTTTTTCAGTAAGAATTTGATTGATTTGCTTAAAAAAATTAGCTACATTATCAATAGACATGCTAGATAATTGTGCAATGTTTGTATCTCCAATATATACAGCTAAACTTGTTTGTTTTAATCTCTTACCACTACAAGATTGACATGTAATGCTAGACATTACTTCTTCTAATTTTTCCTTTACACTGTCCGAATTACTAGCATTGTATCTACGATTTATATTAGGAATTACTCCCTCAAAAGGCGCTGAATGCGTTCGTTGTTTACGCTCTGACTCATATTGAAATAAGATTTCCTCTGTTCCACTTCCATAAAGAAGAATATCCTTATGTTGATCAGAAAGGTTTTTAAATGGTGTTTCTTTAGAAATAGCATAATGATTACACACGATATCAATTATATTGTGATACCATTTTGCAGTACTCGTAGCCCAATTTTCAAACACACCTTCATTTATAGACTTATTCCAATCTGTTATTAATAGCCTTGGATTCACTTGTAAAGTAGCCCCTAATCCATGACATTGTTCACATGCGCCATATGGACTATTAAACGAAAAGTTCCTTGGTGTTAGCTCATCAATAGAATAACCACATTCGGAACATGCCTGTAAGCTATTAAAAAAGTACCTGTTTGTTTTTCCATTTTGTTCTAATGTCTCTATTAATACTTGTCCTTTTGCTTCTAACGCAGCTTTCTTGATTGAATCTGTAACCCTTCTTTTATTAGCATGTGAAAAAGTGACTTTATCAATAAGTGCCTCTATTGTATGTTGTTTACTTTTATCTAAAACGACGGGACTAGTAATCTTTAATAATTCGCCGTCAACCCTAACTCGAATAAATCTCTTCTGAATAGCTCGCTCAATTACACTCTTGAACTCTCCCTTTTTCCCCTTAATGAGAGGGGCATATATATACAACTCTGTCCCATCTTTTAAATCTTTAAGCTGATTCATCATTTGATCTATTGATTGGGGTTGTATAGGAATATTATGTTCTGGGCAATAAGGAATACCAATTGAAGCGAACAATATTCTCATGTAATCATATATCTCAGTTATAGTTCCAACTGTAGATCGAGGATTCTTATGTATAACTTTTTGCTCAATAGATACTGCTGGTGTAAGTCCTTCAATAGAATCTACATCTGGTTTTTCCATTTGTCCTAAAAACTGCCTCGCATACGATGATAAAGAGTCAACATACCTACGATGTCCCTCTGCAAAGATAGTATCAAATGCTAAGGATGATTTTCCTGAGCCACTTAAACCTGAAAATACAGTAAGGCTATTAAAATCTAAATCTATATCTACACTCCTAAGATTATTAGCTCTTGCTCCCCGAACTTTAATTATCCGGTCAGACATACCCTCATCCTCCTTGTTCCCACTTAAAGCTCCTCAGCGATACCTAATAAATTTTTCAAAGAAACAGGTTCTTTTTTTACAATTGTTTTAGGTACAATATTGTTATCTTTGTTATATTGTATTTGAATTTCTCTCCTACGCTCGGTCTCCTCAATAGCACCTTGAATATTATCTTTTATACTATCGGCAAACAGAAGTGCTCTTCCATTAATATTTCTAGCAGCACGACCAATTAGTTGTAATAATGCACTCTTGGATCGAAGGAAGCCCCTTTGATCCGCTCCAATTACAGCTACTAGCGATACCTCTGGTAAATCTAAACCTTCTCTTAAAAGATTAATTCCTACAAGCACATCAAAACTACCCATTCTAAAATCTCTAATAATTTCTGATCTCTCTATATTCTCCACTTCAGAATGCAAGTATTCTGCTTTTATTTGTAAGTTATTAATTTCTTTCGTTATTTCTTCCGCTTGTTTTTTGGTTAACGCAATAACTAATACCTTTTCATTTCGACTAATAGTATTTTTTATTTCATTTATTAAAGTCTCAAAGTAATTTTCGCTACTCTTCACTTCAATAACTGGATCGATAAGCCCAGTAGGGCGTATTACCTGTTCCACAAAAACTTCTTTAGACTCTACTTCATGTTTTCCAGGAGTTGCCGACATAGACACCATACATTTCGTATTGTTCATAAATTCTTCAAACTTAGGTGGCCTATTATCTAGTGATGAGGGTAAACGATATCCATAGTCAATTAGATTTTTCTTTCTAGACTGATCTCCAGCATACATAGCGTGTAACTGAGGTAATGTTACATGAGATTCATCAACTACAGTTAAATATCCATCTTCAAAATAGTCCGTCAAATTAAAACATCTTGACCCTTTTTCTCTATTTTGCATATATAAGGAATAATTTTCGATTCCCATACAATGACCTGTATTCTTTAACAATTCTAGATCATATAATGTACGTTGTTCCAATCTTTCTGCCTCATGAAATTTACCTAAACCTCTTAAAAGCTTTAATTGCTCAACTAAATCCTTTTCAATTAAAGGTAGAGCTGTTTCAATTTGTTTTGTTGTAGTAATAAAACTTGTAGCAGCAAAGATATGAACTTCCTCTAGACTATCCACTATCTCTTCAGTAACAGGATGAATAGTAAGAATCTCTTCTAGTTCATCCCCAAAAAATTGTAACCTGATAGCTTCCTGTTTACCCATTGGATAGATATCAATTGATCCTCCACGGATTCTAAATGTTCCAGGCTCAAACTCTATATCATTTCTTTTGTACTGATTATCAATTAGATGCTTAATAACTTGCTCATATGTGTAAACAAAATACCCATCTGGTTTTACAGATAAAACGAAAGAAGTACTATTAAAATCCTCGGGGGCACTCATAGGATACAAACATGAAATACTGGCTACTACAATGACATCCGTTCGTTTTAATAGACTGGCCATAACAGAATGCCTCATTCTTTCAATTTCACTGTTAATTTTAGAGTCTTTTTCTATAAAGAGATCTTTATGTGGAACATAAGCCTCTGGTTGATAATAATCATAATAACTTACAAAATACTCTACTGCGTTATTAGGGAATAATTGCTTTAATTCGCTCCATAGTTGCGCCACTAAGGTTTTATTATGAGCAATAATTAATGTTTGACGATTAAGTTGCTGAATTACATTAGCAATAGTAAATGTCTTTCCGGTACCTGTAGCCCCTTTTAATAACAGCCTACTTTTTCCACTTTCTACTCCCATTACTAGCTTTTCAATGGCTTGTGGCTGATCACCCATAGGTTCCATAGATGATTGGATTTGAAAATCTATCGATTTTCTCATATGGTATCTCCTTTTATTTCTCTTCTAATTAATATTTAAATTTCCTAATTTACTCTTCAAAATTTCCACCATATCTTTACATTGATTGATAGTTTCACCAAGTATAATTGTATATAACCTCCCTTTCTTATTAATTCCTAAATTCAACGTAGAAAAACCATTAATAATTACACCATGCTCCTTTTCCTTGGTATATAAAATATCCTTTAGTTCCTCTTTAATTCTTTTGAAAGGTACTGTTTTTTCCAGGACAACCTCAAAAGGTATAGCCATAAAGAACGCATCGGGATTGAAAAACCTTTCAATAATATTATTTTGGTATGTTGCCATGTTGAATCTAGCATTTATTTCGACACAAGGGTACAAAAATCCTTTTCTATCAATCATTGCATCAACACCAACTACACCATAAAACCCATCTCTCGCTAATGTTTTCCCAATAGCTTCATAACTTTCTAGAAGTTCTTTTTCCTGAACTTTTGTTAATTGAACTGGTAATTTATGCCCCAAATGTACACCCTTATGCACCAACGCTTCTCGAACTGATGTAAATTTGATATTCCCGTTTTTATCTATGATGAATTGATAGTTAAGATCTCTTTCTTTTTCAATCCAATTTTCTAAAATCATTTCTATATTTTCATGGCCCTTTTTTACAGACATTCTTTTTAGTAAATTTAAAATATTTTCAAACTTACTATCTGAATCAATTAGAACCATTCCTTTTCCAGATACTCCCATAGAGTCTTTTAAAACTAATGGATTTTCTAAATATCTTTTTCTAATTTCATGGTAATTAAATTCAAGTTCTGAGATAGTATGACTCACTTTTCCTGCTACTTGACGAAGATTAAATTCATCTCCTAACTTCCAGCTATAAATCTTGCTATTAACCTCACGACATATAGTTGATGCAGGAGTACATAAAGAAATTGAAGTTTGTTGAGATACCTTTTCCTCAATGTTTGATGTACCATATGGTAGTAATGAATACGAATTATCCCTATTAATATTTTGAAGCCTATTAATATTTTGAGTGCTAGATAAAATTGTTTCTGAAATATTTTCTCCTGAATTATCAGAATAGAAATTCAATATATTGGGAACAAATCCTCGGGTTTCTTCTATATACTGTACATAATCCTCATCAATGCCTTCTTTAAGACAAACAATGTCTTCTTTTTCAGCAAGAAATAATGCCATTTCACCTATTTTATTAACCAATGATTGCGCTTTTGAAATATTACTACCCGGTAGTGTAATGATATTTTCTTTTTTCCAATGCTGTTCTACTTCAACATTACCTAACCATATAAAATTTTTTTCCGGTTCACTAAGACTGTTCTTTAGTTCCTTATAGAAAGACATAGTTTCCTCCTAGACTAAATTTTGCAGTTCATTTTTTAAAACCTTACCATTATTATTACGGGGAATTGCGGATACAAATTTAACAATTTGTGGTATTTTGTAACTAACTAATCTTTCCTCACAAAATTTCACTACAGTTTCCCTTTTTAAATAATCATTAGCAACTACAACTGCTGCTAAAATTTCCGTTCTTTTTTCTAGATTTTTTTTCCCAAATACAGATACATCATATATTTCGGGATGCTTTCGTAGGACATCTTCTACTTCAATTGGATCTACTTTTTTACCTGCTACATCTACAACATCACTTTTTCTTCCTTTTATATATACTTTTCCATCCAGTCTCATTTCACCTAAATCTCCAGTCAAATAATAACTTTGAGATAACCTTTTTTCTAACTCTCCTGGAAGATTATAATAGCCCTTCGCCCTTGACTCCGTATATAATGCTACTTCTCCTACTTCACCTTTTTGTAACTCTTCACCATCTTTACCCAAAATTTTCACTTTAACATTATGGAGTGGATAACCTACACTGTTATAGTCATCCGTTTGATTTAAGATTGATAGCCCAGTTTCAGCTACGCCATATAAATCTGAAATATTAATACCAAACAGCCTATTGAATTTTCTTTTTATACTTTCATGAAGAATTGTACCTGAAGATACACACATTCTTACATTTTTAAATTGCTTTACATTTTTTATTCTAGTCATTAAATCATATAAAACTGGAAAAGCCACAAATATAGTAGGTTTCTTATCTAATATAATTTCAACTACTTTTCTTGGGGTTATATTATCATGGAGTAAAATTGTAGCACCCACTCTCAATGGAGCAAGTATTGAGGTATTAAAGGCTAAGCCGTGCGTTAAATATGCGGCACAATATACTATATCATTCGAATTTAAATTAACTGATTCTAACCAATTTGTAGATGCTGCGATTACATTTTTTTCTTCGTACATCATACATTTTGGAATACCTGTCGTTCCTGATGAATAACGGCATGATATTATATTTTTTAATCTCTCCATCGCAATCTCATTAGATAAATATTTTTGTTGAAGTATAATAAGTGATATATTTCCATATTTATAAATATGTTTTATCTTTTCTACTAAAGGAAAATCATCTATTTCTTCCGTCCTAACAATAAATCCGCCAAGATGAACATGCTTTATTAAGTTGTCTAACTCATTCTCTCGCCATTTATGATCGACTAAATGAGCAACTTTCTTAGCTTTAATAAGTGCATAATAAGAAATGATGAAATCTGGGTGATTTTTAATATAAATACCAATTGGATAAGAAAAACCACTTATATCTTGCTCTATTTTTTCACCAATACTATTAAATTCATTTACAAATTGTTTATAGCTTAATTTATAATCTTTATACATTAAAGCCTTTTTATCCGGAAACTTCTCTGCAGATTTATATATGTATTCCAATATCTCCACTTACTAATCACCTCTGTCATTTAATAATGTTATTACATGCATTCTAGAAGAAGCGTCCCAATAGTACCTTTAGAACCAGCAAAGATTAGTAGAATATGCATCCCTTTTTTGATTTGTCCTTTTTGATGCATCTCTTTTAGACTATAATACGGATCTGAAGTAGTTAGGTTAGCTGTATTTCGATATTCACGTTGATAAAAATAAAAATCCTTACAATCTAATTTAATTTTATCTATAAAGTTCGAAGAGAAATTTTGTAATATCACTTGGTAAGGCATAATATTTAAATTTTCTTCTTTTATGTGCTTTAACTGTTCTTGAATATGTACAATTAGCTCATCTTCACAATTATTTTCTTCCTTAACATGCCATGAATGAAGATCCCATGAAATAACCTTAAACTGCCCATCTTTTCCGGAAATTGTAAACGAAGAAGCTCCGTCGCCATAAGGAAAGTGATTATGTTTAACACGCATTTGTGGAAGATTACATTTATCAGCACATACTATTTGAAATTCCTGCTCTTTATCTTCTATAAACATTTTCGCAATATTGATAGCTGTTAAAGATACAACGGATCCCTGATCTTTAATAGCATAAGGTAGTGCTTGAGATAAATCCCCAAGCCTTTTTATATTCATTGCTACAGTTATAGGTTGTGGGAGATTTAAAAATTCATGGCAGTAAACGAGATGTTTAATATTATCCTTTAATTTTCCATTTAAGGATTTCATCACTACGTCACCTGACATTTCCGCAATATTATTATCACTAATTGGAATTGTATACATATATTTTTTAAAGGAATCTAGTCCCAAATCTTCGTTGTCTTGACTAGACTTCTTTTTATACGCTTCAAACATTCCATTAAAATCTGGATTAACTTCTGCTCCTTTTATATCGCACAAATAATCCTTTACAGTCTTATATTTATCTAGATACAGTACTTCTAAGTTAGAAATATATAAATCCATTCTATAGTCTCTCCTAATTATTATTCTTTTCACTTTCCATTACTTCTTTAATTAAAGACATACCAAAATTAAATGCAGATAATCCTTTAAATAAGAATGCTAGCTTAGCTACATCAAATAACTCGTCCCAACTAGCGCCAGCTCTTCTTGAGGCAATCAAATGCACCTTAGCCCCAGGTGCAGCTAGCATAAGTAACATACCAAATAACATTATTTGTACATATTTTTCTGGAATATACTTTGATTCCATGCTATTTTTTCTAAACATTTCATGTAATTCAAGCTCTTCGGGCCTAACTTGAAGAGTCACCTCATGCCTAGCCTCAGTTGGAGCTGGAATAAAACCAAATAGATTTTGATAAACTTGATTAATATCATTCATATTCATATATAACCCTCCAAATTTTTAATAATTAGAAATAGATGAGTTGTATTTTTTATTATATTGGTATCAAATATTAATAAAACTATTCTATTGTGTTTATTTTTGAATATATATATTTTCATTAATTGACTTAATTGCTCTATGAAGCTGTTCTTCTTCAACATTTAAGGAAATCCTTATAAATCCTTCTCCATAACCTCCAAATCCTATACCTGGAGTCATCAAAACCCCCGCCTTTTCTAATAACATCTTACAAAATTCCATAGAACTATTATTATTTGGTACTTTCACCCAAATGAAATATCCTGCTTTAGGCACCTGAATTTCCCAACCAAGAGGCTCTAATCCTCTTTTAAGGATATTCATACGCTCTAAATAACGCTCTTTGATTTCTTTAGGAACTTCGTTATAAGAATCTAGTGCAAATGAAGCCGCTTTTTGGATAGCTCCAAATACGCCTGAATCTACAAATGCTTTCGTTTTAGCTATATTATCTATGACTTCTGCATTCCCAACCACCATTCCAATACGCCAACCAGTCATACAAAATGTTTTTGAAAAGGAATGAAATTCCACCCCTACTTCCTTAGCTCCTTTTGCTTTTAAAAAACTAGGCGCTACATAATTACCAAAAGAAACTTCTGAATATGCAGCATCATGTGCGACTATGATATTATTCTTCTTTGCAAACTCTACTGCTTGCTCAAAATCCTCAACACTTGCTACTGCACCAGTAGGGTTATTAGGATAGTTTAAAAACATTAATTTTGCTTTTTTAGCTACCCTAGGAGAAATGTTAGAGAAATCCGGAAAAAAATTATTCTTTTCTAGTAAAGGTAGCTCCTCAACTTGCCCTCCAGCAAGAGCCACTCCACCTGCATATGCGGGATAACCAGGATTAGGAACTAAGGCTATTTCCCCCGGATCTATATATGAAAGTGATATATGAGATAACCCTTCCTTTGAACCCACTAAAATCAATACTTCTTTCTCGGGATCTATATCCACACCAAACCGCCTTTTATACCAATCAGAAATTGTAATTTTCAACTGATCAATACCGCGAAATGGAGGATATCGATGAGTTTCATATTCAGATAAAACTTCTTTCATTTTTTCGACAATATGACTTTGTGTTGGAAAATTAGGATCTCCCACACTTAGATCAATAACAGGATATCCATCCTTTACTCTCTTTTGTTTCATGTTTTCAAGATGTGCAAATAAATAACTAGGTAGATTAGATACTCTATTCGAAATTTTAAAATTCATCTAACTCCTCCGAATTTTTAGTTTTTTTACGCTATTTTAGTAAAATTATAATAGTATATTTTACCAAAATACATAAAATCTATGTTAATCCCACGTGATTTATATATTAATATTATTTTTTCATTAGAACACTACCATAAGCACCTCCAAGGCCCACACTTAGCATTAAATAATATGAATCCTTTGGGATATCAAATTCATGTAGGGAATCCTGAAGATTAAGTAATAAATCACAACCACTAACATGCCCTAATTTAGCTATATTGTTTGTATATATATTTTCAAACGGAATGTTCAAAGAACGTGAGGCTAACTCCCAAGTGTCAAAATTCACATTATGCGGGATTATGAGTTTAATATCTTGTAAATTAATATTGGATTTTTTCTCTGTCAATTTAAGTATTTTCTTTATACCCAAAAAATATGACATTTGAAACCAACGATATGATTGATCATCCCATTCCCCAAAGCTTGATACTTTAGAGTCTACAAATTGGTTAACACATATGATTTTATTACTATCACCCTGAGAAGATATTAAACATGCTGCTGCCCCATCAGAGAATACAGTCATATCCTCAATTTTACGCATTGAATCAGTATACATCTTCTCAGCAAATAGTAGCAAAATATACTTTTTATCAGAATTTTCGAGTAACTTAGTCGCTATTTCAATAGCTGTTATTGGTGTTACACAATTTAAATCTGAAATTGTAAATGCGGGGATATCACCTAAATGAAATTCTTTTTTTAACTTCTCTAAGAACATGTTACCATCAGGATGACTTTGCATGGCATGTCCATATATAATTCCCCCTAAATCATCAGGCATTATTTTGTTAGTTTCGAATAAATCTTTAACTGATTTTTTCACCATACTATAAGACGTCTCTGTACCAGAATCCATAATATATCTTAACTTATGAAAATCCGTTATCCTCTCATATTCTTTATCACTTAGTCCCACTGATTCTTTAATATCATAAATATCTACTCTCTTTTCTGGTCTATACGTGGAAATCTGATGCAAATACATTAAATACACCTCTTTTAATAAATTTTAAACTTATAATAACTCAATAAATGTATTTTTTTAAGAATATTCAGTATTTTTAACATGTTATTAACTTTAGATTGATGTAGTTAAATATGGTATTTATTGTATCTTAACTTTAATAATAAATACTATTAGGAGGCACTAGATGAGGATAGGCATTCAGGGAATCGGTATTTACGTTCCTAACAATCGCATAAATTTAAAAGAGTTAGCAAGTACCTTACATTTATCTGAAAATGAACTTGATGTACTAATGAATACTCATCACTTAAAAGAAATAGCTATTGAAACTAAAAAAAATGCTAATGAGATGTTAATTGCAGCTATAGAGAACCTCATGTTGCACAATAAAATTGATTCAACAGATGTTGGGTTAATTTTATTTACCCATACAATCTTGCAATTTTCACCTTTTCTATCTGAACCACTTCTAGCTATTAAAAATCAATTTGGCTTTCATAATGCACACAGTATGTCAGTAGCAAATCTGAATTGTGCAGGAATGGATTTTTTACTATCTCTCTCCCATAAATGGCTACTAAATAATAATCACGCAAAAAGTGTCTTAATTTTAACAAGTGATAAAACATTTGTAGAAGATTTTAGGTATCTCAAGGAAAGTTCTGTAATGGGAGATGCTGCTTGTGCCGTCTTAGTTTCAAAAGGTTCACAGCAAAATCAAATCATCGCATCTAATATTAATGTAGATGCTACTATTTTTAATGGGGAAGCATCTGCTCCCGAGGAATTTGATTGGTTTCTAAAAAGTGTCTCAACAGGAATAATAAAAAATCTAAAGTCCCTCTTAAAAGACGCTAATTTCAATTCAGATGATATCACTCTAATTATTCCAAGTAATATAAACTTCCCGACTTGGAGTAACATAGGAAAAATTTTAAAAATACCAATTGAGAAATTCTATTTCCCTACTTTATCTAATACTGGACATGCACATAATTCTGATCCTATCCTTAATCTTCACCAGGCAATAAATTCAAAAAAAATTCATCCAGGAGATTATTATGTAACATTAACTGCTGGAATAGGTGGTACTTTTGGATGTACCTTATTCAAATGTTAATCAAGAGGTGTAATTCATGAACTCAAATATATTCATTTCGAACATAACAACCTTCGTTCCTAATTCTTGCAAAATTCAAAAAAACGATCTTATAAATCAAGATAGTATTATTAAGAAATTTGAATCTCAAAAACGGAAATTCCCATTATACTCTATGAACAAAGAATACGGATTAGATAATAATTACGATGGGAAAAATGCACAGTTTATTATTCCAAATATTTCACTGCCAATATCTTTAAATCAAACTTCTTCTGATTTGGCATTAGAAGCTACAAAAAAATTAGTGGATAAAACATCAAAAAGAAGCCCCTTATACTTTGCATATTGTCATGATACAAACGAGCCAAGTATCTATTTAACTCCTGCTTTAAAAGTGAAAAAAAAACTAAAATTAAAGGGTTCTATACCTTTCTCGATAAGTCACCAAGGTTCTGCTGCTTTTACTAGTTCTATATTTCTGTTAGATACTTTGCATAAGCAAAATTCAAAAGAGACATTTTCTATCATTACTACTACTGATCAAGTATGTCCACCCCATCCTAGAATTTTTTTCACCGCTTATCCTAAGGGAGATAGTTCTGCTTCCTGTATTTTTAGTACAGACAATGGACAGTATCGCATTATTGACTACACTTTACATACTTTTTCTTCAACTCCTACACCACTAAGGTGGAGTATAACAGATTATTGTTTATTTGAAGAAAAATTGATTTCTATTACAAGCAAATTATTAGATGAATTTATTAATACCAATTCCATAAAATGGATAATCGCACAAAATTTGAGTAAACATTTCATTGAAGCACTAGAAATGTATACTCAAAAAAACGAATTAAAACTCTTCAAAAGGACCATTGCTACTAGCAGTAATCTCCTGACTAGTGATTGTTTAGTTTCATTAGAGCAAGCTGAACAATCTGGCGTTTTAGATACTAATGATAACATTTTACTACTACAAGTTGGTCCACTTTCGCATATTGGACTATTACTATTAAAAAAAGAGAGAGCTGATAATTTTGTCTATCTTAAATAATTTAGATTTAATTCCAATAGATTCTTTACGATTTCATGAAGATCACGACCCACATAGATTGAAACGTATTACAAATGACATTAATAGCCTAAAATATTTAAATAATCCCCCTATGGTAACTGTCTGTAATGATAATACCTATTTAATATTAGATGGATTACACCGGGCTAAATCTTTAATAGAGATGAATATTAATAACATTATAGTACAAAAAGTAGACTTGGATCATCCTAAACTTAAAATATTATCGTGGACACATGTCATACCTGATTATATAGAAATCCTTAATAATAATAATAATTATGCTAAAGAGGTTCCTATGTTTACTTTATTTCGTTCTAATCAAACTACAGTATTTCTAGGACCAAAATCATTAAAATTACGTTTAGAAATACTTCACAAAATAACTTCAAGTTATTTAAATAAAGATGAAATTGAAAGACTTCCAGAACCGCCAGACTTTTTAGAACCTGGTAAACAGTATCTTTCTTTTCAGCCTTTTACATTAGAAGAATTTAAGGAATTGAGAGACTATCATTATATTACTCCACCAGGAATGACTCGATTATTAATTCCAGATCGATTATTAAACCTAAAAATGCCCTTACATCTTTTAGATCAAAAAAATGATGAAATTTTCCAAAATAAAATACTTTCTTATAAACATCGTCTAAGAAAATATACCGAAGACGTCTATATTCTCGAATAGAATTACTTTTAAATTTCTTAATTGAATAATACGCTAACGTTTTCTTAACAAATGATTTATGGTCCACATAGACAAAAGTATTATAAGCTCATTTTAATAACTATTGTAAAAAGTGAGGGATTTATATTGAAAGATTACCACCTTAATTTAAGTGATTTATTTAATAATCATGGTATTCTTGGTAAAAATGAACCTATTAATGATAGTAGCTTTAGCTTAGGAATTTCATTTTATCCAGCAGAACATCTCCCTAAATACGGAGAAAAATTCCATTGGGAAAATACTTCATTTCTTTTTCCAACGAAGACTAGTGAGGGTTTCGATAATTTAACTTTAGATTATCAAACTATTCAAGTTCCTAAAGGGAAATTCACTGACCTCTATATACTTGGTTCTTCAAATAATGGTAATTTTTACGATGATGTTCAACTCCTATTTAATAACAAAATAGTTTATACATTTAAATTAGCATTAACAGAATTTGTTTCAGAAACCTCCTGGTTCGGGGATCCGATTGTTTTAGAATGTCCCTTTACTAGAAACAAAAATCTTGATTTATTCAGCTTACAACCTAAGATATATTGTCATCAGGAACAACTACCTTCTAATATTACTTTCGATGAAATTAAATTAGGTAGCAATCCCTTTATCCATCTATTCTCAATTACATTAAGAGGTGAAACAATTGAATAAATCCAAACTATTTACTCATCCCTATCATAATTGCTTAACTATGACGGTTACGGGCGTAATTCATGAAGAGGTAGAAATTGAAGGCCTGTGGTTTCTCAGTCAACTCTATACTATTAAACGTCCAGATAACTCGGTAAGGTTTATACCTAGAATGAGTTTTTTCAATGATGAGATTTCTGAATTTTCGAACCTAGTACCTGAACATAAAACATTTTCCAATTTTAATGATTACAGGGAAAGTTTAGATTCTACCCTCCATAAGGGGATACCAGTTATTGCTCCAGTCGATACTTTCTTTCTCCCTTACTCATCCAGATACCAAGTTCAACATAATTTTCACTGGATGGAAATTTGGAAAAAAGAAGAGTCTAATTATAAATTAGTCGATCACTACTATCATTTCGTAGGCGATTTGAGTGAAGCAGATCTTCAAAAAGCTGTCGAAGGATCTAAAGAACTATTACAACCATCAAGTTATCAGTATTATTCTTTAAGTACTGAAAATTATAAGTCTTTCGCTAAGCAATCATATCAAAAATCTATAAATATAAACCTAACAAGCCTTCTTTCTACTGACCAAGTTGGTTTGCCTGTTTCATATAAGATTTTTGATGAATCCTATGTTATCTCACAAGGATTAGACGTCTTTACAGATATTTATCAAAAATTAAATTCTGTTAATCAACATATGGACGAAGAATTACGTCAAGCAACCCTCGAGGAGCTCTATGAAGACTTTAATGAATTAGGAAATTCTAGATATGTATTTGGAGAATTTCTCGAGAAATATGATACTTCAAAAAAAACTACTACTCTGGTACAAATCCTTACAGATTTAGCACAAGAATACAAGATTTGTGCTAACCTAGCACTTCGTAATGTAGTGCGTAATGATCACTTCTCACAAAAGGTTTTGGATAGGGTATCTCAATTGAAAGAAAAAGAAGAACAATATATCAAACAACTTATAAAATTATCTATTAGCACTAATTAGTACTATATATTTGATTACTTCTCTCTCTATCCCTCTTCATTAAAAATATCTAATATGACTAAGCTGTAAAAGGAGTATAAAATGAAGAAATTAAAAATAGCACATATGGATAATCAGCTCGCAGACTGTATTACAGTATATTGTATGGCTGCCTTAAAAGGTTTGGGTAAAGTTAATTTTCAAGAAGTAACAGGATCTTTTTGGCGTTTTAATTATAAAAAAGATCCCCTGATCTTCTTCTCATTAAGTCTATTTAGTTCACCATTTGAAAGGAATAGACTACTTAATGATTATTTTAATATTCAACTTACGGCTATAGAGGAACCTAAAGTAGACTATCATCAAATGATTATTTCCTCTCTTAGTAAATCTAAATTACCAATGGTTTTTATCGATAGGTTTGACTTGCCACATGATAATATATGCTTTCAAAAGTTTCATGAAAATCACTATTTACTTATTAGAGGATATGATTCTATTAATCAGGAGTATCATATTGTAGATTTTTTCACTACACCTTCCTTTACTAAAATTAATCGTAATATTATTGAAGAATCTATAAAAAATGCATTCCATATAGAACACCCTATGATTATTGCTAGCATCGAAACAATTGAACATACTTTTAACCAAGATACACTAACTGAATTAATTCAATCAAACTACAAACATATGACACAAAAAAACTCTAACTCTTCTGGCTTTTTAGGAGTTGAAAGTCTATATACAGATTTGGAGAAAAGAGATGACTATTTGCAAGATTATATAAAGGTAATAAATCTTTTTTCTAAACTAAAGCATATGGGATCCTATAGAGCTCAACATGCAGATTTTATTAATACTTATTTTGGACATCCAGTATTAGAAAATGCATTCCACGAATTAGATCACAAATGGAAATTAGTTGCAAATTATATATTAAAATCCCATCTGACTAAGAACGACACACTAATTAGTCGTTCATTAAATACTTTGCAAGAGATTATCCAAATAAAAAAAGAAATATTACCCTTATATAAACAATTAACTAAAGGAGAGTAATTATAAATGAAGGATCTTATTATCATTGGAGCTGGCCCCTGTGGTCTTGCCGCAGCTGTAGAAGCCCATAAATCTAAACTTGATTACCTAGTTATTGAAAAAGGTTGTATTGTAAACACTATTTCTAAATTCCCTACATATGTTACGCTTTTTGGACCTCCTGAAGATTTTGAAATAGATTCTATTCCTTTCTCTTTAAAATATGGTCCCCCAACAAAACAAGACTCGATGAAATATTATTACAAGGTTTCTAAATATTTCAATTTAAATATTAACCAATATGAAGAGGTTTTAGATATCTCTTCAATTAACAAAATGACTCAAACGTCTTATGAAATCCGTTCGGATAAAGGAATCTATCATACAAAAAATGTTGTTTTTGCCACTGGTTTCTTTGATAATCCTAGAAATTTAAATATCCCTGGAGAAGACTTGAACAAAGTAAAAAGCTATTTTACAGAATCTCATCCATATTCTAATCAAAATGTTGTTGTTATTGGAACAGGACACTCTGGTTTGGAGGCCATAATTGATTTACTAACTGTAGATGCAAAGGTTACTCTTATCCACAGAGGATCGAATCTCAGTTATACACCAAAAAGGTGGATGTTGGCATCTGTACGAAAGGCTATAGATGAAGGAAAAATTACTGCCTATTTTAATTCTAACATACAAGAGGTTAAAGAAAATACTGTAACTATCAATACTCCAGATGGCGCAAAACACATTAAAAATGATTTTGTGTTAAAGCTCATTGGATTCCAACCTAATTATGTTCCACTCCAATCACTTGGGGTTGAGTTCGACGAAGTTACAAATATACCAAAATACAACAAAGACTCTTTTGAAACAAATATCCAAGGTATATATTGTTGTGGTGTGCTCGCCGGAGGATCCGATGTTAATACTATAACTATTTCAGACGGACGCTTTCATGGCAAAAAGATAATTCAGAGTATTTTAAATAAAAATAAATTATATATTTAAGATTAGGGAGAAGATTTTATGCGAGATTCTATTATTGAGTTGCTTCAAAAACAGATTCACATTGATATTAATACAGACGATGATCAAGACTTATTATTTGTTGGTTTCAACTCTATTGCGTTTATGCATTTTATTGTAGACTTAGAAGTTTATTTTGAATTTGAAGTATTTGATGAGGAATTAACACTAGATAATTTTACTACTATTAATAAAATAATAACTTTTGTACAAAATAAAAAAGGGGTTGTTTTGAAGTGAATGAGCTAATTATTGATAATTTCACAAAAAACGAAGAAGAATTCCAACAATTCCAGTACCTGCTTCGTTTTTTAAATAATAATATTATCTCTTGTAAAATTGACCATGATAAAATTAAAATTGATCATACTGAAAAAATTACTATTCATCTAGAAAAACTAGTCCAAAAGTTAACAAAAAGAATTTCAGGAGGAAGGAATCTTCCTTTTAAAAGTCAAATTATTCATGAGCATTCGGTACAACCACCTTATGTAAATGACATATTTAAACAACTTATAGATCAAAATATTATTGTGAAAAACCATGAGGGAATCTTCACATTCCGTCCTCCTTTTTCAGACTTAATCCTTTTTTTAGACCAATTAATTGTTGATTATGTTGCAAAACCACTAGGTGCTGTAAATGAATATTATCCTACATTAATTTCAATGGATACTTTAAATAAAACCAATCACTTTACTTCTTTCCCACATCATGTACTATTTACTCAACATTTAGAAGAAGAGTTAACAAATATAGATATGTTCACAGAAAATGTAAGAGCGAACGAGGGTTTGAATGCAGATATGATTAAACCTAATGATGTCAGAACAACTAGCCTTGTTAAAAATCCAGCTGTTTGCTACCATTGTTATCAAAGTTTAGAAAATAAAGAAGTCCCTAATGAGGGAAGTACAATAACATCTGTTGGAAGATGTAGCCGGTATGAATCAAATAATCATTCAGATTTTGGTAGATTACTTGATTTTTCAATGAGAGAAATTATTTTCATCGGTAGTGATGAATACGTAAAATCAATGCGTGAAAAATCAATTATATTATTAAAAGAATTTCTTAACCTATGGGAAATTGATTCTTTCCTTGAAAATGCTAATGATCCGTTTTTTACAAATGATTATAAAGTTAAATCTTTTTTCCAAAGAGATCTGGATATGAAGTATGAGTTAAAATTCAAAATTCCTTATCTAAATAGTTCTATTTCGGTAAGTTCATCTAATTACCATGGTAATGTTTTTGGACAAGCTTTTTCAATTAAAAATAATAATGAATTTGCCTCTACAAGTTGTATGGCATTTGGTTTAGAGAGATGGATATTTGCATTCTTGGCTCAGTATGGTTTAGATACTCAACTATGGCCGAAAAAAATTAAAAAATTATTCTCAATGTATTTAAAGAGATAATAATGCATTTTAAATATTTATCACTACACCCTTACTATTCCCAATATAAAAATGCTCATTAATATATTTTTACAAACATAACAAATACCAATCTAAACTTAGATTGGTATTTGTTATGTTTGTACTTAACTAAAAAATTATCTCCTTAATAATATCTATTTAGCTATTCCTTCTCTTTTCTATAAATTTTTTTACGTTTGCCTCTTGTCCAACATCCCACGGTGTAAAAAACACTCTATTTTTACACGATTCAGGCAAAAAAGGTGTATCTTTTTCCCCCGCTTTTTTATTTCCTTTATAATAGTTCAACAAATATTCTGGCACACTCGGTAAATATCCACTTTCAATTTCCTTAAAAGTTGTTTGCACAGCTCCAACAATACTTCTTGATTTTGGAATTAAAGAAAGATACACTACCAAATTTGCTAATACTAATATTGAGTCGTATTCTTCATCGCCTAGATTATTATATAATTGTTGCGCACTTGCAATAGACTGCATAACATCAGGTTTTGCAAGTCCTACATCTTCAGCTGCAAAAATAGACAACCTTCTAAATATTTGACTACCTGGAACTCCAACGCGTATCATACGGCATAGATAGTAGAGTGAAGCATTCTCATCACTCCCACGTAGAGATTTAATAAAAGCTGACATTAATTTTGAAGGATCATCCCCTTGAGTAATCCCTAAAACTGATTGTACATCCTCTAAGGTTATAATATTCTCTTCTATATTAAACAATAAATCTAAAGTCGTTATAAACTTTCTAACATCATTCTCATACGCACCCATTATTAATTCTTCTGCTTCAGGTTCAATCTCAATATTATTAAAAATTTTTTTTATTTTCTGGATTAATAATTTCACTTCTGTTCTGTTTGGAGGATATACTTTTGTTAAAAACATTCTAGACCGAATAGCATCAGCAATTGTTTTATATGGATTTTCAGTTGTTGTACCAATACAAATAACCTTACCTTCTTCCATATACGATAATAAAATACTTTGCAATCTTTTATTTAAATAGTGAATCTCATCTAATATCAGCACAAAAGAACTGGAGTGCTTTTCGATTACTTCTCGAATATCACCCGTTGAATTTACTGTTGCATTCATCTCTTCAAAAGGCAGATCAGATGATTTTGCTAAAATCTTTGCTAAACTCGATTTACCTGTACCTGGGGGGCCATATAGTAAGATAGATTTAAGATTTTTATTCTCTAGCATTTTCATAATAGGATGATTTTTCTTTTTTAAATGAGACTGCCCTAGGACCTCTTCCATACTTTCAGGTCTAAGGAATTCTGTTAATATTTTTACCATTACTTTTTCCCCCACTCTAACTCTCTCACATTTTTTCTAAAACTACCCCTGCAACCCCATAATCAATGCTTGCAGATACAAGCAATATATCATCTCCTGCTATTAATTTCTTATTAGACTCTAAATCTATTAGTGATAAAAAAACATCACTACTTAAGAAATTTATCTCATGAGATTTTATTCGATTCCAAGAATTTAATCCTTTGTTAAATCCTATCTCTTTAAACATATTATCTAATCTCTTGGATACATTTTGATATACCACCCATTTAATTGAATGTTCTTTATTATTAATATCATCCGATAATTCTCTATATTTTGCAACCAGTAAATCCTCAGCAGCTAAATAATCATTGATACCCCAATGCGCAGGACTTATATTATGGCAGGTAGGATATACTTTGAAATATTTAATTTTGTAATCACCATTCTGGTTATTTAATAACAAAGAAATTGCCGCATCCCCTTTTGTATAGCCATTAAAAGCAGAACGTGAAAAAGGAGCATGCATCGAATCTACAATAGTAACCAGAAAATTTTTATACCCATTATTCAATAGTGCTTTAGCTATGTCCATAGCCATAATACCACTTAAGCTACCTGCTTGCCCAATTGAAAATGGCAAAGCTTTTTTTAATTTTAACTCCTTCTTAGCCTTAAGTACGGGTAACATACTATGACTCTGTTCTAACGTTTCATGACAGTAACATAATACATCTATTTCATTAGCGGGTATATTAGATTCACTTATTAATTTTAGTAAAATATCTGAATGAGGAGCATTAAATGTAGGTACTTTGATTGTTTTTGAAAGGAACTTTTCTTGTTTTTTTGAATCATGAATTGACGGTATGTTATGAATATTATCCTCGAACAGCCAATCCAAAGCGCTGTCTACGTTCATTTGCTTTTTATTAGAATCTTGTAAATGACCTGACTCATTAGTATATAAGGGATTTTCAACATTTAAAATTGATAAAAAAAAACTATTCACACTATGACCTCCTTATAGATACTGGTGTAAAGCACAACCATATGTACCTCCTAGCCCCACAGTAATAGTTAGATAATAAGAACCTGGTTTTATTTTTTTTTCTTTTTCAATCATTTGTAAATTAAATAGAATATCTGAACAGTATAAATGTCCTACCTTATCTATAGTGTCCGTATAGAATTTGTCTATAGGAAAATCAAGTATTTCTGATACTTTTAGCCACGTCTTATAGTTAGCATTGCTCCCAATTATAAGGCTGATCTGTTCTAATGTAAGATTCGCCTCTTTTAAAACTTCCCTCACTATTTGTCTAATAGCAAAATAGTATGTTGTATTAAACCATTCTAACTGATTTTGGGTAGAATTTACGCCATTATATGTCACCGCATCAACATTATTCTTTATAATTTGAATTGTATGGTGATTCCCTTTAAGATTTTTACTCAAATAACAACAACTAGCACTATCACCTAATAATGAATCAGGGATACGTCGTAGGCTTGGATGAAAGGCTTTATCTCCACTTACTAATAATATCCCTTCCATTTCTTCATTGGAATTAAGTAATTGTTGTGCTAATAGTAAAGAAGTATGAATAGAAGCGCAATTTTGTTGGGCAACAGAAAATGTGGGTATGTCCAATAAATTATAATCATGCATCAGTTTACGAAATATATTTTGCTCATGCCAATATATCTGAGAAGTCCTAGTCAATATTATTCTATCTATCGCTTTACCCTCTTTTTGTAATTTACATATTGTTGGAGTACAGGCCCTGTAAATCATCTCTTCCAAACTTAATTTTTCTTCTATTGGTACACATTTAAAACCTAAATTGCTGTCAAATCTATCAATATCACTTTTACTAAACGGATAATCAACAGCATTTATCATTCTTGCAACTTCAGGAATATCAATTTTCTTACTAGGTATATAACTAGATATATGTGATAAGGCCATAGGATTCATAGTCTTAAAACCTACCATTCATCATTTTATTTTTGATATCCATTTTCAATATATTAGTTGAACCCTCCATAAATTCTATCATTCTTGCATCTCTTAACCACTTTTCCAAAAGAGGATGCTCTATCAATCCGTAGTCACCCATTAATTTTGAGCATTCTCTAACTACCTTTACTACTACACCATTCATATACTGCTTTGCCATTGATGAATAATATGAGTTGAAATTACCAGTATCACATGTAATAGCTGCTTGCAATGTTAATACTCTTCCTCGTTCAACCTCCCATTTCAACCTATCTAAAATAAATTTATTATATTCATGATTCACGCATGTTTGTACATAATCTATAATAGCTTTACTTAATCCAATGGCAATTGCAGCTGTTGCCGGTCTCATGTGTAAAAATGTTTCCATCGCTCCTCTTATCCCTCTTTTTAACGAACTCTTGTCATGTCCCAAAATATCTTGCTCCGTTACTAGGTAATCAGTAAACTCAATTTTTCCTAAACGAGCCGATTTTAATCCGAGTGTATTATCGACACTCTGTTTAATATTGGATAAATTATTATTTTTATTGATTAAAAAAGCATCTAAAAAAATACTTTTATTTTTTGGTAAATCTTTCTTTGTCTTTTTAGCAAAAACAACCATATAATCTGCAATAGCCCCATTTCCAACATATCTTTTTTGACCATTTAATAAATAAGTATTGTTTTCTCCTTTTTCTGCAGTCATTAGCATATTGGCTACATCAGACCCCGCGGTTGGCTCTGTTAATGCAAAAGCTGACCAAGAATTGTTATTGATGAAATATTCAAAAAAAATATCCTTTTGTTCTTGCGTTCCTATTTTATCTACTATTGTTCCCGAAAGATTCGGGCCTGGAAGGGATAAATATAAACCTGGATCTCCATAAGCTATTTCTTCTACAAAGATGACATTCTCTAATGCCGTTGTACCGAATACTTTATTTCCATCCTTTAAAGTAATTCCATCCCAGTACCTAGAAGGTGTTTTAAAAAAATGAAGAGGCTTAAAATAGGAATCCTCAACAAAAGTATTAACAGGTTTACCAGCCCTATCACTTTCTAAAGCCAGATCCCTTACAACTGTTGCATATGGGTTTAACCATTTTTTAAATAAGTCTATTTTCATCCTTAAGCCCTCCTTTGAATTGATTTAGTATATGTTGAACCATAGAAATTTTATATTTTTTATATTTCGATATACTAGCATAATCAAATAACTCAGTAATATTAGTTCTATATAAATCTATTATCATTGGATACTCCTTAATTCCTGTAATAGCAACTTTTTCATTAACAATGGTGACACCAAGCATTTGCCTACTCTTTAAGTAAAATTTAATATATACACTATTATGTATTTTAGGAATTTCTATTCCCAAAATAAGTTCATCTGATTTTAAATATAAATTATTTTGTCCCTTTACTAATTCTTTTATTGGTACCTTCTTCAATATATTTTTAGACCTTATCCAAACTAAAGCATTAGTAAGGTACCATCCCCCCCAATAATCTCCTGACAAATTAGCATCACAAATTGTTCCACCAATTGTTGCTCTATTCCGGACTTGTAAATCTCCTATAGTGCCCGCTGCTTGATAAAAAGCTGGAAGGGATTCCGCTACTATGTGATTATTTAAAATATCAGTATGTGTAAGACACGCCCCTAAAAACACGCTATTTTCTTCTATCCTAATTTCTTTAAGTTCCGGAATTCTTGTTATATCTAAAACCGTATCTGGGAAGAGAGTTCCTTTTACTATTTGATTTGTTACAACTTGTCCACCGCTTAATATTACTTTTCTTCCCTTTTTTACAGTTAATGCTTTTATTGCATCCTTAAGACTTTTAGGTGCCATGTATTCCACCATTGTTAGCCTCCTGTATTAATGACCAAATTTTATCTGATGTTGCAGGCATATCAATATGTTCTATACCAAATGTAGATATTGCATCTACAATTGCATTTATTATAGCTGGTGGACTTCCTATTGTACCTGCTTCACCTACTCCTTTAACTTTTAGTGGGTTTACGGGAGATGGGGTGATTGTTTTTTCTAGTGTGATTTTAGGAATATCCATCGCTCTTGGTAATTGGTATGTTCGAAAAGATTGTGAAAAAGGGACTTCATTATCTTCGTCATTACATACCTCTTCTAATAGTGCTTGTCCCATCCCCTGAACTATACCTCCTTTAATCTGCCCTTCAACAAGCTCTTCATGAAGTATATGTCCACAGTCATCTACTGCAAAATACTCTAATATTTTGGGTTCACCAGTTAAAATGTTAATTTCGACAATGCATAAATGCGAACCAAAAGGGAATGTAAGACTAGAGGGTTCAAAAAATACCGTTGCCTCTAAGCCTGGATCAACACCTTCTGGAAGATCATGGGCTAAGTATAATTTTTGTGTCACTTCTTCAATCCTCATAGTCTGGTCTTCATTAATGAAGAATAATCCTTTTTCAAATTGAATGGAACGAATATCTTTGTTCCAAATCGCAGATAAGTATATCTTTGATTTATTAATAATTTGCCGACACGCCTTGTATATGGCACTTCCACCAACAGCAGCACTCCTACTACCATAAGTCCCTCCCCCCCAAGGTACATTGCTTGTCTCACCGGTAATTACCTCAATATCTTCAAAATTTATTCCTAGTTCTTGGGATACTATTAATGACCACGCAGTTTCATGTCCTTGTCCAGCCGGACATGATCCAGAGATAACAGTTACAGTACCTAAAGGATGAATTCTAACAACAGCAGATTCAAAGCCACTCGTCATCAAACCGATTGCCTTATGCTCCTTAGATGGACCAGTTCCACAAAATTCTACATAACTCGAAAGGCCTATACCTAACTGATAGTTACTTTTATTTTCCCTTCTTATTTGCTGTTCTTTTTTCCATTTTTCATATTCACTAATTTTTATTAATTTTAGTAAAGATTTATGGTAGTCACCACTATCATAAGTTAATCCCGTAACTACACTTTTAGGAAATTCATAGGGTTTTATGAAATTTTTCATTCTAATTTCCACAGGATTTATACCACATTTTAGAGCAATAATATCTATAATTCTTTCTAATAAATAGATTGCTTCAGGCCTTCCTGCTCCCCTATATGCATCTATGGCTACTTGATTAGTATAATATGCTTTTATATCAACATTTATATAAGGAATATTGTAGCAACCTGATAACATCTTTGAAGTATAGATAGGCATTCCCGGTGTAGCTACTTGTAAATACGCTCCCATATTTGCATGTAATACTAAATCTATTCCTAGGATTTTTCCTGAAGGATTATAGTAGACCTTTACATCATGTATTTGATCTCTACCATGGGTAGTTGTACAAAAATTTTCATATCTTGTTTCTATAAACTTAAGAGGCCTTTTTATTTTCTTAGCAAAGTAAGCCAACAAAACTTCTTCCCTATACACATTCATTTTTGAACCGAATGCCCCACCTACATCCGGGCATTTCACATACAAACGATTTTCCGGATGTCCTAAAGCAATTGATAAAGATAATCGTAAAGCATGGGGGAGTTGAGTAGAAGTCCACATTGTTAGCGTATCCTGATACTCGTCATAGTAAGTTACTACTCCTCTAGTTTCCATTGGTAGAGGTGCTACCCTTGGAATTATGATTCTCTGTTCAAAAGAATGTACTGCATTTTCAATTTCTTTCTTATTTCCAAATGTTTTTTTTATATTGTAAGCTACATTTCCCTTAATATCTTCATGTATAGATACACCTTTGTTATCTATTGCTTCCAATAGATTTGTAATAGCTTTTAACTTTTTATATCTTACCTTAACTTTACTAGCTGCTAATAAAGCAATTTCTCTACTTACAGCAATTATTATGACAATAGGCTCTCCTACGAATCTTACCTTTTCTTTTGCTAACAAGGGATGCCCTGGATTTTTCAGGTTCTTTACAGGCCATACAATTGAAATCTCCCCCAAGTTAGTATCTAAATCCTCACTTGTAAATATACCAATTACCCCTTCTATGAGGGCATCTGTTTTATCAATTTCTTCAATAAACGCATGCGAGACTGTACTTCTGACAAAAGTAACATAATGCATATCAGGAAGGTTAATATCGCATACGTATCTCCCCTTACCAGTAATAAATCTATTATCTTCTTTCCGCAGAGGTTTATTATTCAAACAATCACCTCATTCCCCACGTTTAATTTATAAAAGTTAGAAAATAAAACCACGTATTTTACTTTCTAATTTTTTTCAATTCTTCCAACACTTCTTTTGCGTGATCACTTGGATTAACATCTGTAAAAATTTTTTGGATAATACCTTTTTTATCTAAAATAAATGTGGTTCGATTAATTGATTTAATAGCCTTATTAAGAAACTTTTTCTCTTCATACACACCATATCGTTTAGCAACTTCAAAATTCTCATCACTTAATAACTGAAATGGTAATTTGTAATCTTCACTAAATTTTTGATGAGATTCTAAATTATCTGCGCTAATTCCAAATAGCTCTACATCCTCGAGTTGTTGAAACTCACTATAATTATCCCTAAATGAACAAGCCTCTTTTGTACAACCTGGTGTTCCATTTTTAGGATAGAAAAACAAAACAATATATTTACCTAAATAATCATTTAAACGTAGCTCTTTCCCAGTTGAAGTTAAAAGTTTAAAATCTAGAATTCTATTTTCCAGTATCATAATTAAACAACCTCCCCATTAACTTTTGTATTTATATACTTTGTTATTTTTTCAAATGACCAAATTAATTTATTTTCTAATAACACCTTTTCCATATCTAACTCAATATTAAATTCCTCCTCCATACTTACCAACCATCTAATGATAGTTAACGAATTTAGAGATAAAGCACTTATATCATCCTTAACTTCCATAATAGTTTCTTTATCTAATGCCTCTTCCGAAGCTTCAATTAAAGTTTTTACTATTCTCTCTTTAATTTGATCCATTTTAATTACCTCCATGTATTTGTTTGATCATTATAGTAATTAATAATTTCTCCTAAAATGCTTATTGCAATTTCTTCAGGTGTTTTTGCTGCTATATTTATCCCAATTGGACAACGAATAGAATTGGTTTCTGTAGCATCAATTTCTGTCAGTAAATTATTTAATCTATGTCTAGGTCCCATTACACCAATGTATTTAAACCCCAGATTAATTGCACTTTTTAAACATAAGCAGTCAAATGAAAAATTATGACTCATAATAACAACTGGTGTATTCTTGCTCATATTTGTTAAATAGGATTCAACATTTTCTATATTATTAGACAGTAAATTAACTTCTTTGCATCTATTAGTAAATCTTTTAATTAAACTCTCCCTAAAATCGTTTATTCTTAGTTCAAAATTTAATTTCTTTGCTATTTCCAAAATGGGAAATACATCATTTCCTGCCCCCATAACAATTATTTCTTTTTGGGGATAAAAAGCTTGAATAAATATGTCTGTCTTATTTTTCTCATCATGATACAAACCTGTTTTAATTTCTACATTCTTCAAGGTCTCTTTGATTTTGGTATCTAGTAAACCAGACTTATTTAGAATTTTCATATCTAAATTTTCATATTTGATAAAACTCTGCCCTACTAGCCTAAAATCAATATGATTGATAATGGTACCAATTAGTACCATCTCGTTTTTATTTAAACTATTATATATAGTATGAAGATGTGGTTGTAATTGCTTAGTATCTAAAATCAGAATATCCATGTCGCCTTTACAACCTTTATCAAAACCAAAAATAGGATCTGGTTGTGAAAGATTTAAATAACTGCCAATATCAAGATCTGTTTGATTATTCATTACGTCTAAGGATTTATCAATTATGTTATTTTCTATGCACCCCCCGCTTAACTGGCTATATCCTATTCCTTTATCATTAATAACCATTTGAGCTCCCTGCTTACGGTACGTTGAACCCTTAGTATTTATAACTGTAGCTAATACAGTTTTTCGCCCCTTTATTGTTTCACTTAATAATTTCTCTATGGTTTCCATCTATTAACCCCTTAAAATTTTTTCATTGGATAAATACATGAAATTATTTTATTAGAATAAGACATAAATAGTATTAAATGCATAATCCATTCTTTAACGGTCTCGTATTTATTTTAGTTTTAAAATATAAACTTCACTCTTGTTATCATACACATCCTGTAGCAAGAATATATTTAAGGTCAATAATATACATCTTTCAGCATTCTCACTTTCGCAAGAGTGTTATCTATTCTTTTCCTAAACTTTCTTTTATTGCTTTGATAATAGGAGTATAGCCAGTACATCTACAATAATTCCCTTTTAATAGCTCTGCGATTTCTTCATCCTTTAATTCTGTAAAATTTTTAGTAATATAAGTACCAATCATCAAAAAACCTGGCGTGCAATATCCACATTGGAGAGCATATTGCTGTTGGAAACTTTTTTGTAATATACTATATCCTTGATCTGTCTCCAAACCCTCTACTGTAGTTATTCGCTTTTGGTTACATTGTGCTGCTAAGATAGCACATGATTTTACAGGTTCATCATCCAGTAGCACCGTGCAAGCACCACATGAAACACAATCACAACCTATATGAGTACCTGTTAGTTTTAGATCATCTCTTAAAAAATGTACTAACGGTTGAATTGAAGAAACAGCAATATTAATTTTCTCCCCATTCACCATTATTTCAATAGGGATTTTATTGGTCACATTCATACCCCTCTTTTAATTTTATAAATTTAAAATAGTCCTCTTTAGTATCAATATCTATTATCGGGAAAATATTTGAATTATCTATATTTTTAACCGATATCTTATTTTTATTTATTAAAGTGTTGAATCCCTTGTCACCTTCTAGTTCATCGACTTTTTTAAGTAATTTTGGTCCTAACAACACGGGATGTGCAGGGGTATTATTATAATTATTACGTATTACATCGTATTGATATTTGAAGTAGCATGTTTTCATCTCAAGTATTAATTTTTGAGAAATTATAGGCTGATCTCCTAAGAAAATAAAAACAGGTATTTCACCTTTAAAATTACCTATACCTATTTTTATCGATGATGAGATTCCTTTTTTGTATTGATCATTTCGAACAATTTTAATTTTTTTTCTTAACTTTATTGAAATGCTCTTCTCTACTGCCTTGTCCATAAAACCTAACACTAAAATAATTTGATTAAATCCGGCTTGTACTACTTGTTTTATGACATGCTGTATCATAGTTTCATTATTTATTGATAAAAGTTGCTTAGGTTTTCCCATTCTACTTGATACACCCGCAGCTAAAATTAATGCACCAAACCTCTTGGATTTATTACTTTTTCTCAAGACCTATTTCCATGTTCAATATATTGAATTAGATGTTCAATCGTATTACTATGTTCATCAAAAGTTTCACGATAGTCTAGCTCAATATTAAATTCATTCTCTAAATCAACCATTAATTTCATAAATTTGATAGAATCAATTTTTAATTTTCCATAGCCAATCCTATCCTCCATCTTTAATTCCTGTGTAGAAATATTATTATCTGATAATACGATTTTTAACTTCGTTAAAATCTCTTCTCTACTCATTTTTCATACCCTCGATTCTCCTAGACTTAAAACTATTTTCAAAGCTTTTTGACTCTCGAACATTTCATAAGCTGTTTCAATATTCTCAAAAGACATACGATGAGAAATAATAATACTAGGGTCTAGTTTTCCATCTTTTATTTTTTCTAAAAGTAACTCTCCATATTTTAGAGGGTCCCCAACCACAAATTTTAATGATAACTCTTTTGCAAAAGACTTCTCAGTATTAAATGGCATAGCCTTTGAATGGTGAGCGCCTACACACACTACATTACCCTTAGGTCGTACTAGATCTAAAGCTGCTTGAAGTGTATTATCTGTGCCTACGGCCTCAAGTACCACATCGGCCCCTCTTTGATTTGTAAAATTATAAATTTGATTTAACTCATTAGGCTTCAGAGGTATCGCTCCTAATTTCTTGGCAATTAAATGTCTATTTTCGTTAGGCTCAATTAAAAAGACTTTTGACTTTGTAAACATCTTTGAGCACAAAATTGTCATTAGTCCTACAGGTCCACCACCGATAACTACTACACAATCATCTTCTTTTATTTGTCCCTCCACAGCACAGGCGTATCCGGTAGATAATATATCGCCAACAAAAATAGCCTTTTCGTCAGATACATTCTCTGGAACTTTTAATAAAAGCTTATCAGCGTATGGGACTCTTACTTTTTCAGCCTGTCCACCTGGAAAATACTCTCCCACAACTTCGCCATAGCCAAATAATGAAGCATTTTTACAATGGTAATGCATATCTTTTTGACAGTACCAACAATCTCCACACGCAACAATATCAGATACGACAACTCTATCCCCTACTTGGATATTTTTAACTTCATCACCTACAGATTCTACAATTCCTGTAAATTCATGTCCCATTATTGTATTATGTATAAAGTCATTAAGTTCTCCTCTATACGGATGCATATCTGTACCGCAAATAGAAGTTAAAGTAACTTTTATAACAGCATCTTTAGGATGTAAAATACTTGGAACTGGAACATCTTGAATCTGGATGAGTCTAGTTCCTCTTAACAGAGCTGCTTTCATCGCCATTCTCCTTATCCTTGAATATTTTTATTTCTTTTACTGACTTAGGTTGCATTTTTATATCTTTATAGGTGTTATTAATAAATAACCTCCCATTTTGCTCTCTTGGGGAATGATTAATTAAAACGTAGTTATTATGGTCATGATAATTTAAAATGTGTACATCAACAAAAGGCGATGAGAATTGTGCTGGTGCATCAATTCCTTCTGCGAAAAGGATATTTTTGTAGATTTTATAAAAATTTTCTTCTTCCATAGCGTAAGGCTTATTTAATAGCAACTCTATTGGGATATTAATATAGTAAACTTTCCCTTTTCCATATGAATTTCTTGTTATAATAGGCTTCTTCGATTCATTAAATCTTGCTAACACTTCTGCTTGATTTTCTTTTATAATTGGAATTTGATTATCTTTTAAATTTTCCCACTCGATGTAATATGAAGTCCCTTCATATTCAAAACTTCTAAAATCCTCATTGTTTAATGTATAATCTTCTAATTCTATCCCAAATAGGTCAGATATCCCATGTCCGTATAAGTAATTCCCCGTACTATAGATCAATATTCCACCTTGATTTACATACTTTTTTAAACTTTCTAAATCCCCAGTTGTCAAATGTTGGTTTGAAGGGAATAGAATTGCTTTATACTGTTCTAGATTTCCCCTACAAAATTCTGTTGGGATTTGCGTCTTTTTTAGCAATAAAAACGCGTAGAATTGAGATATTGATTTTTGTGTAAAATCTAAATTCTTATCATTTTCTTTAAACTGCTCTCCTGGTAAAAAAATCCCTACCTTTTTTTTACTCAACTGTCCATCTCGTATATTTTGGGAAATTTTCACACATTCTTTCAAACTGTATACACTCTTTTTAGGCTTTCCAGAAAGGCTATAAAAACCAACAAACCTTTCACCCGGTCTTAAATTAAAAGGCTTTTTAACAGCCTCAAAATCTTTCCAACACCATGAAATAATTCCTGTTGCTCCATGTAAAATACTACTTAATCCACTCGTCAACATATAATCAGCTCTTATATCATCCGAACAACCATACAAACCAAATTCATCCACCAAGGGCTTACCATATAATTTTGCTATTGAAACTAGAAATGATACATATAATGACGATTTCCATGAATTATTGGATTCAATATTGAATTTTGTCCATAGTGGAAATCCATGTATTGCAACCGCATCCAATTTACCAGAAATATTAGATAAAACAAAGGGATGTTCTCCTACTACTGATAAATGGTCACTTGCCATAATTACACTACTTTGTGGATTCCCCTTTTTTAATGCAGTAATCATATCTCTTAACCATGTATTTGCTTCTTCATTTTCCAGCGATAAAACAGCTTTTTCATTTGCATATATTATTTCATCACCTATGTCAAAATATAAAATATTTTGATATTCCCTTAGTTCCTTACCTATAAACTCTAAAAAACACTCTGCTCTAGTTTTAAGTTTAATATTTCCCCATACATCCGTTGAATCATCCCAAGGTAGTTTAAATATTTGTCCATTCATCCATATTGTTAAAATTGAAGGAATACAATACAAATTAGCCTCATTTGCTAATTTAATAAACTGATGTAATCGCTCTACAACAAGATAATCATAGGCTCCTTCATGAGGTTCGAAATCTTTCCAAAACAAGAAAAATCTTACTACATTAAACCCTTCTCGAGACATTTTTAACAAATCAGCTCTTACTTCATCTTCATCCCATTCATGCCAATATTGGCATCCACTTTTGGATGGATGATAGTTGAAACCTATATACATAACTTATATATTCCCCTTCAATGTGTGCTCTAAAACACAACAAACTCTATGAATATCACTTACATTCAAATTAGGATGTAAAGGTAAAGTTAGTTCCCTATCTGAAATTTCTTCAGCTATAGGACAATCACCTATTTTTGTTCCTTGCGTCTGTCTGTATAGTGTAAATAAATGACATGGGGGATAGTGTACACTTGTTTGAATTCCTTCCTCTTTTAACTTACTAATAACGAGATTCCTATTTATATTTTCAGGTAATATTATAGGAAAAATATGGTGACTACTTTTTGAAACACTTACGGATTCAAAAGGTATTTTCACATCCTTCATTTGTCTTAAATTTATCCTATATTCTAAAGCTAGTGCTTCTCTTATTTTTTGATTTTCTTTGTACTTATATATCTGTTGAATCCCTATCGCAGATGCTAAATCTGTAGTCCTATAATTCATACCTACTTCCTTAACATCGTATGTTGTAGGTCTCCCTTTATGTTTTTCCCATGAGCTAACGCTCATAGAATGGGATCTAAATAAACGTGCTCTCTCATGTAAGTTAGAGTCGGAAGTCACAAGCATTCCACCCTCACCTGTAGTTATGTTTTTTGTTGAAAAGAAACTAAAGCATCCTATGTCTCCAATGGTTCCTAAAAACCCCTTAGGAGTCCTTACAAATGGTCCATGTGCTACGTCTTCAACGACCTTTATTCCATAACTATGTGCTATCTGCATAATTCTATCCATATCTGCACTATAACCACCATAATGCACCACAATTATAGCTTTTGTTTTTGGAGTTATTTTTTTCTCTATTACTTCCGGATCTAAATTAAAATCATAGTGGCTTGTAGAATCTATAAAAACTGGTGTAGCTCCCACCATCTTTACTGCATTAGCTGACGCCACAAATGTCATTGAAGGTACTAAAACTTCGTCACCTGGACCAATATCTAAAATTTTCATAGCTGTATGTAGAGCAGCTGTTCCACTATTTACAGCTAATCCCGGCAAACTAATATTTAAGTTTTCAGAAAATATCCCTTCGAATTTTTTAGTCTCTTCCCCCATCGATATCCATTGAGATTTTAATACTTTAGTTATAGCCGATATTTCTTCTTCACCAATTGTTAAATCATATAAAGATATTTTCCAATCCATAATTTATACAACCCTATCTTTTTCTATTAAATTTTCTTTACTTAAATTCAATAATTGATTTTTATTTTTTTGAAAGAAATCTGTAGCTAAGTCTAACCCTCTCTTTGTCCCAATATCCATCCATACACCTTCATGAGTATATGATTTAACTATTTTTTGTGATTTAATTAATTTCTTTAAAAATTCAGGTGCACCTATTTCTTCATCTTTATTTAAATAAAATATTGATTCTGGGTTTAGCATATAAATCCCTGAAGAAATTAGTAGATCGTGAGACGGCTTTTCAAGGTAATCGGTAATCTCACCAATAGAATTTCTTTCTACCACACCAAAATCAACATTTAATGAATGGTTATATAACATGACCGTACCAATTGCATTGGAATCAATATGTTCTTTATAAAATTTTCTAAAATCCAAATCTGTTAATATATCTGCATTCATTAATAAAAAAGGCTCATTTAAATTCTCTATTAATGTTAGTGGTCCAATTGTTCCCATTTCTTTATCTTCAACTGTATAGTCAATATTTAACCCTAACTCTTTTCCATCTCCAAAATAAGTTTGAATTAAACGAGCTTTATAATTTAAAGTTAGAGTTACATGTGTAAATCCATGGTATTGAAGTTGTCTCAGAATAACTTCTAAGATTGGTATTTCATTCAAAGGAATAAGTGGTTTAGGGATGATTTTAGTATATGGGTGTAATCTAATCCCTTTCCCCCCTGCCATTATTACTGCTCTCATATGTTTCTACCTCTCTTTCAATAGTTTTCTCATATAACACTTTAATATTTTCTGTTACCTTTTCCCATGAATATTGATTGATAACCTTCTGATACCCATTTTCCCCATACAACTGAGCGAGATACTTATTTTCTAATAAAAACTGTATATTTGCTGAGATAGATTGTATTTCCGTATTTGTTATCAGCCCATTTTCCCCATGGTTAACGATATTCTTAACACCTGGAAAGTTAGCTGAAACTACTGGTTTCTTACACAGCCATGCTTCTAGGAATGTCAATGGAAATACATCTGCGGTAGAAGGTAAACATAGTAAATTACAAGCTTGTAAGGCGGAAAGTTTTTCTCTTTCTGAAACTTGACCTAAATCTAATATTGCGTTATTACCCTTATACCTTTCGAATATCAATTTAGATCCTTTAGAATGAGGTCCAATGAAAATAAATTTACTATTAGGATGTTTCTTTATTATGTCACTACTTGCTTCCAATAAAAGATGATAGCCTTTTGATTTTATTTTTCTTCCAAGAAATAAAATTATTTGATCATCCATTGAAATATTATATTTTTCCCGGAAATCAAATGTTTCTTCATCACTTATTACAGGCGCCTGGGCAATCCTAACAATATTATTAAGATATTTTGATCCTAATTCTTGTATAAGATTCTTTTCCTCGTACTCTGTTAAAGTAACTATATTTTTTGCAAGTCGACATATATTTAGCCCTTTCCTTCGATTTTCCCATAAGCTAATATCTGTTGCAGGAGTTACTACAACTGGAGCTTTATAACTTAACTTTTGAACAACATCACAAAACTCTTCATCTACTAAATCCACTAAATGTATTAAATCTGGTTCAAGTTTTTCTAAATAATCAATATGATCGTCAAGGGATGATGAACTAGGGATAAAAATCCTTGTTCCTAGTCCATCTCTTATTATTTTATATTTTTTATGAGCATCGCTTTTTTGTACCAGTATTATATCTACCTCATTGTGTTTAGATAAAAATTTAGCAGTATAACTTGCCATGTTATCCGCACCTGATACCATTGGATAGCTACTTCTAAACAACATCAATATTCTTTTTTTAAAATTCTTCTTTGTACCATTCATAAGTTCGGGACAACCCTTCTTCTAATGAGACTTTAGGCTTATAGTTAATTATTCTTTTAAGTTCTTCTGTACTTGGGCATCTTCTCGTAGGTGAACCTGCTGGTGCTGGAAGATTTTCAATTTCCACATCATAATTAGCTATCTTAAATATTTTTTTACATAAATCTTTAATTTCAATTTCTTCTTCTGAGTTACCAACATGAACTATCTGACATTTTTCATCTTCTAGTAAAGCCACCTCATATGTTGCTTCCACTGCATCTGTAATAAAGCAAAACGCTCTTGTTTGTTCAGCACCATATAGTTTAAAAGGAGTCTCTTTACTAAAAATTCTTTCAATTAAAGCTGGAACTACATGATCTTTTCCCATTCTTGGTCCATAAATATTATGATAGCGAACAATTTTCCCTGCAAAATTATATTTATTCGCATAATGAATAGTTAATAATTCACCAGTAATTTTCGAACCAGCATAAGAATTTCTTGGTAAAGTTACATCACTAATTGCGACAGGTACGCCCTCGGATGTCGGGATTGGTATATCAAAACATTCTTTTGACCCATTATACGTTTCGCTAGATGAAGAAAAAACAAATGACTTAGGTGGATGCTTTGCACACCAATCTAAAACATTAATCGTGCTCATAATATTGGTCCTTAATACTTGTTCAGGCATTTCATTCGCATATTTAACACCATTTATAGCGGCTAAATGAAATACATAGTCGAATGACTTATCCATTAGTAGATCATCTAAAGGTTTAGTTAGATCACCTTGTATAAAGTTAAATTTAGATTCATGTTTTCTAAATTCATCATCTTCTTTAATTCTAAAAAAGTTATCAATAACCGTTACATTATGTTCTTGGGAAAGTAAATACTTTACTAAATGAAAACCTATAAAACCTGCTCCACCAGTTACCAAAATTTTAGCCATTAAAATCCCACTCCTAAGTAATCACATTTTTTATTTGTCACATCTTTGAGAACCTCTTTATAAATACCCCATACATCATAAATAATTTTCTGTTTCTTCTCATGAGTATCAATAATATTATCTGAATATAATTGATACTTAGGGTGATTATTTAAAATAATCACAATATCCGTTTCTTTCATTCCAGCTTCGAATGTAACAGCCTTTAGTCCAAATTCCTCTTCAATTTTTTGAGCATCAATCACAAAATCATGTAATATAATTTCTTTAACTTTCTTTCCTTTTAAAAGGTTAAGTAGCTCCCATATTGCACTTCCTCTTAGATCATCCGTTTCAGGTCGTCCCTTGTATGCCAACCCAGAAACAAAAATTTTAGAGGTATTCCAATCCAACTCTTTCCTCTCTAAAATATCATTTATTTGTAACATAATACCTTTTAGCAAATTCTCATTTGTATCTCTTGCTGCTTTTACTAAATGCGGCATATATCCTTTTTGCTTAGCAGAATAAATTAAGTGATAGGGGTCTTTAGTTAAACAGGATCCCCCTACATAACCCGGAGTCGCAATATCTGGTCTAGGATAATTATGATTTGCAGCTTCTATCATCTCATGTATATCTATATTAAATTTTGTTGAAATATTGGACATCTCATTCCCAAAGCTATATAAAATATCTGTATGTGCATTGCACATTAACTTCAGCATCTCTGCTGTTTCAAACGAACGTACCCTGACTACTTCTACGCCTAGCTTCTCAAAAATTCGTTTAGCTTGCTCAAACTGTTCATCATTGGATGTTCCAATAACTTGTGGTAGATTTAATAACTCTTCTAATGCTTTCCCTTGAATTGTTCTTTCCGGTGCAAATACAACTTTAGGATTTTTAATTTTATTTTGAAGTATAGGTAAAACAAATTCCCTAGTGACACCAATTGGTAATGTACTTCGAATAACTATTAAAGTATCGGGTGTCATTTTATCTTTTACAGACTCAATAGCTTCCTTGAGATAACTTAAATCTGGCTTATTATCTTTTTGTGAGTACGGAGTACCTACACAAATAATTACACTCTTCAAATTATCCGGAATATATTGTTGAACTGTAAGTCTATTATTAATTTCCTCTTTTAATATACTTTCTATTCCAGGTTCAAATAGATGTATATCCCCTCTACTCAATTGATCCCTAACTTCTTTTTTCACCTCAATACCTACAACATTCTGTTTTTTAGCAAGAAATGCACTAGCTAGTGTAACACCAACATAACCTAATCCGACTATACAAATACTATCGTTTTGTTCTTTCTCTTCTACGTATCTCATTAGTATCTATCCCCCTCTATATATTTTTCCTTCCAACTCTTTGAAATTTCTTGTACAATTTTAATCTGGTGGGGTAATTTATATTCTGCTAATCTTCTTTCTAAAAATTCTTTAACACATTCAATAGTTAGATACTCACTTTGTGCTTGAACATAGGCAACAATTCGCTCTCCATATAATGTATCCACTTCTCCTAAAACTTTAGAATCTGTAATATAAGGATGATCCACTAAAGCACGTTCAATCTCGGCTGGATTTATTTTTCTACCTCCAACATTTATAAATGTTTTTGCCCGTCCTTTTAAAAATACCTCTCTATTTTTAACGTATCCATAATCTCCCGTTTCGAATGTTCTGTCAATAACAAGCGAATGCTCACCTACTTCAGTTAAATATCCATTAAAAACCGTATGACTTTGCACTTTTAAACAACCATTATTACTTGTTTCTACTTTAACGTTAGGTAATATGTAACCCACCGCATTTAAACTTGATTTTCTAACAGGATGTGTCGCTGCTATGGCACCTGTTTCTGTACTTCCATATACTTGTTGAATAGGCAGACCGAACTTTTGGAAAAATTCCCCCTTAACTATATTATCTAGGGGACCTCCCGATGAAATTATTAATCTTAGTGTTTCTAAATCTATTTTTGTTATCTTTTGGGCTTGAGTAAGTATGTTATAAAATACAGGTACTCCAAATAAAATTGTAGATTTTGATGCATGAACTGCATTAATGACTTTTCTGGGGGTAGGGTTTTTACATAGATACAGAGTAGCTTGACTAAAGATTGAAGTTAAACATGCACCTATCAAACCGTATGAGTGAGTTAATGGAACGGTTGAAATTATAGTATCGGTATTTTTAATATCAAACCAATCTCGATAACTTTCCGCACCTCTCCATAAACTATAGTAAGGAATCTTGGCAATTTTAGTAATACCACTTGTTCCAGAAGTAAGCATATATAAGGATTTACTTTCTGCTTCATAGTTATTATTAGGTCTTTTCAATTGTTCACTATAAACTTCCGAGTAAGTGTAACAGCTGCTGGTTGATAAAGATTCATAGTTATAAGTATCTGGTATAATCCATACACTTGTTTCTGTAACTTTTTTAACTCTTTCTATTTCAGAAACTGTACATTTACTATCCAATGGTAGTAAACTATATTCTTGCTCTATAATTGTTAACAATATCATCAATGATCGTAAAGAATGATCTACTACTAAACCAATTTTTTCTCCCTTTTTGAAATGCTTAAAGTTATTACTAATAACGTCCATTTCCTTTATTACTTTTGTAGGAGAATATATAAATTCTTCATCGATAACTGCTGCTTCTTTTTTTAACGCTATTTGTTTTTTTAACAAAGTTTTAATATAACCCACATTTATCAACCCCTCTTAGCTAGACGTAGTTAATGTAGTGGAATACAGAGCCGATTCCATGAATTTCCAAAAACCTGCTATTTATACCTGCCTCTTCAATTAATCCATATGCGCCAGTTGTAGGAACTAACTTATCTACAATTTCTTGTTGACTCTCTATAAGAAATATTATTGATCTAACACATTCTTTCATAGTAATGGATTTCTTATCTAATTTCTTTGCTAGTTCTATTAATAATAATTTATTGGTTGTATACTCTGTAAAACTATCTGCTAATGTTTGGCCCACTAATTGATGTTTATGAATAGGTACATCAAAAGCAACGCGTTCTTTTGAGTAATCAATACATATTTTTAGTACTTGCTTTAAAGATAATAATTGTAACACTGGGATAAGGAAATAATTTATTCTTTGGTGATGTATTGATTCATTATTTATTTCTAATTCCTTTAATATTCTCGCATATTTCAGGTTGATCTCTATTACTACGATCTGATAATGAGTCAGTTCAAGTCGCTGCGTAATGTAACTAGACTCTATTTCATAAATTATATTCTGTTGTATAAATTTTACACTTTGTTCAAGATTAGCATTCTTTTCTACTATACTTATATATCGATGCCTATTTACACCTGTTGAAAATAAAAAATTAACATTCTCTATTTGAGTTAAATCATACCCAACTTCATGTACCATTTTAAAAATCTGCTCAACATCAGTAGTATTTCTATTACAAAGATACTCAATCATTTGAGCCATGGTAGATTTATTTTTATTCATTATCATTAAACTCACCTCCTTGATTAAAACAGATTATGTTCTTTGAGCCATTCGTCATTAAAAATTGTGTCTAAATATTTGGTCCCATTATCAGGACAAACTGCTAAAACTCCACCTGATTCTTTTAATTGATCGGCAATTTTGATAGCAGCATATACTACAGCTCCCGAAGATCCTCCTAATAATAAACCTTCTTTAGTAGCTAAATCCTTTGCTGTTTTAAAGGCATTATAGTCATTAACCTTTTCATGATTATCTACATGTACTGTATTAAATATTTTAGGCCTAAAATAATTTCCGGGACCTTGTTGTAAATATGGGCCTTTTTCTCCTCCAAATAAAGTAGATCCAACTGGCTCCACCCCATATATTAGCAAATCTGGCCTTTTATCTTTGATACCTTTAGAGACACCTGTTATTGTTCCACCAGTGCCAACACTAATAACTATCGCTTTAATATCTTGATTAATTTGTGTTAATATTTCTTCTGCAGTATGTATTTCATGAGCATGAGGATTCATCACATTATCATATTGACTCAAATTAATATAATCTTTATTATCTGCAATTAAATTACGAATGTATTTTATACGATATTCTGTTAAATCTGCATTTTTCAAATTTATAGTTCCTTCAACCATCTCTACCTCTGCACCATATGCTTTAAGTAAGTTAAGCTTTTCTCTTGGGATATTTTCATCTGCTACACATATAACCCTGTAACCTTTTTTCTTCCCATATAGAGCTAATGCTATGCCGGTATTACCCGAAGTGGATTCGACAATAGTCATACCCGTCCTCAATCTACCCGACTTTTCCGCATCTTTCAGCATTTCTATAACAGGTCGATCCTTGACGCTCTTACCTGGGTTAAAGCTTTCAAGCTTTAAAAATACATTCTGATATTTTGCCATTCTATTTAGTTGTACAATTGGGGTATCGCCACATAAATCAAATACAGATCTTACATAATCCATTGTTAGCTTCCTTTCATTGCTAATAAGCTAGATTTTCAATATTTACTTTCCGATTATTTTTTGTACAAAATACATCCAATAAACCATCCAAATATCTATCACCATTATCAGGAAATATTACTACTATATTTTTTTTGCCTTTTATATTTTCCTTTAACTTAAGTGCTGTAAAAAGTGCTGCTCCTGAAGATGGACCAACAAGAAGACTTTCATTTTTAACAATCTGCTCACACATGTGAACACTCTCATCGTCATTCACATGAAATACTTCATCTATAAGTTCTCTTTTTAAATTAGGAGGTGTTACATTCCCACCAATTCCTGTCATCCTACGAGCAGAAGCACAGCCACCAAAAATAGTTGATCCTTTTGCATCAACCGCTATAATTTTTGTGTTTTTCATATGATTTTTAACAAACAAACCACAACCTGTTACTAATCCTGCGGAACTAACAGGTATTACTAAGTAATCAACATCTTCCCCTAACGCATTATAGATTTCAAAAGCTGTTCCCTTATAATGTGCCTCTGGATTCCCCTTATTGTCATATTGATTCGGCCAATAAGCATCTTCATATACTTCTAGTAATTCCTTTACCCTATCAATCCTTGCTTGTTGATAGCCACCATAGTTATCTGGTCGAGAGACCATGTCTATTGTTGCTCCATACGCTCGCATAATCTTTAAGTTAGTCGTGCTAATTCTAGGATCGACTACACAGTGTACCTGATATCCCTTAACTGCACCAATCATAGCTAGAGCAATTCCTAAGTTCCCTGAGCTTGACTCAATAATTCTTCCACCAGGCTTTAACATTCCTTTTTCTTCAGCAATATTAATCATATTTAATCCTGGGCGATCTTTCATGCTCCCACCAGGGTTAAACCCTTCTATCTTCGCAAAAATTCTCACATCATTATCTGAAAATTCTTCTAATAACATTAATGGTGTACTACCTACCAAATCTAATATTGAATTGTTAACTTTATAATTTTTCATTATTTTCTTCTCCATATTTTTTATTCCTTAAATAAAAGAATACAAATTGATTAAAAGTAAAAACATAAATACACAGTTAATTTTGTGTTATTTACAGAAAAAACATTAAAATCTGAAATTTACCATCAAACAAAAAATCCTTAGCAGTAGGTCTAAGACTTTTTCCGAGAAATTAAAGTATTTAAACTAATCAAATCTAATTATTTATAATAAGAGCTTAGTGAGGAAAAATAGGCATTTTAAACATATATATATCTGCTCTTACTGAAACCATTAAATAACTTTGATCACAAGAACTTTTGATTTTCCATCTCGCATATTTATCACCTCCTTTATACAGTAATAATCCTATATTTACTTGTACTGTCCCATCAATTTAGAACAATTAACATGTTAATACCCACGTTAAGAGCTACTAACATATTCCTTTAACATTTTTTCATAAAACATATCCAAATAACATTTAATTATTAATACATATTGATAATAAGTTAAAATAAATAATAAATAAAACCACTCAGAAATACTAGCAAAGTAAGTCTGAATGGCTCTACCTAAAAAATTAGAACAATATTACGCATTTACTCCTCCAACAAGAACTTTTGAGTTTGTCATATTAATCACCTCCTTTATATAATTATTTTCTTATTTCATAGTTATCATCTCATATACACTTGTACTGTCCCATTACTTAAAAATGATTAACATGTTAACGTCATGTTAAAGACTTTCTGTACCTTCCTTTTAATCTTCTTCAGAAAATACATCTAAAGAACATTAGTAAATTAATGTTTTCTTATATAAAAAAATAGAACCACCCAGAAGTACTGAAAAAGTACCTCTGAATAGTTCTACCTAAAAAATTAGAACAATATTACGCATTTACTCCTCCAACAAGAACTTTTGAGTTTGTCATATTAATCACCTCCCTTATATAATTATTTTCTTATTACATAGTTATCATCTCATATACACTTGTATTGTCCCATTACTTAAAAATGATTAACATGTTAACGTCATGTTAAAGACTTCTAGTGCCTTCCTTATGACTTTTTATACGATACTACCAATAACATTAGTAAATTAATGTGAAATAATGTTTTCTTATATAAAAAAATAGAACCATCCAGAAGTACTAAAAAAGTACCTCTGAATAGCTCTACCTGAATAATTAGTTAAATATTAAATCTTTACGCCACCAACAAGTATTTTTGTGTTTGAATCTGTCATGTCTTTCCCTCCTCTCATTATATATTGCCGCTTGGCATATTTATAATATAATAATCTACTTTTATCATTCCATTATTTAATAGTAATTTTGTTGTTAACAGTACGTTAAAGAACCATCCCATATTGTTTATTTTCATATAATTCCCTTAGTACTTGTTCTATTTCAGGTGTTTCAATTTCTATTTTAATTAACCTGAATTGTTTAGATAATTCATTAATAATCTTTGGTACTTCTTCATGATCACTAAATTCAAAATACATTTTATTATCTTCTTTTTTTATCGGAATCAAAGATGGTATCTTATCCATGTCTTCAAGTGCAAATTCCACAATTAACGTATCTTTTTTTGTGGTCATTTTCTTTAAATTATTTTTTGCACCATCAAACATAATCTTACCTTGATCAATAAGAACAATTCTATCACATAATTTTTCAATATCGTCCATGTTATGAGATGTTATTAATATCGTTGTTTTTTCTTCTTTATTTAAAAATTTAAGAAACTCCTGTATCTTATTTTTAGCCAAAACATCTAAGCCAATAGTTGGTTCATCTAAAAATAAAATTGGTGGTGAATGCAGTAGTGTAGCAACCATTTCTCCTCTCATTCTCTGCCCTAAAGATAATTGTCGGACTGGTCGATTTATAAATTCCTCCATATCTAATATTTCAATAAAGTTATTTAATCTTTTTTTATATACCTTAGAATCTACTTTATATATCGCTTTTAATAATTCAAAGGAATCATTTAATTTTAGATCCCACCATAACTGTGTTCTCTGTCCATATAGAACGCCAATATCTTTAGCATTTTCTTTACGATACTTCCCTGGTTCCCTACCCAGAACTTTTAACTCTCCTGAAGTAGGTGTTAAAACTCCTGAAAGCATTTTTATTGTTGTAGATTTCCCTGCCCCATTGGGTCCTAAATACCCTACCATTTCACCTTCAGCAATGTCCATATTTATATTATCTACAACCTTTTTCTTAGTTCCTTTCCTTCCTAAAATTTGATTCATCATAAAGAAAGAACCATTTTCTTTAGAATATACTGTAAATTCTCTCGATAAATTTTTCGCTTCAATAATCAATATAGACACCTCCAAATTTTTTTTGAAAATTAAGAACCGGCTCCCGAATAAAACTTAATAGACACATGCCAAATAATATAACTTAAAATAGATAAAATAAGTGAGACCGCCAAACAGATCAAAATAAGATTGTTATTTAATAAATAAGAACCTTTTCCTAATAAACCGGCACTTGGATAGAAACCTATAAATCCAATAGGAAGTATAAAAGTTAAGAAAAATTGTACCCATTTCGGAAAAATTGTGACTGGATAGTTATCAACATTCGTGTAGATATTGTCTAACATTTGAAACAATCCTCCACTTTGTAAAGTAATAAAGGCTGTTGATCCTATTATTAAATGGATAGATATAGAAACTATAGTTCCACATATAATTAATAACACGGTATATAAAATTGATACAGCACTCCATCCACTAATATGGACACCTGCGTAAATTAACGCACTTACTGCATAAATTACTGTTCCTAAACTGTTAATATTAATTTGCTTACTTGCAAACTGTAAAAGTGCGTTCATTGGTCGGACAAGAATTCTATCAAACTCCGCATTTCTTACATAATGATCAATGTCCATGATATGTATAAATAATAGTAAACCCAACGAATAGGAAAGCATGTTAAAAGACGAAATGAATAAAATTTCGTAAAAATTCCATCCTGCTATACTTGGAAAGTTCCTTGTTAGTACCCATATAAATAGGGTAGAAAATATTCCGAAACATGTAACACAAATAATGCCCAAGAAAAAATTAAATGGATATGCCATTCTAGAACGAATATTAGCTTTCTGCATTTTTAAATAAAGTCTTAAGTATTCCATATACCTCTCTCCTTTCTTAACCACCAGCAACTACAAGCACTCTTTGAAAATATCTAACAACTAAACGGATGATTATTATTAAGCCAACAGCCCATATTATTTGAAAAGCCAATAAACCTAAAATATTCTGATAATTAACTTGCCCTGTTATAATAGATAATGGAATATCGTACATTCCTCTAAAAGGTAGAAATTGAGCGATTTTTTGCAAAAACTCTGGAAAAAACCACAGTGGTATTAATTGTCCGGATAAAAACGAAGTAGCTAATCCTATAACAATCTCAAATCCCCAAACTTCTACAAAAACAAATGCAAGAAGAGCAATAAAAAACTGAACACAAAAATTTATTATAATACCAGCAAAAATACTAAATAAAAAAGCACACCACATAATCCATGAGCTACTAATATTAATTGGGAAAATAAACACGGTAATAACTCCAATTGGAATAACGACCGTCATAACATTTGCAAGAATCATTCCGAACGAACGCGAAAGCATTGCAAACTCAAAATTCCATGGACGTTGAAACTCTTGTGCTATTTGTCCATTTTGAATTTTTTGACTTACTTCCCATACAATTGTAGGGGTATATAGGGATTGTAGTACAATAGAGATTGTCATATATGTTAACATTACGTCTAAAGTAACATTAACCCCATTCGCTGGGGGATTCTCATATAAGACGGTCCAAACTTGCCTTACAGCAAACACGGCTATAAGCGTTGCTATAATCTTTGTTAATACATTAAACTTGTACACTGTTGCACTCTTAAAGGTAGTTCGCATCAATTTACTGTACATATATTCGCCTCCATTCCTTATTTGAACAACTTAATCGTAACATTTAATAGTGACAATTTTTGTCATGTATAAAAGAAAAATTTTAAAAAAGGATGAAAACTGATGAGTAAGGTAAATAGACTTTTTAATATATTGCTGCAGATCAACACAAAAAACAAATTTACTGTGCAAGAACTTGCAAATGAATTTAATGTATCTAAACGTACGATTCTACGGGATTTAGAAGAATTATCTACCCTTGGAATTCCACTTTATTCTGAACGAGGTCCTCATGGGGGGTATCGTTTAATAAATAAAAATGGCTTATTACCCCCCATTACATTCTCTGAAAATGAAGCGATCTCCTTGTTTTTCGCTTGTCAATCTTTACAATATTATGATTCCATACCCTTTGAACATGAATCTAAATCCGCTCTAAATAAATTTTATAATTATCTTCCACAAGAACTAAAAAAGAAAATTGATTCAATGAGTGAAAGGGTGCTCTTTATCACTCCAACAAGACAGGAAAAGACCCCTCTTTTAAAAAATATAATGGATGCTGCTATTGATCAAGAAGTGATACAAATTGAGTATGAATCAAAAAGAGGCTTCTCAAAACGAATTATACAGCCCATAGGTATTTATTCATCTAATGGATATTGGTATATGCCCGCATATTGCTTTAATAGGCAACAAAATAGATTGTTTCGAATAGATAGAATAAGAATGCTTGAATTTAAAAATAACTTCCCGCAAAAGAAAGATTTTTCTAATTTAACTTTAACTACATGGTTTGAAAAAACAGACGAAAAACCCAAAGAACTTATAAAATTATTTGTAATTTTAACAAGAGAAGGTATTCTTAAATGTGATTTTAACATCTGGTTACGTGACAAAATTAAAATACTTGATGATGGAACAGGTCTAATTGATACATACCTAAATAAAAATGAAATCGGGTATATGAGTGAGTTTTTTTTAGGTCTGGGGGATGACATTGAAGTTAAACATCCCATAGAAATAATTACACTAATCAAAGAAAAGGCTTCAGCTATATTAAATAAATATGAGTAAAGGATTTACAAGGATATCCTAACATCCCATTGGTTTTGTTAGTCATAAATTTTAATATATAGTCCAACTCAATTTGAATTAAGATACTTTTATAAAAACATTGGGGCAAACCTTAAAAAAGCCTCTAAAAAACTTTTGCTTAAAGGAACTTCATTTATACTATTTCACTTAATCGGTATAATAAACAATTAAAATTGTTCATTATACCGATTAACAACTTTATTAAAATAGATATCCTTCTTTACATTTTTTCAATAATAATTTGTCTATTGTACCAGTGACTTAATTTGTCTCTAGCATTTTTAGAAAGACGCTTTGTCTTTCGATTATAGAATCTGGAAAGAGTAGGTTGCGAAATATCTATTTCTTCCGAAAGTTCTCTCATTTTTACGTTCTTTTTAGTATGAAAAAAAACTAGTTTCTCTCGAATCAATTTTTCATTCTCATCTGTATTCCAAGGTTTACTATTTATTTCTACTATTTGATTTTCCCCTTGTATTACATCTATATTTTTTCTTGTTTTCATTTTCCCCACAGAATTAATTAATTCTTCTGGTGGTAAAATCACAATTCCTAACTGGGAATAATAATTTTCAAACCAATACTTCTTTGTAAACTGTGTTTCATCTAAATCTTTAGTGTATTCCCAGTGAGAAATTACTTGTTCTTTTTCTAAATCCGTAAGAACACTTTCTAATTTCTCTCGGATACGATTTAGTTTTTGGTTCGGTTTTATTCCCAATACTACCAACAATCCTTTATCCCCACCTATAGAATAAGGCCTTTTGAGACTAGAAAACATTTGCCTAATTCTCCATTGCCATGTCAAATAACGGATTAGTCTTTTATGATATTTATACCTATAACTATTATATTCCAACGCTCTTTTTGACAATAATGCTGTAGTACTATTTGAGTCATACAGGTAACTTGCTAAAAAGCTTCCCGGTTTAATTCGACATGATTCTATTCCCATGTATTCGTTGGTTTTCTTATCTCTCCAAAGTACCACTGAATCTAATACAAACAGCCTTTTTATAATTTCTCGCTTTACCTCGTAATTTTTACCAATTTCAGCTTGATCATTTAATACTACAATTTCATTTTCATCATTCAGGTATATAAAAATACTTGCTAAAACTGCAATACGCTTTGCTATTTTAATTTTATCTTCTGCTCGATAATATTCAATTCCATTTGCTTTTGCCTTGGGAATCCTGCACATGTCTAAAACTTGTTCATATGAAAAATCAATGAACTCATCTGGTGACTTTACCTTGTTTAACCATTGAATCGTGATGGTATCTAAACAATCTGCCGTTAGATCGTCCATATTACTCATTACACCATCAATTAATGTATTCCATCGAGCTGCTTCTTCAATGTTCGCTAATCTTAAATCTTCATCTTTGTGAGAAGAGAGTTTTGCTACTCCACTACTATCTTTCGTTTCGATTAGATACGACTGTAATTTTGTATTTTCATCTTCTTCAAATTGATTCTTTGCTATTCCATCCCTTAACTTATAGTAAACTGCAGAGTTATTCACTTCAAGGTAGTTTTCAAGCACGTTCTTATGATTAGATTCAATTAAAATTTTAGGTGTTATATTATTAACTCTGTTGTCTTTCGGAAATTCTTGTTCAACAAATCTACCAATAGTTTCGTTGATTTCAATTTTATATTCCTCTATACTTGTGAATATTTGCAAAGAAGAGAGGCCACTTCCTTGCTTTTGTTCAAGCCACTTCACAAGCATTGAAAATGAAGGAGAATAATAAAACGAGGTTACAACCTTACTATTATTTTCTTTAACTTCTTCATAATAAGAATTCCATTTTTGCCATAACTCCGCATTATTTTTATAGAGCGGCTCTGATATCAATATTGCATCTCGAAATAATTGTAGAACATTCTCCATGTATACCCTCCTTCATTGTAAATTTTAGTCGAGGATTAATAAAAGTGAAATTTTAATTGCTACATGTACTCCCCTCCTAACAAAATTTGAGGTTTTATTAGATGATTTTAAAATTATAGATTTCTAATCTTGGAATATCATCTTTTTATCATAGATGTTTACATATATTGATAGCGATCTCTGACATTGATTATATAAAAGCAAATTAATTTTTAACATGAAATTAGCGTTAAATAAACATACTGTCGTAATATCAAATGATTTTCAACATATTTAAGGTCATTACATACGTAAACGGATTACTATTTCCAAATATTCTTGGATGATTTTTATAGAAAAACGTATATTTATATTCAGAAGTAATTAACCATAGGAAAATGCATTTTATATTATATCTAAATATAATTCATGAATATATCGAAATGGAGTTTACTTATCTTTTTTACTTATATGATGAAGAAATTCAGTTATAAGAAAATTAAACAACCGTTTGTTAAATTATACTTTTACTATATAAATTATATATTACAAAGAATAAAGTACCTACTTTCATAGGTACTTTATCGTATTTGATTAATGGATGCTTTGGGTGCTTTTAGATTTCAATTAAGGGTATTAAGAAACTTTGCAACAGAACCAATAAATATCAATTTACAATTTCAAAGTGTACATTCCCAAAATTCCCACCTGGTAATGAATATTTAAAATGACCATCAGATGGAACAGCCATCAACCAATATTTTTCTGCACTGTTACGGCTAACATAAGACGTACGGTACCATGAATTGGATGATGTCCACAAAACAATCTGTGCTTGTGTTGCACCAACTGATGCTAGGTTTGGAGTAATCTTAATCCGTTTACCTGTAGCATTTTTTAAAAATACACCATAGATAACTCCATAGTTTCCCAATAACTTTGAGTTTCCAATTACATTTGTACCTGTTTCGAATTCACCTGGATTGGCTATGTATGCTGAAAGATGAAAATTTGATACTGTCTTAGCATCTACAGTCAGTGTGCGAGTATCAGAATTAGAGAACCCAGATGTCATGTCATTTTTTGTAGATGTTGCTTTTGGTAGTTTAAATAGCTCGTTTAAATTGTATTTATTATCGGATACAAAGAAATTCCTTGCACTTAGCCCTCCTGATTGAGGGATAAATTTTACTTTTCCATTTACTATATATTGTGTTGGTGTAGCGATTGAAAGGATTACAGCGGTCCCATTGGCAGGAATAGAAATCGTTTGATCGTTGTTACTGTTCCCAAAATCGCGAAGTAAAGAAGATGCTGTATCTACTGTATATTTACCTGCTAAGATTGCTTTGTTTTGGACTCTCACATTTGCTGTGTAATTATTATTATTTTTAATCGCTATCCCAACTCGTAAAGAAGCTCCAGTATAGTTGTGATGATAGAATTCAGAAACATACGATGTGTTATTTTGTAATGGTTGGTCTACTGTATATTTACCATACAGAGCTGTATTTACCATGTTTCCTTCAATGGATTCTGGATTATTTGAATAAATATATTTGCTTCCGCCTGATGTCATATTCACTAAATATGAAGCGTCAGCGGGTGTTGTAAAACCAATGAAACATATAACACTGAGTAAACCGACAAGCATTTGTTTTAATCTCATTTTCTTTCATCCTCTCAATATTGCTTACCTCTATTTCGAAAGCGCTATCAGCATAATAATATAAAACATTTACAAAATTCCCTAGATTAGTAGCGTTTTTTCAATATGAATCAGAAAATTCATTTTTTAAAATTTGAATTTAACATATAAATATCAATACTTTCGTTTTGATACAACAGTTGGTTGAACTGAAGCACTTTAACGTACCATTTTCTTTTTTGATATGGTAACCTCATTGCTATTAAGCTAACAAAGACAGGTTATTCCAAAACGAAATTTTGTGCTAACTTGTAAGAGAAAAGCTCATTTTTCGTTCCTCCTTATTTACTGAGAGAAAACTTATGGTATAATAGAGGTAGCTAATTTTAGGGAATGTTTTCTCTACAGCGCTCGTTGCCATCGAGCGTTTTTTCATTTTTAATAGATAACACCTAACAATCTGTTGAAATTTAGTTACCAATATGTGTATCAACTGACCTGTGCTTCTGTACGGACTTTTTTGATACTTTCACATATCGGAATATCCAGGGACCTTTCAATCAGGTGGGGATACCTTTAGACCCCTGAATAGTTCAACAAAAGAGAACTTTTCTATGTTCATAAATTCGTAAAATCTTTATATAAAACTTTAATGAAATATATGTTAAACTTATAACATTCCAAGAAGTCCTTTACTTTTAGAATCGACAATTCTTCAATACCCTTAGTCTTGCCCTGCATCCCCTGCAGGGCTTTTATCATTTAGCTAAGATGATATATATACCTCTTGTTTGTTTCCTCAACCTTATCTGCGCTGTTATGTACCCCTCTAACTCTTAAATTCTTTATGCTCTAAAATATTTTCTTTCGTTCGTATTCATCACGTTGCCGTTTATTTGTCATCTTGTGACCATCCTGTCTTTTTTCCCAAAACATCTATTCGGTGTGCTAGGTATGCTGCTAAACATATAACTGTTGCTACGCTTTTTCTATTAGGTAATTCTATGTTTTATGCATTGATTTGAAAAAAATCGTAGTGTTTTCCTCTCTTTCAATTAATGAAATTCAATTGATTTTTAATGAGACTATTTAAAAAATGTTTTTTGCTCTGACATATGGATAGAAGTGTTTTCAAACAACATTATTTTAAAGCATTCATTTATTTGGAACAAAACAAAATATTTTATGTATTATGTGAGGAACAATAATTTTTAATTAAAAACAAGGGAGGAATAAGAATGAAAAAATTTAAAATAAGTATGATGGCATTCGTAACGACGTTGTTAGTAATGTTGGTCCCTTCTTCTACATTTGCAAACACAATAGAGCCTTTTAGTTCTGGATGGGATTACTTAGGAGAAGAAACGTTATATTCAAATGGTGCTGAAAGTTATGTATATGCCTCGACTGGTGGAGATTACAAGATTTGCCGAGCAGCTGAAGTAGGTTCAACTAGTAAGTTAAAAGTTGAATTATGGGAGTACGATCCTGATAGCTACAATGATTATGTAGGCGTACGATATTTAGGACCCGGTGAATGTGGAGTTTTCAGAAATATTGGTGGCTTTGTGGATGGAGGAAATGAAGCGGAATTTTTTGCGAAATCAAGATCTAGCAGTAAGATGCATTTAATCTTTTTTGATTAATTCATTAACAAAATGCTCCGCTCTCTGTTTACTAACTATATTGTCTTCTGTTAACTTAAATCGTTAAACAACTTTATCTTTTAACTCTGCTCTTAATTTTAAGATAGTAATCACATCACTTTTCAAACGAAATTAATTAGTGTTTTACACTTTCTCAATATTACAGTATGAAATTTCTTATATAATTAAATTATTCTCTTTATTTATTTTATGTATCTGTTCCCTTTGAACCCTACTATTATAGGGTTCCTTTTTTTATAATCATATATTTATTAATTAATTTATCAATTTCCTGACTTAAATAGAGGACTTTCGTATGACTAAAGCCATGTTTATTTACCAGTTCTACTAATTCTAATTTTTTATTTTCTATTAGATCATTTAACTTCGCCACTAACATAAACTTCTTTCTTTCACACTCCCCCTGAACAAAATAAAAAGAGCTGCTCCCAGCTCTTTTATAATAAAAATCTTTATTATTGCAGTGTAAATTTTACCATATTCTATTATAATTGAATATATATGAAGCCAACAACAATAATTTTAATGTATTTAGAAATAAAAAAGCAGCAATAATTCATTACTGCTACAACATCTTTATAAATTCATTATTTATAAAAATATATTCTTCTGGTCCATCAGATTCACCATACCAAACTTCCAGTTTTATAATATGTGCTGCTACTTCTTTTAATATCACATTCATAAATAATGAAATAGGTGTTACGTTATGTTCTTTAACTCTGTAATTCTTTAGATTGTCTATAAATGACCATTCATAGCCTTTTAAATTTGTATAATAGTCATTCTCTTCTTCCCAGTTGTCTACGTGCCACCTCATATATAGAAAATCATCTTCTGCTAATGCTTCATCTATCTGTTCCTTTGTAAATGGAATGTCTTTACTTTGATTAACTTTTATATATTCTTTAACAAATGGAAACTTTAAAGCTGCTTCTTCCCAGTTTCCTGTACTTATTAATTCCACCAATTCTTTATATTCATCCTTTATAATTACTTTACCTCGAAAGGCTGTATACATTTCAAAAGACAATTTTTTCACCCTCTTAAATTCATTATGAATTTAATTAACATATATATCTTAACTACACAATAGAAGGTTTTAAAAATCGTATTATGTTTCCCTTTTCACTAAATTCACTCTCATTGTTACAATTTTTTGAGGTAAGATCAACTATATAACTCTCTGAAATTTTAAAAGTTCTTTCCTCATTAAACATTGTCAAAGGAACTGATACTCCAACATTATTATCTAAATGACTTAGTACCATTACAGGGATAGTTTCTCCTTTTAATAAATCAACATATGAGGTCTTAACTTTATAATAATGCCCTTCTAAAAAATGCATTTTTCCGTTTATTAAATCCACTGCAACTCCATTATTACAATACGCTAAGCTTTGATTTGAAAAATGAATATCATCCGATACTTTAATAAATTTCATTGTTTTATTATCAAATATATAGTAACCCTCTCTTACTACAAAGAGATTATGCGGATTGATAAACTCTAGCAAATAATGTGTGATTTCAAAGCTAGTATCTCCCTCAATCATTTCTCTGTATTCTACATAAAGTTTCTCTAACTTTTTAAATGTACTTAGTTTGATCCCCTGATTTGGTCTTGATGCAAGTGTTAAGTCATCTAATACCCATTTAGCCACGTATGTTGACGTTGGAATCATTTACAATATACCCCCTTCAAAATTTTATATATGAACATATAAACTATTTAAATTTAATAAATTGGACTCTACTTAAAGTATAGGCAGAATCTATTTAATAACTAAGATAATTCTCTAACTTTTTCATAATAAAATGTTTAAAAATAATAATGAGTTATTCAGTTTTTCAGTTTGTATTTAAATGGTGGGTTTCAAGGATATGTGACCGATTCGGGGTATGGGGGCCATCCTCATGTATAAGGGTTACAACGCTAATGTTCACTATAAAACCCGACATAAGATCGATTATGTTGGGTTTTATATGATTGTCTTTATTAAAAATTAAACATTATTTATAGAATCTATAAAATCGCCTATAACAGACATTCAAATTACATTTTTTGAAGTTTGGTCCCTGAAATTCACGTACCCCTAGCAGATGACAGCACTCCCTCTTACGAGAGTAATCCTGTATCTCTTGCTTTTTGCACGGCTTCTTCCTGATTTTTGACTTCTAGCTTGTCATAAAGAGTAGAGGCATAATTTCTAACTGTGCCATTTGATAAGTAAAGTTTCGAAGCAATTGTTTTATAACGGATTCCTTGAGACAAAAGATTCAAAATCTCCAACTCGCGTTTCGTTAAGCCATACTCTTTTCCATCTGACTTCAATTCGACTGACTCTTCCTCATCATTTCCATCCGTTGTGTTCGTTTGTTTTGTTAGTCCTTATCCTTCCTCAACAAATAAGACCAGAAAATCCATGTACAAAAAAAGAGCGCTTTTCTTCAAAGCCCTCTCCAATAGGAATTTACCAATCCTTACGCTTATCACAGTCACGATCATGATTACGTCTACGACGACATTCATCACAGTCACAGTCACGTCTACAACGACGGTCATCACAATCTCTATGTCTGCGTCCGCAGAACATTAAATCATTCCAAAATCTATTACAATCTCTGCAATGTCTGAAATTACAATTACATCCCATAAATATGATTACCTCCTCTTAACTTTAAGATTCATCATATCTTATGCTAAAAAACAAAAACAGCTTGTTTACTAGTCTACTTTCTGCATTTTAAAGTAATAATATTATTATCTAGTCTTTAAGCTTCAAATCCATTTTACCCCTTATCTTTCCTTAACAACAAACAAGACGCCACCTAGATTACGGCAGCGTCTACGATAATTGCTATTGGTTTAATCAATTTATTTACCCTCACGTCATTTATTTCTTTGCTTCCATACCTCATTCTTTTTACGATAAGTATTCTTACCATTCATGAAGTCAGCTGTATTACCAGGAATGCTATATTTTTTATTGTTTTTCTTATCCTTCTTCTTCAGCCTCTTCTCTTCTTGTAAAGCTTGCAAATCCGCCTTCCATTGTTTCAACAAATCCTTTTCACGCCGCATCGAATTTGTACCCCTTGGATTAAAATGTGAATCAAATAATTAGATTCTATCTATTTATATAATCATTTAATTCAAATGACCATTTTGTACAAAATAAAGAGCACCTTACGATTGCAGGTGCTCAAATATATGAAGTGGGGTTACCCCATACTCCAATATATGCTTGTCCTTATAAAAGGTGCAAAATAAAAAGAGTACCCGTCCATTAGGTACCCTTCAACAAATAAGTATGGCGCTCCAAGTTTCACCTCATATGATAACTCGTCCCACGATTCATCATATGCTTGCCTTATTAGAATGTTCACTGTTTTAATGTGTAATTTCTATATAACAAAGAAAAAAGCATCCATTTTGGATGCTTAATGTGTACTAATATTAATATTGAATAGCTCTATTGATAGACTTTCTAGAACAATGAATATACTAGCTGAAGCTGATCTATATCCAATATTTTTTCCTGTAACATTAATAGTAATCTCCGCCAAATGGGTTTGCACATCATCTTTTTCAAAAATTTTATCTTCAACCTTTTCAATTATTGCTACATTATCTACTTCTTTAAAAGTTTTCAGCAATTTTGTTTCTAATAAAGTAAAATCAAAATTTTCATCTTTAACCACATCAAATTTAATCTTCATTTTTTATTTCCCCATTTTTAACTACTTAATATATTAACATTAATATAATTATATATATTTTTATTAAGTAATTCAAAAGTTATGTTTTTCAAAACTCCCCATAGTTCACATATCTAATGGAGAGAAATAAAAAAACAAATCGTAAAAGTTCCTCTTCCAAGGTCAAGATAACTCTCAACCTTCTCCACGTCATTGCTGAATCGCATCTTGAGTGCTCTGTATTCCTTTAATACGCTTACTACGTCCTTTTGTACTTTCTTATCATCGATATCCGGTGACAAAGTCAATTGTCTCTCCAAGTTGGAGTCCTCCTATTTCAAATTTCGGTTTTTATATTCACATCAGGTACGTGAAATTTTATTGTCAAACTACTGAATAAGGGCATGATGACTACAATACAGCCCCCACCGCACTGTTAGTCATTGTTCCGCTATCCATTAAGCCTTTTGTAATTTACGTTTCTTGTTATTCATCTTCTCATTTGCTGCTTCAATGTTATTCGCTACCCTTGTATGGTCCTGATCAAATTGAATCATGCCATCTATTACCGGTGTAAATCCTTGCTCATCGATGTATTGTAAATAATCAATCGGCGCTCGTTCTGTCTGATCTACTAAGTATCCATAAATACCAAAGTCTGCTCTCGGTATAGACTTCTTGCCCTTCGGTTGATGAGACATCCTTACATAAGATTGAATGACTGATAGTGGTACAACGAATACCGACTTGTCCTTGCTAAACTCAATAAGGAAGAAACAAATCGCTCCCATCTTCTCTGCTTTCTCCAGGTAATCTAGTTGATGCTGTGTAATATTTTTTAAATCAAAACGTTTAGCATTCTCTGTAGACTTCGCTTCAAACGCAATAGCTCGTCCCTTATAAACGCCATCATAGTCCACTGTACTTTTAGCTTCATAGAATCTATTTAATACACGGCCACCTTTACTCTTTAACACCTTTACAGGAGTCGGACGCTTGTTTATAAGCGCCACTCCACCTCTTTGATACATTTCGTTCGCTAGATTGATAAGCATTTCAAATGCCATTCCACGGTTTCCTAGTCCCTTTGTTATTCCTCTCTTTCTATTCAAAGAATTATTTTGTTAAAAAATTCATTTCGATTTATAACCGCTATCTTTTTCTTTAATTTCCCAGTAAAATTAAATGGAAATATTTTAATAACATAGGAGGAAGCAATGAAGCATAACATCAATCTATGGTCCTTTATATGTTCTTTGATTTGCGTTGGACTATTCCGTTTATATTTTGAAATTCCACTTGAACTATTCAAATTTTTCACGGATTCATTACACATTCACCCTTTATTTATATTACTAGTTTTAACAATAGGAACTTTTTTTGCTGGCATTATAGGATTTTCTAAGATGAATAATTGGATTGCGATGCTTAGGAGTGTAGCAACAGTCTTACTAACATTGTTATTATCAGTGTTTTTAACACTAACTTTGATTGTGGGCTATGCATTAAGTTAAACGTAGTTTCTTATGAATAAAACTCAATATTCCGTCAATAATATAGATGACATTAGATTTTTCTCCTTGTTCCCCCTTGGAGATGAGCAGTTAGTTTTTGCTAACTGCTCTTATATTTATAACAAAGATAAGATTCTTTAGAATGATTCTTCTTTATTTCTCAATATAAGGAGCCTTGGATTTTCATTAACACTCCTGTAGTATATAAACAAAGAGTAAGGTAAGAGTTACTCTTTGCCATTTTAGGAAAGGTTCTGTTGGAGACAACAGGACCTTTTTTCGTAAAGAGATGGTTTTGTTTAATTTTTCACCACTAACCACAAAAAATATCTTACAATCGTTATATACTGAATTAAATCAATAGATTAGGAGTAGATCAAATGCTAGTTACACTTGAACTTATTCTTTTCATTCTTATAGCAATTAGTGCTGTTGGCTATTTAATAAAAGAATTTCAAAAAACTAGGAAAAGAACACTTGGGATTTCAATAGAATTTTGGGTTCTTTTCTAGTCAATATGGAGAATATCGGCTATCATAATCTAATTTGTAAAATATAATCTCCATTGATTAAAACTCAATATTCCGTCAATACTGTAGATGACATTAGATTTTCTCCTTGTTCCCCCTTGGAGAACCGAGTAGTTAGCTTTTGCTAGCTGCTCTTTGTTTGTAAAAAGCACTCAATTAACTGGGCATACATATAATATTCTGTGTTCCTTTCTCTATATATTGAAATAGTCTTTACAAATGGATAATCTCGTCACGAGAGCACTTTATTAAGTGCTCTTTTTAGGTTTTAAACTAATGAAAAATGAAATATTTACCATGAAGGTAATTGTTAAATATTTTACGCTTATACAGTTTAATGGGATAGTTATTGTGTATTGGCATTAAGAGGAGCGTCCTGATTAAGCGCTTCTCTTTTTTTATAAAATAGCTCCAAATTACTTGGACACATTTACCAGTTCATTCAACACAAATATCATGTTAAAATCCCTTGTGAATACGACATAACTCAACTTGGTGAAGCCCTGTAATATTTCCTGTGGGGCTTCTTTTTTTACAAGCAGTTATTTAATTACGCTGACTACCTTGATGTACAAAATAACGATTTTGTTCACTTTTTTGATACATTTATGAAACATTCATATGTTATCTTCAGTAAGTTCTATTTCCTTTATAATATTGTGTGAAGTATACCAACAAACGAAGCCCTAGAGCCCTAAATCTAGGGCTTCTTCATTTAAATAAGAATTTTGTTCATCTCAATTTACACTCTGCATGTACAGACAACCATATATTTAAACGCTAAAATATTATTGTGATTCTCATATAGTGTCACATACGACTTTTTCTCTGTTTATGGGCTCTTACGTAATAGTAAGGGTCATTTTTTTATTCAAATAAAGATTTTATTTATAAGATTCTCCCCACACTCTTTGCATATGTGTACAAAGTTCAAATTTGGTCTTACTTTACCCCTGTAGATCCGAACCCACGATTTCCTCTTTCTGATTCCAATAGCTCGTCTACTTCTACAAAATGAGCTGTTTCCACTGGTGCTATGACGCCTTGTGCTATACGAGTTCCCCTTTCAATAACATGGGCTTTCATATCCGCCCTGGTATATCTTTCCGTATCATCTACCAATACACCAACTTCTCCTCAAAAACCACTATCCACAGTTCCAAGGATTACACATAACTTTGTATCACACGTCATACCGCTACGCGGTCTCACCTGAAGTTCGTATCCTGACGGAATCTCAAAGGCTAGTCCAGTTTTCACAACCTTCGTTTCTCCCGGCCAGATAACTGTGTCTTCTGCTGCTACAAGATCAAAACCAGCGTCACCAAGCTTTGCATATCTTGGCAACTCTATATCTTTCAACCTCTTAATCTTCACTCTTAAATTCATTCATATTCGCTCCTTTTAATAGTAGTGCCAGTTCCTCGCAACTCCCCTCAAAGAGATCGCGCCCATCTGGTAGCTTGAATATTTAATTATCAATTAATTTGTTGATTAAAACGTCTTGTCCCATATTGCCTCCTAACTGCTTTTCCTCTTATATATCCTTTTGTACTTCCTTATAGGGGTACCGCCACATCGCTATCAAGCTAAAAAAACAGGTCACCTCCAAAACGCAAAAAATGAGCTGAATTTACATAAATAACTGTAGAGAGAGAAAAATTTCGTTATGGGGGTACTTTAAAATCTTAGCTTGATAGACATGCGATAAGACCCCCAATTAAATATAAAAAAGAGCACTGATTTTTAGTGCTCTTTTTGTAAGCATTAAATAATGAAATTTGAATACGCTTATTCTTTAGAATAGAATAGCGAATAGTTATTAATTAGCCCCCTCTAGTTGTTGAACGTAATGAGCAAATTCTAAAGGCTGTTGCTTTTTTAAATAATAATCTTCTGCTACTCAATATCTATTTTGGTATTTCTTTAATCGCTCTTCCAAATCCCCTATGTATGTATCACGATGAAGTACACGCTCGTATCTTATATCCCTAGGACAATCTAAGAATACTACGTAATCAAAAAATGTTTTCCATTCTTCCCTCAAAAGAAAAATGCCTTCAATGATTACAATACTTTTAGGTGTTATCTTTATCGTTCTCTGTGTAAATGTATCTTTTTCCTTGTTGTAAAATGGCAAAGATAGATACTTTTCATTTTGATACAATTTGTCGTATAAGTGTTCATTTAGATAATTAGTATCCCATTGTAACTGATAATATTCAAACCATTCATCGTGCCCTGTATTATACCTCTTAGCTTTCTCAACAATATGATCATCTATATGGATAATTACTATATTATCTAAGATATTTTTTAGTTGATGTACTAGTGTCGTTTTCCCAGCACCACTTAAACCATCTATCGCAAGAACAAAGGACCTATCTACATAATGCTTTTTATACTTTTCTTTTATTTGTTGCTTTAAACATTCTCATTTATCCATTCAATTCATTATCCTTTCTGCCTTTTTTAAACTAAGACAACTTAATTTCCCTTTCACCATATATTCTTATGACAAAATGCTGTAGAAAGCTTAAGAATTCTTAAGAACTTTTCCCCTTTTTCTTAAGATTTGGATGCTAGTATATGATTATGAATTCAAACCTGTGAGGAGTTAAGTATGAAAATAGTTAACTTTCTTATTTTATGTATATAATGAACTAGAAATCAGTTGTTGCAGCCTTTCCAAATTCAAGGTTTATTGGAGACAAAATAATTGAAGGAATTAATTTGAAGAAAGTAAGATAGAAATGTTTCACCTGCTTATGTCTTTAGTTGTTCAATACGAGAAAAAATGTGGAGGAATAATATGGATTCAAAAATTCTTATTGTTGATGATGATAAAGAGATTAGAAATCTTATCTCTGTTTATTTGGAAAATGAAGGCCTAAAAACTCAAAAGGCAGAAGATGCTTTGGAAGCTTTACAATTGTTAGAAGAAAAGGAATTTGATCTTATTATTTTAGATATTATGATGCCGAATATGGATGGTATTGAAGCTTGTATGAAGATTAGGGAAGATCGCAATATGCCTATCATTATGCTATCTGCAAAATCTGAGGATATGGACAAAATTCAGGGTCTAGCCTCTGGCGCAGACGATTATTTATCAAAGCCGTTTAATCCATTGGAATTAATCGCTAGAGTGAAATCCCAATTAAGAAGGTTTAAAAAATACAATACGTCCATAGAACATAATAAAAGCATTCTAGAAATTGGTAACTTAACCGTAAATACAGATACACGTCAAGTATGGGTAAGAGGAAAAGAAGCAAGGTTAACTCCAAAAGAGTTTGCTATACTCGAACTACTTGCCCGTAACAAAGGGATTGTCCTGAGTGTAGCAAAAATATATGAAGCAGTTTGGAAAGAGGTTTTTTATAAATCAGATAATACAGTTATGGTGCATATTACAAAAATAAGAGACAAAATTGAAGAGGATTCTAAACATCCCATTTATATTAAAACTGTTTGGGGAATTGGGTATAAAATATGAAGAGGGTTAGCTTTAGAAATAAAATAGTTATAAAACTTCTTGGTGCTGTTGCAATTAGTTTTTTTATTTCATTTGGTTTAACAATCCTCATTGTGCAATACGTCATAGATCCATTATTTAGAAAACACGAAGAATTTGGTATGTTTGAATTCTCTTTGTCATTGTTGTTCCTATTCACGTTCGCAATCTTTAATTTTCTAATAATTTTTTTGACATTGGTTCGAAAGAAAATAGTATATTTGAAGCTCATTTCGGAAAATGTGAATGATATTGCCAATGGAAAACTGGGTTTGACCATTGGGATTAAAGGGAAGGACGAATTGACCCAACTTGCTCAAAATATCAACTATATGTCCAAGGAATTGGAAAATACATTTGAACAAGAAAGACGATTAGAACGTACAAAAAATGAACTTATTACCAATATATCTCATGATTTACGCACACCGTTAACATCTATTATTGGCTATATAGATTTATTAAAAAGAGGGCAATACAACAGTAACACACAATTACAGGAATACCTTGAAACCACTTATTCAAAGTCACAGAGACTGAAATGTTTAATTGATGAACTGTTTGAATATACTCGTTTATCAGGCATAGATGCTAAGTTAAATCTTAATGAAGTTGATTTATCAGGTTTGTTGGAGCAAATAGTTGGAGAATACATTCCTATATTTGAAAAGGAAAGTTTAATCGTTCAAAAATCTATCACGGAAGAAACAATACCTATCTTCATAGATGTAGAAAAAATGGTACGTGTATATGAAAATCTCTTTATGAATGCGATAAAGTACAGCATAAAACCATCCGAATTATCCGTATGTCTTGAATTAATGGATAACAAAGCAATTTTAAAAGTGTCAAATAAAGTGGAGAAACCGCCTGTTAGCGATCAAAATAAATTGTTTGAAAGGTTTTTCAGGGGGGACAAGGCAAGAAAAGATGACCAGGGAAATGGTCTGGGGCTTGCTATCTCAAAAAGAATTGTTGAGCTTCATCATGGTAATATACATGCAGAATATAAAGATGGCTGGATGTCCTTTATTGTTGAACATCCAATCAAATAGATTGGCTTATGGAATTACAGGTTCCATAAGCTTTTTTTATAAAACTTAAGAATTCTTAAGGATTTTACATGATGTTTCCTAATTTTCATAGTGTATCATGTATGTATTCAAAGCGATGAGGAAAGAGGAGAGAAATAAAAAAGAAAATTTTATTTACAGCTTTCAAGTGGATATATCGTGAAAACCTCATGAAAAAGGTAGCTGCAATACCACTAATTTGTTAGTAGCAAATATGAATAACCCTTATTTTATAGAAATAAAAAAACAAACGTAGGAGGATATATATGATAAAACCGGTTGTAGATGTAAAAAACATTCAAAAATTGTACGGTAAAAAAGGTGAGAATCAATCACACGCGTTAAAAGGTGTATCATTCTCAATTCAAGAGGGAGAATTTGTTGGTATTATGGGCCCTTCTGGTTCTGGTAAAACGACATTATTAAATGTAATTTCAACGTTAGATACAGCAACGGGCGGCATTGTTCAAATTGCAGGTACAGATATAACGAAAATGAAACAAGGTGAGCTTTCTGATTTCCGTTCGCAAAAATTAGGATTCATTTTCCAAGACTTTAACTTGTTAGAGAATTTATCTATCTATGAGAACATTGCACTCCCACTTTCACTTCAAGGTGTTTCATCTCGTAATATTGGAAAGAAAGTCGAAAAAGTAGCTGATATGTTAGGCATTACAGCGATACTTCAAAAGTATCCTTCTGAAGTATCTGGTGGACAAAAGCAACGTTCCGCAGCAGCACGTGCGTTAGTTCATGAACCAGCAATTATTTTGGGAGACGAGCCGACTGGAGCTCTAGATTCTAAAAATGCAACGAGTTTACTTGATGCCATGACAAGCTTAAATAAAGAGCAAGGTGTATCCATTATGATGGTTACGCATGATCCTTACAGCGCAAGTTACTGTCAGCGTATTTTATTCATTCAAGATGGTGAGTTATATAAAGAAATTCATCGCGGTGGTACCCGTGAAGAATTCTATAAAGAAATTTTAGACGTGCTTGCAAACTTAGGCACACAAATAGCGTAAGGAAGGAGGTTCCATCATGTTATTTAAGCTTTCTATGTCAGGCCTAAAAAGTAAGTTGCAAGATTACATTGTTTTACTTGTTGGTCTTATTGTCTCTATTTCAACTTTTTATATGTTTCAAACGCTAGCATCCAATAAAACGTTCCTTGAATCTAACTCTTCTATTAGGGATATTGTGTCTGTCTTTAAAATTGGTTCCTTTTTGTTAGCGGTTATCACATTTTTCTATATTTTATATGCAAACTCTTTCTTATCAGCTCTTCGTCAAAAAGAATTTGGTATGTATATGATGTTAGGAGCAAAAAAGCATAAACTTACCTTACTAATGTTCATTGAAACAATTATATTAGGTGCCACCTCTCTTTTGATTGGAATTACAATTGGTGTAGGACTTGCAGAAGGTATCGGTCAGCTATTAATGAAAGAACTCGAGTTTGCTGGCGAAGGTTATAAAGCATTTTATCTTCCATCTATAGCTATTACTTGCATCTTCTTCTTTGCACTATTTGTATTATCTGCAATTATGAATAGTATTAAATTATCTCGTATTTCTGTACTGCAACTTGTACATGCTGATGAACAAACAGAACGTGTTGCCATAAAAGGAAAAATGACAGTTGTAGTTGCATTCCTTGGTATTCTTTTATTGGGTATTGGTTATGCATCACTTATTTATATATCATATGCAAATTCGCTAATTGTTTTGGGATTAATGGCCGTTGGATTAATCTCAGCAACCGTTGGTACTTACCTTATATTTGGATCACTTCTCCCAGTTATGATTATCAAGCTAAAGAGTAATAAAAAACGTAGTGAAAAAGGCCTTAATGCTTTTACTTTTGCACAATTAAATTTCCGCATTAATGGTCTAACAAATGTGCTTGCAACAGTAGCAATCTTAGTGGCTCTTGGTGCTGGTGGAATTGCTTGTGGTATGGCATTTAAAAACAACATCCTAAAAATGACAGATCAAATACAAATTTACGATTCAGTCATTCATAATCCAACTGCAGAAGAAAAGACAATTTTGGGTAATATCTTATTTCAAGAAAAGCTTGAATATCATTACAAAGTGGATGATAAGCATGTTTATTATCTTAAAGAAGATATAGAGAAAAATCGCCCTTTCATACAAAGTATGAAAATAGAGAAAGTTTCAGAGGAAATACCCATTGGTGCATTTTCAATAAAACGAGTTAAAGGAGAAACAGATACAAAACAATGGATTCAGGCTTTTAGAACGATCCAACCAAATTATTTATATCCTGATTATAAAATGAAAATTGTAGATCAAAGCATATACGATGGGTTGAAGGGTAAAGAAAGTACTGTGTTTATGGGAAAAACAGATGATTTTGGATCATACATAAAAGAGTGGAAAAAACTTGATGAATTTCAGATAGCAAAATATAAAAATGTGAAAGCGGAAGAATTGGGTAGTAAGTATCAAATATATATTATGAATCATGATCTTTCCAGCGGACTAATGTTTATGGGGTTCTTCGTTGGAGTTGCATTTTTAGCAATGATGGCAAGCTGCTTAATGTTTAAAGTTCTGTCGGGAGCATCAAAAGATGTAACACGTTATCAAATGCTTCATAAAATTGGTGTCCGCCGAGAATTATTAACAAAATCAATTTATAAAGAGTTATTCTTCATATTCTTATTCCCAGCAATTGTGGGGATTACTCACATATTAGTTGGTATGAAGATGTTTAGCCCTCTTTTAATCGATCCGTACTCTCGCATTTGGTTACCACTTGTAATTTTTATAGTAATTTACTCGATGTATTACTGGATTACTGTTCAATTATTTAAAAGAATTGTACTTCCGAAAAAAGATTAATGTAATGCTGTTATTTATAAAAGGTATCAACAAAATCGGACCCTGTTTGGCTGAATGAGTGTAAATAGGCGAAGTAACACCCTCGAACAATCGCGGGTGTTTTTTTATATTGTTTGAAATGGAAATGGATATGGATAAAGAGCATAGTCTTTAATTAAATATACCAATATGTTCAATGGCTAAATAATACAAACGGTATGAAGAGAATTTCTACTCTGTTCATACCGTTTTACATTTGTTTATACGTTTCATATGAAATTCGTGGGAAGTTGGCAGCATTTCTTTTATAAATAAGACTCAAAAGTTACCATACCTGATAAAGGAAATATTAATGTAACTCTAGTTCCTTTATTCATTTCGGATTCAATGCCAATTTTCAATCCTAATTTTGAACATAGTTTTTCGCAAAGATACAAGCCCATTCCTGTACTTTTGCTAAATCTCCTGCCATTCTCTCCAGTAAATCCTTTCTCAAATACTCTATTTATATCTTTAGTTACTATCCCTACTCCATTATCCTCTATAGTTAGTATTACTGAGTTAGTTTTCTTAATTGAGTATATACGTATCATTTGTTCTTTGTTATTTGAGTACTTAATAGCATTTCCTATTATTTGATTAATAATAAATTCAACCCATTTTCCATCACTATATACGATTTCATCAATATCCTGTATATCTAATTTTATTCTCTTATGAATAAAATCCCTATAGTTTCTTTTAATTACATTCCTTACTACATTATCAAGGTTGATTGGCTTGATAATATAGTCTTTATTAACGTTATTGCTTCGAGAATAATACAGAACCTGTTCTACAAACCCCTCTATTCGATCCATTTGAGAGTCAATTTTATTCGTTACTTCATTTTGATTATTTTCAATTATTAGCTTTGTAGAAGCTATTGGTGTCTTAATTTCATGCACCCATGTCTCTATATATTCTCTGTAATCCAACTGCATATCTCTATAATACTTTACATTTTCATGCATATCTCTACTTACTTCTTTCAGTATAGCGTTAAGCTTTTCTCCATGTATAAAGTTTGCTTCCTTTACTACCTCTGGAAGTAAGTATTTTTTCTTCAAGTTTTCTAAGATGCCATTAATCTCATTATAATAATTTTTACATCTTATAAATTCTATAGCCATATATGAAATCAATGGGAAAAACCAAATACAAAAGACATAGAATATGATAATGAACGGAACATGCGCAGTCAGCAATATACCTGCTAATATGATATATACCAGTACATTTGATAGTATTACTACTATTTTATCTTTAATAAATTCACCTATATTCATGGCATTATATACCCTAAGCTTCTTCTTGTTGCAATTGGATTTTCTATACCTATCTCTTCAAGCTTTTTTCTTAATCTATTTATATTAACAGTTAAGGTGCTATCATCCACAAAATAATCAGACTTCCATAAAGTTTCAATGAGTGAATCTCTTTTTACAATATTTCCGCGATTATTTATTAAACATGAGAGTATTTTAACTTCATTTTTAGTTAACTCTACAGACTTGTCTTGATAAGTAACTGTTGCATTTGAAAGATTTAAAGTAAAATCTCTATAAATTAAGATATGATTCGTCTTGAAATCTCCAGAAGTTCTTCTTAAAATGTTTGTTACTCTTGCTAATAGTATTTCTGTATTATAAGGCTTTGTTATAAAATCATCTGCTCCTAAATTCATACTTATTAGTTCATCTACATCACTATCTCTGCTTGTAACCATGAAGATTGGAACATCTGAAGTTTTACGTATTTCTCTACATATATAATAGCCATCGAACACAGGAAGATTTATGTCTAGTAATATAAGGTCTGCATTCTCACTTTCTATATATTTGATAATATGATTAAAATCTGTGGGAGCCTTTACTTCATATCCATACTTTATAAAAAAATGTTGTAATTCTTCTCTGATGATTTCGTCATCTTCAATCAGAATGATTTTTTTCATGACTTTTCCCTCCCTATACAGAATATAAGGCTATTACATCTTGAGAAACAAGGTGTAATAGCCCTAATAAGCATTATAAAATCAAGTATTACTTTTTACAATATTTTTATACCCGACATATGTCGTGTATAAATATACTACATAAACTACAAGAAATACTAAGCCCGTCATCAATGCTGGTAAAATAATATCTGTTTGTTGAAATGTGTTAATATAATAATTGACTACATAAATTCCAACTATAGAATGAATTATGGCAAGAAAAACTGGAAGACTAAAGTATACGAAAGTTTGAATAAAAATCGTTTTGTCGATCATTGTTCCGTTTGAACCAATTCTCTTCAAAGATTTATATCGATCTATGCTATCACTGGCTTCTGATAATTGTTGAAGAGCTAATACAGCCATACTCGTTATTAAAAATACAATACCTATATATATCCCAATAAACAGCACGATAGTTTTCATTCCCTTACTTTCTGCATAAACTTCATCTTTTGATTTGCCTGCTATACGATTAATATTTAATTTCGGGCCATTTTCGTCATAAAAGCCCCGTGCAACGTTATCATATTTTTTATTATACGCTTCTCTATTTCCATCTAAATAATTTACATTAAATACGGATTCAGTAATTTTGTAGCCTGATAAAAACTCATCATTTATAACGATTGTGAAGTAATTAGTCCGCACATCATAAGTATAAAGATTCTCTTGTATAACTTTAGCGTTTTTTACTAAATATTCTTTCTCTTTAATATTCACCTTATTGCTATTTTTTAATCTTTCATTTGTCGAATTAATCAACAAACTTTCATTTGATAAAAGTAAAATTTCATTGTTATTTAAAGTGATTTCCTTTTCACCTTTAAGATTTAAAATTTTATTATAATCAGATACTTTAATGAAATCTATACTGTTTTTATAATCTTTAAGTTCTGGTACAAAGTCCACCACTTCCATCCCTGTTCGATATACATTATAAGATACATATTTTTCGTTATTACTTATTTTAAAATTAGCTTTATTTAATACGTCTTCTATAGTGTAACTTTCATCCTTATTCTCCAACGTAATACTGGCATCAAATGGTGTTATTTCTTTCGTTGTTACGTCCATCATTCTGTTAAAGCTGATTCCTGTAGATAAAGCCACCATTGTAAGGAATAACATTAAACAGATTACAGACATGGATATAAAATTTGTATTAACCTTACTATTTATTTGTTTGATGATAAATATATTTAACCCTTTAAAATAGACTTTTTTATTCTTCTTTACAACATATAATATAAATCCAGATAAACTAAAGAAAAACAGCAATGTACCTAATATACCAAGAATGATTGACACCATGAGCATAGGATTATTATAATTCAATCCGATTTTTAGTACAGTCACATATGCATATCCAAGTGATGCTACACACATAATAAATGTGATTACATAGATAAGAGGATTTCTAAATTTTACATCTTCGTTTTTTCTACCTGCTGTTAACAAATCAATTATTTTGTATTTAGAAACAACATATACATTAAATAACATAACAAGCAAAAACATGATTCCAAAGTATAATACGCTTTTACCTATAGCACCTGTTGAAATTACAAATTTATATTTATTGATGGGCAAGTCAAATACTTTTAATGCGAATGTAGATAATCCCTGTGATACTCCAATACCTATTATAAGCCCACTCACTAAAGATATAATACCAACTAGAAATGTCTCTGTTACTAATATTCTGGATATGTCTCTTCTTCCCATACCTAAAGTCATGTATATTCCTAATTCTTTTTTACGTTTTTTGATTAAGAAATTATTTGCATACAATATTAAACCACCTAATATTACAGATACAAATACTGACACATTTGAGATAGCGTTCATTATTGTAGGCACATACTTTCTATCTGAAGCGTTAATTTCCATAAGTGCCTTTTGTGATTCTATTGAGTTAAAGCTATAAAATATACAAACAGCCAGTGTTAATGTTAAGAAATATATTGCATAATCTTTAAAACTTTTTTTTACATTCCCAATAGCAATCTTAGAGTACATTATTATCGTCACCTCCAAGAAGGGTTATAACTTCGATAATTTTAGTAAAGAATTCTTTTCTAGAATCATTCCCTCTTACCAACTCGATAAATATTTTTCCATCTTTAATGAAAAGAATTCTACGAGCATAGCTTGCTGTAAATGCATCATGAGTAACCATAAGTATTGTAGCTTTTAAATCCTTATTTAGACTTTCAAATCTTTCGAGTAATAATCTAGCTGATTTAGAATCTAACGATCCTGTTGGTTCATCTGCAAGTACTAAAGATGGATCTGTTACGATAGCTCTTGCCGAAGCAACCCTTTGTTTTTGTCCGCCTGACATTTGATAAGGGTATTTGCTTAATACTTGTTCAATATCTAAATATTTTGCAACTGCTTGTATTTTTCCATCAATTTTTGAACTTTTCTCACCTTTTATTGTTAACGCTAGGGCAATATTTTCATAAGCAGTAAGGGTATCTAATAAATTAAAGTCCTGAAATATAAACCCTAATTCATTTTGTCTAAACTTATCTAGTGACTTTGATTTTAACCGAGTAATGTCACTATTATTTATTATTATTTTTCCCGTAGTAACATTATCAATCGTTGATATACAGTTAAGTAATGTAGTTTTGCCACTTCCTGAAGGCCCCATTATCCCAACAAATTCTCCCTCATCTACCTTAAAACTAATATTATCTATAGCCTTTGTTACATTATCTTTATTACCATAATATTTTTCAATTTTTTCTACACTTAATATATTTCGCATTAATACTTCTCCTTTTTCATTATAAAAATTCTTTAACTCCCATTCATTTATGTAATTCATTTTATATAATTTCATTAATAGTATCGATGGAATTACATTTCATTAACATTACATTTTTGTTATATTGAGTGATACCTCTACATGTAAGTTATCAGAAATCGCGACAGAAACAGACATAAAAAAACGCCATCCTTTCCTATGATTCTACAGAAAGAATAACGTATTTTTTATTTTGAGGGTATTTCTTTTTGCTATCAAACTAACTTTTTTTATTAAAGATTGAATCCATAAAAAAGGAAACACTAACTAACATAATACACTGTTATATTTTTCAATCTACCTTTGGAGTATACATACCATTCTGAATCATATAATACTCCATCGCTTGATTTAACCATTCTTCCTCTTCTTTTGTATATGGGGAGGAAAACATATTTTCAAGCCTTTCTTTTTCTAGATCTTCTAAATCTTGTATAGCGTATATCGCTTCTTCACCAACAAATTCAAATGTTGCCTTCATATGCTTATCTACTAACTCTTGTACCTCAGGATCCTGCACCGATTTTCCCATCAACCTTTTTACTTCCTTAGACAACTGAATAAAACAGAATCAAAGACATTTATAATATTCTTTCAAAATGAAGGTATACACATTGCCTCTTACCCCTTTGGACAACCTGCTATAGATATTAATAATGAAAATTCATCAGCAATCTCACTTATTTAATCTTTCGTTTTTTGAACTACCCCCACTTTCACTTCGTTTAGAAGTGGGGGATTCCTAAGTAAAGAGTTCTATCGAACTCTAATTGATTAGGCTAACCCCGCAGTCCTTGCGGTTAGAAGCCTTATTGCTTCATTCTTTATATTGATACTTGCGTTAATATCCCTATCATGGTGTGTACGACAAGAAGGAC
>NZ_JBFTQW010000015.1:0-128008 GCF_056399205.1 Bacillus sp. 01N45
CCCCTACCATACTTTCAGGTCCTACGTTTCGTTTCTGTAGATAAAAAGCTAATTGATTTACTTTTTCATTTAATTCCTTATAAGTTAACTGTTGTTCTTTATATACCAACGCAACAGAATTCGGATTCTGAATCACTTGCTGTTCAAATAATTTTTGAACAGCATGTTCTGATTTATCAGTAAATTTAAGGTTAATATTCATTATATCGCTCCTTTAATATCATATTTAGCAGTAATCATAGTACTCATATATCTTGATTTACTCTTTCTTAAAATCTAGAATATTATCAATAGATATATAAAACAGGATTAGGTTCCGAAAATTTGATTATTTAATTTATTATCTTCATTAAACGGGTAATTGTTATATTTCTAAACATTAGGGTTAATTTTATCCACCCTTAATACGGTTTATTTCACCGACTAATCAAAATTTTTATATCGCATTTAAAAAATTAATGAACATAAAAACTTTTAGAAAATCCTAAAGGTTTTTATGTTCACTATTAATTTTATTACCCATAGCAATCATTAATTTTTTAGGGTATACACTTAAATATAAAAAATATTATTACTTACAAAATCATGCTTCTGTAATAGAGCTATTATTTACTTGATCGTTTTTAACATATAAAAATTTATTCATAAGTAGTGAAACAATAACTGGCAAAATACCAATAACAAACAAAGTAAACATAAATGTTGTATTAGCAAATAACCAACCAACTAAAAATGAACCTATTCCCATACCACCTATAATTAAAACATCAATAGCTGCAAATACTCTTCCCGAAGCATTGTCAGGAGTCTCTTCCTGAATAATAGTCATAATAGGTGCTTCCGGCAACATAGTAAAAATACCTATAAATAAAACTGCTAAATATGCTACGAAAACATGATTTATTCCACCACAAATAATACAAGCAATAAAAGAACCTAATACGCTTATCCAAATTATAAAAGTAAGATTTTTCTTACCAAAGTGTCCACCTAATAAAGTTCCGATAACACACCCTAATCCATTAATCGCTAAATAATATCCCGTACCTGAACCTTCTTGTCCAGTTATATCAGCAAGATATGGAACAAAAACAAAGACTGATCCAACAACTATATGAATAAAGCATAAAATAATAGAGACAGAAAAAATCTTTTTATTGAATAAAATAAATTTAAATCCCTCTACAATATTATTTAGAGAATCTGAAATTTTAACCTTTTGTTCAGTTTGCAACAATCCATCAAAATTTTGATTGATAGATTTTGGTATAAAACACACTAAAACTAAACAAATTAAATATACTAGAACATTAATTAAAAACGCCCAAAATAAATCGTTTAAACCAACCAATACGCCTCCAATAATAGGAGCTATCATAAGAGAAATTGTACCTAATGAAGTCGTAAGTGTATTCATTGCTAATAATGAATCCTTATCAACTAATTTTTTACCAATTGTTAATCTAATAGGGTAATCTATAGTTCCTACAAACACCTGAATTAAGGAAACTAGAAGAAACACATATAAAGAATTAATTTTTAAGAAAGAAAATATAATAAGCATTGTCATAGATAGTACATTTAAAAGATTTATAAAAATAATTATTTTTTTCCTCGGAAATCTATCAATTATATAACCAGATATGGGTGAAAAAAGTATATATGGAATTTGTCTTGTAAGACCAAATATCGCAACTCCTGTAGTTCCAAATTGCTGATAAATCAAAGCGGTCATTGCAACTACATAATTCCAATTCGCAATACTTGTTAAGAAACCGGAATATAAAAAACTTTGAAAACCGGGAAAATGAAACGTTTGCTTCAAATACTTAAATAAGTTCATAAACTCTCCTTAAGAATAAATTAATAAAAACTCGCTCAATTCTTGTTTAATTTCATCAAAAAAGATTTTCCCTAAATTAGAAAACTCAGCTTCGTTTTCTAAAATCTCCACACCTTTTTCCAATCTCAAAATAAATTCTTTTTCCAAGTTATCCATTGTTATTTTTTCCTCTTCAGATAAAACAACTTCAGATTCTTTTATTTTAGAAAATACTTTTAAAACTCTCCATAACACATATGTAGCATGTAACGTACCATTTAACCAACGTTTATCTTCTCTTAAAGGAGAATCTGCTTTTTTAGTTAAATTTTCAATCATTCTTCCAAATGTTTGTTTAACCATTAATGCTTGATGTCCACTTTCATGTATTAAAACATCAACAAAATTCATAGCATTCCAACCTGGTTTATTTTTCAAAAATATTGCCCCAAATGAATATGCTCCAGTAGCCGAAGTAAAATTATCACCATTAGAATCAATCACAACAATCTTTTTTGATAATAATTTTATTTGTTTATAAGCTTCTGGCCAAGCCTTTTCAATAATACTTAAAGCTCTATTAATTAATTCACATTCTTCTGTAGTTGGAACATTCATTTTCAACACAATTTCTCTATTTAAATCTTTTGAATTACTTTCAGATAAAATATCAAGTGAACGACTAACCCAATCATTATCATTTATAGAATTAAACCATGACTTATCTTGTTCTGAGATAGCAAGATTTTCCTTTAAAAGCTCAACATTTTCAGGATCACGATAAATTGACCAAGCCATAGCTGGATGGTATTTTAACTCATCTGAAAAATTTATTTCATACTTACTTAATAATTCTTTATATGTATCTAAAAGGGCTAATAAAAATTCATTTGCTTCATATTTCAACTTAGATTCCTCTAGAGTAATAGTAAATATGTCTTCTATTCTTTCCATTAATTAAACATCTCCTATCAAATATTAGATTAATAAATTATATAGAACACGATTCACATAATTCATTTTTCAACACATCCTCTGTTCTTACAATATCACCTGTTTTAAAAGTTAAAACTTTATTTTTAGTTAAAGGCTCATATGTACCTGTTAACCAAGAAAACCATTCTAAAAACTGATAATGTGATGATAATGTAATTCCTGAAACAACAGAAGGATACTTTCTTCCTCGTTTCTTTTGCATCCCAATAATTAAATCCTCATAATCACTTTTGTCTAAATTTTGTCTTATATATTCTTCATAGCATGTAAAACAAGCTGTTTCTTCTGGTATAAATAATGGACCAATCTGTTGAGCAAAGCTTCCTATATAAGGAATTTTTAACTTTATACACGCTTCATTTACCCACCTATTCAATATAAATCTTGGTTCATCAGCTTCTACAAAAATAAAATCAAGACCATCAGCAAACGAATAAACATCTTCTAAATTTTCAACATAACTATTAATACATTCCACATTAACATCTCTATTAAATGAATTTATTCTCTTTTTAATAATTTCGGCTTTAAATTCACCAATTTGATTTTCATCATAAAAAATTTGCCTAACTAAATTCGAGGATTCAATTTTATCTCCATCCATTAATTTAAGATAACCAACACCAGTAGCTCCAAGCATCATTGCTAATAAGCTACCTGTTCCTCCCATGCCTATAATCCCAACTTTGGCATTTCTAATTTTTTCAAAAGCTTCCCAGGGATTATTTTTTAAATCCGGAAAATTTTCAAACAAATCAATTAAAGTAAAATACCGATCATATTGTTCATTAGAAAGCCATTCTGGAACCTTTCTTTTATTACATTCAACTACAATTCCATTTTCAGAAAATGTCTCTAATATTTCCTCAATTTCTACTTCTGTTATATCATAATTTTCCAATCTTAATTCATTAACAATTTGCTTTATATTTTTAGTGCCATCACACTTTTCAAGTAAACATTCAAGTATAGATTCTGCTTTTTCAATTCTCATATGACGCCCCATATGACTGTTTAGAAATATATCTCCATTCGACAGTTTTATAGGCTCAATTGACGATGATACTATAGGGAATTCAATTTGTTTTTTCATTATAGTAACCTCTCTAAAATAAAGTATTGAAAATCTATATAATATATAAACTAAATATTATTCATATTTTGAATCAAAAAATCAGTAAAGGGGCCTAATGTAAATAGGCCCAATTACTATTTTGAATTAAGCGCGTGGCTCGCCAAGTGAAGATGTTAATTCTTCAGCTTTAATGTTAACTTTAACTTTAACTTTTTTCATGATTATCAACTCCTTGTTATGTAATAAAACCTAAATTGTAATAATATACAACACTTAGATTAAGCACGTGGCTCGCCAAGTGAAGATGTTAACTCTTCAGCTTTAATGTTAACTTTAACTTTAACTTTTTCCATGATTATCAACTCCTTTTCTTGTTTTTTAAAAATTATGTTTGCATAATTTTCATACTTGGATTAAGCGCGTGGCTCGCCAAGTGAAGATGTTAATTCTTCAGCTTTAATGTTAACTTTAACTTTAACTTTTTCCATGATTATCAACTCCTTTTCTTGTACTCAAAAAATTATGTTTGCATAATTTCTACACTTGGATTAAGCGCGTGGCTCGCCAAGTGAAGATGTTAATTCTTCAGCTTTAATGTTAACTTTAACTTTAACTTTTTCCATGATTATCAACTCCTTTTCTTGTTTTTAAAAATTATGTTGTCATAATTTCCACACTTGGATTAAGCACGTGGCTCGCCAAGTGAAGATGTTAATTCTTCAGCTTTAATGTTAATTTTAACTTTAACTTTTTCCATGATTATCAACTCCTTTTCTTGTACTCAAAAGCTTATGTTGTAATAATATTCCACACTCGTTCGTTTGTAAATATAAAATATTCAAAAAATTCTTTATTTTAACTTTATAAATACTTTTCTGAATTTACAGAAAAGTATTTATAAAGTTACAGTATGCTATGTGCTTAGATATATTAATATGGGATTTACATGAAGAAATAAATGGTTTTTAAAAATATGAAGAATTGAAACATTAGTCAACCAACTAAATGTATAAACCTTTCAAACAAACAACGGCAGTAAACGAACATTCAAAACTTCCTATTTATAAACCCATCTTTTCAAAATCCATAGTAGATAATTTGTTTTTGGGATTATCAAAATATTTTTGCATTGATTTGGGTTTTATCAAATTTTTCTTCTGCCTGCCAATTGCTTGTTTGGCATGATTATGTAGCTCTTCGACAGATTGCCACACCTTCAATACAATCACTCCTTCAACTTTGGAATCTGATGAAGCTTTTTATGTGTCTAAAGCTAAAAATGCAAATTGAATCTCTTAATATAAGCCTTTTCAAAATCAAATATTGTTAGTTGCTCAGGCATTATAATCACTCCAAACCCTTACTTTTTATTTTTCAGCTTGATCATAGACTAGTAAAATTGCTTACTGGGGTTTCCGTTTAAATATTTTCAAAATGTTCCCTACAGAAATACCAAATTTCCACATCTCTCGAAAATCATTAATCTATTGGATACTCCACCCATGATTAAATTTCTCTCGCATAATATAATCTACTTCCATTTGACTTAAGCTTCTTTTCGATATTTAGCTAATACTTGTTCTAAACGTTTACGTTTACCTTAGGCGCATTCTTTTGTAAAGCTATTTCCATTGCCTTGAGAACAAGTTGTGAATTTAAATCTTCAATCCCCGTATTATTCCCTTCAGCCACAAATGGTTTACTAACTCCAAAGTTTGCTCGTTGAATGCTATTGGGTTTTCTTCTACTACTTTTCTATCACTTGAGCAACTTACTGCTTCTTTTCCCTTCATATCAAAAACCTTTAAGCTAATTTTGCTCGCTTTAGATTAGAGTTACCTTGTTAGGTTATTAGGCATAGATCCTTTTTTTCTTATCCTATATTTCTGACCTTTTAATCTGTCCATTTCCACGAATCACATATTATGAATTCATTTATAAATCACACTTACAAATAAAAAAATAAGAAGATCCATGCGAATAAACGCTTTAGAATCTTCCTATTCCTCCTTATACACCCTTAAAAATAGTTGGCTTATTGCTTTGTATTAGATAATCCCCTTTTTCAATAAACTTACATAACTATTATCCCCAATGATGACATGATCTAGTAGAGGGATACCGATAATAATTCCACACTCCTTTAATCTCTTAGTTACTTCAACATCTTCATGAGACTCCATACTATGTCCTGATGATAGCAATAGGTAAGACTTTGAAGTTATCTCCATCTTTTCCCCTGCTCCACACCGTGCATGCAACTTTCATCGCACACGGCATTCCATCGTTTGCCTTCTATTTCATTTTCCTCAATCTACTTAGTTTAATTTGAATCCCTAATTTACTTGATTATTTCATTCCCAATTAACAACCTTAGTTTATTCAACTTTATAAGTTGTTCCTCATTTAATTTAAGAAATTCAAGATATCTTTGAATTGTTTCTGTATCTGTGGCATGGATTAGCCGGTGAACATCTCTAGTAATTAGTACTAAGTTGGAATATCTATCGTCCTTTGTTTCACTCCATAATTTTTTATGGTGGCAATCCATTTCCGTAAGAATCAATTCTTCCCCTGTTACTGCACATTTTCCATTTTGGGCTATAAACAGCGATATTCGATTGTCATTAAACTCAATTGTTACTCGTTCGTTTATGATAGGATGTTCCCTAATCCATTGAACTTGCCAGTTTGGAACTGACTTTTGTTCTCGATGCATTAGTTCCCGTCCTTCTTTGGTGAATTTATTAGCACCATTTTTGGGCATTAACGCTGTTTTCGTTTTAATAAACCCAATTGGAATGAGGGGATATCCATTAATATATCTTGTCATCTTTGATTTCAAATAAGGTTTAATGCCTTTATCTTTGATTGGATAATTGGTTGTTTTTCTTAATGAGAATTGCTTTAGTCGATGACGTTCTACTTGTGTTAGTTGATATTGTATTGGCATCAGACTATCGTTTACTTGCGTTGCGATTTGATAGTAATTATGAATGCCAATGACCATGCTATTGTAGATTCGAATGTTTTTGATTAATTCATTTTCGTTGGGAGCTTTTTGCATGAGTTTGATTTGGTCTTTAAGTTGCTTTTTAATCCTCTTTCGTGCTTTTTCTGCTATATGTGATTGACAGACGTATTTTCTACGTCCAAAACGATTATATCCTTTTCGTTCCATTTTCAGTTGAAAACCGAGAAAATCGCTGCTTTTCTTTTTCAGATTTGTAATTTGAGATTTCTCTTCAGAAATAGAAAGGCTTAACCGTTCCTCTAGCCACATCTTACTTGCTATGAAAATCTTTTCCGCATTTAATCGTGTTGTAGTGAAAATTTTAAAATCATCTGAGTAACGGACAATATACATTTCTTTTAATGTAGATGTTTCTCTAAGTTGTTTATAGCGATAATCGCGTCTATACAATCCTGTTTTCTTATTAAAATGGTCATTAATCGTTCGACACTTTTTACTTTCCCATTGGTTTGCAATCCACCAATCAAATTCATTTAAAGTGATATTCGCCAATAGAGGGGAAAGTATTCCACCTTGCGGTGTCCCTTTTGTTGGATGTACGATTTCTCCATTTGGTAAAACAATAGGTGCTTTTAACATTTTACGTATAATCACAAGTAATTGTTTATCACGAATACCCATTGTCCAAATTTGTCGCATAAGCTTTGAATGTTTCACTTCATCAAAGAAACCTTTAATGTCTATGTCCACTACATATTGCATTTTATTATTGTTTATTCGTCCATTACATGCGGATATTGCATTTTCAGCTGATTTTGTCGGCCTAAACCCATAACTATATTTATAAAAATCAGCTTCACATATAGGTTCCAGTACTTGTAGAATACATTGTTGTGCAATTCTATCCCACATAGATGGAATACCTAATGGTCTAGTTTTTCCATTAGATTTTGGAATTTCCACACGTTTTACTTTTCGAGGATTATACTGTTTAAATCTTTTCTTCACAATTCCAATAAACTCATGGGTTCCAAGCTCTTCAACGTCCTTTATCGTAACTTCATCGACTCCAGGCGTGGCACTTCCGTTATTCCGTTTAATATTTCGATAGGCGAGTAGAATGTTGTTGTCTGAAGTAATGATTGACATGAGGTTTTTAAATTTTTGTTTGTCCTTACTTTTTGCATAAAGTTCATCGAAGGTTTCAGTCATGCCATAATACTCAGCATGGCGTAACCTTGTATTTTTCATTCTAGGGATCTTCTTAAAGTTTTCGTTCAAGATATATCACGCTCCAATCTTGGCTCGTGACCTTTTTAGTCATACGAGAATCCTTGAGATGATTGAGTTGAAATAGTTTAGGCGAAACGACTTGAGGCTATTGTTCCATTCCCATTACAGAAACTTCACCACTCCTGCCTCTACTCTCACTATCATAAAAGGAAGTTATAGATATATTCCTTTCCTCCCTACCACTTCATAGAGTGTGTACTCTCCATGTTGATAGCTTTCCACGTTCCCTTAACTCTATCTATTCTTAACTTAGGTGCTAGCTCTTGCCTGACGTCCTCTCCATCGCCTGTAACGATGCATGGAGCTTTCGAAACCACCATACTTACTCGCCCACGGAACGCACTTGAAGTTTTCATCAAGTCTACTCATTTCTAAGTAGTTCCACTTACAGACATTTCGTTCGCTAGTTCGTCAGTGTTTTACCACATTCTCACCATATTAAGTTTTTCACGACTCACGACCTATCAGTTGTACCAACCACCTCTGGTTAGCTTTCGGTTACTCATGAGTACTACGACAACTTTCAGCCGACTTCACCGAGCTTCACACCCTATTCTTATACACATTCGAATAACGCATGTCGGAGTATTAGAGTAGGCATTTCAAGGCGTTACCCTATCATTCTACCTATCGAGTTAAGAGTTCACGACTCTCTTACTTGCCATAAATGACGTTCAGACAGCGTGCGTAACCTTTTCAGTTAGGAACGTGTCGCACGATGGTTATGAAAACATACGATTGAAGATGCATTGTTTAATATTGCCGTGCGGAAGGTTTCCCTTGGATGGACTAACGATGAATCAACAGTTCCTTCGAACACGATACTACAACCAATAATTTCATTCTTTGTATTTAAGTTAAATACACCAAAAATTTCATTTGGCCTTGATTCTATATCAAATATAATCTGTGCAAAGCGTACAGCATCCGCTGGACAAGTGATTTTCTTTTTCTCAATATCATAAATACGATTACTGTCTTTTACCAATTTTACAGATTGAACCATAATCTTCTTACCCATGTCCTTCTCCTTTCGAAATAAAAAAGACGAGACTGTACCTCTCATCTTTTTTCAACTTCTTTTGTATTTTAAAATTCAAGACTCTTACTTCTTTACTACATTTCTTAAAAATTTAAGACATTCTATCACACCCTTGTTAGTTCATTACTTGTCCTATTCCTACAACGCAAAAAACCTCTCAGGAATACATTCGTATTACAAATTAGCGTATATGTTTTATACACTTCCTTGTAAGGAATCGTAAACCCGAAAGGTTTGTGGTTATTTAGGAATGATTAAAAAGGAAAAAATTTCTTTACGTTATTATAAAGTATAATGAATAATCTGTCAAATGAACGAAATACGTTTAATTGCCTGTGATTAGGTCTCTCCTCTGATAGTTACGTAATTAATTTGTAAATAGACACTAATAAGTTACTTACATTTAATTTACTACTTTTTACTATAATCTTTATTCCAAAAACGATAGAGCGAACGAAATTCATCTGTTTTAGAAATATCAATTTTCTCCTTTTTTCTCTTATCATATAGTTCATCATTCTCTATCCCAAATATTTCTCCCACCACTGGCTTTTTCCCCTCTTCATACATAATAAAATCAGGAATGAATCCCCCATAACCCTCAATTGGTAGATATGGTTTTACAAATAACTTTTTCTGATGACAGAGTTCATTATATATAACCTTTTCATAATTACTTTCAACAAATAATCCTCTTTTTGAAATTGGAATCAAACAATAATTCCCTAACGTCAATTTCCTATGATGGTATTTACTTGCCCTATATACAAATCCAGCAAGAATATATCTATCACTATGGGGTTCGCTTTTTAGCTTAATATCAAATTCTTCCCAATTAACATAAAACCCAAACTCTTGATCAAAAGCATTTTTGCAAACAACGTATCCTAAAGACTCCTTTCCTATTTCCTCGGACTTCCTTCCTCTCTCAGGAAGGTATTCCATATAAACAAAAGCCACGTCTTTTTTTACTTCTAAGCCCCTAATATTTTTACCTCTCAACATTTGTTCAAAGAACATTTTCTGTAATATTTTACTCTTATTACTCAATCTAATATCCTTTGAAACTCCAAATACATGTTGAGATACTTCATTTGAATTTGTCGGAAGTCTTCCCTTTTTACCTGTGACAATTCTTTCCCATGACATCATGTTAAGTTTGGTAGCCAATCCAAAGACAGTAGCTTCTCCTTTTTTTGTAGAGTTAGGATATTCTATATAGATCTTGGTCTTTCGTTCCTCTTCTTGCTTCACATTCTCTTTTCCTATTTTTTCTTTTGAAGGGGGTATCAACGCTTCCATTCTTACAACATGTTCCCCTTTTTCTTCATCATATTTCCACGCTTTTTCATAAGCACTGTTCCCTTCATATTGAGGGCTTCTAACACAATTAATAGAATGTTTCTTTTTTCTAGTGGCAGGATATAGATAAGGAATCTCTGTCTTGGACACCTTCATCTCAACATGGTTTAAACAAGAACAGTATAAAGAAATTATTCCCTTCTCTTGTTTTTGTTTTAGAGTATTCAGATAATAATCGTTAGCAGATTGATAACTCTTTTTTTCTAGTAACATACCTGTTTTTTTATCAAAAATTTCAAATGAACGTGATGTAATCAATTTCATATCCCCCTACTCATATATAATTCATATATCTTACATGTAATCCTATAAGAAAAAAATGTTTGATAAACGATATATACCCTCCTCTAAGTTGAGAAGTTCTACTTAGCAAACGCTCAAACCGTTCACCCTTAAATACCCTTGATTTCCCCAAAAATAAATCCTTTTATTCAAAATATTCCCTAATATTTTATCATTTTTTATGCAGTAAACCTTTTAATTACCACTTTCAATAAAACAAAAAGTATATGTATTCATATCCTTTTCTGTACTTTAAATTTCCCAACTTCAAAAATGTCACTTCTATACTTTTCAAAAATTATTTATTCGTCCTTCTCACTTATACATTCTTCTACTATGAATTTAAAAAAAAGCAATTTAGAATGTTCTTTTTTTAGCGAACTTACTGCCTTAATAGAAACAAAAGTATAAATCAATAATACGAATAAAAAGGTAATTGCTGTAATTATAACCCCATTCTGTTTAATCAACCCTTCACTAAAAAAATAATTATTCCCAAGAACAATTAGAAAGGTAGTAATAAACGGGACGATAAATTGAATCATCTTATATCCATCATATTGTTCTTCTATGCTAGATACGCGACTGAAGGTATTTTTTAAAGTCTTTTTTTCTAGTAACATTAATGCACTTGCTTCTTTTTCTAATTGTTTTTTAGAAAATAATCCTTTTTCATAATTAATTGAATGTGTTACAAACTTTCCAAAGGATTTATTATCTAAACATATTAACTTACTATCTAATTCCTCAGTTGTTAAGTCACTAAACTTAGCAATCGTCTCTTTATTTCTAAACAACACACTCCCCCCTCACTTCCTAATATTTACAAGAATTATATCATTAAGAAGATCAAAGACAAATGCGCTTACTTACTACTAATTGAACAAAAGCGTAATTTATCAGAGTAGTTTGCTTCATTGGCATTACGTCAATTCTACAAGAAGAAGGAAATGGCGAATTACCACTATCTATGAAATGACAAACGAATATGTCAAACAGTGAACTAAAGAAGCAATTTGATGATGATACATATTTTCACGGTATTGCTGAATCGCCTTCTAATAGTTTTTCCATTTATCCCATCAACACTCCACAAATACATCACAACATTTTTTATAAGAAAATTACTACGCACGAATTAATAAAATAATACAATTAATAATTTTTGTTCTATACCTAATCTACTAATTTCCTTTTCACCTGAATATAAACCCGTTTACAAATACCTATTTTACCATTTTCTGTGTTTCAAATAATTTTCGCCTCTAAAAAGGTATCTTTAAGATTTAGTAATAACCAGGAATGTAAAAAAACAGACCGATTTTTAAATCAGTCTGTTTTTAATTCAATAATACTTGATTTTATATTAAAAAATAATACGATTTAACTATTTCTTTTTATTTTACCCCAACTTTAATGACTAAATTTCGCCCTAAAACATTAGTATAATAATCTTCAGCCATTTTCTTAGCTCTTTCCTCTATTAATTCTTTAGTAAATTCATGAAGATCATCGTAATCTGTTACGAACTGTGAAACATATGAATACTTAGATTCTTCATACTTCACCCTTTTCTCTTTAAAATCTTGATTATCAATTTCATTGTTAATCTTTTCTTCTAATAAAATTAAATTTCCTATGCTTAAACTATATTTTTCATTTTTATCTTCAGAAAGTATGTGCTCGACAGAGCCATCTTGTTTTGAGATGCTCTCTTCGGAATAATATTTTTCTAAATTGTTTAGTACATACTTACTTAACATATTTGATTTATTTTTCCCCTTAGAAAACTCCAACTTAATAAACTCTTCCTCAAATTCGTTATAATTTGGAAATATTTCATCTAGCGTTTTCTTTAATTCGTCAATAATCTTATTTGCATCTTCCTTTGATTCAGCAGCATTTAATTGAATAGCAAACTTCGAATATTTAAGCTCCAACATATTAGATCTTTTTTTACACAAAGAGTTATATGCAAAATGAAAACCATGTAAATATATCAATATTTCTTTGAATTTTTTATTTTTTATTCTATCTTCATTTCGAGCATTCAACAAAGCCAATAATGCTACACGAATTTGTTTTATCTTAAAGTAATTATTAAAGTAACTTAGACACTCCGGAATAAATAACAATTCTTTTCTATTATCATAATCTTTAGTATATGGACAGACTATTTTCATATATAACTCTGCCGCTTTTTCAACATCCATTAAGAATTTTTCATATTCTTCAGGTTGTATTTCTTTAATAAATTCATTATAAAGCTGATCATCTTTTACTTTCTTATATTTTGATATCCAATAATGCCTAAAGAATGTTTGAAATTCTATTCTTACATCTCTAGAAGTCAAATTACTCTTAATTCTATTCCAAATATTATTTGCTTCATCTGTTGGTTCAATAGAATCTAAATACTTAAATATTTTATTTTTAATTAAATCTATTGAGTCTAACTGCTTTCCTTTTGCATTTAATATCTCAAAGATCGTGTTTGAACTTTTTTTATCCTTTGTAGATATACATATAATATTACTACTCAATAATTGCGTTCTAATGCCTTTTAAAATATCAATATATGGTATATTATTAAAATCATCATTGTTATGTAACTTAATTAATTGCTCTTTAATTTTCCCCTCTTTTAATATTTCATTACAATAATCATATGCTTCTTTCATTCTATCCTGCTCTTCATCTATCGATTCTAAACTACACTCTTTTTTCATCTGTATTAAATATTCAAAATAATGATTTGCTGTACTATTCTCTAAAACCTTAGATAATTCTCCATCATCATTTTCCTTCATTATGTAGTTCCACACTAAATCACCTAATTTTTGTTCTTCTATTGCATAAAAACTTTTAGCAAGAGACGACAAGAATATAGTCATAGTTGTAATTCTTTGTTGTCCATCTATTACTTCTATCGTTTTATTAGATTCATTAATATCACCAGCAAGCAATATTGTGCCGAAAAAATACTCACTACATTCTACTTTATTATCTTTTAATTCTATTCCTAAGAGTATATCGTTAACAAACTCTGACACTTCCTTAATCTCCCAAGAATAATCTCTTTGAAATCTTGGAATATAAAGTTTATTATTATTATGCCCTAACATTGCCCTTACTTGCAGATTGTTAAAATTAAAATTCATCCTATTATCTCCTTCTTGTATTATCCATATGATTTTTTGGTTATATAGTATAAAAACCCATGATTACTCTTTTATTTATTATTTAAAATTTTGATAGTTTCCCAATCTTTTTAAATAATATCCTTTGCCAAGGCATTAAAAAATTTAGTCAAAGTAATTTAATTTTAATACTACATCTCATAACACTATATTAATATATTCTTATAAACCTATAATATTTTACCATAAATTTATACATTTTTGTATTTGAAATGAGCTCGAAAATCTATACAAACTTACTTACCCTATCGTCTCTATGTATCAAAATGGCACTTAAATTTCTTTTTCAGCAATTAAAAGAATAAATACTAATTAATCTATCTTCCTTTTTATCAAAATAAATTATAACAATTTTATAAGACTACCGACTTTGTTCTTTACCTTCAGTATAATATCTTTTCTTCCTAATTATCTAAAATATCATTTTTAAATTAAACATTTTCAATAGACACAAATTCAATTTCTTTCACCTTTAATACAACTTTATTGAGTTATTTTTCTTTTTAGGTTATTATCACGCTTTATTATATAAGCTATTTTTCAGTCTCTGGCGCCACTTCACATACTATAATGACTTGAATTTAATCCTTAGCAGCTCCCTTTTTTCCAAAATCCATATTTATGCGCTACACATCAAGAACAAATTTTCTAGTAATTTTATTTTCTACAATTTTTCACACATTACTATTTCATATATCTCCTTAATTTCTTCATTAAAATAGCCTTAATTCCTTATTAGGAATTAAGGCAAGAATGCAAAGATATACCTCTACTACTCAAAACGTTCATTTCTCTCTCTCTCTTGCTTGAACTCTCTTTCTTGTTCCATACGGATATTTTTTTTGAATTTGATTTCATTCTTTCTTGCCCAATCTGCGATAGAGACATTTTCATGTTCTTTCAAATCTGATAGTAGAATTAGGCGGCTTTCCAGCTGTTTAGCTTGTGATCCCCAAAATGAATGAGACCAGAAGGAAGAATAAAATTGATTTAAAATTAACAGTGGCTCATTACAATTATTGATAATCCATAACGCTAAAGTTGTCCATTCCAATTTATCCTGATTTTTATTTTGTTGAAAAGGAATAATAGTCGATGCTAAAATAAGGCACCTTTTTTGAAGGTTTGCTTTACACCAGTTAATAATTACAGCATCTTTAATTTGAGATATTGGACCATTATCCGTTACAAGTTCTTGGTTTATCGAATAATAAAGTTTATCTCCTCTTTCTAAAAACATATCAAGGAAAATTATTGGTTGATTTTTGGCAAGTGTATTTAGAACCTTTTCATAATCGCTTGAAAAATAATCATAACTTTCAAGGGATCTAACAAGACTATCACATAAAACTCTAGCATCCTCTTTTGCAGATTCATCTGCAAAACATAACTCAATAATATTAGCTAACCTAAAATCTATTTTAACTGTCTCATTTTCTCTTCTTAAAAACAGGTATTTTAATACTAGTTCTCGCCCTAAATGTTGTATATCATGACTTAAGACATCTTCTTTTGAATACCAGTGAAGTTTCATATGTAGAATATTAATTGCCACTTCCACTCCATCTTTCCTTAAAGAAATCTCTCTTAATAGTTCTGATAAATCAGCATCACTTATAGTTTCATACCTCAAATGACTATACTGCCATATTGGTGCTAATCCATACTCCAGTGAGCGCTTCAATCTTACTACATCTTTCGCATTCATTTTTACACTTACCTGCAACCATGGATATACTGTTGCCAGAACATCATTCTTTGTGGACTCTTCTAAAATCTTCTCCGAAATATTTACATCCATTTCAGAAATCCTATTTAGAAAACCTCGAAGCACTCGATATCTACGTTTTGATACTTCTAGTCGAGATAGCTGATTACAAAAATCCTTCCACATTTTCTCTGGATTGGCACATCCTTCTGCCAGCCCCTGCCCAAAGCTAAAAAGTCTAAAAGAATCCTGACTTAAGATCTCCGGTAATATTTCTTTAAAAATACGGTCTTGTGAACCAACCTCCTTACCTAAAGTTCGAGTCACCTCTTCTGCTGCACGATATTCGTTCCCCTCTTGATTGCTATCAGATTCGGCTAATTCTAAGGAATAATCAGAAAAAGCATATAGCCTTGCACGCTCAATTAAAGATGTTGGTTTAAGAATTTTATCTAAATTATTTAATCGCTTGTGAATTTTTGAATCCATTTCGCCGCTATCAAATTTCTTAGTTTCTCTAACAGCTAACCAGCCTTCATTCCAAGCACCTTTTGTAACAATCATTTTTACAGCAACCTCAAGTTCATGATACATGCCTGCTTTTATCCAAAGACCTCTAAACTGCTGGGCTAAAAGATTTTTAACCTTACAGGAAGCTGGATGCTCAGAAACCGCAATATTTACAGTGTACTCAATAAATAATTTATACCATTGCTGCATGTCATTATTATTATTTGGTATAAATCCATAATCTCTTAGACGAGCACCAAATTCAAAGCTAAAATGAGATCTAAAATGCCACGATCTCAAAGCTGCGTCTAATAAAGAAATGCCTAAATTAACTTCATTTTCAACATTTGACTCAATCAACTGCTGAATTCTACTAAGCCTTTGTTCCGCTGTTGCATGTGTACCTGAAAGTTTAATATAAAAAAGAGATTTCATCACTTCTCTGATTGAATTGTAGTTTTCCTCTGGTTTTTCTGATAATGCAAAACGACAAAGTAATTCAGTCGATTTATTAAACAGTTTCTTATCATACGCCAAAGACCTAAGAAGCCTTGTAAAATCGCTATAATGGACATTATCTCGAGAATAAAAAAACTGCACATTCTCCATCTCTGCGACTCTTTCAATTGCAGAAAGTGTTAATTCGGGATTTAATGGGGCAATGTTTTTAAGTAAATTTATACCCAATCTATCCAAATTGCTAACATCCTCCAATAAACCATTCTCTCCAAACCATTTTCGAGAAATTTCTAAAGCACCTTCACATTCGTGTAAATAACTTAGCCGTCTAGAAAAGGATTGCAATAACCTTTCAGAACCCCTTTCTTCAAACACATCACATATTATATTAATTGGTATGTTTTCAAAGGCTCTCCGTGCAAGTTTATTAGCAATTGCATGGGGTAATACAGCTCTCCATACACCTCTCTGCTGTACTAAATCACGTCGTTTTAACTCACCTACATTCCTGTATAGTTCTTGAGCACTCATGCCCACCAAAGAGCCTAAAAGCTCTAGCTCTGCATTATTCTCCGCAGTCATTTGATTGTTAAACGAGTACACTAGTGAACAAGCCTCTGCAGCTCTCAGCAGTGATCTACTTGGTTCATTCCTTTGTTTAAACAGCCTATCAAAAAGTTCACTATCCCTTAATTCTGACAAATTTTCTCCTTGTTTAACGGTTCCTGCCACAGCTATAGCAATACGCGCATTTCCTCCTGAAAAATTCGCTATCGTACGTGCTCCAACTTCTGTTAAATGACTGAATCGAACAAGTAAAATTTTTTCTATTAGTTCTGTAGAAGCTGGTTCTAAAAGTATCACTTCAGTGTCTTCAGGTTGATCTTCACGAACGTCATATTCTATTGTAATTAAGCTAACTTTACTTCCTTTTGCTGAGCAAATAGTCTTTAAACGCTTATGTAAATCTGGGGGACAATTATCTATAGCAAGGATTGCTGGTTTCCGTAGAGCTATTAAACGTCTAGCAAAGTTAGGAGGGTCTGGATCAGGACTATCGCTAATATCTGTATAAAATACAGACGACTTATGTAATGGATTTTCCCCAATCCTTCCGTCGAATAACGCTTGAAGTAATCTCGTTTTTCCTACACCTGAAAGTCCAACTAACCGTACCGCTGCGGATGCAGACAAATGAAACATATTCCATATTTCGTTAATTCCATCAATTGCAGAGGAACCATCCTCTTGAGATTTAGTATTATTATATAAACAAATATGCTTGTCAAACACATACTCCTCTTCAATTCCATTAGGACAGTTGGACCAATTATCGTATCCTTGCCACCCTTGAATTGGCTTTCCAATTCTTTCCCTTACCCAAAGAACTAAAGCCGGATGACTACGGACCCATCCAGCAATTCTTTCTCTATCATAAAAGTCAACCTTCAAGTCTTTACTATTAGAACAATCAACTAAGGCCTCTTCCATAGCTTTTTTTCGATCTTTTAGTGCAGAGTCTGCAGTTGAACCTTGACTGCTGACGATAATATATGCTCCTTTAGCATCAACTAACTCTTTAATAACAGGCCTAAGCTTTCCTTTAGGTTTCATTTCATCAATTATATTAGCTCTAGCCATATCGGGCTTTTTCACTTGAAAACCCGTTTTTGCTCTAGGAACAAAGCCATCATTATGTAAAGCAGTTGTAACCTCAACACGAACATCAATGCCTCCATCTTTGGCATTTTGATGGCCACCCCAGGTAACACCTGCGATCGGTAAACCAGAAGCATGGAGATCCGCTTCACAAAGAAGACCCACTAACGATCTTAAATCACTATCACTTAATTCACTAATGTCTTTACCTTCAATCTCAAGCATATAGTTAACAGTCCTCCCTTTAATAATTTCCTTATATTCAATTACACTAAAAATATGTAATCATAGACTTTAAAAAATAACATAACTCATTGATATTCCGTCTAAAAGTTATACTATTATTTAATTTACAGTACACCAAAATTTTAATAGTAGTATTTTTTAATGAAAATTTATATTCATCCTATAAATAAACCTTTAATCCAATCAATAAATCAAAAATAAATTTTCACATCATTAGGCATTTCCACATTCCCCATATCTATTTCATATATCTAAAAATGCAGAATTACCCTTTATTATTCCTTTCAACTCTCTCACAGTCTCAGGAAATTCATCTATTCTTACAGTGCACATTTCAATAGTTTTTTCAGTATCGATAACTTTCCACACAGGATGAATAACTTCTCCCTCCTGTTTCGGATACAGCAATATGCACCTTTGAACTTCCTTATAAGCAGTTACATACGCATACATTTGATAAATGTCACTCTGAACATAACTACTTCTTCCATTATTTGTTGCACGTTTCCACTTCGTATCCATGATTATCAATCACAAAATCTGGTTTTAATAAAATGTTCTGGCGTCCACTCTTCTTATTACGTAATAGCCTCTTCTCTGCATGTTGACTGATTATTTTATTATTACCAATAGTCTCTTGTAGTGCTACTTCAATATATTTTTCAAACAACATATTCATTTGAAATAAGAAAGAGAACGATGATGCTCCTCGCCCTTTACTATAAATCGTTGCCCGCTCAACAATTAGCTTAGCAAATAAAGCTGCTTGACGAAAACGTTCATTCTGTCGGTTAAATGTAATGCTTTTTATTTCCTTCTCTGTGAAATGTACTACATCCACAGGTTCTAAGTAGCCTAAACAGCGCTCAAGATAAAGTTTTAAAGCATGTATTTTTGTATGCTTTTTTACAATGAGCAATGCACATTTAAATAGCTGATTTAAAGAGTTATTTTCCGTATATTCATCAAATGCACAATATGCTTTTGTTTTTTGAAATACATTCTTATAAATGTGTTTACTAAGCTCGAGTTTGCCACGCAGAGTATTTAAATTTTCTTCATGGCGCTCGTATGTTTTAAAAGTCCCTTTTCTGAGTTCATTTAGCAAACGAGTAAGAAATGTAGTAAGAACTGCCGTAAGCAGTTCTCCTCTATCTTCACCATTTAGTACTTCCTCATAAAATGAAACCGGCAAAAAACCTGTAATTGAAAGCATTCCAAGCAATGCCTTTCGATCGTCAATAGGTGTGAGTTTTATTTTGGGAATAATTTCGTACCTCACATCTGAACATTGTATCACGCCAACATAATTAATAAAGCGAAGTCGTTTATACTTCTGATCAATCACCAGTTCATTTGGATATTTTTTTTCAATATACCGTATAAGCCCATCAAATTGTTCTGCTGTAACGTCATTTTCTGTAATCCAGTCATACGCCTCACGCACTATAATTGTCTTATTCATAAATCGCTATTAGCTCTTGTGCTGTTAATTTTCGTTTCATCCGGTACAGTGCAGGAATATAAATAGATGGCTTTTGTTTAAACAGTTCATTTACATTAACTTCTTCTTTATAAACAATATATTGATCTTCCTTTGAACTCCCTATTCCACCCAAAACAAGACCGATCTTTTCCCAATCATCATAAAAATACTCTTGTAAAAGTGGAATGATTTTCGTTTGAAAAATAGCTATAACTTCATTATCTGTTTTCGCGTTTATAAAATACGCATGCCCAATTATATGATCTCGGTCATACAGTACTTCAATACGCTTATTAATAACAGAAAGCATTTCAGCAAGGTCAATTTCATCACCAATCGATTCAAGAAGATCAGTATTTGGCATGATTTCTTCAAACACAAAGCGGCGACGTAACGCTGTATCAAGCAAAGTTATAGAGCGGTCAGCCGTATTCATTGTCCCAATTACATATAGATTGGGTGGTAACGTAAACTTCTCTTTTGAATAAGGTAATTCAACAATCAATTCATTACTTTGTGTTAAACGCTTATCCTCTTCCAGTAACGTTAACAGCTCACCAAAAATCTTAGAAATATTACCTCGGTTCATTTCATCAATAATTACAACATGTTTTTTCGCATTCGAATAATCAAAGGAACCGTTTTCCAGCAATGCCTTTTGAATAATTGCCTTTTTCTCTTCTCCTTCAACTTCAATTTTCTCTTCGTCTTCTGTTGTATTTTCCATTTTTTCTAATATCCAGTTTAATACAGACCAATATCTCGTCTGATTACACCCACCAATCGCCTCTCGAACAAACATAGTATTATTCTTCCAATCAATATCATGCTCCTGAACATAGCGATACAGATTTAATAAACGATTCTTTGAAACTATTGAACTAGTTTTTACATCTTCACTCGTTACAACGATATTATTTTGCTCGGAAATGTATGAAATGAAATTTGTCGTTCCTGTTTTTGATTCGAATCGAATATTATTCTTCAAACCATTCTCAACCAGGTAATCATAAAATTGCTCAAAACGAACTTCATTAGAAAAGTCCTGACTAGTGCTTTGAATTCCTTCATACATCGCTTCAAGAGCGGCTTTTTTCAAAATACCATCTGTTGGCACAAAGTTCCCTTTTCCATCAGATTTCAATCCTTCTATAAAATCTTCATATCCATAGGACTGATGGAACGTTACGAGATGAATTTTCCCTTCTTTAGTTAAACGTGAAAACTCTTGTTGCAATGCCTCTCGTCCATCTGCTTTCAATTCCTCATATGTTCTTTTATCGATTAATTCAAGAGCATGTTCAACAATTTGATATGTTTTCCCCGTTCCAGGTGGACCAAAAAATACATAGTTTCTTGGATCTATATCTAATATTCCACTAGATTCTTGGGGCGTATTGCTAATTTCCTTTCCCTGCATAAATACTAAATTTATTGTATTCTTACTTTTCACTTCATTTAATGTACTACGATATCCTCCGTAACCTATGAACTCCCTCTCCTCAGTATTAATCCACTCGACTGGAAGGAGATGCCCGTACTCTTCAGAGAATTCATAACCATCGATAGTATCTTTGGTAATTTTTCCAACAGCACTAACTCGTAACACTGATCGTGTCTTCCCATCAACCTTACGAGTAAAAGATGTTTTTAAAGTAACAAGGTCTCCTTCTTTCATTTTTAAAAATTGCTTTAACGCTTTTTGTCCTGCTGATGTTTCTTCTTTCTCATCTATGATATCTTCAATATTTTCTTCTTCTAAAAGAGATGATAAATCCTCATGTAAAAATCCTATCGCTATGCAATTGTTTTTCAATAAAAAATCTTGAATGGAACGATCTTTTCCATATGTATGTCCAGCTAGCCAATAGTTTCTATTCTTATCAAGCGATTTATCCCGCTCAGAAAATGTATCCCAGATAAATCTTGAAATCTTTTCATTTGACCAATCTAAAAAAACATTTTCTTTTTTAATAGCATGCAACACTGCATGATTCAACTCAATTGCATTCTGTGGAGTAAGCAATTCATCTTTTATATGTAATTCCTTTCCAAGCTCGATCAATATTGGTGGTGAATAAATATTAAAAAACTTCTCTGGAACATAAATATTTAAAATTTTTAGCAGTACCATATTATAAATTGGTAAATCCAATGTAACAATTTCAGAAATATGGCCTTCCTTTGCAAGTCGAATTGCCTCACAAATCCCTTCTTTTAGAACTTTAAATTCTTCTTGTAACTGTTCATCTTTTAATACCACTTTTTGTTTACCGTAACTTTTACAGTACTCACCAGTTTTAGCAAGATAAATACCAAATTTGGCAGAATTGGCTCCACCAATGCCGCCTAATATATTTTTTCGCTCGAGCCATTAATTGAAACAATCTTTTGTTTTAGTATTGGCATATTCTTCTATGGTTAGATTTCTTAAGGATTCTAACGGTAAACGTTTTACGAATTCTTGGCGTCCTGATTCTTTTTTAGCAAGCAATGAAATATCGGGTTCAAATTGAGTAGCTTTTTGGGTCACGGTTTGAAGCTTCATTTTGGAAATTACCCCCATTTAATTTTATAGATTAATTATAGAATATGAGGAGAAAAGAAGGAATTAATTGGGTGCAGGTTAATAAATTTTGTGGATTAGGCTTGAAGATTGAAAAATGGTTACTTCCCATAACTTAGTTAGAAGAGCGCCACCTTGACAGGCTGGAGGTCGTGAGTTCGAGCCTCTCCGGGGTCATACCTTTTGTATCAACTGTTGATAATTTCATATTTTGACCAAAACTAACGGTGAGTACCGCTCAAGTTTTGATTGAAACTCCTCCTTTAACTCTAAATGAGAATGAAGGAGGTTTTTTTATGTCTTTAACATACTTCACTGAAAAAGAAATTCTAAAAAAACGACAACCCCACAAACGAAAAACTAGCAAAATTTCAAAAGAAAATTCTGTTGAACGTGTATTCGAAAGATTTGTTGACAGTAAAGTAAAACAGAATTTACGCCCCAAATCATTGAATCAATTCCTTCTTATGTTTAATAGTATTAAGGCATTTCATAGAACACAAAATGCTCACACATTTTATATGAATGACATTACAACAAACTTCATTTCTAACTGGGTCTACTGGTTAAAAAATGAATATATACACTTTGAAGGTCACGCTTACGTACCTGAAAGTGCTCAAACTGTTGGATTAGCGGATGAAACGATTGCTAGTAGGATAAAGCGATTGAAAACATTTATAAATTGGTGTTTGCGACAAGAAATCATCAGTAAAAATCCATTCAACAAATTTGAAGGATTCCGTAAAGATAATACACAAATTGATATTCTCTCGATTGATGAATTAAACAACTTATTGAAAGTGGCGAAATCATATTCCAATAAGAGTTTCAAACACTTTCGTGATTATGTATTATTACACCTTCTCATTGATGGCATGTTCCGTATAACCGAGGCATTGTTATTATCACCATCAAATATTGACCATACAAACCGAGCGGTAATTATACAATCCAATAACGCCAAATCACGAAAATCTCGTACCGTACCATTATGGAATAAAACCTATCGCCTACTAATGCAATTGCTAGAGGAAAATGAAGCGTTTGAAGGTGAAGTCGATGATTTAATTTTCTTGTCATTAAGTGGTCGTATGTTAAGTAAAAACAATGTATTACGTGATATTCGAAAATACGCTATTGAAGCCACAATTAAAAAACGATTTTATTTACATTTAATACGTCATTCAGCGGCTACTCATTATTTATCATCTTCTGGTGATGTTGAATCATTACGAAAAATCCTTGGTCACGCTGATTTACGAACGGTTCTTATATAGTCATTTGGCAGACAGTACTGTACAAGAGAAACATGCAAATTACGGATTCTTTGGAAGTGAAAATGTAATCAATCGAAAACGAAGTAATAAAAGGAAATAAAAATAAAACCGTCTACTCCCCCACCGACCAAAGTTTGGGAATAAACGGTTCACCACAAATCCGAGAAGGACTTGCTATGTATTTTAATTGTAGCAAAGTTTCTTCTCTATGAAAAGGAGAATACTTATGTGTATTAAAAGCGACATTAATTACATTCAGAAACGTTTGCTTGAACGACTGAACGTTAAAACTGGATCCACTTTATTTACTATCATCGAAGCGATTTCTCAACAAGCGTACGCAAAATGTTCGTTTGTAGTATCACAAAAAAATTCAACACTAGCGGTTAAATGTGATGTTACCACTTCTACAATTTCACGCAACCTAAAGAAAATTAAAGACAAATGCGCTGATTTAATTCAAATTGAATAAAATCGTAATGTATCGGAACAATTCGCTTCGCTAATATTTACGCTAATTTCACAAGTTACTCGTGAAGAAAATTCACAACTAAATGATGAATGTCAAACGGATATGTCAAACGGTGAACAAACGGAGGAAGGCAATGATGATACGGAATGCCACGATATTGCTGAATCACCTTCTAGTTGTTTTTCTACTCATTCCGAAGTATATATTTCTAATCCTAATAAAATTATAAATACTAGTATTGTTAACAAAGAAGACGTTATACAAAACGATATTATTCATGACGAATATATATTTGCACGTAAAAACGGAATCAGCACAAAAATGTTTTTCAAGGTGATTGATGAAATCAAAAATAAAAATAACATAAGCAACCTAAAGGCATATATCCGTGGAGCAATTAAAAATGTAATGAACCATATATCATTCCGTAATGGAACACGTAAATATGAAAATCCAATGAGTCAATTGTTTTATGATTGGTTGAATGATGGCGGACACTAAACGGTATAGATTTTGAATTTCTATTAATAGATTTATAAATACTTGCCGTTTGCTGTCCGTGAATTAAGTATCATAAAATTGTAAGGCTAAATAAAAAACACGCATCGAATGAACAATACGTGACTTTAATGAACAATTTAATTATGGAAAATGTAGTTTAAAAATATACTGGGATATAAGAAAATGAAAAAATAACGCTCATTAATCAATAAATACAATGAGCGTTATACAGTAAAATTTCTATTTTAATGTAAACTTGAAATAGCCTTCTGAGCAAGGCAAGTATTATTCAATCTAATTCCAACTTTTCTTGGAGTCCGTACTTAAAAATCAATTCTACAAGTTTATGTCCATCAATCAATATGATGTTTACTTTTACATCTGCTTTTTTCAACGCTTCTACAAAACGAATGGCTTCACTAGTAAATCTCGTGGTAGTAAAATAATATCCTATCCTACCATTTCTTACAACTAATGCTCCTGTAAAATTTCGCAACAATGGCTCTCCCACCGAATAATATATACCCTTTGTTTTAGATTCAAAATAGATTTTCGATTCTTCGCCCAAATGGACAATACCATCAATACCTCCATCGTTACAATGAGGTGTAATTTTCACTTGTTTTACAAAATCAACATTATAAATTTTAGACAAAACTAGCCCTGATAAATGTTCAAATTCTGTTTCATTTATATTTCTTATCTTTTCTAGATACTCGTCATACTCCTGTTTTTGTAATTTTACGATTGGCTTTCTTTTTATAAGTACATTCAGATCATGGTTTGTAATTTTATTCGGTTTTTTCGCTAATAATTTCCTTGCATTATCAGTTGTTCTGAATGGCTTTACACCTTTAAAGACTAAACCCGCTTCAATTAATCGCTTCATAGAAAAACTTACTTGTGAGTAGAATTTCCTTCCGCCAGATTTAACTCTTTCATTCAGTTCTTCATCAGTTAAATCAAACAAGTGCGCCAATACTTCTACTGCCTCTTTCAAACTCTTAATGGGATACATATCAATTAATGTCAATAAAGGTAAATGAACATCATCATACATACTAGGTAATCCCATCTGCAACATCCTTTCGATTTATTTTTTATTATGTAATCGAAATAATATTGTGTATTTACCTCCAGTATAATCAGTTACTTACCAAATCTACAACATTGACAATAAGAAAAATCCATTCATTTTAACACAATATATTTTCAATCGTGTAAAAATGAATGGATCTAAAATTAACTTAATACTTCTTCTTTCACCGTAAAGGCTCCTTGTAAAACAGCCTTCATTAGCTGCTCGCTCTCGTGCTTAGATTTTTCAATATTTGCTGCTAATTCATCACATAAAATCATTAGTTGCTCAACTTTTTCAACTATACGTTTTTGTTCGCTCAATGGTGGTAGGGGGAATATTAGGTTTCTGATTGCATTAACCCCTATGTTTCCTTGATTAGCAGTTCCTGTTTCAGTTTTAAAGATTTCATTTAGTAACAGATCCGCCTTTAAAAACAAGTTTACCAATGAAGGAAGAATTCTGGAATTCACCTTCAAACAACCTACGCGCTGATTTAAAAATAAATTTCTATTTTCTAAATGCTTCTTACCAATCAATAAAGTGTAAAAATAATCCCTTTTCCCTCTAGTTCCTGTCATTGTAACCAATATATCATCTAATTCTAATTTATATTTTTGGTTTTCGAGAGCAAGTTCATCACTTATGAATACACAATTAGATTCAAGTAATAAACTATTATTCTTTACATTCCCTAAACGAATAATTTGATTATTAGAGCTATCCACATATGTTGAACTTTTAAATGCACATCCACTTAAAAAGTTTGTAATATCACCTAGACGGGTCCATTCCCATCCTTTAGGTAATACAAAAAGCTTCTCTTCATCTGTAATTTGAGGCATTGGCTTGTCTTTTTTAATACTCTTCTCTTTAATAAATCGCTCTTTTTCTTGCTTGATTTTTTCTAAGAGGATACTGGCTGGTTCATCTTTCGGATTTTGTGGAACTAGTTTACCTTGAACAGCTTGTTGCAAGATGGATTGACGCAATCTTATAACATTTACTTCCTGGTTTGAAATGCATTCAGATAAACTTTTACTATATTTGCTAATTTTTTTTATATTTTTTACAACACGAGTTTGTTCCTGCAGGCCAGGCACTAAAATCGATACCGACTTAAGCGAGTTAACAGTTAATGATACATTTGCAGTGCCTTTCATTAAAGGAACTAGAATTTCATCTTTCATCAATGACAAATAAATATAAAGATACTCTGCATCTAATATTGTCCTATCTTTAGGAAGTATAGCGGCAAGAATATTACCTAGAGAAAATTTCCCTTCTTGATAATGAATCCTCTTAATACTGGCATGACCATGACCAGTTGAAGATACTAATGGAATACACACTGCCTTGCAATCAAATTGCCACTTATTATGTGTTTTTCTTTCTTCTGCGGTAGTCACAAGAGGGTACTCTCCCTCAACAGCTTTCATGATAGGTACGTTTCCTTTAATTACATCACATAGTTCTCCAATAGTGTATATTTTCATCCTGAATAGAGCTCCTCTTTAATCTCAGCAATTATCTTATTGATATGTTCTTGACTCTCCTGAATTTTACTTAATATTTCTAAAGGATTCTCAATAACTTTCTCATCTACTTTGGTAGGGTTTTTAAAATCTAAGTTGTAATCTTGTTCCTGTACTTCTTCAATAGAAACCTTCCACGCATACTTATTTTCTTCTCGATTGTTCCACCACTGACGTTCAGCTTCAAATTCCTCTAACCTGATTGGCTTTGTCTTTGTATAGTTTTTGTACCCTGTTGGCAACTGATGTTCGTAAAACCAAATTTCTGTTGTTGGATTTGTTTTATCAAAAAATAACAGGTTTGTTGGAATATCAGTATAAGGAGCAAATACACCTTTTGGTAATCGAATAATTGTATGAAGGTTAAATTCTTTCAGTAACTTTTCTTTAATTCTGCCCTTTACACCCTCTGTTCCGAACAAGAACCCATCGGGTAATACCACCCCCACTTTACCTTTTTCTTCCAACCTCTCCATCATCATTACCATAAACAAATCTGCTGTTTCAGAAGTTTGAAATTCTTTTTTGAAATTTGTTTGAACAGATTTTTCCTCTACTCCACCGAATGGAGGGTTCATTCCAATTTTATTAACCTTTTGTTCATCTGAAATATCCCGAGTATCAAGCTCAAGTGAATTGTCACGTCTAATTTTAGGAGCATCTACACCATGAAGGATTAGATTAGTTACTGCTAATAAGTGTGGCATTGGCTTTTTTTCAATACCAATGAGCCCTTTAAATACTGCTTCCTCTCCGCCGGTACGTTTGTATTCTGGTTGCTTTCTCATATGTTCTAAAGCACAAGTTAAAAATCCACCTGTTCCACATGCAAAATCAGCAAATGTCTCTCCAACTTTTGGGTCTAACATTTCAACAATGAATTCTGTTACTGCACGTGGTGTGTAATATTCACCACTATTCCCCGCACTCTGTAAGTCCTTTAAAATCGTTTCATAAATATCGTTAAAAGCATGTCGCTCTTCATAGGAACCAAAATCAATTCTATCAATGACATCAATAACCTGACGGATTAGGGTGCCATTTTTCATGTAGTTATAAGCATCTTCAAATACATATTTAACTAATGCAGCGCGTTCTTCTGTTTTCTCATCAATTTCTAATTCCTTTAGAGTAGGAAAGAGTGCTGCGTTGATAAATGTAACAAGTTCCTCACCAGTCATTGCTTGACCTGTTGATTTATTTGGTCGTGCCCAATCCCGCCACTTCAAACCTTCTGGAATGATGGAAACATATTCATCTTCAAATACTTCCCATTCCTCTTCTTCTTTTGCATCATATATTTTTAAAAATAGCATCCACACCAACTGAGAAATACGCTGAGCATCTCCATCAACACCAGGATCTTTTCTCATTATATCCTGTATAGATTTTACAAAATTTGAAATCGTCATTTCATCTAACCTCCACTTATCAATATGCAAAGTATAACACAAAAACTATATCACAAACATAAAAAAACAAGAACACACGTTTCATGTTAACGTGTGTCCCAATCAACTATTTAACTAATATCAAATAGTTCTTTTTCTAGCTCTTTTATAGCTGTATGCCAACCATTTTTTCCACCAAAAGCTTGTATCAAGTCTCTTGGTTTTCCAATTTCACAAAATGGTTCAAGTCTTAAAACTTTGGCATCGTCTAAGTTATAAACCCCTTCATTCATGTATTTTTCTAAGAGATTTTCTAACACCTTTTGCGCTACTTCTGAGTACTTACCAAAATAATTTCGTTTTTTTACATTATTAGCCCGCTCTTTCCTAGTCAGCGGCTTCATATCGTATGCTATATGACAAATCAAGTCAAAATCATCAATTTCATTTAGACCTGTTTCTTCACGCAAAGCATCTAGAATAACACCATGTTCCTTTAATTCCTCAATAATTGCTTCTTTTCGTTCTTCGGAATTCCAACGCCTTAGAAACTCATTTAAGTCGGCAAACTCTTCCTTTATATTACGTTTAGAATAATCTCTAAGCGATTCCGTAACTAACTTACCGTCTTTGTCATAATATTGAACTCGTTCATGTAACAATATTACCTCAACATCGTTCACATAAATCTTTCTTCTTGGTTCGCCACCATCACCGTCATCTCCAGTGTCACCACCGCCGTTGCCAGTTCCTCCCCCTTTTCCTCCTGTGCCACCTTTGCCGCCTTCGTCCTCACCACCATCAACTGGAATAGGATCTCCATTGAAATCAGGGTCAGCAAATTTATTAGACACATCTCTAAAGTCCAGCAAGTTAAAGTACAGCTTGTCGTGCTTCTCATTAATTCGAGTACCACGACCAAGAATCTGCTTAAATTCAATCATTGATTCAATTCGTGAATCAATGACGACAACTTTACAAGTCTTTGCATCTACACCTGTTGTAAGCAACTTTGATGTTGTTACAATAGTTGGGTACTTGCTATTCGTATCTATAAAATTGTCTAATTGCGCTTTACCTTCGTTATCATCGCCTGTAATTTTCATAACATATCTTGAATCTTCTTTTACTAAATCACTATTTTCATTTACTAATGCTTGTCGCATACGTTCAGCGTGTTCAATATCAATACAAAAAACTATCGTTTTCATAAATCTATCTTGCTTTTTAAGAAAATCTGAAATAACTTTTGCAACTAATTCTGTGCGTTTTTCTAATACTAAATTTGTATCAAAATCCATTGTATTATAAATACGGTCTTCAATAACTTTTCCGTCTTTATCAAGTTGCCCCTTTTTAGGTCTAAAGCCCATTAAATCTTTATCAAACCCGTAGCGATATACCTTGTAAGGAGCAAGGAAGCCATCTTCAATTCCTTCTTTGAGTGAATAAGTGTACACTGGCTCTCCAAAATAACCGATATTAGAAACATCTTCTGTTTCTTTTGGTGTTGCTGTGAGTCCAACTTGTACAGCATCTGAAAAGTATTCAATAATTTCTCTCCATTGTGAATCTTCTTTTGCAGAACCACGATGGCACTCGTCAATTACAATCAAATCAAAGAAAGAAGGAGGAACTTGCTTATAAATTTTATCCTCTTCATTAGGACCTGTTATTGCTTGGTACAGTCCTAAATAAACTTCATAGCTTGTATCTATTTTACGATTTTTAATTTTTGTCATTACAGACTTAAATGGCTTAAAATCTTGATTCATGGTTTGGTCAATTAGGATATTCCGATCTGCAAGGAAAAGAATTCGTTTTGCTTTTCTTGCTTTCCATAAACGATAGATAATTTGGAAAGCGGTATATGTCTTTCCTGTCCCTGTTGCCATGACTAACAATATTCTATTTTGACCTTTTGCCACACTCTTAATCGTTTCATTAATTGCGTTCATTTGATAATATCGAGGCGTTTTGTCACCAAGTCGAAAATAATACGGTTCTGTAATTAACTCCTCCTCTTGACTATCAATATTGTTATATTGTTTATAACGATTCCATAATTGCTCTGGACTTGGAAATGCATCTAAACTTATTTGTCGTTCCTTACCTGTTAATCGGTCATGCTCAAGAAAGCCATCACCATTTGAAGAATATACAAAAGGCACCTTTAACATCTCACCATAACCAATCGCTTGTTGAATTCCATGACCAATTGAATGTTTATTATCCTTAGCTTCGATTACTGCAATAGGCAGATTTGCTTTATAAAATAATACATAATCGGCTCTTTTTTTAGTTCCCCTTGTGACAAGACTTCCCCTTACAATGATTCTGCCATCTGTTATTTGATATTCTTCTCGTATTTGTCTATGTAAATCCCATCCAGCGTTCACAATTGCTGGTGTAATATATTTTGTACAAATATCACGTTCGGTCATTTCTTTTTTGTTCATTACAAATTGTCACCCCCGTAAATTTTCCAGACAAAATTATATTTATAATATTAAATTTTACCATATACATATACATATAGTATTGGAATTTATGGAAACAGGGTATTTTTCATATAATAAAAATTTTATAGTATTTTCTATATGAAAACTTTAAATTTTTCGTTAAAAACATGCAATTTTCTATAGTTTTTTGCGTAAAAATCGCACAAAAATGACATAAAAATCGCATATTTTTCATTCAAGTTAGGGATGGGGATCCATTAGTATTGCGGTTCTTCGCAGTTTTCTACGTCTAAAAAGCGTCATTTTCTCGATTTTTTAGTTATGGGGATGGAATTTTTAGTATTCTCCCACCTCCCTGTCCTTTGACCCTCCTTACTTTTTTTTTTTTCGGTAGAGGGCTATATATCTATTTCTTGCTATTCTTTCATTTCCTGTATTTTTCATATTTTCCGTTTCTTTGGGTTGTACTATATATATATATTTCTCGAGCACACAAAAAACATAGTTGTTTACTGTTCTATTTGCATTTACACTCAATTAAATGCTCGCATACTTTACAATGCTTTGCTTAATATATAATATGTTTCATCTGTATATGAACCAAATCCATAGTTACCTGCATATGTTAAATACACTTCTTCTAATGTTCGGTCATCGTATTTATTCTTGATTAAACCTTGAGAGAATAGTTGCTCCTGTTTTGCCTGTTATCGTTGGACACGTCGTTTATATGAACACTCAAATACAGCAAAAAGAATACATACAAATTTCTAGATTTGATGATTATCCAGCAATTGAACAAATGTTTTTTAACCTATTTGCAGAAGCACAAGAAAACATGTTAGATAATGATGGTATTATCAATCAATTCTTTCCAATCAATTCAATAGCTGATTACAAAGTTAATAGAATAGATTATTGCGTTAATCTATTCTCAAATAATACCGCTCAGTATATGGAACTAATTAAAAGAGCAGACATTCCAAAAAAATTTGAACCTGTCATGGTCTATGATTCAACAAGCAAAAGAAAAAAGCTCTATAAAAATGCATATTATGTAAAAAATAAATCGGTATGCTTAAATTTTTACGATAAACAATACCAACTACTACAAGTAAGAGATGATATTGTGGCTGATGATGCTAATGAAATTATTCGTTTCGAAGTACAATGTGCGAAAACAAAATTAGGAAATTTATGCAGAAAGCAATCCATTTCCAATTCTTTGTATCATCTATCTAACGGCGAACTATCCCAATCTATTTTACTTAAATATTATGTACAGTCGATTGGAATTGGTGACTATTACACATTAGCAAAAGCTAAAGAAATTATATGTGTTGCTCCCAATTATACAACTAAGAAAAAACAGCACATGATTATGACCCTTGATCTCGTTTCCCAAAAGAAGTATGTTTGGAAAGCTAGAAACGAATCTAATATATGTCCAAAAAAATTCGATAAAACTCTAAAACACCTAGCAGAATTAGGAATAAATCCAGTAACGATACCTTCTAGATGGAAGATACGATTCTTACCTAATTTGCTTCCTGATATTATAAAAGTAATGAAGGGAACTAAATGTTCATGAAACTGCTTTGTATGACCCTTCTCTCATGAGGACTACCTATCAGTATAGGTATCAAGGGTATAATATATATTTAAAGCTTGAACTTATACAACGAAAGAATATGTAAAAAATAAAAGGAGCGGCTACATATAACCCTCCTTTTCCATACAATTTAGATATATCCCTTCTCTTTTAAAGAAACAAAACTATCAAAGCAAACTATAACATGATCGAACAATTCAATACTAATAATTTCCTCTGCTTCTACCAAATGTTTTGTCACCTCAATATCTTCACGGTTTGGTGTTTGGTAATTATCAGGGTAATTATGACAAGGGTAATAGAAGCTGTATTTGAAATAATTGCTGGTTTAGGACCTCTCTCGGATGGGCAATACCGGTATTTAAACTTCCAATATAACCAACATTAATAACTGTTGGTTGGTTTTTAGTATCTAGACAAGGTACAATGAAATACTCTCGATCCACCTCTCCTAAAAACTGCTTCAACAATACACTGGTATCTTCTGGAGACTTAATTCTTCTTTTCTTATAAAGAAGACTCCCCTCTTTCACCATTTTTAAACGGACGATGTTGACTCGTTTTGCTGGTTGATTTGTACCAACAGGTGCTTCCAATAATTCAAGCTGTTTACCTGATTTTACTTTAAAACGTTCCATCTCTTCTTCCTCCAATCATGACGAAAGTGGTTGCTCTCCATACAAAAGAACACCCCTCCTTGTACTAATTCATATTGATTATATATACTTATTAGATTGGAGTTTATCTTTAACTTACTAATAAATATTTGTACCTTAATTTATTTATAATCAAGGAGCAATGTTATGATAGTTGACTTACTTTTTCCAATCCCATTTTTTCCATACTACTTGATCCCCATATCTTCTTTGTACTTCATCTTTTAGCATCCATAAGAAATTACATGAATTTTCAAAATCACCCGTCAAGCAACCTGAAATAAATTGATGACAGTTATCGAAAAGTACATGATAGTTTCGACTCTGTCCCAATTTTTCTATGGCTCTTGCTCCAGCATCCGCAAAACCAATTTCCTAATCATGTTTATTGTCATAGGGAATGCAAATTTCATAGTTAAATGTAGTTATATGACTAGTAAATTCCTCAAAGGTATTTTCAATAATTTCTCCTCTTGCATTAAGTGCAATTATTTTGTCATTTCCTATATAAATACCCGATTGTCCACTAATACCAAAACCAATTTCAATAAAAACAGGAGTACCAAAACTTGGTCGGATATCTTTTGGTTCGTTAAACAATTTGAGTAGCGTATCGATAACCTTATCGACTGACTCTACCGCTTCATCCACAATTTTAAAAGCAATTTTTAATGGTTCCGTAACTACAAAGCCCACCAAATCAAAAAACTCCCTCATCATTTACTTAAACCTCCATTAATAAGATTTTCAAATTCCTTTTATTAACACTCTTAGTAAATCAGTTTAAACAGAAGCGTCTTCCTTTCTCCCAAATAAAAAGATGAAATCAACAAGGGCAAAGAGAAAGTTAAAGAGGAACAAGTCTAATAGCCCTATGTACCATTTATACTTTCATATTTTTTTACCGTATTATTGATTTCATCTTATTATTATTGATTAATTTGTTTTGCCGACATCTATGGTTGTTATTCTCTTTATAACCCAAACGAGAGTAAGATATACGCTCAATACCTCAAATTTATTAAAAACCTCTCTACGTTTAAAAATCCCTACCAAGTTTCATAAGAACAGTTTTATATAACCTTGTTTCTGTATGTAACGATTTTTCATATTGTCCTAAGGATACGATTTGCTTAGTTTTTATTGTAAATGAATTACATATTATATCCTATCCTATAAAAACAATATAACTACTTTAGTATCTATCCCTTCAAATAACTAGAGAAACAAATACCTCATCCCTATCTATTTAAACAGAATGGAGTAGTAGGTGTTTTTAGCAGTCAAAAAACAAGCAGGTTACTTTTTATCATAAAAGGTTATCGTTATTTATGATACAGTTCACCATAACTATTCTAAGTGAGATTAATATTCTTCTTCGACAGAAAAACGAATCTGTTTATTTTTCATGTTAGATAATAAAAATAATTTTGACCAATTATTAAGCTCCATCATATCTTCTATCTTTGTTTCTTCTGGCTCTGGCTCTGGCTCTAGCTCTATTTCTTCCTCTGACTCTACCTCTGTTGCTTCCTCTGGCTCCGCCTCTGTTGCTTCCTCTGGCTCCGCCTCTGTTGCTTCCTCTGACTCTACCTCTGTTGCTTCCTCTGACTCTACCTCTGTTGCTTCCTCTAACTCTACCTCTGTTGCTTCCTCTGGCTCTGCCTCTGTTGCTTCCTCTGGCTCTGCCTCTGTTGCTTCCTCTGGCTCCGCCTCTGTTGCTTCCTCTGGCTCCGCCTCTGTTGCTTCCTCTGGCTCTGCCTCTGTTGCTTCTTCTGGCTCCGTCTCTGTTGCTTCCTCTGGCTCCACCTCTGTTGCTTCCTCTGGCTCCGCCTCTGTTGCTTCCTCTGGCTCCGCCTCTGTTGCTTCCTCTGGCCCCGCCTCTGCTGCTTCCTCTGGCTCCGCCTCTGTTGCTTCCTCTGGCTCCGCCTCTGTTGCTTCCTCTGGCTCCGCCTCTGTTGCTTCTGCTACTTCAATTTGAGATTGTATACTTTCGTAAATTGAATCTTTAAAATCTTCTTCCAGATTAATTTGATACTCAGAAATAATATCCTCTAACAACGTTCCTAAATCCCTATTTGAGCCTGTAGAGTATTTATTTACACAAAGGCTACTAAGAATATTTTTAACTTCTACCTTAACTGCTGAATAATCTGGAGAAATAAATGAAATATTATGTTGTAGTAACTGTTTGAAAAAATTATCATTACTTAAAATGCTTGAATCCTTATCTAACCAATTATTTATACAACACTCATATAGAAAAATCCAATTTTCATCATATAAATCGTTATTTGCAATGAAACTCTTATATTTGCTAAAATCCGCAGATGCATGCATTAAATTTCTATCGTTTAGTACCATCATTAAAATATTTACTAAAGGATTTTCATATTTGCATAACTTTTCTGTAGTTTTCTTATCCATACTTATCAGAAGTTTATTTGCAAAACTTAAAGCCCAAATTATCTCATAGTCGTTATTTAATTCTATATTTTCATTTATTACTGAATGTACAAATAAACTTAATTTGTCTAACTCCATTTCATAACCTTTATACTTATAACTTTCAATAATCTCAAATACAGTTGGAATCACTGTAGAATCGACTAATGCTGTCTGTAATAATAAAGATTGAAATATACTCCAGTTCTCTTTATAAACTATTCTATTCCTTAAAACTTTTAGAGCATACTTACTTATTCCTTTATCATTTATTTTAATTTGATACTTAAAAATTTGATTAAAATATTCTTTCAAATCATTTTTTTCTAGAAGTATTTGTATATCTCTTTCTTTACTATTCTTAAATTTGAAATTTTTAAAGAAATATACCCAGGATGTATCTATTTCTAATGGCAATTTTAATATCCTTGTTTTTTCAACATTCGTATCTAAGTTATAATCTTTCAATAGTTTTGTCATAATACTTAATGCTCTATTTGCTTCTTCTAAGGTACTAAAATAATATTCCATATCATCTGTATATCTAAACCCTGGAGTATCTTTTCCCACTAATATTTGAAACTCTTCATCTATAGAAGTACCGATAATTTCTTGAATAATGGCTGAAGTCAATGGTCCAATTGGAATCCCCATTGTCTGACCATCTTGCATGTTTCTAACTTCTAGATCAATTTTATTCCCTAAATAAGTCAAATCTTTAGAATTTGCTTTAGCAACCGCTTTAGTATGCATAGCCCAAGGGATTGAATGAGTATATATACTTGGGTAGTACCTATTAATATCTATAGATAAGATATATCTATTAAAAGATAAGTTTTCTAATCTGATATCTTGTTTTTTGTTAAAGCTATATTTGTTTTTTATTTTACCGTTTGAAAATTCTATCTTTGTTAAAGAAACTTTAGACTTTTCATAGTGTGTTTCTAATTCACTCCAATTCTCTTCTAGTACTTTAGATAGCTTTATGTAATGTAACGGGTGAGGAATAGCAGCAATTCTTCTAAACTCATTTTTTTTCGGTATAGAATACTGAACTAACTTACTCCACTTATTTACACCATGTTTAGATAATTTACTTTTGCTTACATCTAATTGTTCTAGTGCATCAGCTAAACTTTTACTATTAAATTCAGATGGTAATTCTTTGCTAAAAAAACCATCTTCCATAATAATTTGTGAAATTTTCTTTTCCATAAAACACACCACCAGTTTATATATATAATATATTCTATCATACCAAAAACGTATTTACTTTATTAAAATAAATATGCTTTTTAACCTCATTTACTTATGATATGGTTCACCGTAACATTGGATAGGGTAAGATAAAAGGTAGAAATCAAATAGATCTCTACCTTGTGAATTCACATATGTTTATTTCAATCTAGGAATATCAGAGAACCGGCCATTAAACTTTCTTCTCGGACACTACTAGTAAGCAGTTAGATAAATCTACTCAACTCATAGAGCTTACCCTTATAGTTATATGTTTTAACTCTCTTGCACAATCCTAGTTAATTCTCTAACGGAACCAACTCTATTCAAGAAGAATTTGTCCCAAATATCCAGACATGAAATAAAAACACCTTTTTGGCCTTTTTCCATCGATTCATCATAGAGCCTTAAAAGAAGTTGCGGTAAATCTGTGGCCATTAATCTAAACCCAGAAGTAAAATCACGAGTTTCACTTGAATATTTATCGCATATTTCATTACAATAAGTAAAAATAAGATCTTTAAAATCAAGTAAACTCCCTTTATAATTCTGTAGCTCATATATAAAATAAGATTTGTCATCTCTTAAGTATGGAGATTTAATATATCTTACTATTAATTTTTTTGCTCTACTAGGTCAACTAACTCGTAATGTAATAATTTCTCCATTTCCTTCGCTATATCAGAATCATATTCATTCAGGAAATTCCCAAGTAATTCGCACATTTTGATGCGTGTTCCTTTTCATTTATTAAACGTATTGCTCCCGATACTACCCCCTGCCTTTGGGAGATGTTTCCTTTAACTAATTCTTCGTATTTCTTTTCAAATAAATTATATGGTACGCTACTATTATTTCACTACCTAATTTTGCTACTTCATGTATTTTAGAATTAGCCATTTCAATAATTAAACTTTCAAGTAAATCATAGTTCTTTTTAATTGTATAGTTTATAAAAAAAGCCCCATAACTTGTACAGATAACACGAAAGTCGTCATTAGCATTTTTAATAAATAAATCCACTGCTTTTCACGATCGATGTTAATTATGGGTATTAGCATTCCTACAGCTGCAATACGAACTGATGGATGTGGGTCATTAATTATTTTTTCTATAATCTCATCTTTATCTATAAAGAAATCAGACTTTTTCAAAAGAAGAGTTGTTATTGCTTCGACAGTAACTCCCCTTACGCAATTAATACTATTATCAAATAATTCTTCAACACTTAAGCTATCCATAGATTTATCCCAATTGGTAGAGTGGACATTCATACTATCTATCTTGGGATCAGGATGATTAACAGCTATATAGGTAAGTTTATTAATTATTTCATCAGGCCACTCAATATCATTCCTAGCTCTTAACAACCTGCAAAAAGACATCGCTATTTGCCGATTATCTTCCTTCAAGTGCCTACACAATACCTTAACAATAGTTTCAACTGTAGCTAGTTGACGGGTATCTGCTTCAAGATTTTCATTGTTTAACTCGGTTATTTCAAATGCTCTAAATACTGCTGAAATGTAACTAGGATTTGTTTCTTCAGGAAACTTCAACGCTAATCTTCCAAATCGTTCAGGATCATTTTGCGCTGCCTTCTCTAAACTTCTTGCAAATTGCCAAATTGAGGTTGCTACGAAAGTTCTATCACTTGATACTTCCCACATTCCAACATGTTCTTGCGGTATTGATTTATTTGTAATTATTCTTAACCTAGCATTATCACTGATTTTATCTAAATTCCTGTCAAGTTTTGATCCAATGGAACCTCTACTTCCTTTAGGTTTATTTGCAATTTCCTCCTCAGAAATTCCGTTATACCTTCTATAAAGTACAGAAATTAACTCTGAAACTTCTAAACTAATTCTCGAGGGGCTAAGTTGGGTTAGTAGCAAATACTGAGCTTCTCCCCAGTATTGCGGATAATATCCATTTTTCCTATATACTAAAGATTTTCTAGCAATCTCAACAACACCAGTGGTCACATTACCTACAAAATCTCTTCTATTTTGTTAGCTGCATCTTCTTACATGGTTGGTATTACATGCGAATAAGTATCTAATGTGATTTTGATGTTACTATGTCCTAACCGTTCAAAAATCACCTTCACATTCACACCTTTAGCAAAAGAGCATAGTAGCATTTGTATGACGTAAACAGTGGAATCGAATCCTTGGCACAGCTGCTTTCTTTCATCATTTTCACCAGGTTACGAAAACTCAAATTACACCGTAGGTACCACCTTACTGTTAATAAGATTAGTTCCGGCTGATAATGCTTTTGTTTAAATTTTTTCTTTTTCCATATTGATCACACAACATTTTAGAGTAATGCTATCAGTATGTCCAAGTTTAGGAGATTACTTGCAAGGCCTTTAGAATTTTTGCACTAGATCCAGAAATACTATAGAACCCCTCGTATATTGTATAATATTCCCATTAAAATATCATACTATCATTATTAAAAATAAAAGTACGCTTTTTAGATATCATGCTGTTGATACATCCAGTTATAGACCTCTGTTTAAATGAAATAACTTTAATTATGTTTACAACAATCGTCATTAAACCTTAGCCCCTTCAAATTTTTTTAATATCTAAGATAGCATGTATTAACTAACCAATACTCGCTTCATACGCAATAACCAAGAGTATTTTAAGTCTAAAAAGTAAATGGCCTCTAGTAAACATTTAAATTTGTTCAATAGAAGCCATTTTTAGAGTTACAGTCTTTTTCTAAATTATTTATTGATGAAATGATTTATCTTTCTAGCTAATATCTTAGATTTTTTAAATAATTCTTTATCCCAGTTACTAAATATTTCGTCATAAATGCTTTTCAGATGGAACATGATAGAAATCTGAGAATTATAGCATACATATGGAAGAATCCTTTCAGCATCTTGACTAACTGTTCTAGCAAGTGTCGAATTAAGACCAGGTAATAAGGAAATAATAGTTTTATCCTTATAAATATCCGTAACACATTGCATGACTAGCATAATTATATTCAATCGAGGAAGTAATGCCTCAACATTAGATAAATCGTAACTATCCAATAATTCCTCTAACTGCGTTAATAATACTGTCTTACTCCGTTTTTGGAAACGGCTAAATTCACGGGTACTTATTTCTTCTTTTAATTGTTGTAATCCCCTTCTATTTAAAAGTAATTTTCCCATAGTAGGAAGAATCACATCATCTTTTAGAGGAAGATCAATTAGTTGGGAAAGAAGATTTGTTCTTTTATGAAGCTCATCAATCATATTATAATACGCCTCAATTTCCCCAAAACATGTAATGAATTTTTTAAAATCAGTTATTTTTTCAGGATCTAAATTTGTTTCTAAATCATTAATTTTTGATAACTGGTTAACAATTTTAATTGTATTTATATCCTTATTTAAATTAATAATTGCTTCAAACATTTCTTCATGTGATGGTTTTTCAAATATTTTTTCAATCTCCTTCAACGTTTTCTCTGAATCTACAGCACCATTAATCATCTTTTTAACTGGACTTGAAACCGCATTTTCACTCTTAACTTGTTTTATTTTACTAAGCGCAAGATCTAGCCTATTTAAATTACAACATTTAATTGTATTTTCACCTTTATTATTTTGATCAATTCCCACAAAAAATATATAGTCTTGAATTTGAATATATTCCTCATATAAATCAATATGTGCATGAATTATTTTAAAAGCATCTGAATTAAGCGGATAATCTTCCTCAGTATAAGAATCAGGTAAATCAGTGATAAGTATATCTTCACTTCCTTTGGCAGTATTACATCTATCGCATGCTAAAGTTAAATTTATCGGCTCGTATGTGAAAATTTCGTATTTACCTTTATGTACAATATGCTCAATATCCCCAGGAGTCGTCCCACAATCCAAAGGAGATTTACAATAATAACAAATATTATCATTTAATGGATCTTGAATTAAGCTACTTTTTATTTTATATTTAAGATATTTTAACTTAGGCTCATCCCACTCATATTCATATTCTTTTATAGATCGTTTTTCAGCATCTGTTAGTCTATACATTTTTTCACCCTTTTATTACTTTCGAAGATATTAAAGTAATGACTTCTTTTAAGGGATCAGCTTCTTTTAAATTCTCTGACATTTGATTCAAATAGTTTACTCTCGCTTTTATATCTTCTGTAATTTCACCTAAGCTAATTGCCAATAAAATTTTATCTAGTTCATCCGCTAAATAATAATTACGATCTGTTGCCATACCAAATATATTAAATAGAACATCCTCAACTGACCATCCAAATGTTTCTTCATTGCGTAAGCGAATCCAAGTTTTAAATTCCTTTTCTATCTCTAGAGAAACAAGCGAGGACATACCTTTTTCTAAATCAGAAACCATAAAATGTGAATGTGTTGCTAAAATAAAATGGCAAGATGAATGATTATGTTTAAATATTTCTTTAATACCATGTACATATTTATTCTGCCAGTTGGGATGAAGACTAATTTCCGGTTCATCCAAGAGTACCAATGAATCTTCTTCTATTTTGGATAAAATATTAATCATAGTGGTTAAATATTGTGATTCTCCTGAACTAGCATCTTCTAATTTAAAGAAATCTTTTTTCTTTATATATACAACAGGTTCTTGAAGTATACCAATTTCAAATAAGTGCCACAACATGTGAAAATTCTCATAATACTTATAGTATTGTTCTTCGGCATTAAGATGAAATGTTATAGAAATATTATCATTTTTCATACTAAAAATACTGGGATCTTTATCAGAAAATCCATATATAAACTCCATAATATCTTGATGATCAATTAAACTCGTGTTTCGGAGTTTCTTTTTTTTTATTTTTTTAAGAAATTTATTTTGAAGTGTAACTATATTACTTTCCGTAATGATATCCTTTAACCTTTCATTGTTTTTGGTTCGATATTCTATTTTAATTACAGGACACAACTTTACATATTCCATAATGTACCTTAACATTTTAGTAAAATTCCCTTTTTGAGAGGAACTTACGATATTTAAAACCAGATTTTTCGAAGTTTCTCCTACCCTAGCAACATTATCAGAGCTTTTAATACCTAAATAACTATACTCTTCCAGCGGCTCTTCAGATTGCTGCATAAAGGTGAACCTATCATTAATACTAAATGCACTTGCAATTAATTTTCTTGGAAATCTTAAAGAATTAAAAGGAACCTCTATTCCATTCTTTAAGAATTTTCTATTTCTATTCTCATTAATGATGGTATAGATAATCTTTCCTAGCTGATATTCCAACGTATAGTCTATTTCTCTCGACATATGCGTTTTAATAAAAGCTTTTTTATAATTATATACATCTAATAAAATCTTTTGAATATTAGAAAGGATCGTACTTTTACCTGTACCATTCGGACCAATCATAAGTGTAATAAATGGACCATCACTTCTCCGTTCTCCTTGAACAAATTCTACACTTATCCATTCACTATTCGGATATTTATATTTAATTTTACGTATTAAAAAGTTGCCTTCTTCGGGACTAGATTCTTTTTCCTGAAGAGCATTGTCCAAAGGATCAGGTGCTGTTAAAAAAAAGGGATTAATAAATTTGTTCTGGTTTTCAAAAACTATTCCTTTTTTGATATTCTGTGTTTCGGATAAAAAATTTATATTTCCAATCTTATGCTTGCTCTTAGTATTAGGATTATAATAGTATTGGGTAGCTGTAAAATACCATCCACCTGGTCCTATTAAAGTATCTATACCTTTCTCGATCATTAATTGTGATAGTGGATCCACACTATGAAGGGAGAGTTCATATTTTGGATATAAAATTATTTTCTTCTCTTCCAAAACCTTTCTTGGTTGTTTTTGTAGAAAATGAAATATTTCTTCTGAACACCCAACTTTAAGCAATGGAAATAACCATACTTTGCGTAATTTTTTATCTAAATCAAATTGTACACCTTGTTTTGGAGAAGAACCCAAAATAACTCTATCTATGAAAGTATACCTTGCTTCCTCCACTTCAAATAAGTACACTTTTATTCCCATTTCATTAGAATGAAGTAAGGTCTTATTTTGCATAAAATCTAGGCTTTGATCACCTTTTCTTCCCATACCCGTATAAAGTAATAATTCTCCTTCTTTCTTTATCTCCTCATATGGTAGTTTATTTTTAAAAGATAGCAGTACAAGTGAGTTAGTTTTTAGCGAACGTCGCATTCCTCCTTGAGAACTACATTTGAAAATTCTGGCTAGATTTTTATTGTCGATAATACTTCCAGGTTTTAAATCTTCTATTGATTCAATCTGTTCCATGGTCCACATCCTCATTACTTATTACACTACTATTTAAAATTGTTCTATATAAAATATTTAATAATAAAAAGAGGAAAACATCAATTACATTATCCCTGCTCTTTTTTATCTATATCACATACTAAACCCCTGATCTTGATGTGGCATACTTGTTATTGACTCCCCATATTATTTCTGGTATTACTATATCATCCAAATTATATATTAATTTAATATTTAAATTTACAAATAAAATACTATCTTGTTTGCTAATATCTCTGAAGAAGCAAAAATAGTAAATTACATACTTTAAACAAGGTTCGACTAAATAAGGTCAATGAAACATTAAAAAATAAAGTAAATATTGATGATGACAAACCATTTCATCTTGTTGGAACTAAAACTAATACAAGAAAAAATGATATCAGCTTCTCTTCAAATTGAAGTATTTTTTCACTTCTCCCCAAGATGAATCCAAAATACAAATGTTTGTACAATAAATCTCATTTTATTCTATATATTAAATTACGCCTAAATATTATATTAAAGGGATAGTTTAATTATAAAATTGATTGTAAACTTATTTTATATTGTTTCTTCCCGTAAAAGTTGTTCAATGTAGTTACGGGAAATTTAAAAAGGAGGAATAATTTTATGGCTACTGAAGTAAAACAGTATAACGTATCAGATATTGTCGCCAGCATACAAGAACCCGATCCTAATAAAAGAAAAATAAAGATTACCGTACCAAAAATGCAAAGAAACCTGGTATGGAGCAAAGAACAAAAACATAAGTTTATTGATACTTTAAAAAGAGGATTTCCATTTGGTTCCCTCCTTTTATATAAAAAAAATAATGATGATTCATTTTCATTGATTGACGGACTGCAAAGAACCTCAACAATTAATCAATATTCTAAAGTTCCCACATCCTTTTTTACTTCTGATGATATTGATGATAGTTTTGTTGACTTTTTTATTCAAACAGTTGATAACCTTAATAAGGATCAAACCGATAAAATTAGAGATATTATTGAAGATTGGGTAAAGAGCTTAGATGGATTTGATGAAAAACATAATTTTTCTTCTTATGACTTGGTTCGTAAAATCTCAAAAGATTTGAATTTAAATCTTACCGTGGATGTTTTTGATGATTTAGTTGATAAATTTAAAGAGTTTACTTCAAAAATAAAAAAAGAAGCTGATATTTCACAAATACAAATTCCAGTAGTAGTTTATTATGGAGAAGAATATAATCTACCTGAAATTTTTGAGAGGATTAATTCTAAAGGCACTAAATTAAATAAATATCAAATTTTTGCAGCCACATGGGATAAAACATTACCAATTCACAATAAAAATATAATAAAAAAAATAGAAGAAAAATATAACATGTTAATTGAAGAAGGCTTTGAGATTGAAGGTTATTTTCCAGAACATTTTTTTGAAAAAGGTAAACAATTTTCATTATTTGAATACCTATTTGGATTAGGTAAATATTTAAGTAATGAATATCCTCATCTCTTTGGTAAGTCCGGAAAAGCTGATACCACTGACTCGGTAGGATTTAACCTGGTTACAATATGCGCTGGACTTCCTCTAAATAAAATGATGCAGCTACCGGAAAAAATTTCAGGATTTAATGTACCAAAGCTAGAAAAAGCAATATTTGAAACTATTAATTTTGTACATAACTCTCTTTCAGCCTTATCTTTTAAAGCAAATAGAAAAAATAAAAAAGACAAAGGTGATAGAATATATCATACAGAACTTCAAATAGTTTCGATTATTGGAACAGTATTCCACTTAAAATATGATAAAGATTTAAATATTAGAAATACTTGGAATCATAATGAATCTATTTTAAAAAAATACATTTCAATGCATTACCTTTACGATATTCTTAGAGATACTTGGAGAGGTTCTGGAGATTCTAGATTGAAGGAGATTGTATTTGATGAAGATTTACAAACCAATGCAAAATATCTTCAGCCAATCCCTGAAAACAAATGGCACAATCTTCTTCAAGAGTGGTTTGATTCACAACTTAATAGAGCAGAAATTCAAAGGGTAAAGATAAATGATCAAGATATGTTATTTATCAAATTTTTATATAATAGCATCCTTACAAATGAGGAAAATTTTGATGTATATGAAGTTGACCATTTATATCCTATTAATCGATTAAAACGAGTTGCTAAAGATCTTAACGGCATCCCAATTAGTGCGGTTTCAAATTTGTCATTGATAAAAAAAGATATTAATAGGGCCAAAAATGATAAAACGCTTAAGGAATACTTGGATCTTAAAGTAAGTACTGGTCAAATGACTCAAGCCAAAGCAAATGAAGAAATATCAAACTTAAAAAAATTAATATTCTGTGATGTTTCTGAGGTTGATATTATTAAAGATAACCATGGAAACGACCAAATCACCAAAGAATGGTATATAAGTGAATTAAAAAAGCGCTTTATCGCAATGGAACAAGTCTTCTTTGAAAAAGTCTATAAAAAATAGTAACCACTTAGTAACCGCTTTGATTTGAGGCGGTTACTATTATATAAATCATTTATTTTAAATCTGTGTATATGTATAATCAGTAACAATCCTTATAAAAGTACGTTAAAGACACATTCTTCCTTCTTTCAAATAATCAAGCCCTCGCTGTATGTAGATTAGGAACATAAATCAAAAAATAACACTACGTAATGTGATCCCTCTTACCATAAATATTTATTGTAGTTTACATTAAAATGATCTTTATTTACACAAATTAAACCTATAAAATAATATCCCTTATAAATCTTGAAGCTCGTTATAATCCCCCCTTTAAGTAGTAATTAAATTATTATTTTTTATTCTTCAAGGACTTGTATATCTATTTACCACATCTTTGTAAATTTAGGTTATTAACAAAATAATTCTTTTCCTTTAAACTATAAATTATTTACCTTGCAATGTAGGGGGATTCCCGATTTTAAAATCCCTGTGTTTATTGCCTACTAGCAATACCCTTTTTTGAAGTTTAGGTGACTGTGATGTATAATTATAAAAATTTAAGTAGTTATATATATGAATAATATAAAAATAATAGCTAAGGTTTTAGGATAGGGCTACAAATTGGTTTATTTTAAAAAACTTAAGTAATCGAGTGGGCTGATCATACAATTGAAACATTAGATAGTCCTTCTATTGAAATTATAGAAGTTTCTTTATCCAGTAATGATAAGTTAGTTGATATTGTATCTAAATTAAAGAGAGAGTTCGTTCAATGTTGGGATTGAAATTTTTTCGTACAGCTAGATCTATTCTTTCAGGAATAAAAGCGATTCATATTATTAAAAAGGTCAACTTATTTTACGGGACAAGTCTGTCCAAAATGAAATGAAGTTTATTCATCAACTATTCGAAACGGCTGCATAGAATAGATATAATCTATGCACCAGAACATAAAAAAGAGTGATCTAAATAGATCACTCTTTTTTATATTTCCTTTTTAATTTTGAAAATACCTATTTTTATTTTGGTAGATTCATAACTTAAGCCAATCTGTAATCATACTATGTTTCTTATACTTTTTTTAATCTTCTATACTTAAAGTATTGCTATATTCCTTCTAATAATACTATCAAGTGTCGCATTAATTTGTTCTTTTAATTCTTTATAATCCTGTTTGATTTCTTTTTCACTACGTTTCTGTTCTGTTAAACCACGACTCTGGGAAGTATATCCCCCAAAACTCGGATGATCAGAAACCTTAGGAAGATAAGTATTATCTGTCATTAGTATGTTTCGGTTAGATATTCGGGACAGACTAATAATTATAGACAAAACGTCTTGTTTTATCATTTCATCATCAATTCTTCTTAACATATCTAAAGTATGAAGAATTGCTTTATTGTTTGTAGGCTCAACATATTCTTGTTCATTATCAATCCTTAACATGTCGTCTAATAAAGGCAAATAGTTTCTTCTATATTGTGCATTTTTTTCCACATCGTAGTAACTCACCGTTTCTACCATTACTCCCTTACACTGACTGAATTTGCGAAATTCAGCATCTTCTCTTAATGTTTCTTTAGCCATAATCGCATATTGAATCATTCGTTCTTTTTCTCCATAAGGAACCCCTTTTTTCGTTAGTATTCCCCTAAAAGACTTCCAAAATTCTTCATCCAGCTTTGTACCTTTGTAATCTCCGAAAAATTCTTTTGAATACTCCTCCATATCACCATACAAAAGAAATTCAGGTTTAACCCTTCCCAGCACTGCAATTAAATTCAACTTTTCTTTAGTAGGAATATTCTTTCCATTAATCCAATTGCTTACATTCCCTCTAGACGTATTATTAATAAGAGTCCCAAACGCTTCAAGAGTCCAGCCTCCCGACTCTCTTATATCATTAATCCGTTCTCCAACTTTCTCTCTATTAATTTCAAACACTATATTACCCCCTAAAAACAATGTGTTTCATTTGTTATAATTATAACAAAACATATAAAAATATCAACATCAAAACAAACAATATATAAAATTCAAAACAAATAACATCTCCATTTCAAAACAAAAAACCTCAATAATATATTGGAGGCTTTTTGTTTTATATCCAAACCGTTTATGTATATCACTCTTTTTGAAACCAAGAACATGTCATCGTTATCTTCCCTTCAACACCACAAACAATGTATTGTGAAGTACAACACCCAAAAACATATGCAAACCAACATCTGTACGGTATGGTAACAGTACCTTAGCCCACGAATCTATATGGTCTGTCGTGGGAGTCTCAAATATTTATAACTTATATGATACTACTATTAGCTTTGTAACTATAAAATAAAACCACTCATTTAAGGTGTCTTTTCTTTTTACAATAAATAATGTATTATATAGATAAAAAGATTTATATTAGAAAGGCGAGATAGTTTGAATTTTAATACACCAGAAATACAATCACAAGTAGCAGGTTTACTACATTCAGCAATAAAAATATTTGTTATAATACTAGCTGTTTATGCAGCACTTTTAGCGATTTCACATTACATACCAAATAAATTAAGACCCATAATTGCCCCTTTTATAATATGTGGAATCTTATATGCAGGATGGAATTTCCGTGGATATCTTATAGCTTTATTTTAAAGACACTTTAAAGTGTCTTTTCTTTACGGGATTAAGCTAACCCAACAATGTCTTAACGTGAATTTTATGTTTTTTCATTTACTTGGCCCAGTATCAGCGTTGCTGTAATCAAGGGCAAAGTAATGCTAATACTGAGCCTATTTTTGTAAAAATTAATTGCTTAACTTTGGTTTCATTTGTAATAGAAATGGATATAAAATGGATTTTCTCGAAAAGAAAATGATTCCAAAAGAACAAATTATCATTTTTGATGAAGCACAACGAGCATGGGATACAAAAAAAGTCGACCAGTCACTCACTCGAAGAAAGCGAGAAGCCCAACACTTAAGTGAACCGGATATTATAATGAATATTACGACAAATAATAAGCCGTGGAGTGTAACAATTGGCTTAATTGGTGAAGGTCAAGAGATCTATTCTGGGGAAGAAGGCGGTCTCCCTCTGTGGAATACTGCGATCGCTGGAAAAAACGTGACTGTTCACTCGAAACATCCTAATTCTGTATTCACAAATGCAGCACATTATAGAACTCATTCTCAGCTACATTTAAACTCATCTTTCCGTGCTCATGCAGCTTTAAAATACTATGAAATTATTAATACTTTATTAGATGTTAGTTTTGAACAAACGAAACAGCTTATTCATAACCTACCAAAGGAACATTATCAGCTTTTTATTACGCGTGATTTAGACAAAGCAAAAATCACTTTAAATCAGCTTTATCAGGATGATACAAAAACAGTTGGTGTCGTCTGTGCTGGTGGCGCTGATCGTCAAAAAGAAGTCCCTGTTTTACCACGAGATGAACGATATGAAAGACCTAATAAGATTGCTCAATACTTTAACTATCCCGGGTCTCAATACTATTGTAAAACCCTCAACTATAGCTCAACTGAATTTCAAACACAAGGACTTGAACTAGATATGGCGCTCGTTCATTGGGATGATGATCTTTATCTACAGAATGGGGCTTGGAAGGGGCAGCACTATCAATGGGGTGTCGAAGATCCGTTCCAAATTAAACTCAATGCATATAGAGTTATTTTAACAAGAGGGCGAGATGGAACAATTATTTACATACCACCAAAACCCATACTAGATGAGACTTGGAACTTACTTAAAAATCAGTTAAAAATCCCTGAATTAATGTTTTAAAATCTATAATGATAGACTATATTCTAGATTCCCTCAGAATATAGTCTATTATTTTTCTATTTCACAGCAACCGGGGAATCAGTCTTAAAAGACTTAAAACATTTGACTCTTATATGATAATAACGTTCTTTTAGAAGGGGTTTTCAAGAAAATATTAGTTAAAACAAAAAAAGCCGCCTCGATTAAGAGCCGGCAATTTCCTTAAATAATATAAATAAAGGGAGACTAGCATACAATGAATATAGGAATACATTTTCACGCTCCAGAAGATGAAACTTTAATTTGTCCATATTAAAATTACTAGAACTTTTTAATTCTAACAATTTCATTTGGCAAATAGATACTGCCGAAATATACCTAAAAGACTCTCATGATAACTTTACATTTGAACAATTACTCGGCGACGAACGTTTTATAACTGAAAATAAGTTAAAACAATCCTTAATAAACAAAAAATACTTTTTAGTCTTCTTAACAATATGCGCTTTTCCTGATATGAAAAAGAATATCCCAACATGGATAAGAACAGCATCAGATTTTAATACTAGTGATTGTGAATTTTTATTAAATATAGTTGATGGTTTTGATATTAGTATTTTATGTACAGATGAGCGCTTACTTCAGAAGTTACATCAACATGTTCAAGACCTAGGTTATTTAAATACTAAGTATTTAACAGAAAGGACTGCAGGAACTTTTTAACTAAATCTTAAAAAGAAGGATTCAATACTCCTATTAAATCCTTCTTTTCCATTACTCACTACTTCACATTTACATAATAAGTACTAGCTGTAATATAGAACACATTACCTCTACTATTCTTCACTTTATATTGTGGTGAACCATTTACAGATACTTTATCAACGATAGTGAACCCTAAACCTTCACCGACAGTTCCTACAACATCTCTATCAGCCCAGGAAGCTTTTGAATAGAAGCGTAAGTCATTCACTTTAGAGACTACACGTTTTCCTTCCACAGATGAAGATTCTTCTTTATAGCGAATGTATGATGAATCGTTATAAACCCACTGATTCCCTCCAAGATTTAACCAGTTTCCTACTTTACCCCAGACTTTATATGATTCACCCTTTTGTAGCTTACGAATGACATCATTGTTTGTGGATGGTCCAGATCGAAGATTTACATTTAAACCATCGATATAAGCTACTCCTGTTACATCCGTTACACTTTCAGATGGTTGTTGTGGTTTTACTTCCATAGTGACAAAATGACCATTATACGCCTTTAAAACATCAGAACGGAATTGAGCTTCTGATACACCATGTGAAGCAAGATACCCCTGTGGATCCTCATGATCTGTACCGCCTAATTTGTATGTGATATCTTTATGAGTCCATAATCCAACACTCGGATGGATATTTCTATCTTTTAAAATTTTCGCAAGTAACTTTATATATCTTTCATATGATTTTTTGAATTTAATTGGGTCACTAGTCTCAGAAAGTTCTACATGTACAAATCTAGCATTTGCCGCTGGACCTGCACCCCATGCACGATATTTAGTAGAAGCGATTTGAATTGTTTCATCCCAATCCGTTGCATAATGAACGAATGCATTTCTCCATGTTCTAGCTTCATAATTTCTAATATTGATAGCAGGTGCTTCTGGTGTCACTGTGGAATGTGCTACTACTCCCTCATATGCACCCACACCATATCTATATCCTTGCTTAGGTAAATCTGGAATAATCATTTCTCTATCTGCAAAAGCACTTGCGGAAGAAGAAAATAAAATAATACACATGATAAATAACGCGCTACATTGTTTCATTAATTTTTTCATTTCGTATTTTCCCCTTTAATATTTGCATAAACAAAAAGAGCACCTCAATTGAGACTGCTCCTTTTGCTATCATTTTTTATATTTGTCTTTATTTAATTTTTTTCTTTTCTAGATTTTGATCTTCTAATTTTCGCTTCAATTTCAGAAGATACACTTTCTAACAACCAAGTAGGAATCCATTTATCCCAGCCAATCCGTACACAATTGGCTGTAAAGCTATTAAAAATATGATAAACTAAACCACCCGTTACCATAAAAAAGAAAAACTCTGGTAGTTTAAATGCAATATCAAATAAATGCGCTAAAGAAGGTAATAAAAAAAGCACCACAGTTCGTGCAATGCCCTCAATTCCATATTGTGATGAATACGTACCATCTAATTTTGAAGCCTTACTACCAGTTATCCAATCTAATACAACTACCCATACCAAAATAATAATCCAAATTAAATTAGATTTACCATATAAAAAATTAAATATAGTTCCCAATCCCCCACTAATTACAGAAGCAATTTTAAATTGGGTGGTATTAATAACATCCAGTACATTTAATGTTTTTACAAGTTCATGAATCCGTTCCAAACTTTCACCCCCTTTTTTACATTTCAAAGCAAAATAAAAAAGCCTGCTTTAGCACGCTATTGTATAAAAGATTTACATATTCATTTTCTTCCACGCATACTCTAGTGGTTCAGTTCGTGGTGGCTTCATTACTTCTTTTTCAGAAGTTCCCCCCTTATTTTGGGATAAGTTATGCATAACGCCTCGACGAATAGAGATTTGCCTAATTCCTGTGCGCATCCAATCATCCGGATTAACAATTGCACCTTGATGTGTTAGGAGTTGCCTAACGCCTGTATGTGAAAAATCGATTGGATTAACAATAACCCCTTGACGATGTGTATTGATTTCACGTATTCCATCATGATATAGCGTTGTTGGAGATATGATTATACCCTGATGTATATTAATTTCGCGTGTTCCCGTACGGTATAGATTTGTTAGAGATATAATCATACCTTGAAGTACTGCCATATACTTACCTCCTACTTATTCGATCCGTAAAGCTATAGTATTATCACCAAAAGAGTTACATACGCCAGATGTATAAGAAGTATTGAACAATTTGTATTTATGAATCTCATCATTTTCAATAATTTCTACAATATCACCATAAATATAATTACTACCTCTATAGATGTAAAAGCCATCAAATTTGTATCTAAATCCATCGTTACCATCTCCCCCATATAAAGGCGTAAAGACTATCTTCCCTTCACTAGAAGGTATCTTTAGAAAAACGTTACTCCAATAAAATGTAGAATTCATAATAGAAATTGAGCTAGTACCTGCAAATTTACTTCTATTAGTTGTATGTGTATATGCTTGACCGCGAGCGCCACTGCTTAACAAAATACTGAATGGATATGAATACGGTGTAAATAATTCCGGTTGATAGTATTCGTCTGGAAGGCCTATAAAACCAATCACTGTCTTTCCTTTATGAGATGGGATTTCATCATCATTTGCATATACACAATAAATGACAGTATCTTTATCAACGTATAGATATAGGTCAACCATATATTTTTCGAAATTTAAAGGAGTAGGATTATTAGTAGAACTTGTTTTTCCGTAATGAAATACCAGTGAGAACCAGGATTCTTCTCCTGTTCCAGCGCCATTTTCTTTATCATATCCCCTTATAAGTCTATAACTCCCATCTGTATAAAAAACTTTTGGATCTCTTATATCAAGGGAGGGTAATAATTCAGAATTATTCCTTATGGTATCGAATGGCCGTAATTCAATATAGTTATTTTTTGTTCCATCGTTGCCCGTTGAATACATAACAAAAAGTTTATCTTTATTTGTCTTGTCAGCATTTAATTGCTGCCATCCAGCCTTTTTCATTTCATCAATAATCTTCATAAAGACTTCTCTGCGCTCTAGTCTGTGTAACTTACAAATTTTATTTGTCATTTTATATGTTCCTCCTTAATTTAAACGTATTGCTTTTATAGAAACATTAAAAGTAGAGTTTGCTACGCCCCTATTTTCTATATAAAGATGTACCTTGTTTGTATGATCTTTATCCTCACAAGGAATAGCCAAAATATCATATGTTCTTTTTTCTGATAAGCTTTTATAAATCTGATTCCCATTCTCTTTTTGATCGTACATAAATAACATTGCTTCAACGTTTGAATCATTTGTAACTTGAATGGTACGAATATCGTATTTGTTACAACCTACATCCAGCGGAGCATATAGAACTTTCCCTGGTTCAATTGTAATTTGTACATTCCTCTCAATAAGGATTGATGGTGTAATCTCACTTTCGGATGTATATCTATATAATTTCATTACAGTTCCCATATTGTATTCACCTCAATTATGTTTTAGATGAACATTAAAATAAATTGGTTCAAATGCTAGTAAATTTGTATCCTTCACAACCTTTACCCAAAAGTCACGTGTACTTTGTGCGGCTATTGAATCAATCTGTATTTCATTCAAATAGTTAGTACCATCTAATGAAATACGTGCCCAGGTATAGCCGATTTTCTCCATGTATTGCTGGATTGATAGTTTTATATTTGTAGCAGCACCAATGTTATCATTTACGATTGTCATTTTTACAATTCGCTCATTATCCACCATGTAACCTAAATTCGTTGGATCTGTTGTATTTAATTCATCGTTATTCATTTTGATTTGTAAAGATGAACCCATACAATACATATCCCCACCATAAAAGATAGTTTGTTTCTTCGCTAGTAGTTCGTTTTCTTCATCATAGATTTCTACGATTCCTTCAAACTCTAAAGAAGGAAGTAGAATATCAATGCCTGTATGAGCTGCAGCAACGATGCTAGTAGACAGGATATTATTTGCAGAATCTTTTAATACAATCTTATAATTTTTATATAGTTGACGCAGACGTAACATATTACTCTTTGTCATAATAATTTTATTGATGTCAAGCGGTACAAATCCCTCTGCAGTTCCTCTTTTTAAAACAACACCAATTCTTTTTGCTACTAATGAATCATTATCCATATAATCAAAGGATGTATCTGTCTTTGTATAAAAATCCCATTGATTCTCCTTACAAATTGCCATCCACTCTTTATGGCTTTGAGAACTATTAGCAGAATAGGATTCAAGGAATTCAACCTTATTCTTTTCATTTTGATAGATCAGTAAGCCGCCTTCATCTCCTTCTTTTGTAGGAGCATAATCTGCAATAACCTGAATTGCAAAGTTATCTTGTGGTTTATCAATTAACAGCATAACGTCTTTATCTGCAGAATGATTCATACGTAGGAATCCTTTTTTAACAGCATTGTTAAATGCACTTGATGGTGACATAAGCCATTTGGGATTTACGGAATCGAAATCATCTACAAATAATTTTCCGCTTTCTTTTTCATATAAGGATACTTTTGGCTTTTTAATTAGATCTGATGATTGTAATTCTCCACCGAATACGTCAATTGCATCTATAATATTTTCTTGAGCTTCAATTACAACTGTATGAATACCTGCAGAAAGATTTAATTTCTCATATGCTAAACATTGTTGTAATGGAGATTTAGGAGAAATTGTGTAAGTTTCAGAAGTACCGTCTATTGTAATTTGTATTGGATATCGATAACTTGAGTAATTATTGTGTTCTGAAATAATTCGAATTCCAGTTCCCGAAAATGCAAACTCACAGGTGACAGGTTCGTTACCGTGATCACTATTATGAAAAGATACTGTATTGTTAAAGTAACCCTTAGAGTTTGCTAGATGATTCCAAGTGCCTGTATATTTAATATTACTATCCGTATCATCAAACCGTTTCCAACCTGGTTCCGGTTTAAATAGTGCATCACCAACTTTTGCTGGTTCTAAAATAGATCCATCTGCATCTATATCAATTGCATCTAGATTTAATACATAGTCATATATTTCTACAGTATGTTTACCCGGATTAAGATCTAATTTTTCGTAAACTATTACTGATTTTTGATCTGAGGTCTTATCGATTTTCGGACAATTGTAAGTGATTCCGTCAATTACTATTTTTGTATTATCAAAATATGTACCATCTGTTCGATATGCTAGTAAACGCAATCTAGTACCAACAAAGTTAAATAATACACGACCTAACTTATCTTGCTCATCATTTTTAACATGTGCCGTCTTATTGTAACCATCATCCCAAAAAGTATGAGTCATCCAAGTTCCAACATACTTAATATTGCTATCTGAATCATCAAACCGTTTCCAACCTGGTTCCGGTTGTTTTAAAATATCACCGACTTTTGCTCCTAAATCCACGTAATCAATAGCAGACAAAAATGTATAAATCGACTTATTATTGGAACCAGTAGTGAAACCATCATAAGTTACTTCTACTCTATAGGTCCCTTTAGGTAAATCTAATTTCTCAAAACAAACTCTAAACTTTGATGTATTATTTTGAATTACCGAACCTTTAATCCAATTCCCACCATTTATTCTTACTTTTATATTGTAACGATGATCGGAATAAGACATTTGCATTATTCTAAAAGCCGTTCCAGTAAATACAAATGAAAAGATATCTTCATTTGTATTTCTAGGATTAAGGATGCCAAACCAACAACCTTCCTCAGAAGGATTATTATCTCCACCTACTACAAACCACGTAGCATTGGGATATTCTTCTGACCCTCTTATATTTTGAAAAAAAGTACCAATGTTAGCTTGTTGGCAATATTTACGATTCCATCCGAACTCTGGATTAAGTAAACTCTTACCTAATTGAATTGCCATTTTATCACCTTATATTATTTAGTTTTCTTTAATGTAAGATTGTTAATAAATAACTACTACTTCACATAGTTTCAAACTTATATTTCTTTTCCTACACACTCTATTTATTCTCCTTTTTCTATGCCTAGCGCTCTTTCAAGTAAGGTAACTATATTTTTATACTAACTACTCAATCGTTCTTTACTACCAACAAAAAATCAATCCATATTCTCTTTTGAGTTCTCTATTATGATAGAATTCACAGAAAGTTCCGGCTAGACTCAGGATTTATTTAAATGATTACATTCTACATCTTTGTTATATAAAAATCGTTTTTGGGGTCAATTATAATTTTTAAAATTTTTTTTCATTAATAACGTTGCTGTTCTTATATCTTATTTACATTAATTATGTTTTAGATGAACATTAAAATAAATTGGTTCAAATGCTAGGACATTTGTATCCTTCACAACCTTCACCCAAAAGTCACGCGTACTTTGTGCAGCTATTGAATCAATCTGAATTTCATTCAAATAGTTAGTACCATCTAATGAAATAAGTGTCCAGGTGTAACCAACTTTATCCATGTACTGCTGGATTGATAGTTTTATACCTGTAGCAGCACCAATGTTATCATTTACGATAGTCATTTTTACAATCCGCTCATTATTCAACATGTAGCCTAAATTCGTTGGATCAGTTGTATTTAATTCTTCGCTATTCATTTTGATTTGTAGGGATGAACCCATACAATACATATCTCCACCATAGAAGGTACCTTGTTTCTTTGCTAGTAGTTCGTTTTCCTCATCATATATTTCTATGATTCCCTCAAACTCTAAGGAAGGAAGTAAAATATCAATGCCTGTATGAGCTGCAGCTACGATGTTAGTAGAAAGGATATTATCTGCAGTATCTTTTAATACAACCTTATAATTTTCATATAGCTGGCGCAGACGCAACATGTTACTCGTTGTCATAATAATTTTATTGATGTCTAGCGGTACAAATCCCTCTGCAGTTCCTCTTTTTAAAACCACACCTATTCGTTCAGCTGATAATGAATCGTTATTCGCATAATCAAAGAATGTATCTGTCTTTATGTAGAAGTCCCATTGGTCTTCCTTACATATTGCCATCCACTCTGTATTGCTTTGAGAACTATTAGCAGAATAGGATTCCAGGAATTCAACCCTATTCTTTTCATTTTGATAGATTAGTAAGCCGCCTTCATCTCCTTCTTTTGTAGGAGCATAATCCGCAATAACCTGGATTGCAAAGTTATCTTGTGGTTTATCGATTAACAGCATAACGTCTTTATCTGCAGAATGATTCATACGTAAGAATCCTTTTTTAACCGCATTGTTAAATGCATTTGATGGCAACATAAGCCATTTTGGATTTATGGTATCAAAATCATCTACAAATATTTTTCCGCTTTCTTTTTCGTACATGGATACTTTTGGTTTTTTAATTACATCTTGTGATATTAATTCTCCACCTAATATATCGATGGCATCTAAATACAATGCGTCTGTACTAATAGTGACAGTATGAGAACCTGGTGCAAGATTTAACTTTTCAAATGAAATGCATTGATATAATACATTTATAGAACTTTCATACATCTCAAATGTACCTGCGTCTACTCCATCAATATTAACCTTAGTTAACTTACCTTTAAAACTTGTCGTTCCGGATTTCACTGCAATTAATCGTAGTCCCGTACCACTAAACGTAAACTGAATTCCACATGTTCCTGGCATGGAATATGATTTCATGTGAATTGAGTTATTGTAGTAAATACCTAGACTGCTTTGATGCACCAGCCAATCGCCAGTATAATTAATATTGCTATCCATATCATCAAACCGTTTCCAACCTGGTTCTGGTTCTTTTAATACATCACCAACTTTAACAGTTGTAAGAAGTTCTCCCCCTAATATATCAATTGCATCTATAATATTATCTTGAGCTTCAATTACAACTGTATGATTTCCAGATACTAGATTTAATTTTTCGTAAGCTAAAATCTGAGTGCCGGCTACTTTTGGTGAGATTGTATACGTTTCTGCTGAACCGTCTATTGTGATTTTTATCGAGCCTCTGTAAAAAGTTGGATTACTGCCGTATTGAGAAATAACTCGTATGCCAGTTCCCGAAAATGTAAACTCGCATTTGGTATTTTCGTTACCCTGTTCTGAGCTCTTGTACGATAACGACTGATTATAGTAATATGTATAACCACTAGCCTGGCTCCAAGGTCCTGTATATTTAATGTTAATATCCGTATCGTCGAACCGTTTCCAACCTGGTTCCGGTTCTTTTAAGACATCACCGACTTTAGCATTAAAATTTGCGTAATCAATAGCAGATAAAAACGTATAATGATTCTCATTTGAACCAGTAGTGAAACCATCATAAGTTACCTCTACTCTATGAGTGCCGCTAGGTAAATCAAATTTTTCAAAACAGACTCTAAACATTGATGGAGAATTAGAAATTACTGAGCCTTTAATCCAATTCCCACCATCTATTCTTACTTTTATATTGTAACGATGTGCTGAACTAGATTTTTGCATTATTCTTAAAGCTGTTCCTGTAAATGTGAATGAAAATATATCATCACTTGTATTTCGGGGGCCATCACCTGCAACCCAACAGTCTTCTGCAGAAGGATTACTATTTTCACCTACTATAAACCAATTAGCATTTGGGTATTTATCCTTATCTCTTATACCTTGAAAAAAAGTGTTAACGTTATCGCGTTGGAAATACTTACGACTCCATCTAGATTCCGGTTTCAGTAAACTATTGCCTAATTGAATTGTCACTCTATCACCCTATATTATCTAGTTTTCTTCAATGTAAGCTTGTTAACAAATAACTAATACTTCACATAGTTTCAAACCTATATTTTCCCTACACCCTCTATTTATTCTCCTTTTTCTATTCCTAGCACTCTTTCAAGTAAGGTAACTATATCTGCAGACTAACTACTTAATCGTTCTTTATTTCAAAAAACCAATCCATATTCTCTTTTTAGTTCTCTATTATGATAGAATTCACAGAAAGTTCTCCGGCTAGACTCAGGATTTATTCAAATGATTACATTCTACATCTTTGTTATATAAAAATCGTTTTTGGGATCAATTATAATTTTAAAATTTCTTTTCATTAATCTCGTTACTGTATCTATATCTTATTTACCTCAATTATGTTTTAAATGAACATTAAAATAAATTGGTTCAAATGCTAGAGAATTTGTATTCTTTACAACCTTTACCCAAAAATCACGCGTACTTTGTGCAGCTACTGAATCAACCTGTATTTCATTCAAATAGTTAGTCCCATCTAATGAAATAAGTGCCCAGGTATAGCCGGTTTTCTCCATATATTGCTGGATTGATAATTTTATATTTGTTGCAACACCGATGTTATCATTTACGATTGTCATTTTTACAATACGCTCATTATTCAACATGTAACCTAAATTCGTTGGATCCGTTGTATTTAATTCTTCGCTATTCATTTTGATTTGTAGGGATGAACCCATACAATACATATCCCCACCATAGAAGGTAGCTTGTTTCTTTGCTAACAGTTCATTTTCCTCGTCATATATTTCTACGATTCCCTCAAATTCTAAAGAAGGGAGTAGAATATCAATGCCTGTATGAGCTGCGGCAACGATATTAGTAGACAGGATATTATCTGCAGTATCTTTTAATACAACCTTATAATTTTCATATAGCTGGCGCAGACTTAGCATATTACTCGTTGTCATAATGATTTTATTAATGTCTAGCGGTACAAGTCCCTCTGCAGTTCCTCTTTTTAGAACAACACCAATTCTTTTTGCATCTAATGAATCGTTATCCATATAATCAAAAAATGTATTAGTTTTTGTGTAGAAGTCCCATTGATCTTCCCTACAAATTGCCATCCACTCTTTATTACTTTGTGAACTATTAGCAGCATAAGATTCAAGGAATTCAACCTTATTCTTTTCATTTTGATAGAGCAGTAAGCCACCTTCATCTCCTTCTTTTGTAGGAGCATAATCCGCAATAATCTGGATTGCAAAGTTATCTTGCGGTTTATCGATTAACAGCATAACGTCTTTATCTGCAGAATGATTCATACGTAAGAAACCTTTTTTGATAGCATTGTTAAATGCACTTGATAGTGACATAAGCCATTTTGGATTTACGAAATCAAAATCATCTACAAATATTTTCCCGCTTTCTTTTTCGTATAGCGATACTTGTTTTTTTTGAGCATTAAAGGGAATTAACGCTCCGCCTAGAATATCGATTGCATCAAAATTCATTTTAAATCCGGATAACTTTACTGTATGAATTCCCTCAGCTAAATCAAATTTTTCATATAATAACGTCTGCTGCTGTACAGTAGTCCCTTTATAATTGATGTTTTCACTTGGTAGATCATCAATTGAAATTTGACCCGTATCATATAAAGGAGTTAACCAGCCTATAATTCGTAAAGCTTTACCATAAAAATGAAATTTTACAGTAGCCAATTTGTCGCTATATGGACCGAAGTGCGAGGAACCACCGTAGTTTTCTGGGTTTGTAGTCACGCCCCATGCTCCAGAATATTGAAAATTACTATCCGTATCATCAAACCGTGTCCAACCAAGTTGAGGTTCTTTTAGAACATTACCGACTTTCATAGGAGTGACAAGCCCTCCCGGCGCTTCAAAATCTAGAGCATCTAAAGTACTTACCCCATCTGCATGCAAAACAACGTTATGAGTTGCATACTGTAGATCTTTTTTTTCATATAAGAGAACAGAATAGTTTCCTTCTATAGAATCGGGGTCACCAACAGTATAAGATCCATATTTCACCCCATCTATCTCGACGTTAACAGTGCCAGGCCAAAGTTTATAAGTAGCACCAATTATACGAAGTTTACTACCCACAAACGAAAATCGTATTTTTGATTTGCCACCACAAATATGATATTTACCATAAGCAGCGGAAGACAATTCCCTTATTTCCCATGCGCCTTCATACGTAATAAGAGCACTATTTATGGCATCATCATAACGTTTCCAACCCGTTTCTGGATTTTTGAGTACTTGTCCTATATACGCCATTCCATCCCCTTCTCTTTATCTCGTTTTCTTCCAGTTTGAATTTGTCCACCAAGATTGACGGCTATGACGCAGCCATAACTTCGGATCATCATTTTCCTTTTCGATAACTATTAATTCATCTGGTTTTACTGTATCTAGCACTCTCTCCATTTTGAATAGTTCATTATCCTCTAGAACAGATTCTCGTTCTGGTGTACGTTCAAATCGTTCATATTCCTCTATAACGCTTCTTAATTCATGTTCCCTATCAAATATACCTACTTCATTAACTACAACTTCTACACTAGCCTGTCGTTCTAATAATTCTTGTTCACTAACGATTACATATTGTTCAGATTCCCTTGCTGCATCTACAGTTTCAATTACATTTGTATCTGTTGTTATAACGTCTTTATCAGCTGGTGTTATTTCATAAATAATTTCACCTTCAAATTCACGTATAAAGTTAAAGGACTCTTGCTCCGTAATAAAGGCTTGTTGTGTAGCTTGTTTATAAGAAAAGTCTAATGATATATGTTCAGCATCTAAGATAACTGGAATGATGTCAAAAGCTACTTCTTCAATAACTGCAGTTGTAAATTCTTTCATTGCTTTTTCAGATTCAATTGTTTGTTGTATTTGCATTTGCATTATTTGTAATGTTTTAGAAGTATCTTCGAAAAGTGTAATTCGTGTTTCTAGTTCTTTTCGGATACGACCAAATAAATCGAATTCCGGAAGATATACAGGGATCCCCATACCTTCAAATAAATCAAATTCTTCTATAGAAGCCTGTAATTCGTTTGTTGTTTTATTAGCTACAGCACTATAATCTACATTGGTAATCATTTCTCGTGCTTTTATTTCGGATGAAGAACTTTCAGATATATGTACAAGCACTCCTGCATCTTCTTTATCTGCACACTCTAGTTTAATTACATTCGCTTGTAATTCATGTGAGACATCTGCAAATGCTACATCTGATGACGAGCTTTGTATTTCTTTTAATAAACGCTGTGAATCGTCTACATTAATAGTGTTGGCAGTTAATTCATTTAATCGTTCAAATTCATTGGTGATGATTTTTTGTGTTTCAAATGTATTCTGTATTTTGATTGCATTTGAAGTTACAGATACTTCCTCAACAGATAACACACGAGAAGTGATTTCACTTTCTTGTGAACTTGTAAACGCTGTGGCAAACACATTTTCTTTCTTTACAAATTCTTGTGTATTGAGCTTAACAGAAACATGTTCTCTTACAATGCGTTCAAAATGATGAGTTTGTACGATATTGGCATTCTGATCATCAATTCTTTCAAATTCACTAGTTTCGATGTTTTCTATTGTACATACACCCACTTGTTTATTTGAATTTTCTATTATAATATAATGTGCAAAAAGCTCATTCATCCGAATAGAAGAGTCAAAATTCATATGAGTAGCATCTATAACAGGCTCTCTTTTTGCAGTTGTTAAATCTTCACTTGGAAGTAAATCTGCATTTTCTATTATTGTCTTACGTTCAAAATCATGTTGTTTTTCAATGTTCGTTGCTAATTCTCTTTGAATTCTAGCGAACAAGTCGTAATCTGGAAGATAAACAGGAGTTCCCATTCCATCGAATAAATCAAATTCTTCTAAAGAAGCTTGTAATTCATTTTCTGTTGTAAATGTTTCGTAATCATCCAGCAAACGAGTTTCTAGTTCTTTTCGTTTTGTTTTACCACAATCTTCTGTGTTAATTAATGCATCAATGGTTGGGGAAACGATATTTGATACAGCACACTCGTTATATTCTCCGTGCATTTCCCTAGTTACAATTTGACTTATATCTCCATAAAATTCTTCGCCATATAGCACACGAGCGACTTTTACCCATTCTGGTAATTCATCAACACCAGCCGCTACGAACTCACGTAATTTATTTTTTAATATATCCTGCTCTATGATTTGAGCTGCATCGTATTCTTTGGTTATAAGTTGTGATTCATTTGCATGATGCACAACTGCGTCGTTTCTTTCATTTGGTCTTTCGCTCTCTACCCCTTCGATATGGTCTATATCGAAAATTCGTTCATGTTGTATGTATTCATCCGCACAAATAAATTGCATTGGCAAACTATCAATACGTTGAGACTGCTGGGTTTCTAAATTGGCCACATCAATAATTCGATTTAATTTGAAATCAGTTGAGTCAGAAATAGAAGCATCCATTTCATTTTGTCTTAGTGCTTCTTCAATGACTCTGGATAAGATTCCCTTAGCTCGTACTTTCGTACCAGTAACTGCTGCATTATCTTCCCTAACCGCCTTGTGCCTCGCGTAGGGAGCGATGCAAATTGGATAATAAACATCATTCTTATTTTCTGTGTTTGCTGGAGTAATAGAAAAAGAGTAGGTTCTCTCATTTCTATTGGGTCCAGAGCCAACTATGACAACATGACTTTTTTCTTTGGTACATATAGAAGGGGAAGCAATAGAATAAACTTTTTCACTCATTCTTCTGCTACCCCCTTATTTTTAGATATCTTCTTTGTAGATGGCTAAGCCAATTGGATTGAAAGGCGTTGCTTTTGCTTGCGTCATAGGCGAAACAGGTGTGGTCGGTAATGTATAGCGGTATAATTGCGCCATTTCATAATAAGCGATAATTTCAGCGTCATTTACCGGTGGTTCATTAAATGTAATGGTTTTATCATCGGAATTGTACACATATTCTTCCTTTGGTACCTCTATACAAGATCGTAGTAACTTTAAGGTATCACCTTTAGGTTTATGTTCTAAGTGGAACACTTTACGCGCCCCGTCACCTTTTCCTAACACTTCATTAGAAACTGTTTTTTCAATTTCTAATTCATCAGCTTGCTGGATGTTTTTCGGATGAACAGCATAGACATCATCTAATTTACCTACATACCCATCATTAGGATGAACAATATACACTTGAGATAGATGATATTTACCACTATACACAGACGGATTAAAGCGCCCCTGACCATTATCAACATCCATATTATGAGTAATGAAAGAAAGATAATGATGTTGGTACATAGAGCCTGTATAAGATTGTGCTAATTGTACCGTTTCATTACCGTTACTTGTACTTTCTCCGTAATCTATCGTTGTATTTCCGACCTTTTTATTTGCAGAATATACAAATTGGTCACCTGTACGACAACCTGCTGCGATTATCATATTTCTTCGCGGAGCATTTTCAAATGTATACATTCGGCCGATATAAACAGGGACGAATAAAGCACGAACGGGAGCAGGTGTTGGATCTACACGCATAAACATTGCTATACGATCTCTATTGGCATTGCCGTACAGATAAACCACTGAATCTCGCTTCCAATCTCTTGTAAAGCGTCGTTCGGGTGTAAAACTAATTGGTGTATAGGGTGAAGGATTTGCGAAATTAAGCGCTGAATATACTTCACCCATAATGCTTAACATATCCTCTGTATCAAATGATGTTTTTGCCGTTAGTGTATCTATTGTTCCATCTGCTTTAGGTTCAACTGTATAGAATCCAGCCATTTTAATATTTTCTGTACTTGCGGGTGCCTTTTTAAACACAACTTTTGTTTCTGTGTATGTGTATTCTTCTGGTGGAATAATCACATCATTTTTATAAAAAATGGTACGAGACTCATCAAAATTAGGGAACGGATATTGAAACTCCGTTTTGGTTCCATTCCCATTCCCTAAATTACTTGATTGATCCGATAATTTTAATTCTTTTTCAATAAAATACTTACTATAAGTGAAGAAAATCATGTCGTTAGAAGGTTCGTAAGCATCACTAGCAAGTCTACATTCATATGTAATTTTATCGTTTTTCGCTGGTGCATCAGTAAACTTAATTTCTCCAGTACGTGCATTTATTGTGTAACTTTTTTTATCTTTCACGATACTATTTATATAAATAACAAGAGAGCTTTCCGTTACTGGAAATACAGGCATTTGAAAGGCTTTCTTTGTCCCATCTCCTACACCTAATTTTCCTAAGGGAGAATCAGCTGTAATGTATCGATTATCGGTAAAATCAGTTACATTTGTATCATACGCAGTAGCTACTCCTAATTTTCTACGTTCCCCATCACTACCAGCTGCTTCAAATAAACGAACATCAATAAATTTACTAATCCCACTACGAATACGGAAAAATAGCTTTCTATCCCATCCATTAGTAGTAAATATTTTTTCCAATTCAATCGGTAATGTTTGTAAATACGATATTTTATCAAACCACATATATATTCATCCGCCTTTATCTTGTTTTTTCATAGATTCCTAAACCAGCTGGACTATAAGCAGTAGCAGGTAATTTTGTAATTGGTGAAATTGCATCGACCGTAAAGAAACGATAAATGTCATGAGTATCTGGACAAGTATTTTGTCTTACTTTCAATTTATCTCCATTTAATAAACCTAAAGGAGATAGTAGAACGATATAAGGCATATAACCACGAACACCTTCTTCCGGGTGAACAATATACGCTCGTGACGTATGGACTTTATTGCTGTAAACAGAAGGGTTAAATTGATATTTGTATTCATCATTTTCATGATTCTGCCACGCGTTCGGATACTGGCCACCTGTTGTACTTTTTCTATCTGGTGGCATCATGTTAGGTGGTACATTCCAAGCTAGATAATGTGCTTGATATCTTGCTCCAAAACGTGATCGCTTAATTATGATGTTATCAATACCGTTACCTGGGCTTTTAGGATACGATTTTGTTCTCGGCATATATTTTTTAACATCCCGAAATGGAGTTTTACTTTCAAAGTCATATTTATGCGAGTTCGCTTCTGGCCCTTCGTCATAAGCTGTTCCCGCCCATAGAGCATCAGCGATTGTGTCATCAGCTGCATAACTTTCTAATTTCCCCATATAAACAGGAATAACAGGAACAGAGTTATTATCAAATGCAGGTGTTTTGTCTGCTTGTATCAAAAGTACGACACGAGATTTATCTACTTGTCCTGTAATACGAACCATTGAATCTGGCCACCAATTCGAATCGGCATCTATATTTGTTAGTTTAGGATTTCTAAAAGAACACTTCACCCAAGGTGACATCATAAGTTGTGGATCATCAGTGTATTCATAAGAGTAAGTTGTATAAATTTCACCCGAACTTGGAATTCTATTTTCAGTTTTTATTTCTTTAACGTGAGATAATTCAACATCCATTATAGATTGGAATTCAGAACCATCTTGAGCGCCCATAGGAATTAAACTATTATCTTGATAATTTGGAATTTGTTCTATCATGTATAGATACATACAAGAACGATCTTTATACCTTGGATTATTTTCTACGTAAGATCGAAATTCTGCTTCACCTTTCTCTGTAGACAAATCAATATCTAATTTTGTTTTAGTTTCCCAAGCTGAGGTCTGCACGATTCCGTACATACCACCATCGGAATTTTGTAAAATAACGTGTTTTGCACACCAATATTTATACAACTTAGTAGTTTTACCTGAGATTGTTTGCTCTTTTTCTTTATAAATGTATTTATAAAAGATTTTGACTTTCTTCCAACCGTTTTCAGTCATTAAATTTATGAGTGAATCTTGAAAGTCTGCTTCTGAAACGATTTTTTCAACGTATGCCATCTATTTCACACTCCTAATCTCTTAATAGTTGGTAATTAAGCCATATAGCTTTTTTCTCTGCAGATGCATTGTGGTATTCGAACTTTAGCTCGGCATTAGCAGGTATAGGTTTTACAATAGAGAAATTAAATCCCTCCGGCACATCTTTTACATAAACCTCTTTAAACACTTGTTGGCCATTAATAAATAAATTCCAGTAGTCCGAATCACTGTAATGTGAAGCAGCAACAGAAAAAGCAATCATTTCTGTTTCGAATGGCAATGAAAACTTATCTACATGAATGTCATAATGAATACCAACTCTTCGCCCTTGTATGAATGGCTCTGTTTTTGTCGGGAAGTAAGGCGCGTCGAATCTTCCACCAGCCATATAATTAATTGCAAAGCTCATCAGTACGCCTCCTTATCTTAAAAAGTGCAATTCAAACCAAACAGTTTTATCAAGAATTCCTTGGTTATAAAATCGGAATACAATTGTGTCTCCTGCTTTAACCGCTTTATAAACCATAAAATGCATCCCTTCCGGAAGACGCTTTGTATAAATATCTTGGCAAACAGTTTGTCCATTCACAATTAAATCCCATTTATCATCTAATTCGTACATGGAGGAACTAACACTAATTGCGTAAATCTCCATATCTGCAGGTAATATATATTTCACTTCATCCGTTTTATATGATGTGGAATCCATAATGAATCCAGGTACGAATGGTTCTGTTTTTGTTGGATGAAAAGGTGGATCTAATCGACCACCGGCTAAATAGGTTGTTTCAAACAAGAGCAATCACCCTTTTTCTTGTATTAAAAAATTCCCGTGCATCATTACGACACATCGGGAATTGTTAAATCAGATAGTATACCGTTACCTTTATTAAGAAGTCTCGGCTGCACACGCTCTAATTGCTTTTGTGCATTGTATATTAATTGTATCTCCATTTCTTTTCCGGTTATTTTATGAGAGACAAGAACCTTTTCTAGCATACCTTGTGCATTGAAAACTAAATCGTAGTGCAGATATTTATCGCCATCAACTGCAGATAGTCGAGCGCCGTCACGAATAAGGGTATATCCTTCGGTCGTTCCTTCTTTAAATACGTCATTCGGGTCATTACCAGGCATTGGTTTACCACCGGTATATATTTGCCTATCGATTAACCCTTTCATTAAATACATAATTGGATCATATAAGTTTTTTTGCATTATCATAGAATCACCCCTAGTTTACCCTCGTAACAGACCAAGTTTTTGCTGGTCGTTGGATATAATAGTGATCTTTGTTTTGATTTACCCTAGGAAATGATAAATCTGGTAACGAACCATAATCAAACAAGATATTATTTTGCGTATCCAATACTTGCAAACGTCCTGTAAGAATCCCTTTTGGGTTTCGTACTGCTTCAAATACGATAGTATTCACACCATATTCAAGTGGAATATCAACATATGTCGGATTGTTCCGGATAAAATAATTTTCTTCGATTAATTTATCATTACAGTAAATATTTAATAAATCGCCATCCTCTACATCCCAATCCCAAAGTTTTAAACGTAATGTATCTACATTTACTGTAATACCAGTTATATCTGTATATGGAGCTGGTTCATACCCATAGTTAACAGATAAATCTAAAGTTTGATAGAATCCATCATCTGCAGATATCATGGTATTAATTCCTTTAACAAAGTAATTCCATTGTTGACCAGAATCTCTATTGTAAACAGAAACCACATCGAATAATTGAATCCTTGGATCTCCAATGACTGCTACTGTTAATGTTCTGAACTTCTGGATTGCTTTTAAATGATAAGCAGCAGCAACCGCTCGCCTTGCAAAGAACGTTGTCGCCCAAGGAACTTCTATCATTTCCTCTCGTAAATCACCCTGCGATACATTTTTTAATAGAAACGAATTAAGAAATCCGTTTGCATAATCTCCACATTTAACAACAATGCTGTTACTTATATCCTGGTCAGTTAGCTGCATATCTAAAGAGACAAGGTTTTCGCCTTCTCTAAAACTAAACTTTGCAGGTTCATTAACTGCATAGTCTGGCATTTTCATAAATGTACAACTTCCATCTGGTTCATGTTTAATGTAGTGGAATGTTGTATCTATAATATCCCGTACAATTTCATCCCACTTTTGAAACCTCTTTCCAGTTGCCCCTTCAACAATCCAACTTTCATTGGTCCCAGGAATGTTTACCCTACTTCCGTGTAATGTAACTCCTGCTTTTTTAAGGAAGAATTTCACTACATCATATACATTTCCAGTCGGTGCAACAATTTCATCTGATCCCGGCGTTGGAATTACTGATTTTTGTAGAACCTTTTTATAAGATGTTGTGCAGGTAACTGATATTGTGCCGCTTTCGGCATTCACCTTTACGTCAGATACAAAGCCATGTATATAAGGTAAAACCTCTTCACCGTGGCCAATAGACACCTTAAATTCTGTCTGTGGATACAGTTGATTTGTATTTGTTACTTCACTGTTATAAAACCATTCTTGAATAGAAGAAAACTTACCATACCAATTATCAGGAGCCATTTGACCGTATTCATTTGCAAAGGTAATAGTAAATGTACTTGCGAATTGGTCTGCGTTCTCCTGGACTTCTAAACYCGTTACACGGTGTTGAATTTGGACGTAAGAAGAAGAGTCCCTTTTTTTCATAAAAACAATTAAATTAGGGGAGTTATTCCCTAATTGGAAGTGACTCCCCAACATTCTAATTAAAGATACAGAACCTTCCCTCATATGCCATCAACTCCAACGCCTGCTTGTGCTGTTGATATTAATTTACATTTTGCTAGTACTAATGTGCCTTTTCGTATAGTATCCACTTCATTAGGTGGTATAATACCTCCGTAGGTACCATAATCACCAGTGATAATATGAGTACGATATATTTCCCTCATGAAATCACGCCAATATTTTATATCTCTAAATAGAAGGGTAAATTCTACTTCACATCCTTTATTGCCAGCACTTTGAAAACGCGGATACCCATGCATAACATTGTGAGTTTTTAAGCCGTCTAGTGACTTTGGCATCTTTGTTTGCTCAATCATTGCAATGTTAGGAACATGCCCAAATGCATGATAAGAAGCTTGGCTTACATAGGCTATATCAGAATCACCATAACCGATTGTTGTAAATTCAATTGTTTGTGGGCCTGCACCAACAAATATTTCTCGTGCTTCCCAAGCGTAAGAACCTCTAGCCCTAAACCGTTCAATACCATTTACCCGAACAATAAAGTATTTATTCGGCAGCATACCATCTGAACCAATAGGAACCTGGGACATAAAATGAAAGTTATATGTCCCTGGCCATCCAAAAGTAATGGTATATTTTATTGTGTTTTTTAACTCTACTATATCTTCAAAGAGGTAATATGAACCTGCTTTTCTATGCAATGTTTTTAATATACTCATACATTCCGCACCGCCATTCCCATTAGATCGTCAGCAACTACGTTTTGTAGTAATTTTCTCATTTTCACAAAATCCTCTGCGGTTTGCAATTTTTCAACAGCAACTTTGAATGTAGCATTTTGAATTGTAACACCTTTATCTGTTTTCTTTTCAACAGAAGATTGCCCAGCAAATGGATGTGCAGCTTTTCCAATCATATCAGCAGAATGTGCCCCCATTTGTCCAATTCGGGTAGATACATCCGTTACTAGTTGCATCGGTTTTGGTGGAACAACCGCTTTATTTAACAATCCAGAAGCCTTGTCTACAGCCGGAATCATTTTTTCCATCCCTACACCAAGACCTTCTGTAATATATCCGCCGTATTCCATCATTAGACGCGAAGGAGATTTTATACCAAAGAAACTTTTAACTGCTTTTGGTATTCCGTCTACAACGCCTTTAGCTTTATCAACAACCCAGCCAGCCATAGATGTCATACCTTTACCAATACCAGCAATAATATCTTTCCCCCAGCTTACAGCGTCGTTTGCTATCCCTTTCACTATAGAACCAACTTTACCGAATACATCCTTTACTGTATCAACAATGCCGTCAAACGCTCCGACGATAGCTTTTTTAATTGCTGCAAAATTACTTACTATGAAATCTTTAATAGCACCAACAACACTAAATATTGTGTTTTTTATCTTATTAAAGTTATCCACCACAAAGTTAACAAATGTCCGAACAGCAACTATTATTGTTTCTTTAATAAAATTCCATGCGGTTACAATAATAGACTTTACGATATCCATTACAGTCGTAATTGTGTTTTTTATAAAATGAAATGCTGTAACCACAAAATTCTTTATAGTCTCTAATACAGTTATAAAAACTGTTTTAATTACATTCCAAATCGTAGAAATAACCGTCTTTATTCCATTCATTACAGTTGTAATTATGCTATGAATTGCTTGAAACACACTACTTACAACTGATTTTAAGAAGTTTAATACAGTCGTAAAAATTACCTTTATTCCATTCCACACTGTAGAAATGACGGTTTTTATCCCATTCATCACAGTCGTAATTATGCTGCGAATTGCTTGAAATGCACCACTTATAAATGATTTCAAAAAGTTTAGCACCGTCGTAAAAACTGTTTTTATAATATCCCAGCCAATTTTAAAAATACTTTGCCATATTTTAATAGCAGTAGAAATATAGCCTTTAATAAATTCTAAGGCAAATTTAACAACATTTTTTATTATATTTAGCACTGTATTAAATATCGTTTTAATTAGATTCCAACCAATTTCAAATGTCTTTTTCCATATGTTGATATACACTGTAATTACAGCAGTAATTACTTTCCATGCCCCGCTAAGTATTTTATCTATAAACGATACCGCAGATTGGAATACTTTTTTTGTTCCTTCCCAAAAACTTGAGAAAAACTTTGACAAGCTATCCCATACTGACTTCGCAACTTTAACGATAGCATCCCAGCCTTTAGAACAAATATCACTGACCCATTGTACTGCCTGCTTTGTATATTTCACAATTGAATCCCAATTTTTATACAGCACATATACTAAAGCAACCATTGCAATTATCGCAAAACCCCATGGGCTTAATACTAATGAAAACATTGATTTTCCAAGACCAGTCAATATCTGTGCAAACTCACTAAAAACTTTAATAAGTTTTAAGGCATCTTTAATAATCGCCGTAATTGCACCCGGTATTTGCATTAATGTTTTAACTATATTTACAAGGCCACCAATGATTTCACTCGCCTTAGATATAAGACCAGAAACAGATTTGATTAACTCAACCGTTTGCTTCAACGATGGTATTACTATATTAGAAATCTTCACGACTTGTTGAGCGATAGGTTGAATAGTTCCAGCCAAATTCTTTGCATCTTTTTCAGTTAACCCAAGCATATCCTGTAGTTTTTTTTGAGAACCTTCCAAATCAGTAGCAAATTGTAAAGCTTTGCTATTGACTTGTTCTATTGGTTTTGTAACTTTATTTGAAATAGTGTCACCAAACGTTTGCATTTGCTTGCTAATATTCCCAAGAGAATCTGCTGATTTTTGGATTTTTTCTTGCATTGTATTAGAGGCTTTTTGCACTCTCTCTTCAAATTTTTCTACACCTTTATATGCCTGATCCGCTTTGTTACCAATCTTCCCAAAAACATTGGTCGCCCCGTTACCAAATTTTTGGATTTGGCCATTTATTTGATTAAGTACTTCTGCTGGTTTTTGAAATTTTTCTTGTATGTTCTTAGAAGCCTTTTGTAAACTTTCCTCAAACTTTGCTAAATCCTTATAAGCTTCATCTGCTTTAATTCCAATTGTACCGAACAACTGGAATACTTCTGTAAACATTCACTCCCCCCTTTCTAACTAGGAAGTTTTTTATTCCTTATCGTCTTCAAACTGAAACTCTGCAATCAGCTTATTTGCATGGTCGATGCATTCCTCTTTGGACCAAACTTCCATAGTCTCATTTTCTTCCCCATCCGACGTAGATTCCGTAAGTCCAAAAGCTTGCAAATAGTCATGAAAAGTTGTTCCTTCTTCTAATTGCCTTGTTTGAAATCCGATAAAGGCCATCTTTTTCCATTCATTTAATTCTTCTTGCTGCTCTTCCTGACTAATAAAAGAAAATAAGTCCATTAAACGAGAATACGGTATGGATAAGACATAATCATCTGTCCATCCATACCGTTTTTGGACTTTATCAAAAGCCCTTAGCATATTTTGCTCTGTTTCTTCTATGTATTTATTAGAATCCTTTTCTACATTTCTTTTTTGTTCCATTTGAGACTTTGAGATTTGATTAGACCCTTGACCTGATTGAAAAAAGACATTAAATCTTCACTTTCTAATAATCCTTCAATAACTGCTACCATGGCTTCTGGTGGTAACTGATCGAATTCTTCACGCTTAATCTGTAATAGACTAGAGAAAAATTCCGAAAACTCATCTTCACATTCCGGAATCATAGACAATAATTGAAAGACAAACTCTAAACCCTTTTCTTTTTTTTGTTTTTCAATTTCATTTAACTGTTCTTGTTGCTCTTCATTCATTTGGGCCAATTGGATTTTTTCATCGATTTCATTCTTTTCTTTCCCAAACTCCATAAAATCAGTCATTGCATGACGACCAACTTTAGAAATAATCTTAGTAAAACGCCAAACATCTTTTACATTTAAACGTCTCATCTTCATCTTCTGACCTGAAATTGTAATTTCCGTACCATTATGCATCATTTTTTCTAGCATTGTTGTCATATTCACTATCTCCTTTTATAACCTAAAAATAAAACCTACAACTTATTTACTTGTTGTAGGTAATTTAGGTGCTTTTTTCTTTGGTAAATAAATTTCATAAGGGGGTGTATTAGGCGAACTTTCGCTATAATGGCCAATAAATTTGCATTTAAGTCCTACAGTCCCTTTACCATCTTTTAAATCAATTTCTACAGAAGAAACTACCATTGCATTTCGGATAACAAAAATAACCGGAATATCACTTCCTGAAACTACTCCTACTATTGCAATATCACTATAACTTGTGTCTTTAATTTCATTGGTTGGTTTTACAATGTTATAATCGTTATCAGTCGTACTATCTACATCTACGCCTGGTAGAGCTAACTCTAAATTTTCTTTCGTAAACTCTACAAGTGTAACCTCCATATGTGGTTCATCTTTTAATAGCCATTTTCCACGAACTAGTTTTCCTAAAACACCATCAATATCAGCATCATAGTATTCTCTAGTAAACCCCACTTTACAGCCACCTGTAGTAGCTCCTAACATCTCACCTAGGTCTTTTACACTTTTAAAACCTTTATACATTACACCCGGTCCAATAACAAAATTATCAGTTGTACCCTCACGTACACCATTAATAAGCTTCCAACTCATTTTTTTCCCTCCTTAATATAATTCCATTCTTCCTACCCGTACAAGAAACTTAATACTAATATGAATAATTGATGGATCTTCATCTGGAACTGTAATACTGCCTGCTCGATGAATCGTAATAATACCAGAATCTCTTAACAATCCCGCTTCTCTGTCTAACAAATGTTCTATTCGCCTTGAAATTACATCCGCTTTTTCATAATCACCTTGGCCACAATATATATCAAAAGTGAGGATCATACGATCAATTACCTCTATATCATCCGGATTATTAGATTCAATTCTCATTACCACATAAGGCATTTTCATATCATTTTGTGCAGTTTGAAATGTTAGAGCGGGCTCTCCTTCATATTTCGATAGATTACTTTGCACAATTGTATCTTTCTCAATAATATTTCTAATTGTTGCAATCGCTTTTGTCGTCATTGTTCTCCTCCCAATGTCCTTTTTAATTCTCCACGCTCTTTTTCAAACGTTTTTAAGAAAAAAGGCCGGGCTTCTACAGTACTTGTACCATTTTCGACATACACCGCTCTTTTTAATTGACTTCCAATCGTTCCCACTACTTCGTTATCTGTAATATGTAAGCCATATTTAATAGAATCTTGTAATTCTCCCGTTCTAGAAGCAAATGTCTCTCCTGGTTTTGAAGCAATATATGTGCGACTTGATCGTGGAATTTTATACTTCACACCATTGTGACTACCTGATACTGTTTGTTTCATTTCTCGTTGCAGTTGATTGCAAGCACTTATAATTCTTTCTACCATTATTTTATTAAGTTGTTCTTTAACTTGTTCTACATTACGTGTAACCATGAATTCCGATGTATTCGTCATTTTATTCCAACAACTCACAATACAATTCAATATGGTGATTTAAAAATGATGGATTTCTTGGTTCTCCTCTTACCTCAAATACATAATCATGAAAATAGATTACATCATTTGTATGGATGTTATGTTCTGCAGAAGTATAAATTTTAAAATTCGGCTCAAAATTTTGCTTATTTCTTTTTAACCTTTCATTATCTACCGCTGTGTGTGTTGTTACACGACACTTCATTCTTTCATAAATAATGACAGGCTCTTCTTTAAAATTTCCTGCCGGCTGTTTTACCTTTTGATTCCTTTTCACAGTTACTTCATGTATATATAATTCTTCCATATCTAATGTTCACAGCCTATTCTTTCATTCATAATGCTATTAAAGGGTTTCTACTTCGGTATTTTTTTAATACTTTTAAAATCTTTTTATTAACAGTTTCCTCATCTAGCGATTCAATATTTATTTCATATGAATAATCTCCGATATTTGCTGATTTTTTCATATTTTCATATTGTAGATTTGTTCGAATTACCGCATAACACGTCATATCGATGATGCATTTTTTCATTAAAGTCAAAAGCCCATCATAATCTTGTATTGTATACTCAAACTCATATAATTGATTCTCACTTAAACCATATACAGTGCAACCATCAGAAAAAACTGAACTGGTAACTTCTTCTCCAGAACCAATATGGATTACCTTGATCAAATTTTCTGCTCGAAAAGAAAGCCAAGCCAATTTACTTGTTCTAACTTTCTCTTTCATTGGGTTACTTGGCTTACTTCTCAAATAGTTTTTAGTAATCAATTCATATTGACTAATGAGCTCCTGGATTACCGTATCGGGCATTCGTTGAACATTCACCCTGTTCTTTATGTCCTGTACAGTAATTTCCATCCTTCCACCTCTTTTACTTCTCTTTCTTTTTAACCTCTATACTATCTATTAACTTAAAATGTCCTGTACTCAGTAAATAGTTTGCTTTCTCATTTGCAACCTTTTCCTTTACTCCGTTAAAAAAAGTATAGCCATACGCAGTATATGTACCGCCTAATTTCAATTCTATAATCTTCATATACAAATTACCTTACTTAATTTCCAAATTTATCAGGAATATTAGTAAGAATTGCTACTGCGTCCATTTCTTGAATAACTGCATCATCATCCAAATGAATAACATAGAATCGCTTATCTTCCATAACAGCAGATTTTCCTTCTACAGTCTTACGAACTCGCGTGTCATACGTATTTACCGCAATAAAGTTTTTAGGATCTGCAAAAATAATTACATCATCTTGAATAGAAGGGACTGTGACAATCTCATACCCCAACGGCTTATTAACTTGATCCCCTGTACCTAATAACGCAGCATCGCCTAAGCCAGTTGAACGAGTTGTTAAATATTCAATCCACTTCTCTCTACGAGCAGGTGACATAATCCACTTTAAACCTTCATTTTTATATTTATTAGGCATCGCCTTAGATAAATTAAAGATCGAGTCTTTACTAAACCCAGCGCTAGCTTCAGCATCTCCCGTTCCCGTCACTAATTTAAAATGATCGACAATATGAGATTTACTTGATTGTTTAATTTGTTTTAACCAGCCATCATTAATTTGTAGAAATGGATCCTCTGAAGTTACATCCCCATTCCAATGCAGGTCTTCAAGGTCAATACCTAACTGAGTTGACATTAATGTCATAACAGTATCTTCATATCCTTCACCTTCGATATTTTCTCGAAGTAGCTCCTCCGTTATCTCCCATGGTAAACGAATAGAAACTGTATCATATTCAACTTTCGACGTTTCTACACCTGCTCGATAGCCATCATCACTATTTTCCACTTTCCTACGCAAAATTCGACCACCGATTGCAATTTTATCTAATTCACCTTTTTTCGCTTTACGAATCTCTTTGCGATGCAATTGAGAAAATGGAGTTGCATCAAATACCATTCGGAAAAATTCTTTACTTTGTTCCGGATATAATAGCCCCGCTTTCATTCCTCCTGTTGTCATTGTACTCTTTTCAATTCGTTCAATACGCGCTAATAATTCTTTATTATTCATAGATTCATTTCTCCTTATCTTTATAGATCTAATCCTACCCATTTATTTACTGGTTTTCTCATCTCGTTTGTTGGTTTGGCATCAGCCCCAAGACTTTTACGAACTTGTGCTGATCGCTCAATTACTTCAAGTCTCTTTGAAATGGGGTCTATTACCTTCTGAATAAATTCACTTGTCTTTTTAGATTCTCTGTCATTTTCTAATTCATTAGTATCATGAGTTGATTCAAGTTCTTTATTTAACTGTTCTTCCAACTCCTGTAACCTCTCGAGAAAAGGACCCATTTCTCTCTTTACAATGTCTGCAATTTCATCTACATTTTGATCTGCGTTTTTTTGTAACTTATTTTCTTTAATTTGGTTCATCAAAGAAATCATTTCATCAAATTTTTTATCATTTTTCTTATATAAGATTTTGCCTACTTCATTTATGGAATTAATGGTAATATCTTCTGGCGAGAAATCTGTATCACCACCCTTCATTGTATTTAAAATGTCCTTCATTTCATCTAAGGTGGAAACCATCCGCTTAATATCTACATTTCCCTCCCAAATCCCAACATAAAATACATCTTCAAACAAATTAAATACTTTTTGCATCTTAGAGTTTTGTTTATTATTTAATGACTGATTATCCATCTCCTGAGTTTGTTCCTCGTCATAATGTGACTTAAAAAAACTAAACATCTTACGAATTACACCTTTCTCATCTTGTGTAAACTCATCCATTTTTGGCATCTCCATTCTTTCTCCAACCCCTCCCATCGAAAAGCCTGTGATTTTCCCTTTCTTGATTTCTTTCCATGTTTCACTATCGTCTACTCGAACAGTCATAAGCCATGTTCCTTTTTTAATATTTTGTTTTCCAACAACCGTATTATTTTTAGAAATCCAGCTTTCTACTACTGTTCCTTTTCCTGCCAACTCGTCATGGTTTTTATCTATGTATCTATATTTCTCTAAAAAATTATAAGCCGCTCTTTCAATTTCCTCAGCCGTCATGATATCACCATGTGCATCTTCTATATTGGGCTCATAAACAACCCCTGTTACAAGTTGTTTTTCATCTTCCCTCTTTAAAATAGGAACATTTTTCAAAACATTAGAGCCATTCATGTTCATACCCTTCATAATTGCAAAAGGCCTACCATTAGCCCCCTTTGTTACTAATGAAACATAACTAATTTCTACGTTTTTCAATTCATTTGGCATAATATATTCCTACTTTCTAGCAAGACTACTAAATCGAATTTGAATCTTCATTTAAAAATTTATCTCCTTCTAGAACTGGTTCGTATCCAATGACCTTTCGGCATTCATTTCTTGTTAATATACTCTTTTCGTATCCGTCTATTGCATATTGCATATCACTCGCTCGATCATCTGTATCAATTTCATTTAATTGAAACTGCCAGTCCAATTCCCCTAATGTTCCTGAAAACTCTTTAAATAATTGTGTATTTAATCGATGTTCTAAAATTTGTTGACCCGGTTCAATAATTGATCTTTTATACATTTCATTCATTTCTTTTGCTGTCGTCTGTCCAAGTGATCCTGTCATAGCCCAACCAATTCTATATGGTGGCACTCGATGAGCTACACAAATTTCCATAGCATTATCTTGGCGATATAAACGAAAGCTCGCTTCTTTGACATCAGGCCCTAATTTCTCTAAGCGAGCTTTTGCCCCTTCAGGGACAGGAACAACTGCTAACTTATGATGTTCTCCTTTGGTTTCGACAGAGAAAAATGTTTTTAATTCTCTTTCAACTGAATCATCTATTTCATCAACACCCTCAACAAACAAAACAGCATCTGGAATTGTTTTACCAGTAAAATAATTAATATTGTAATCTCTTACAGCTTGTGATCCTACAATGGAACCAATGGAACTCACATAATCCGGAATACCATAGTATGATGATCTAGAACCAAATTTACGAATTACAATAACTTCACCAGCTTTTTCTTCAGTGTCTAATAACGAGTTTTCATCTAAGCTATCACTAATCATTTCTCCATCTACTAACCTAAAATCAGATGGATAACTAAATCTCTTAAACCATCTCTCCTCATTATTTACAATCTGTGCAAATCGAATCTTATCTTTATGCGCACGTACCGTATGTGCTGGAATATGGTGAATCTGCGCTGGTTCCCCTTTCAAATTACGAACAACCTCTATAATTCCCCAACCTACAGTTTCATAATCCTCCCAAACTGCCCTAAGTATTTCGCTACTTGTCATTTCATTGTTGCAATATCTCATAAAACGCTTTAATTCTTTATATTGTTCTTGATTTGCCTCTGTCACTTCATCTAGCGGTGCAAAATCAAATCCCATACCAGCAATATCATTTACTTTTGCACTAATACATGCCGAGTGAATAGGGTTACTTTCTCTCAAATTTAATAATACTTGCATATCATATGGAGGCTTCACTAGTTCTTTATCACCGTACACTTGTGCAAATGGATCAATTGCCATTTGTTTACTTTGAAGTTCCTCATTACGTAAAGTCGTCTCACGACTTTGTAATTTAAGTACTTTCACATTCTTAATTGCTTTTTTCTCAACCATAAAACCTATGCCTCCTTTCATATACAAATCATTTATTCAATGTTTTTCATAATAACTTTACCAATATAAAAAAGCTGAACATGTAATGTTCAGCTAAACTCTTTTTATTTTTCCACCCATTATTTTTTTTTGCTTAGTAAAAAAGTATTCTAAGGCTTGTGACGTTGTATCTACTTGATCATTATGTTTACCAGATGGGAAAGAAGCTAATTCATCTACATAATCATATACCCAAGATTGTATTTTAGGATTAGGTATATATACATTTCCAGATTGAAATTCAGGGGATATCGCCTCAGCACGTGTTTCTTTTGAACCCTGTGGATTTATAGGAATGATTCCACTTATTTCATTCTTTAATGAACTAATAATGGCAGGGCCATTTGCTTTTTTTTCAACTAATTTCGGAATGGGCTTTTTAAACCCAGAATTCCGAAGAATCGACTCATATTTATGATGAAAAACAACAAATGCTTTCTTTGTTTCTAGGAAATTCATTTGTGCCCTCACTTGATCAATTAAATATTTGTCTCCATCTACTTTTCCCCAAATTTGTCCAACTACAAATGAACTTTTATTTGTAGTGTTATCAAAAGCCATATCCCAGGAAGTAATAATTTGATCAAATTGTTCCCAATTTGGTAATACATCATAATATTGAAACCAGTTCCTTTTAAAAATATTCCCTATATCACTTGATGGTTTTTGTTGCCATAAAGATAACCATGAGCGTGCAGAGGAAAACTTCTTTTTATCTTCATAATAATTTTGGCCATAGTGTTCAACCCATAAGCCTTTTCCTATTACTCTGTTTAATGGATCATCCTTTGACTCTGCTATAGCAGGAATTGATAACACAGTCCATTTTTCCTGTTCTTTCTCTAACAATCTACCAGCTAAATCGTCCTCATGCCATCGCGTCAAAATTAGAATTACCTTTGCACCTTTTTGTAAACGTGTAGACAAAGTATCTTCCCATTCATCCCATAGTCGATTTCGGTATGTAATTGATTCGGCCTCTTGGCGATTTTTAATAGGGTCATCAATAATTAATAAATCGGCTCCTTCCCCTGTAATCGAACCACCAACTCCTACAGACAACATTCCACCAGAATGGTTATGTAGTGCCCAATCTGTTACTGAACCTTGTCGCTCATCAATTCTAATATTAAATATTTCTTTACCAAACTCTTCAATCTTAGCACGATTTCTTCTACCAAACTTTTCAGCTAAACTTGATGCATAAGATACCTCTATAACTCTCTTATTTGGATACTTTCCTAAATACCAACTTGGCAATGTTTCTGTTATAGACTGTGATTTTGAATGTCTCGGTGGCATGAACACCATTAATCTATTAGTCGATAATTTCTCTTCAATTAAATCTTGGCAAATCTTTGTTATTAATTTTGTGTGTTTTGCATGTTTATAGAATCCCTTATGTGTATACTGAACATAGAAAGGGGTAGTTCACTTTTGCCAATTCTTTAAATGTATTTTCATCTATTAACTTATGCACATTCATCCGTGTCATGATTGTGATTCTCCTCCTTGAACTTTTTCAAATAATTTCATAGCTAAATCAAGCATTTCCTCATCACACCCAATTTTCATGGCCATTTTATTATGCTCTACTTTCATTTCTCCTGAATGATTTACGTTTGCTTGCAATTGATCTTTCCTTCCCCATTTAGTTGGGAATTTTCTTTCTAATCTCCATGCTGCCGCTTTCCAATTAGATTTTGCATGCTCCCCGATTGTCTCAACGTCTCTCGCCTCACTAAATGCTAATGCCTGATCAATTTCCATGACTAACTTCACATAAATCTTATCTTTTCTCGGTACTACTTCACCTGTCTTTTCACTCGTTTCAATTGCTCTACGCCCTTGCTTTAACCAAACATAAACTATACTTCTACTAATTCCAACTAACGCACATGCGGTTTCAATATAATTCCCTACTTTAATATATTGGGTCAACCTATTTATCAGCTCATCATTCAATTTCATTGGTCGCGCCACTAGCAGTCCCTCCCGTTTTAACTCATCATTTGTACTTCTTTTTCTAAACACTCAATACATATTGTTGTTATATTGTCGTCAACTACCTCACGAATAAACATTTGTTCACAATACTGAATTGTGATTGGAAATTTCAAAACCCACAAACATTTTTCAAGGCAAATTGAACATATTGGCATTGTATCTATATCTTGTTCTAACATCTAATCGCATCCTTCTGTAGTTTTTCATGTACTACTGCCTATTTTGTAGTAAATAAAAAGATGCCGTTATTTTTAACGTATTCCCCGAAAGAATTCTCCTTCCTCAAGCGTGTGAAGGGCGTAGCCCAACGATAGGTGGGAGATGAATTTCGGTTTGGCATAGCCAAAAACTTTTGATAAACTAGCTATATGAAGTTCTTTGATAACTTGATATAGAAGGTTGCAGGAAGAAAATAGAGTGCGAAAACCAAGCCATTCGGTTCCTGCGTAAAATATCAACCGTACCAAAAGAGCATCCATGCGTTGGACATCTAGGGGTGGAACACCCCGAAGTAACGCTCAGGGAGACGAAAGGTTACTTTCGTCGTGGAACTGAGAAGCTCCCCCTTCAAGCTTTGCTCAGTGGCGAGTAGTTCACATTTCATTTAAACTTATATTATTACTTTCTATTTATAGGTGGCACTATGGTGACAAGAATGTGTTTATAAATAAGAAAAAGCCTTAACTACTTTCGCAGAAAAGACTTTTTCTTACTTGTTTAGCAATTTTTATTTCAGATCTATATAGAATCGTTTTAATTGTACTTCTTGAAACATTCAAATATTTAGCGATTTTCTCTTGTGTAATTCCCCTTCCTCTTGACATGATATATATTTCTCTTTCATATTTTGTCAAAGTAGAGAGCGCATCTTCTAGTTTTATTCTTTCCCATTCTGAAATGACACTTTCCTTGTTTTCATCATCCCATTCATATGTTGTATCAGTACTACGAAAATACCTTTGCATTAACAAGGAATCATATGATTTTTCTCGTTGGTAAGCAGCTCTACGTTCTATTCCCCGGCGATTACCCGGCATCTTTGCATTCTTCATCCACTCCAAAGCATATGTGACATCACTAATCATACTTGTTAATATTTTAATCTCTTCTTCTTTTGCACTTATTTTGGCACGTTCTAACTTACATAACGTTTCCTTATATTGGACAATTAAATCACGCATATACTATTCCCACCCTTATAACAAAGCAAAATTGTTAAAAATAGAGACCATCTAAATCTACATTTAATTTCCATTTAGTTTTTCTCACCAAAAAACTAAAATTATTAAAAAAATCTTCCTTAATACTATTTATCATTGCTACTTTGTACTTATATGATATGTGTATATAACGATTCATTTTTATCTCTTTTTCATCATTTTTTTACACAAAAATAACCACCTGCTTGTTACACAGGTGGTTATAATCCATATTAAAAACTTATTCATTATTAGTAATCTTTACACTCCTCAACCTCAATCCCTAATGCATATGCATAGTTGTAAAAAGCAGTATTTCTTTTTCTATAATAATCTCCCTCGGATAAATTCAGCTCTTTCATAATCTCATATCTATTAACTCGATTCTTTAACAAGTATTTTTGAATAATTATTCTATCACTTTCAATATCTAGTTTTTCTAACCCTTTGTTCATCGCAATAATATAATTGATCCGCTCTTCTTTCGAATTTTCTTTTAATATATTTTCTTTCGAGAGTATCGTTTCGTTAAGATAATTACATTTCATAAATAACCTGTATTTCTTTATAGCTTTCAGTACATTTTCTTTTGTGGCTTCTTTATTTAATACTGGTAATTCTATATTTAACATGTCAAGCTCCTTTCTTATTATTTATCCTTAATCATAATTTGAATTTCATATATCAAGATCATTACAATGATTTGCTATTGAGGCTTACATTCTTTATGTACTATTTCATACATTGCATTGCTAATATTTATTTTCTTATCCTTATGATTTTCGATTAATTTTATTAACTCATCACTATTTAATTCGTATAATTGTTTATCTTTATATTTATAAATTCCATTTTCTATAAGTTGATTAATTAAAAATAACTTCATCTTGTTACACCACCATATCTTCAACGAAAAATTGAATCTCAATATCTTTTGAATTATGATAACAAATTTCTCCCCCATTAATCGGAACACATCCTACTACAATTTGAGATTCACTTCCACTTTTTACAATAGCCACTTTATACAATTTATTATCTCTTTCAACTACATCACCAAGTCTAAACTCATCTATTTTACGCCCTTTGATAGCGAATAATTTTGCCCGTTCAAATAATAATTTTTCACTTTTTTCAGCTTTCCTAATTTTTATTTTCGTACTCTTTTCAAAATGACCATAATTATTAGAGAACTCCTCTCCATTAATCCAGAACCAACTACCATGCTTTATTTCTTTTTCATTTTCTTTACAAAATTCAACGATGAATTTTTCACTTTTTTCATTTTCAATATACAATAATTCTCCTTTTCGAATAGTTTCTCTACAATCTATAAATTCATTCTCAAAAAAGAAATTAATTTGTTGATAACTTTCTTTTTTACCTAAATAATCAGCAATTACTCTTTCACCTTCTATTTTCCAACACATCGGTGTCTCTTGTACTGTTGTAATCCAATTTGTTTTCATTCGTTTAATTGCTTCAAATCCTTTATATGTTCTCATTTTCAAGATACCTCCATTTAATTATTTAAAACATATTAATAAACTTAAAAACTGCTTTCAATGTACATACGTGTAATTTCTGATCAAATGCTCTTTCCATTCCTCATATTCTTTCTTTACTTCCGAATCACTTCACTTGCTTGCTAATTAAAAGAACCGATTCATACAGTACAAATTTCTTGAACAATATGTTTTCATGTGCATCTATATTTCCTACACAATATATATTCTTTTCTTAAAAAGGTAATTTTCTCTTACGCTTATCTCTTGTTTTTTTAAATTCTATGTGTCGATATGTATTAAACATACGAGATGTAACTCTTTCATCGTACGCTTTTATAATTGCCTCACCTGTTAAATTCGTTGTAATAATTGTTTTTTTCCCTTGTCGTCCATCAAATAGTTTAAATAACACACGATTTACAAATGCTGTTGCTTTTAGATCATTAATATCCATATCCCCTAGCTCTGCTCCTAGATCATCAATGACTAATAAATCCATAGAAATTAGCATATTTGTTATGCTATGCTCTGTTTCACATGATTGCGTATTAAATGTCGAACGTATGTAATCAAAAAGTTCTGAACTTGTAACATACATAACTTTATCGGAACTTTGTTCATTCATTTCATGAGCTATAGAGTATGCAATATGACTTTTTCCAGCTCCAACTTTACCCACGAGAATCAAATTAAATCGAATATCATTTAAATAGTCTGTAAGAGCCTTATTAGCTAAAATTAAATTGTTTTCATCCTCTTCACACTCTGATATAAATGTCGAAAATCTAGCTAATTTAATAGTTTCATCTTTAATAAGACTATGATCGTAAAATATACTTTTACGTTTTCTTTCCTCTTTTTCATAACGAAAAATATTCATCTCTTTTTCTAACCTTCTATTTTCTTCTTCTAAACGACATACTGGACAAATCGTTTCACCCTGAATCTCCATCAATCTTACCATTCGCTTCCTCTCCTGATTACATATCACACATGTTTCAGAAAGGAAGTTCATTCTCTTCGAAAGACTTTGTACTATATCTGTTACCTTTGTTAAAGCCATTTGATTTCACCATCTTTCTCTGCTGCAAATATCCCTCAAATTTAGTTCCAAATAAGGTTTCTGGTCTTAAATATTTTGCCTGTTCTGTATAAAGCCATTCTTTCGCCTTCGTCTCAATAACTTCTTTAAATTCATTTATATTAAATCCCTCTTGTAGTCTAGATTTAATTAACATTTGTGTCTTTTTAGTTGAAATACGATAACTTGTATTACATACACTGTTGAGATAATTAATTATCTCTACTATATCTTTTTGAGTGGTATTCTCTGAGTTAATCTTTTGTGTAGTCTCTGGTATTGGTTGAGACATATTTTCATTTTCCATCATGACAATATGTTCTTTTCGTTGAGACAATTTGTCACAATCGTTATCTATTTCTAATTCAACTAGTCTGTTATAATTTATTGAATACCATTTTGTTTTATCAAACTTTAATTTGTTATAGTTACCACTTATCAATAAATTAAACTCTTCTAGATTTTTAACAATACGTTTCAACGTTCTTTCATTCCAAAACGGAAACTGTTTATGCCAATTTGTAATGCTATTATAGACCCAATAACGATCATCATAATAATGTTTCGAGCGCTTGAGCCAATAATGTATTTGTTGAAGAAAAATTGCCTCGTTCAACCCAATCTTACTTGCTAATCGAGGTAATACTAATAGTGGCTCATCCTGTATTAGCAAACTACTCATTTTATCTTCCTCCAGAACTTTTTCTAAAAATCAATATATTACGTTTCTTATATATTAAAAGTTTTGTTCTCCAAAACCTTTAAATTTCCCAACCTATTAATACTTTTATAGCTTGATTTGCTTGCTTCCTTGTTAGATCACTGAGTGATTGAATATTAAGTTTTTCTTTTAATTTATTTTTGATTTCCTCTTTTGATATTACTCCGTCATATTTCAATGCTATTATATGAATTTTGGCATAAATCATTTTTAACTGTTTATTCGAAAGTTTTTCCCATTCAAAGCGACTAGTATTACTAAATTCTTCATTTTCTTTAGTATTCTTGCTGACATATCCTTGTTTTTTTGTCACTTTAAAAACCAAGATTAATCCTCTCCCCTACAATAGACTTTCCTATAAAATTTGTTTTTAAGACGATAGTCTTTCTTTTCTTACACCTCATTCTCTGTTAGCCAATTTAATAAAAATGCCTTCGTTTCTTTAGCTGGAAAATACCATTTCCCGCCCACTTTTAATTTTTGAAAACGCTGATTAAAAAAGAATTCTTTTTGAATAGTATCCCACGACATGCACGTTCTTTTTTAAATCATTTGTATCCCAAAATACAAATTCTACATCCACTTCTTTAAGCTTTTCTTCTAATTTTTCTACATATAATCTTCTGATTGCTCTTTCATCTACTTGAATATTTAACATTCTATATTTACCCTCAATTTTTATATACCAAATACACTTTAGCGTTTCATTTTTTGAATCTCTTTCCTTCTTTTCTAAGTAAAAACCAATATATAAAGCGCCTTTAATAGTTGGATTATTAGATATTTAGTTTAAAATACCTCCAAAACATCCTATAATCCATATATAATTACGTGCATTTTTGTCACAAATTATTTAAAAAAAGATCAGGGAATAACTCTTCTATAGATTTCTCTAAATAGCACGATAACATATGTGCCTCTTTCAGAGTGAATTCACTTTTATTATGTTCCTTTGCCCAATATGTACGTGGAGAAACATTAAGAAAATCAGCAACTTCTTCAATAGTTTTTCTCTTTAATTTTCTTTCTAAAAATATCATTTTGTGCATTTTTGTCACCTCTTTTCAAATTCAAATATAGTACTACGTGACAAAACAGTCAAGAAATTTTTTACAAAACAACGAAGAAAGTTGCATTTTTGTCACACCAATTATATAATCAATCAAAGACGGAGGTGACAAAAAGTCATGAAATCATTCGGTTTAAAATTATCTCTATTGATGAAGAAAAATAATATGACAGACGAACAATTAGCTGAATTATTATCTGTTAGTAGAACTACTGTTTTACGGTGGAGAAATGGTGAAAGAAGCCCTAAAATGTCAAAAATATCACAAATCGCTAAGATGTTAAGTGTCCCTGCAACCTACTTTATCGATGAAAATGAATCCTATTGTCCTGAAGATCAAGCAATTGCCAAACGGGATATTCCCATTTATGGTACAATCGCAGCTGGTAAACCAATTGAAGCTATAGAAAATGTAATTGGTGATATACAGGTACCTGATATCATTTTAGATAAATATGGATTTGAAAAACTACTAGCACTTCGTATAAACGGAGACAGCATGAATAGAATTGTACATGATGGACATATAGCTGTACTTGAGAGGACAACAAATATAAATAATGGCGACATAGCCGCTGTACTTATCAACGGATATGACGCCACTTTAAAAAGAATTTACAAAACCAATAATCGAATTATCCTAGAACCAGATTCTTTTAATCCTAGTATACATCCATTAATGTTTGATTGTACAGATATAGAAAATTGCCCAGAAATAAAAGTAGTTGGAAAATACATTTGGAGTTGTGCACCAATTCAATAATATATCATCAATAAATTAAGTTATTTTTTAATAAATTTTAAAGTAAGGGGGCTCCCCTTACTTTCTATAGGAGGAATTTATCTTGGCTAGTTTCAGAAAATTACTATTACATACTAAATAGAATAAACTGGGTATCTCACATTTTAAATATTATTATTGATGCAAGATATAAACCCTGAATTTTAACTGTATAGTTTAGAAGAAATACTAAAAATAAAGAAGAAAATGATGAACTATCAAGAAATATTCTCCTCATTAAAAAATCTTGTTTTATCTTATTACTTTCTTTCAGTATGTTAATTTTCACACTTCCAGTACCCGCCTTTGCACAATCCAATAACAATACAAATTCTGTTACAAATTACTATGTATCTCCAACAAGAAGCGACCTTAATCCCTGGTACATTAGATCAACCTTTTACTACTATTCAAAAAGCTGCTAACGTAGCTAAAGAAGAAAGTACAATCTACATAAGAGGCGGGATTTATAACCAAAAAGTTCGTGTCACTCATTCTGGTGCCTCAGAAATCCCCATTACTTTTCAAAATTACCAGGTTGAAAAAGTCATTCTCCATGGTTCTAAGGTCAAGTTACATGATAACAACAACATCGGAATTGTTCTGATTGGACATGAAGGTGTATCACCAGTAGCTTCTTTAGATCAAGCACGGAATGGAATTGTACGTAACAATATTGTCCATCATAATTCATCTATCAATAATACCAGTTATAATGAATATTCAGCTGATGGTATTTACGTGGATCGCGGGAAGGAAATTATTATTGAGCAAAATCAAAGCTATGAAAACGACCTTGGTATTGAGGTGGCAAGCGAACATGCAGGAAAAAGTGCAAGCCAAATTACCGTTAGAGACAATACAATATCCAATAATATCATGAGTGGTATTGCAATTGGTGGATATGACAGTAAGCAAGGATATGCTGAAAATAACACGATTACGAACAATGTAATTTATAAAAATGATACAAAAGATCAAGAGAGTGGCCAAATAGAATTAAATTATGATACCCGTAATAATGTAATTACCAATAACCAAATCTATGCAAGTAATAGTCGTATCTTTATTAGCAATAATTTTAGTAAAAACACAGGAAACAAGCTTGATTACAATCAATACTATGGTGAGTTCGATCAAACTAATGGCTAATGGCTAATGGCTTATGGCAATGGAAAAGAAAAACGTATAAAGGATTTTCATCTTATCAAGCGGGTATGAATCAAGAAGGAAATGAACAACATAGTGTATTTAGCAAATTGTCTCCCTCATTCAAACTTATTTTAAAATGAAGCAAGTTTACTAAAATGACTTTATCTTAGCACACTTCAAATCCCCTCCCCTATAATGGCAAGGATGAATTAAAAATTGCAATTTTTCCACGCTTATAAAAACTCTTCATTTATTCTTTAAGTACATAGGCGTATCTATAATTATATTAGTAAGCTGCGGCCAATTTCTCCTAATATTAAGTACTAATACCTCCGCAGAAATTAATCTATTATTAATTCAGGAACAAGTATATTGAAAATATGACCCCTTATTTTTAGTATTTCTTTTTATATTTAATAGCTCCTTCTCCAATATGAATAAGCAACTTTTATTATCCCTAAAGAAATAAAGAAATATAAGAGGATATTCACAAATTGTTCTGCTGTAATATATTGAAGCATGTTAAGGAGAAATAATATAACTATTCCCAGATAAAGAGTATTATATAAAAAATTAGTAGTTTTATACTGAATATCTAAACCTCTCTCATCTCTTGCCTCTTGGCTTTTTTGAAATTTAAACATATATAATTCACTTAAGCATGATAAAACTATAATAATAATTACAGCATACTTTATAAATTCCATTTGTTTATTCCTCCTTAAATTCGAAAACTTCCTCTAACGGTTTTCCAAAAGCTTGGGCTATTTTAAATGCAAGAATTAAAGAGGGATTATATTTATTCCTTTCCATAGAAGCGATAGTCTGTCGACTAGCACCTACTCTCTCTCCTAAATCTTGCTGTGTCCAACCTTTTTCGGCACGGCAGACAACTATCCGGTTGTTTAACAACTACCCCCACCTCCTACAAACACTTTATCCTAATTTTAACATTTTGTATATAATTTTTAACATTTTGTATATTAGTTTTTACATTTTGTTAAAAATTATATACAAGGATCATTTAATATTTGCATGAAGTAATTTCTTTAAACAATTAGTATTCTAGAAAATTGCTACTAAAGAAGTTACTGTTTCTTTTATTCCTCTAAAAACTGAATCGCTTTACGATACTTCTCCAACCGTTTTAAGTCTTTATCTGTTATCCTAGCAAGTCGTGAGCGGTCAGAATTATGTTTTAAGTCTGCAAGTTTGACAGTACGGGCAAGAGAATTTTCTTTCACTTTGCTCAGATACTCAAAATAAGGCGTGTATTTCTCTTTTGTCAGTACCTGCACTGCCTCAACTATATTATGAGGTATACCAGCACTTAACAGATCATTAGCAGTTATCTCAGTATCCTCCAGAACATCATGCAAATAAGCAGTAGCTTTCTCTTCATTCGTATTTACAAAGCTAGCAACTTTCTCAGGGTGTTTGATGTAATCAATTCCTGCTTTATCTACTTGTCCAGCATGGGCAGTTTTAGCTATTTCATGAGCTATCTCTATATAATAAGGTATCATCACAAAAGCTCACTTTCTATTATCATTTATCAGTACTGTATTCAATAATTTCTTCGGTTATTTTCACACAATGAAACACAATAAGCAAGTTTAAAAATTAAAAACGCCTTCCTTTCCCTTCCCCTATGAATCTACAGAAAGAATACGCTTGAAAAATAGAATCTGAGCCCATGATCAAGCATGCTGATATACTCCATACAGAAATGAAGCAACAATTAAAACTTGTTTCAGAGGCTTCTAAAGAACACCAAAAAGAATATAAAAAGATAGATAATATTATAACGGCGCTTAATGAACAAATGTCTTCACCAACTGGTAACTTGATTTCATTTAATCAGAATGTTAATGCTTCAATTCAAAAATATAAAAAGGCTCAAGGAAGTGTCGAGATAGCAAATACCGATGAAATTAAAAGCAAATCTGAACAGATTCAAGAATCCACAACAAAAAAAGGCTAACAAAGTAAAAGTAAACAACATATAGATTTGAATTATATTTCTCAACAACCAAAATTACTTAATGTGATAAAATAATAATTGGATTGGCATCCAATACCATATTACGATGGTTCAAGTCGCAGGAAGGCACCTTAGGGTGTCTTTTTTTGTTTGAAACACATTCTGCCAAAATACCTGTATCTTTGTTAATTTACGACTCACATAATCCAACAAACTTCGTATATACAATTTGTTACCCTAAATGGGTTGACAATACGATCAGTTATAGGAGGATTTTGTGAATGGTAAAAACAGCTTGTGCAAGTATTATTACTGGAATTCTTTTAATATGTTCAACAGGATGCGCCACTCAAACTGATTCTATTACAGCTAAAACTCAATCAATAGATGATGGCACTTATACAACAAAAGAGATCACAGACGCATTTCCTGTTGGGACACCCATAACTACCTACATTCGAAAAGAAGAAAAACTGAACGTAAAACAGCTCACCAGTATTCCGCTTACAGATGGTAGCGTCGGTAGAGTTCTGGAAGCAACGGATGGTTTTGTTGTTGTATGTGGGAATGAAAAAGGAGTTTTTGATGTGTTAACATTTAAAACTTTGGAAGAAGTAAAGAAATATGAACAAGATTTAGCGCGATAATTAATAAACTTCTTATGCCTTTTACACAGAAATTGTCACCTAGCTCTTGCTATGGCTTTTCCTATGTACAGTATAATTGCATCATAAGTAATCACACGTTATAATAGTCACCTAATTACATATGAAGAGGTGCAGAAAATGAATAAAACAGAATTAACAAAAGTAGTAGCAGAAAAAGCTGAACTTACACAAAAAGATGCTGCTGCAGCAACACAAACGTTATTAGATACAATAACAAATGCGTTAGCAAATGGAGAGAAAGTACAGATTCTTGGTTTTGGTACATTTGAAGTACGTGAAAGATCTGCACGTACAGGACGTAACCCACAAACAGGTGAAGAAATGCAAATTGCTGCTTCAAAAGTACCTGCTTTTAAGGCTGGAAAAGAATTAAAAGAAGCAGTGAAATAATTATACATATTGAAAAGGGTTTGATATTCATATCAGGACCCTTTCAATATCCTTTTTGTTCAAAAAACAAAAAAGTATCATCCAATATAGATTAGATGATACCTCCCTATTCATTTTTCACAAATATAGATAAAAACTAAAAGTAGATAAAAACAATAATAATATAGAAGCGTTATATATATTCTCTTTATTTATATACAGCTAGTTTTTGTAATAGTTGTTCTTTTATAACCGGCCATTCGCTTGCAATAATACTATATACAACTGCATCCCGTACATAACCATTTGGCAATTGTCTCTCGTTTCGCAATACCCCTTCTTTTACAGCACCAAGTCTTTCAATTGCGCGCTGTGCTTTTTCATTTCTTAAATCCGTTTTTATTTGCACACGTAACATATGTAACTCTTCAAAAGCATATTTCAATAACATATACTTACACTCAGTATTTATACTTGTACGATGTACACTTGGATGATACCATGTTTGCCCAAGTTCAACCGTTTTGATATCATTTGAAATACTGTACAAACGTGTACTACCTACAATTTCATTCGTTTTTTGATCCACAACAATAAATGGTAAATCAGTTCCCCCTTCAAAACCTTTTATTGCTACTTGAACATACTGCTCCATATCTTGATAGCTATCCATTTTAGCTATTAAATACTTCCATATTTCTTTATTTCCTTCTACTATGGTAAATAAGCTTTCGATATCATTTACATGCATTAATCGTAACATGGCTCTATCATTTACTAATTCCATAAACTATTCCCCTTTTCAATAGATGCTCCAATAGGTGGCATTTCATAATCATTTTTTCAAATGATTATGAAATTGGATATAAATCGAATGATTTGCTATAAGCTTAAAATCACTAAACATTTCCTTGCCCTTCTTACTATAATTTTCACGTAATTATATCTATTTTAAAAGGTCCGCCATATATATATTCTCTTTAACTAGTGGTATGGTTTGACACACCATTCCTACAGCTTTTTTTAACAGCATAATGTTATTTTAAACTTACATTGCTGGCTGTACTCCATCGCTATCAACCTAAGAGGAGGAAATACAACAAAAACAAAAAAACGATACAAAAATAATAAAAAAGCTTATCATTAAGTACTAAAGGATAAGCTTTTTTGTCTATATTTATTAAATTTTATTAGATCTCTTCCAAGCTATTACTGTAATAAGATATTGAATACCAAATAAGAAAACGAAAAGTATAATGAATTTTGCTATTGCTGCTAACCATCCACCGAAATCTTCAGGGAAGTAATATTTGTATGTAGTAGCACATATTGCTACAAAACACAAAATAAAGGTATCACTCATTTTTTCTTTTAATTTTTCTTTTAATTGCTCTTTATTATTAATATCTGTTTCATAAACACCAGTTAGAATAGATTTAATAAAGAAGAAAATCATATAACAAATTATAATTGCTAATGAAGCAATCCATTCTAGGAAAGGGCGGTGTAGATATGCTCCCCTTATAATAACATCAATAAAAGCTAAAAGTAGGACAACAATTCCAGATTGAGCCCAAATTTTCATTTCGATTTGTTGAATTCTTTCATCTGAGTGTGTATTGAGTGAAAACCATTTTTTTAGTTTTTCCATTTTTGAGTTCCTCCCAAAACTATTTTTCTTCCACATTACGAGAAAAATCCCCTCAAGGTATCTCAAAAGCAGGACAATTATTTAATATTCCTATACTCTCCAACATACAACAAAATACATCGTAAAATATATCTTAAGATGTATTTTAAAGGGGAAATCGGCATCAGTTTTCTAACCCATATATTTATGAGGAGCTTTACCCAAAAATTGGCCTTGTGTTAATTATTAACCTATAAGCTGGCCATTATTTTATGCGAAATTTTATACATATGGAGTAAAGGAAATAAAGATAATGATTGCTTTTAACCACTGATATAATGGAATGAATAAGAAACTGCATACGTAGGTGAATAGGATGTTTCACGAATATTAATTAGTCGGGGATTGTTGATAAGGAGAACTTCTGATAATGAGACGTTACGTTAACCGAACATGTATAGGATATACACTGTTCCTTATTCAACCAAATGGCATTTTAGTTCAAGAATGACAGTAGAAGGTTTCAAGTAAGTTAATAGAGAAAATTGTTGGTATGAGAGTTTAGAAAGGGGAATTTAGTAAATGGTTAAAATTAAAGACTCATGGTTTACAGTAAATCAAATAGATAATACAACTTTCGCTATTAGTGAGTATGGACATTGGGAACAAGTTCACTCTTATTTATTAATCGGTGAGGAGAAAGCTGCATTAATTGATACGGGTCTTGGGATTGATAACATAAAAAGGATTACAGACCAGCTTACAAATTTACCGATTATTGTTTTAACAACACACGTCCATTGGGATCATATTGGAAGTCATGGTGAATTTAAGAATATTTATGTACATAAGGATGAAGAAGACTGGCTAGTCAATGGTATTAAGAAACTTTCTATCGAACAAATCAGAAAAGATGTAAGTCGTGATATTACAATTCCTACACCAAAAACGTTTAATCCAGACACCTATAAACCCTTTCAGGGTAATCCTACAGGTTTGTTAAATGACGGTGATGAAATAGAGATAGGCAATAGAAAATTGACTATCTACCATACTCCAGGACATTCTCCGGGACATATTTCAATTTTAGATAATAGTAAAGGTTATTTATTTACAGGTGATTTGCTTTATGATGAGACTCCAGTGTATGCTTTTTTCCCTACGACTAACCCTATGGATTTAACGCAATCGTTAAAGAAAATATCCAAAATCCCCAATGTTACGAAGATTTATGGAGGACATAATACAATAGGTCTTGATGCAAGCCTTTTACAAGAAGTGGGAAATGCAGTTGAGGAACTTAAAGAAAAAGATCAAGTAAGATTCGGAACTGGAATTCATAAATTCAAAGGATTTAGTTTGCAATTTTAATTATGTTTATTAAACTAATTGGGGCTTTAATTGAGCAAGAAACTAAAAACTTTTAACTTTCTCTTTCGAATTTCACGTCAACTAGTACCTCTTACGAGGGGCTAGTTGTTATTTTTGTTGTATACATATTAGAAGCATAAGCTGATCAAAACGGCCATCTTATGCTTCGTGTTACAGTTTTAAACATACAGTATACAAATTATCACACTTACTTTTCTTCACCGCTTGTTTGCATGGAATTAAACGTCCAATTTAATTTCAATGCATCTCCTTGAAATACATTTTGGTCTTCACCGCTATCTACGAATGTGAACATTACATAAAAGGTATCATCATCACCAGGAGCAAGTCCATTTCCTTCTCGATCTACAATACCTTTCTTTACAAGGTCAGGAATATTTCCATTTTGCGTAGCTACCTTTAATTCAGATAATGTAGTAGACCATACTGGAACTTCATTTTTATCCAAATTCCACAAGAAATCCACACGGATATGATCACCAAAATCAGCATTTCCATTATCCCCTTTCGCATCGATTACACTGTAATCTGTCAGGAGTTTCACATCTCCTATTGCTAAGGTTCCTTTGTTAACTAATTGAAAACCGCGCTCCATTTCATCACCTGGTTTTAGATTGTCGACATTAATAACAACTTCAGGATTCACACTCAAATCTAAAGTACCCGCTGCAAACGTGTTTTGTGATACTTCCTTATCACTAAAATACGCATATGTTCCTCCGCCAATTAAAGATAAGCCCAGCGCTGCAGTTATGACACCCATACCAAGTTTTTTCTTCATACCCATTTCACAAGTCCCCCTATTTTTAAAGTTCAAACTACAAACCTTATTTCCATCCCACAAACAATAATAATTAAACAACTACCTTGTCCCATAACGAAAGCGAACTTAGTTTAAACTAATTACTTCATGTACCCAAACGACTATAACTTTTAAAATGACCGGTAATATTACCGTGAATCATTACCGGTCATTTGTTAGCCAATCTCATTTCATTTGCTATTCATTGTCTGATTACTTTATTTACTCTAGAAGTTTGTCCACTTATTTTTTTGGTTCTAAACCGATAGAGCGTAAGATTTTATCTAACGTCACTGGCCCTACATTTTCTTTCGGTTTCTGATTTTCTTTGGCATCAGGACCCTTTTTCAAGAAGTTTTTCTCAATAAAACGAATATCCGTTTCATCTACAACACCATCTTGATTTATATCTCCATCTTTTACAGATACTTTTCCTTTTCCATATGACAAAGCTACTATTCTAGCATCTTGAATATCCACCATTTTATCGCCGTTTACATCACCTGCAAGGTTATCATCCATGTCAGCTCTAAAGTTTTGTCCCACTAATTCTCCATCCTGCATTTTCCCTATTTTTGTTGTTAATTTACTATTTAAATGACCTGGCATTTCTACGAAAATATCATATTCTTTATCGCTCACTGGGACATTATGAATTTCAAATTGTCCGTTATCATTAATCGATCCTGTATATTTCTTTCCGTCCTTGCCAACTGCATACACTTTTGCTCCTAGTTTTGTATAGTCTTTCTTACCTAAATACCCCTCTTCATTCAAGAAAGCTTCCGGACCAATATATCCTGTAACCGTTGAATGTTTTGAAACAATAGCAAAAGATTTATCTTTAAACACAGGAATCTCATTGCCTTCTGTTGCACCAACTTTTGTATAAGAGAACTTATCTACTCCAAATGCAGTTAAATTATTAAAGTATTCATCGCTCGTCATCTCGAATGTAACATCTAAAAATGGTGTATCTCCATCTAATCCTTTAAATTCTTTTCCTTCCAATGACGCGCCAACTTTCACCTTGTTTTCCCAAGTTCCTTCTTCACTTATCTTCGGATCTTCTAATTTAAGGTTCAGTCCATGTTGTTTTACATATTCCGTAAGTGCTGAATTTGGTTTCACATCTGTAAATTTAAAGAGCTGCTTGTAATAAGGAATTTCAAATGTACCTGACATAAGCTGTTTTACATTATTAAGATTCAAAGTTAACGTAATTTTTTCACCTAATTTTATTTTATCTTTGTCATAACTTGGAACAGCGTATTCTGTCCCTTCTTTTACAAAGACATAATCTTTATATCCAGTTGCCATATTCCCTGCAGTGGCAAGGTCATATCCAAATAATTTTAAATTTAATGGCTCATTTATTTCCTCTGGAAGTACTCCAAATTTAAAATCACCATTTGCTTGAATTGTATTCAACCAACCTGATGGGAAGGCTGAGTTTTGATAATATACGATTTGATTCGCTTTTTGATCATACTGCAGGCCTTTTGCCTTTAATGCATCTACTGTAGAATCATAAATATTACCATGCACCCATAATGCATGTTGACCGTCTTCTTCTTTAAACATGGAATCATTGACTTCGTGTATACCAGGTTCTACATCCTTAAATTTCATTTCAGGTATTACATTATCAATGATTATGCTATCGCCTTTTGTATACGATTTTCCTTCTTTATCATATCCAACGAAGTTCAATTCGTAATCTCCATCAGACAACATAACAGGTTTATCTCCAATTGGATGAGCTGGATCTCCTGTGAATGGAAGTACATACCCTCCCATACCAGAAAACATCATATACTCAACATTTGGTGTTAGACTACTTGCATTAAGTGTACCAACGACTCCTAGTGCCTTCCCTGTCTTTCGGTCCTTCACAACTGCATCAATGGTTTCAAGGGGACTATTTAATTTAAATGTCAACGGCGAACTTGGTCTTTCCATAAATGGATGGAATTTAGAAGCATCTGTTGCCATTGCATCTCTTAGTAAATCCACAGACGCAATCCCTTTTTCTGTGAATTTAACTGCAAATGGTACTTGATATACTTCTTTTTCATTGTTTTTATTTGAAATATGAATATAGCCCTCATATCTGCCAAATTCAGCGTTTTCCGGAATGATAATTTCAGGACTAATTTCCCCTGATGTACCAGGAGCTACTTTAATAGAATCTGGTACGTTTAGCTTCACACCATTCTTCGCTGCATCTTGCACACCTACACTTGTAGGTGAAAACTCTACTTCTAATTTAAATTCTTTCCCATCTGTTTTACTGCTGTTCTTAATTAACACTTTTCGGCTATCTTTAATAGGCCCAGTTTCAATTTGATTTTTATACCCAAATGCAATAGAACCTGTTTTTTCTTCAATTTCTACTTCTTCATCATCTACAACGTTTGATGTTTTATCGATAACCTCGATAGATGTATCTGCATGAACTGCACGATATGCATCAATTCTTCCTGATCCCACCTCAAATACAGAACGCTCTTCTTTTAAGTCAACTGCGGTATTCATAAGTGCTTCTTTTACTTCAAATGGACTATAATTTGGATGTTCTTGTAAAATGAGTGCCGCTACCCCCGCAGTATGAGGAGTTGCCATAGATGTACCTGACATACGTCCATACGCTACCGGATAATTTTCTCCATCCTTTGGATCATTAATATATTCCGGAACGGTTGAGAAGATAGACACACCTGGTGCTACAATATCTGGCTTAATATCATCTGTTTTAGTTGCAGGACCACGGGAGCTGAAATCAGCTAAGTGATCTCCCTCTGTTCTTATATTACTAAGTTCCCCAAACGCTAACGACACATCTCCTTGTACAGCTTTTGCTTGTAATTTCTCACCATCTCCTTTTGTTAAGCGGAACGATGGAATAGATGAAGTACTTTCTCCAAGATAACTTGTAATTTCCCCATCTACATTGTTATATACAATTACTGCCTTTGCGCCTGCTTCCTTAGCATTTTTAATTTTTTCATCAAATGTAATCTCACCGCGTTGGATAAGAGCTAACTTCCCTTTTACATCTTTCCCTGTAAAATCACCTGATTTCCCAAGCCCTGCATATACAACCGATAAGGATTGTCCTTTCAAATCTTCAATCTTATCAGTAAAACTTTTTCCAAGTAGCATCATCTTATCTACATGTACATCACCTGCATCGGCGGAAAACGTTGGAATAGTCATTGCAGCGTCACTGGCTCCAACTGTAATGGGAAGTGCTGCTGCACTAGGAGATCCAATGGTACCTTCTTCCGGACCACTATTACCAGCTGCTACTACTGTAACAACACCAGCTAACATCGCATTGTTCACTGCGACAGAAGTAGGATATAAAGGATCATTAATAGACGCTCCTAGTGATAAATTAATAACATCCATATCATCTTTCACTGCTTTATCAATCGCAGCAAGAATACCGCTTGTTTGTCCACTTCCATATGGACCTAATACGCGATATGAATATAAATCTACATCTGGAGCAACGCCCTTAACCGCATAATCTACATTATTCTTTTTGTCTGCAGAAATTGTCCCAGCTACATGAGTACCATGGGATGTATAATATGCACTTCCCTCATAAATCTCAGGATATCCTCCAGAATTTTGCCAATCCTTATACGTTGTTTCCATTGGATCAGCATCATTATTAACAAAGTCCCATCCTTTTATGGAGTTCGGATCTATTTTGCTTGGGTCCTCACCTTGTTTTGCACGGTATCCTTTATATGCATCTTTTAAATCTGGGTGGTTGTAATCAATACCGGTGTCCAGTACGCCTACCTTAATTCCTTTACCTGTTATTTTTTCATCATGTAGCTTGTCCACACCAATTTGCGGTACACTATCTGCCATTTTTGGTTCAACAGCAGTCTTAGCTGTTTCTTTCGGCAAATCAATTTTAACCTCATGATCTTCCCATACACGCTTAACCATACCGGTACGAACTAAATCTTCAATCATGTTCGCAGGTATAGAAATCGCTACACCATTAAAAGCATTCTTATATTCTCTTGTTATTTTGGCAGCTTTTAAATTTGTCCCTTTCTCTTTATTCTTTTGAAGCTGTTCAAGCTCTGCTTTAAATCCTTTATGTGATGCTTCTACCTTTTGTTCCGCATTTGAAAGAGCTACCTTTTTCCCTTTAGCCGCTTGTTTTAATACTTCAATTTTGCTAGGTGCTTGCTTAAATTCTATAATCACATTTACATTATTAGGACTTGCGGTATTGATACCTGGCGAAATAACAAAACCCGGTTTTGTATCTAACGTTTTTAAGGCTTTACGTTGTTCCTTTGTAAGGCCTTTTAAGATAGCATTTGCATCATCAATTCCAGTTAAAGTAGATGTATTTACCTCTTCCGCTAATACGTTATATGGAATTCCTTGAGACAATAACATTCCAGCTGTTAACGTTCCAATAAGAATCTTTCCAAATTTCCCTCGTTTCATATTGCATCTCCCCATTTTTAATATTATTTTTTGAAACAAATTGATTCTTAAATTCCCATTTAGCATTGGAAACTCTATTAATCTTAATCTTTTGTATCATGAAAGATTTCCAACACTACTGCCATCCCCATACCTCATATAGCTAATCACTCACTTTACTCTTTCTATAAGAGCCCCCCATCATTTATTTTCAACAAAATATTTTTACAAAATGAATTATTAACAAGGTTAAAATGTAATTCTATTTTTATTATTCCACATTTAGATTATTCTGAAAATTGAACAAAAGGAGTATCTTTTCTCTAAGGATTCTATGCCTACATAGTACAAAAGAACTATCTTGTCCTTTATTCTTTGTGATACAGAATAAAGCAACACGATAGTTCTTTGAAAGATTTCTTATTTAATCTAGCGGAACCAATTGATTTCGGACTGCATAAATCACTGCTTGCGAACGACTTTTCACATTTAGCTTTTTAAAAATTTTATTGATGTGAATTTTAACTGTTTTATCACTAATATATAAAACTTCAGCAATCTCTTTATTACTAAGTCCTTTTACTAGTTCAAAGAGAATTTCCTTTTCACGTTCCGTCAGTTCATTTTCATTTGATTCTACTTTCATTTTTTGCTGATGATATGTAATTAATTTTTTAGTCATACGCGGATGAATAACGGAATCGCCTCGATATAACATTCGAATTGCTGCTACTACCTGCTCTGATGAGGAATCCTTCAATAAATAACCATCAGCACCGGCCTGAAGTGCATCCATTAAATACTCATCATGTTCATACATTGTAAACACAAGTACTCGGCAACTCGGATAATTTTTTTTCACTAACTCTGTAGCTTCAATCCCATTTTTCCCTGGCAGGTTAATATCCATCAAAATACAATCTGGTCCGCATTCTTCTACTTTTCCCAATACTTCATCCCCAGAGCTAGCTTCTCCAACCACTTTCATATCAGATTCATCCTCTAGTATGCTCCGAATTGCATCCCGTAAAAAAGCATGATCATCTACTACTAATATTTTAATCATTTTACGCACCCCTTGTTTGTGAATCTGGAATTAACAGTGTAATTTCTGTCCCTTTTCCTACAGAACTATCAATCTGTAAAGTAGCCCCTAATTGGTCAGCTTGTTCATTCATATGTAATATACCATAATGTGGCTCATTCTTTGTTTTAACCATAGACTCAAATAGTGAAAAGCCAACTCCATTATCCTTAACCCTTAAAAGAACGTGTTCACTTTGATAACTGAGTAAAACATCAGCCTTTTTTGCTTGTGCATGTTTTACAATGTTTTGCAAACTCTCTTGTAATGTATCAAATATAACTCTTTCTTTTGAAAAACTAAGCGCACGTGCATGACCTCTTTCATGATAGGTAATGTCTAGTTCATATTCTTGTTTTAAAGATTTTATTTTACTTGCTATTGCCTGCTTAAGGCCTAATTGTTGTGTCGGATATGGTTTTAAAGCATAAATAGAATAGCGAACTTCTCCTAGACTTCCTCTTAAATCTTTTATGCTTTTCTCAACTACTTGCTGCATATCTTTTGGTTTATCACGGTATTTTTTCTGCGCGGATTCTAGTTGGAATATCACCCCGGCTAATGTTTGCGCAATACCATCGTGAATTTCACGGGCGATTCTATTTCTTTCTTCTAAAATCATTCTTTTTTCCTGTTCAGAAATCAATATCCTTGTTTTAACAACGTTAGCTAATTGGTTAGAAAATGTAGCTAACGACTGTACATCTTCCGGAAAGAAACCCGCATTTCTACTTTTCCCTGCAACAAACATTCCGACTAATTCACCATTTACTATAAGAGGAAAATATACAAGTGAGCGTATAACACTATCAAATATTTCATCTCTAGGAGCCGTACCAATTTTCCAACCATTAAATACAAGATTTTTAGAAAGTTCCTCAAACGCCCTGAACTTTTCTGAATCATCAGATATATCAGAACGGACTTTCCCATCTTTTAATAGAATATTCCAGTTCCCATCATCTTTTGTCCATATTACATATGCTTGTATGCCAAAAAAACCTTTAAGTGCTTGTTTAATATGTTTCAAGTTTCCTCCGGTTAATCCTCGACTAATTTCGGTCGTAATAAGAAATAACTCATATAATCGTTCCTTCTCCATCCTTATCCGTACAGAAAAAGAACTAATAACGGAAGTTGCTACAAGTGGGAAAAAGAAAAACAGTACTGTAATCTCGTTTACTTCCACACTATATGTACTAATTAATACGTGCATCAGTGCCGCATAAGAGAAACCAAAAGTTTCACAAAGAAATACCGTTACAGTTTTTTTATACCACTGATGGATTGAATATGGCTGCAGAAGGAGTAGCATTAACAAATCGTAAAAACGATTGTTGAAAAAACAAAAAAACACGCAAAATAATAACAAAGATATTAAATTTTCATATAGAACTGACATAACTATCTTATTAATTAATAAGGACATACATTTGTTTGAAAACCATTCGGCCAAGATCAAACTAAGTGCATGCTGAGTACTATTAAATAACATTCTTTGTATCGGTGAACGACGGTGCAGGTGAATAAGTAGTGTAACGAGTACAATAGCAATAATAGTTACATGGATTCCAAACTGCCAATTCATTGCGTAAATGATCGGAAAGGTAAGCGAGCTAGTTCCTCTCCAAAATCTTACAGGAAAATACTCTGCGATCCCCATAAATAGTAACAACAATATTAGTATTGTTGGATGAGAAGGGATTTTAATTTCAAGTAAAGATATAGTTATAGTAACCAAACCAAGAAAAGAAATAAAATAAAGATAGGAACTAGCAATCTTTTCTCTCATAAAGATAGAATTTACATCTTTCAAAACAACCCCTTCTTTCTTTATAAAAACTTCATTTTCTTTATTATCCACTAAAAAACCGGCACTGGCAAAATGGAAGAACATCCACTAGCCAATCACCGGCTGTGTACTGCACCTAAATAGGCAAGACACAATACTAGTATATATCAGTTCGTAAAATTTACCCACTAGCCAAATGGTGTAATTGTACATACTTTTAGACTTATATCTACTAGTACAAAAGATATATACAAAAATAGAATTTTGATTCACTAAAACAATTCTAAAAAAATAGAAAGGCAACCGTAAATACTTACCTATTGATTTTATTCAAATCTAATTCACATATCATTTGATTATCGGTAGCAAGATCAAAGATGCCCCCTACTCTCGGAAAGAAACCTCCTTTTTCTTTTAGTTATTTGCTTGTCCCGAATGTAACAGCGAGGAATTTATATATTCAAGTTTTAGTTTACTTTCATTTGAAATGCAAATACCAATACATTGCAATTTCATCGCTTTCTTCATGTATCCCTTTATATACTAAAAAATCCAACCCACCTATTACAAACCCACATTTTTCATAGAACCTACATGCTGCTACATTATTATTTTGTGTTTCAAGCATTATACCTGGCATATTGCTTTCTTTTGCCCACTGCGTTGCTTGCTCAATTAACCTCCTACCAACTCCAAGTGAACGATATTTTTTATCCACCTTTATATCTTCTATGTAAGCATAGTGATTCCAATTCTTTTTCAATACCATTACTCCTATAATTTGATCATGTAAAATTGCTATGTAAATTACTTGTTCAGGCTTATTTATATATTCAGTGTACGCTAGTTCATCATCATATTGATCTTGTAAATAACTTTTCTCATAACTTGGAACGTCTTCTACTGTATATTCTATTTGCTTATTTACTTTTGAAAGAGAAAAAATTAACCGAGAGTTTACTATAAAACTATCATCAATCTCCGGTAAATTGTCTAAATCATCTATTTCTAATTCTCTAATTAAAAGGTTCATCGTATTCTCCTTTACGTGGGACCTCCAATTCATATTATTCCCCCTAGTTCTTTCCATGTCCCTTATTCAATTCTAATTTACTAACTGATTAGCGTTATTGCAAATCAAAATAATAAAACCGCATCTCCAATTATTAGATAACTATCTAATACATTGGAGGTGCGGTTCACTTAGGTCATTGATGTTTCAGCTATTCTCTTTATTTGAAAATTACATCTACCATACTAATTTAATATTATATTCCTGAAGCCAACTGTTAACTTGAAGTAAATAATCTATTATACCTCGTGCATCATTACCTGAAATTACTTCGTCTTTTCCTTCTGCAATAGCACGAACTCTTTCTACATTAATTAATGGCAAAATAGGTGATTCAGGATTGTTCAACACATGTAGCATCCAATCGCTAATACCTTGTAGATATGAAGCATCCTTTGTGCTTGGATATGCACTTTTTTTGCGATAAAGTACATCCTCTGGAAGTACATTTTCAAAAGCTCGACGTAAAATACCTTTTTCAATATTGTCTATACTTTTCATTTCGAATGGAACATTCCATAAGTATTCTACAAGCCGGTAATCGCAAAATGGAACTCGTACTTCAAAGCCATTCATCATACTTGTACGATCTTTTCGTTCTAGCATAAATGGCAAGAAACGTGTAATAAACATGTAAGACATTTGACGTTGCTTCATTTGCAGATCACTTTCACCTTCTAAAAAAGGAACCTCAGCAACTGCATCTTCAAATTTTTGTTTTTGATATTTTTCAGGGTTAATCTTCGCTTTAAAATCCTCTGATAAAATTTCTGTACTATACCATAAATTAACACTCCAAGGGAATATCTCTGCATCTAGAAACTTCTCTTGATGGAACCATGGATACCCTGAGAATACTTCATCTGCGGATTCGCCTGAAAGTGCAACTGTTGCGTCTTTTTTCATTTCCTTAAATAGCAAATAAAGTGATGTTTCTAGTTCCCCAACTCCAGGTAGATCACGCGCTCGCATTGGAATTAATAAATGCTCTATTAAACTATCTGATCCCAACTCTATAGAGTGATGCTTTGTTCCTACATATTCAGCCACACGTTTCACCCAAGGTTCATCACGATCAAAACGAAGGAAGTCTTGCTCAAAGTCTTTTTCATCATTGATGAAATTCAGGGAATATGTATGAAGGTGTTCCCCTTTATTCCCAAATTCGTTTCCTGCTAAACCTGTTAGACCACTTGAATCCAAACCACCGGAAAGCATAGATACCACTGGTCTATCAGCAATTAACTGACGTTTAACCGTATCTTGTAAAATGGAGCGGATAGTCTCCACTGTCATATTAATATCATCTATATGGTTTTTACTTTTAAGTTTCCAATACTGTGTCGTATTCGAGTCATTAGAGGTAAACGTCATATAATGGCCAGCACGCACCTCGTGTATATCCTTGAAAATCGCATGACCTGGAGTACGTGTTGGTCCAAGACAAAATACCTCAGAAAGTCCTTCTTTATCTACTTCTGCATCTACAAGTGGGTGCGAAAGTAAAACTTTTAACTCTGAACCAAAGAGAATTGCACTCCCTCTTTGAGCGAAAAATAAAGGCTTCACACCTAGATGATCACGACCAAGCATCAATTTCCCAAATCTTTCATCCCAAATACCAAAAGCAAAAATCCCATTTAAGTGTTGAACACAATCTTCTTGCCATTCTAAATAGGCATGTAGTAATACCTCTGTATCAGACTTTGTCTGAAATTCATGACCTTTCTCCTCAAGTTCTTTACGTAATTCTTGATAGTTATAAATTTCTCCATTGAACGTAAGACCAATCGTATCATTTCCATCTTTATACAGCATAGGTTGAAGGCCACCTTCAGGATCAATGACGATGAGACGTCGATGACCTAATGCCGCTCGTTTTGAAAACCAATGCCCCTCTGCATCAGGCCCTCGGTGAATGATAGCATCTGTCATTTTTTTTAACGTTTCTTGTTCATGAGACAGGTCTTTAGACCAGTCTATCCACCCTGCAATTCCACACATAGTGTCTACCTTCTCTCAAATAGTATAGAAACCGACTAAAATCAAATATCAGTCGGTTTTCCGTAAAAAAATCCGACTAAAACCATCTTTTAGTCATGTTTATATAATAAAATGAATTGAATAAAAAATCAAACAATTCAATCAAGAAAGAAGTAACTATCCCCTTTCATTTAAATTCTCATCGTCCGATTAAAAATTATTACCTCACACTTTCATTTTATCCCTAAATTAGAAAGTTGCATTCTATTATAGTTATATACTAGAAATAAGAATGGTGTATGTTATTCTATAAGAAACAAATAGAGGAATTTCTATTAAGAGTTACAAAATTACAAATGAACTAATACAGTATGTAAAGACCGAAAACTTCGCTAAATATATCAAGGATAGGGTGTAGACAATGATAAAATTAGAAAAAGAAAATAAAAAAATGAAAATCATTCAATCTGCCACAATACTGTTCTCTACGCGTGGTGTCCGTAACACAACGGTTGATGAAATTGCAAAGAAAGCTAAAGTTGGTAAAGGAACTATTTATTATTACTATACAGATAAAACTCAAATATTATGTGACTGCTATATGCGTCATATTCAACTTAAACGCTCACAATTATTTGATTTATATAAAGAGGAAAAGGATGTTTTACTTCGAATACAAAAAATCCTTCATTATATCAGCCTAGAATATCATCAAGACCCATTTGTTTCTACACTCTTTCAAGAATATAAAGAATACCATTCACCTGAAATTATAGCTTGTTTTAAAAAATCTGAAGAAGAAGCAATTAAAATGATAAGTAATTTGCTTGAAAAAGGTTATCAGCAAGGGACTTTTCATAAGGTACCATTACCGCTAACAGCTTTTATGTTAGTGCGAATGATTTTTAACTATGAACAGGATTATATGAAAGATGATAAAAGTGATAAAGAATTTCTGCAGTTGCTAAAGCATATGCTTCTTAAAAACTAGTTTTAACCACATACAAAAAAATAATTGTGGTACAAATATATGAATAAGAAAACCGCCTAAAAGGGTGGTCTTTTTTTGGCTTTAAATCAATTACTTCTTAATTTCTAATTTAAGAGCAAAAGCTAAATTAGAAATTGCTCTTAACTTCCAACGATGATAAATACGTTCAGCCATTCCAATTTCGCTATAGACCATATAATCACATACAGATTCTTCTAAATAACGCTTATTAATAATCTCCCTCTGTATCTTACCAGTACAGCCATGATCTAAGCGGCTTAAAAACTAATCAATACAAAATGACATTAACTCCAGCCACTCTTCATGCTCACTTTGTTGCAAATTAGCAATCGCTATATCCTCCAAAGCCTTTCCAACATTATGTATAGGGCCATGTTCTCTCCTTTCATAAGGAGGAGTGACTTTCATTTCCTTACAAATCATTCCTAACTGTTTATATAAGAACACCCTCTAACTTCTCTTGCGTTGCTGCTCTATCGATTTTTGGTAAGAAAGATAATTGTTTAATCATGTAAAAGCACTCCTTTTTATTTTAAAATCACTTTTGTCTTAACGCTTCGCGTCTACGTTCATAATAAGGACTTTGCATCCTCATTCCCCCCAATTTCACGAGTACTTAATTTTTCTTTTTGTTTTTTCTTCTTTCTTTTCTTGGATTGCTTTTTCACTCACGTAACTGATCTCTTAGTACCTTCATTTTCCCATCTCTCTTTTCAAAATAAAAAGAACACCTATTCCTAAAACAACTTTCATTGCTGCTTTAATGAATTGATGTCCTCTAGTTTTCTAGTAGGACTATATAATATCCCTTTAAAATCCCTCTTCTAAAATTTATTAATTTCTTTTGATTAACTTTATCACTCATGCATGACAACTATGATTTTCTTTTATCAACATAATATTCAGTTTTATCTATTGTTTGATTTAGCTAATTCTCATTTTGACTATTTTAATTTATTTTTTTAAATTCCCCATTTGATAATTTCAAACTACAAGCGTATGAATATTATTAGTATTTTTAAACAAAATAAAAATTACACAAAACATTTTCAATATTTTAAAATTTATCTACATCATGTAAATTCTCAAAAAATCCTCCCGTAAATCTATGTTTTCCACCTCGGCGTAATATTTTTTCTAAATCATCCATATCTTCCGAAGGAAATACAGGAATAGGCACGGTATTTATATTCTCCATGTACTCAGGTAATAACGACCTTAACGCGATATCCATTCTTATTTCGCCCGCACGCATTAAAGTATTAATCTCACTATCATGAAAGCTGTCTAAATCAGTGCGAAGACCAGCTAACAGACTTTCAACATCCTTAGAACGATTTGGTAATTTATAATCAGGTAAAGGAGTTTTATCATTATAAAAAGGATTATTATTTTTTTCGAATAAAGATTGAATAGGTTTACTAAGAATAAGTTGCAATCCTGGGTATATTTTGGAATCTAAGGTTTTTAATAATCTTCTCCTTAAAACTACAATTTGACTATTAGATGTATCTAAAATCCGTTTAGTTAATTCAAAATGTGAAGGTATTTCATCTTCTTTCCAAAATTTTTCAGATGCAGAAGCGTCTAAAACAAGGTAAATTTCATCAATACCTGCGTCTGGATCAGGAATAAATTTCATAGGCTCCTTTCTATGTTTTGTATTTGAAGAGGAGCTACTGTTTTTGTTCTCACCATCTGATATTAATATCGGCTCAGTCCCGATATTATCAAATACTCCTCCATCAGAAAACCAAAGTGTGTCAAATTTCAACAAAGGATTCCCCTGCATTCTATTTTCTGGATCACTAAAATTTCTTCCCTCTAATGATAGTGATATAGGTGCGAATAAAACTGGAAAAGCAGCTGAGGTCGCAACAGCATAAGAAACTGTAATATCATCAAAATCATTTGATTTTCCAATAAGTGTTCCATATATTTCTTGATTGGAAAAATAAAACATCCTCATCGTATCTAAACAAGTTGTATTACAGTACCATTTTATAGAGGAATTTTCTAATTCCTTCATTCTTACCCCTTCACATAAATATTTATCTAACATTGTAGGAAAGGCTTTGCTGCATTTTTCACGAATAGACTTGAAAGATAATGCTTGTTTTGTAAACGAATTCGTGAGTAACTTGGTACGAAGATCTATTTGTCCTAACTTTACCAATGGATTCACTACGCGTTCTTCAAAATCATTTACATTACGGAATGATCCACCTTTATGCAATGCAAGCATAATAGCGGCGGCAGTAATGCTGCCACCTGAAACAGAACTAATACTATTTACACAATGATCTAGCTTGCATTCAACTAAACGTTTATATCCCCCTAATGCATAAAAAGTCGCTCTAAACCCACCTCCAGAAAACGCTAATTTCAATTCCTTCTTCATCTATGATTCCTCCTTAACTCTTCCACCCATAAAGTTCGAGTAAAGTTATGCAAAACGTTTAAATATAAAATACTTATTAGTAATAAAGTAATTCATGGAATGTATCACTTACATGTGATACATTCCATTCAACAAATTGGAAATTAGTTTTGTTTTTTTCTGATATTCAAATCTCTATCTGTACTCTTTCCCATGATACTTAATAAATCCTACAGGGCGATGAGTAAAGTGTATTACCGCATACCCTGGATTACCTTCGCTTGGAGTCGCAGTAGTTTTATCTAAATACTCACCTTGTAATTCAATTTCTTCTCCCTCTTCTAAATCCGGGATACGATTTGGTATTCCTAAATTATCCCCATAACGAATTGCACAAAATACTATGGTATCGATGGTTAATGATTCTGGTAACCCATGAGCATCAATAAGTTCTACTTGATCAACTATAATATGTTGATGAGTACCCCCTTGAGGGTTTGTATCATCTTCTTCCACTTGTTTTATGATTCCTTTAACATGAACAATAGGACCGTGATGTGATAATGGATGACGATGATGCTCCATAGGATGGTCAGCTAAAGTGTGACCATAATGAGGATGTCTTTTTAAATTTTCAATCATAATTCTACCTCCAAATTTTATTATAGATATTGCTCTTTCTTGAACAATCTTTTGTATGTTATATCAAGTTTATTCATTTTTCATTTATATTAGTATAAATAGAAATTCAAAGAATACCTTTTAAAACAGCGTTTTCATTCAGCTTTATAGAGCGGATTTCATATTTTTGTACAAGCACTTTTCCTTTTTGATAAATAGAATATATCGATACCTCGAAAAGGAGATTAAGATAAAGATGGCTGATTACTTTTACAAAAACGATAAAAAATGTTATAAAAAACAATCGAATTGTGCACAGCAAAAAGCTTCCTGCTCCATTGCAACACATACAATATCTGGTACTGGGATTAATTTAAATGGAAATATACTACTAGATATTTTTGTTCCCCCTAACTCAACAATCACTGCATTTGAAGATTTTACTAACAACCATAATAAAGCATTACTTCAATTTTTTGTTATTGGTGGTCTCCCTCCTGTTACAGTAACCATTGTGACAAGGAATTCTTCTAGACCAATTACTGTTACTTTGGAGGCGCTTGATACTAGAATATTTCAAGTAGAAGATTTTAAAAGTCTTATTTTCACAAATGCAACTAACGAAAATGGTGGTGTTAGTATATTCGTTGAAAAAACATTCTGTATTTGCTGTAATAGTGAAAGCAACTCTTGCGATAAATATTACAGTTGATTAAGTATGTAGTAATTATCTTATGCAATTTTCTAAAGGGCACTAATACAAGGTGCTCTTTTTCTCTTGTTATGAAACAAAGACTTCACATACATTAAAATCTTAAGTTGATGGACATGTGGCGGACCCCTACTAATATTCTTGCTTTTAAATCATTTTCAGTATATTATATTCATATGGTAATATAGGAATTACGATATACAGAAAGGGATCAAATCTATTTGTAAGATTTAAATCCTTTTCACAGATAAAAAAATTTCACCAAAACGTAATATAACTTATACTTGTCTTTTTAAGATGTATCTAATAAAAACACATTTTTTATCAATAAAATTGTGTTTTCAATATAAATGAGTACTTTTAAATAGAAGTTTATTTACTTTCAATGATAGGAATTAGTGTTCTAAAATATAGAGAAATAAGGCACCATACATAGTACCTGACAAACTTGAGAGGTTTTGTATGTATTTTGCTCATCACAGATACAACAAAAGAGCCTTACCTATCAAGGCAAGACTCTACTAGTTTAGTTATATAATTTTTACATAACAACTAAGAAACTAAAAACATATAACACCAAGTAGCAGAACCCTAATATTCCTCCTACAGCTAATACCTGTTTAGCCCAACTTTTAATTTTCAGATTACTGTAAATCACTTGTACTCTTTCCATATTTCCTCCTATTATGGCGAACCCTTAAAGACTCTCACCTCCGTATGGTACCATTAAAGAATGACTAGTAGAGATATAATTTTTGTCTAAACGTATAAATATGCAATATTGCATACAAAAATGTATTGTTATATATGTAAGCGCTTACTATAATAAGGTTATAAAGATTCAACACATCTTAATACAAAAACAGAGGAGCGAATAATATGGAAATCGCAATGGCAGTTTTAAAATTTATAGGTGGAGCAATACCATTAATTCAAGAACTTCTAAAAGCATTTATGTAATTCCATGGTTTAGCAATTTTTTATAAATATTATCATACAAATGATCTGTATATCAAAGATAAATTGATTTACAGATCATTTGCGTGATTAAGGTCCCTATAACATGATTGAGGGGCTTTTTAAATTTTTAAATACTTACGATTACGTCACATCAAAATCAAGTTAGCAAAACAAAATGAAACATACGCCAACCATTCCTATGATTCTACAAAAAGAATAGCGTATTTTTCATTTTGGAGCATTTTAAAACTTTAACTCGATGATAATGAGGTAAAAGTTGTGATTTAGAGATACGATCAGATTATACAAAGATACCCCACCGATATGTGGAAGATTAAGAATACACTTGCGAAATTGAAATGATTGAATTAAAAAATTTGATATTTTCATTATTGCATAGGTTTCCTTTTAAATGATATACGTCGACTTTACCATCGATAAGCAATGACTAATGTCTCCTATTCAATCGTAAAGATCACCCATGCCATGTTCTAAAGGAACCCTCTTGGCTAAAACGATAAAAATAAAGAGAGACACTTGTCCCCCTCTCCATAAGTACTTTTATTTTTAAATTTTAAATCATGCCTTTTAATATTAAACCCAAAACCGACATAGTGATTGCGCTAATAATAATTCGTAGAATCCAAGTTGTATTCAGGCTAATCTTTTCTAATTGCTTATTAATTGTAGCTATGTCCTTCTCATTAATTGTTGTGCGAGTTTCTAAATTACGAATATCTCGCATAATTTCTTTTTGTTCTGCTTTTAAATTGTCAATTTTTACATAAACATCTTCCAATACGTTCACACCCTTTTGTAATCGTAATAAAGCAATCTTTACATGATATGAGACAACCTTATTCTTGGTGAATTCATTGCAGGAAATTCCATACAAAATCCGTATTTTGTTAAAAATAAAAAAGAGACAGTTTCCCCTCTTTAAATACATAAAACTTGATTTTATCCAGCTTTATCATTAATACCATTGATTTGTTGCTTTAATTTTAATTCACTTAACTTGCGTCCTATTTGAATTGAAGGTCTCTCAACTGAATAATACGTAATGCTATAAACTGTTTTTATGAGGATTTCGTATAAGTATGATTTAACTGATTAAGGCTATTTTCAAAGACGACATATCAGCGATAATTTTTGTCTATTCTATATAAGTGTTAGCATTTATATATATCTTCTATTTGTCTTAGTTTCTTATATTCACTAAATTCCAATTCCTCTTCTTGTAAATCTATTTATCTAAATGTAAAATTATAAATAAGTTCTAACATTTTGAATCGAGGTGAAAATCATGAGAAGTTTTAGCTCATTAATGATCTCTACTGTTTGTTCAATACTTCTTATAATTTGGAATGTCTACTCCTTCTATAACGGCTTCACAACAGGGCGCACATACTACTGGATTAATGGTATCGCAGCTTTTATCTTCCTTTTATTCTTTATCCTTAACATGCGCGATTTTAAAAAGAAAAACTACAGGACCTCATAACAATAGGAGTTGATACATATGTGGGAAAGATTTAAAAACTATAAGTATTCCTCAAAGGAATTAAAATTCATGCTTTGGTTATTTGGTATTACTTGTTTTGTACACTCGGTTGCTTTCTTTGGCGGACTATTTTCTTCTGAATTTCTTTGGTTTAAAGGTGTTTGCGCTATTGCAGCACTACTAGCTTTTATGGATGTTAAGCGAAAAATTAATAAATACAAGATAGCATGATGAAAAGGAGCCATTACAGGTTCCTTTTTTCTATTCAAAATAAAAAAGCAGCTGTTAGGCTACTTAAAGTTTGTCTTATCACCAAATAAAATGATATATATATTCTCCCGTTACACTTTCATCAACTCCAGCAGCCCTAGCAAATCTCATCACGTCAGCACCCTGAAGGAAATACATTGTTAGCATTACTGGCACACGTGACCACATAAACCGATAAAGTTCATTCACTCTTTGCTTAGTTGTAACAATTAAATCGTTCGCAGGTCCATTAATCCACGCAGAAGTTCTAACTGAAGTAAACGGAAGATCTTTCCCATTCACCACTATTCTCGCCATAATATGTGTTATATCCACATCGATCCCCTCATTCCAAGAATCAAATCTGTTTCCCATATTTACATAAATATTCGTAACTATAAGAAATGTTTAAAGTTAATTTTTTATAAAATAAAAACGCAGCTGATTCGCTACTTTTATTTGTTCCCATCTTTAAAATCAGGGTATTTACTATATTCTTTTTTAATAACGTCTTCTCATGCATTTCGCTTGTAAAGCCCGTTGCTTTTCCTCATCCAAAACTTCTTCAAATGCACATTTTAATCTTCTATATCTAATTTCATCATTTGTACTTTTCCTAAGTTCCGGAAATAGTAACTCCGCTCCTGTATGTTTTGGAATTTTACTTTTAACAGCCGGTAATCACGTAATACCTCTATCACCAAAGGACGTATTTCCTTCTCATTTATATTTCTAGAAGAGTAATTCATACGATACGGTTCCCCTCCGTTCAATCTACTTACTTATAAACGAATTATTTTGTTTAAATTTATACAGCATTGTATTATATTTTCGGGTCTTACTTCATAAATCATTGTCAGGAGAATCTGCATGTTTGCAGATTCTTTTTTTGTAAAATAAAAAAGCAGCGGATTCGCTACTTTAAAGTAAATGATTTAACCTTGAATCCCCTGCATTTTCCTTGCCAGTTAAAGATTACATTATTAGCAGAATTATTATTATTAATCGTACAAGCTTACCTGGGGCAATAGCCTCAGGTATTTTTTTGTTCGTTGTGTTCGTTTGTTTTGTTAAACGTTAAATCCGATTGAAACTGCGCCTTTCAAATTATTAAGTATGAAAAAACACAATAAAAAAGAGTGCTATAAAGATATGCACTCTTTTAAAAGACTCTACCAATCTCGACAATCATCATGATCACGATCACGGTCATGATTACGTCTGCGACGACACTCATCACAATCGCAGTCACGTTTACAATGACAGTCGTTAAAATCGTTTCTTCTGCGTCTACGACCGCATCCGCAAAATACTAGATCATCCCAAAATCTATTACAATCTCGGGAATGTCCAAAATTATTATTCCATCCCATAGATATGATTCCCTTCTCTAAAAATAGAATTCTTTATATTCTATGAATAAATAGTGAAAACAGCTTGTTTACTAGTCTATGTTTTTTTGTTTTAGACTAATAATATTTCAACTTGCAAGTCTACCTCACCCCTTATCTTTCCTTAACAACAAACAAGACGCCAACCAGATCATGGCAGCGTCAACGATAATTGATATTGGTCTTATCATTCGGCATTCTATTTCTTAAATAAAACAGAATCAACAATTGTTAAAATTACCCAATTTATTTCAAGAAACACTGCAATTATTGGCATCAATCAGAAGTAGTGATACCATTTTGTGGAACTACTCATCTTCCACCATTCATGGAGTGGATTAAGCTCTATCATTTATAACTATTCTCCCATTCAAATATCCATTTCATTCAATAAAAAGATCGCACTTGCACCCGTAGATGCTTTTAATATGATAAAGAGTTTCTTATGAGTATTGAAATAAGATAGATACAAGCGAATGAGCCTGGCCTACACTCTTCAATATATGCTTGTCCCCTCAAAAGAGGCAAACGAAAAAGAGCACTCCCCTATATATATTTAAAGCACCTGTATATCAAACGTTTATGTCACCCATCAACCCAGCAAATACAACAGGCTCACACAAAATCCACGACATTCACGGACTATAGATGAATATATAAATGTAATAAGCCTTTTCGTCCTTTTTGCGGATTCTTACCGTCCATGCCCGTTCTCCGGTAAAGTTTTAATAAAGAGTTCTATGTTAACTGTTTATCAACGCATAGATACGTTATCCCCACACTACTTTTCTTTCAAAGAACTGTATAGATATAGTGTAATATCGATTCTGTTTTGAAAAATCCTTGGAAACGTCCCTTTTTTCATCCCTTTTTTGATCGAAAAAAAAGACCTGCATGTATGCAGGTCAAATATAAATTAGGGACTTTACTTAGATAAAATTACTGACGAGATTTCATACTACTTATACTTGTGGAGACGGGAATCTTGCAGCTTCAAAATGCGTACTATTTTCTACATTTGAAATAACTCCAGCTACGCTACTTTGTGCAAAAACCTCAACTATATCCCCTGCATTCAATTGAATTATCGATGAAACAGCTACAACATTAGCAAAGTTTATTGGACCAAAAAAATCATTATCTATTGCAATTGCCGGATTTCCATTAACTCGAATTTCAACCCGCGCTCTATAGTTTACGTTTAGATTATTGGGAATGAACGCAATTGTTCCAATAACAGAATAAACACCTCTTGTCTTTGGTATAAAAATGGATGTTGCAGGGTTATATTCATTTGCTAAATCAAATTGTTCATTTTGGAATAAAACTTTAACAAATGTATTTGCTGGCAAATTCTGATTAACTGTACTCACAGCTCTAAAAGCAGATGCTCTTACAAGATTATATCCGTTATCATCAGAACAACATTTCACTTTTACATTAACCCAAGGCTTTTCCTCATGTTTTTTATCACATTTGTCATAACTCTTACTGCTTTTATGACAATCATGATATTTCTTTTTGGAATCCTTCCAATAATCATCGTAGTAATAAGACATACTAGATTCCTCCTTTAAATTTACTACTACATACTATGTAAGATAGATTAGATAAGTTTGGACGAGCTGTTACTATTTTTAATAGAATTAAAAATCTCACCCTAATGGCAGAACACAACTAAAGTAAACAACTGGAAAGCGATGCTCAGGAGTATAATAACAGTCTTTCTGACATTTTCATTATCTGTGTTTTTAGCCATTATTTTGTTTGTAGGATAAGGATTAAGTTAAAAAGAAAACCTTTAGGTACTCCTGAATAAAACTCAATATTCTGTCGATAATATAGACAACCCATTTCGAACCATATTCCATGATTGGAGCAGTTAGCTTTTACTAACTGCTCTTTTTTTGTAAAAAACGAACACAATTAACTGCAAGCACATATAATATTCTGTATTCCTTTCTCTATAAATTGAAATAGTCATTACAAAATGAATCTCGTCACGAGAGCACTTTATTAAGTGCTCTTTTTGGGATTTAAACTAACACAAAATGAAATTTTTACCACATAGCTAATTGTTAAATATTTTACGCTTATACATTATAATGGAATAGTTATTGTATATTGGCATTAAGAGGAGCGTCCTGATTAAGCGCTTCTCTTTTTTTATACAGTAGCGTTTTGGTTAACATTCACTTATCGCCCGTCAAATATCTACAGATTTGAAACTTTATAGAAAAAACCTTCACTTTAGTGCTTTAGAACAACCACTATTTTTGTTAGCACTTCAATTAATAGCATTTGTATTAATCATTTGTATCATATACGGAATCTTATACAACACTACATTAAAATTAAATATGCCTAAATGGACTGCCCATTCGGTAGCAACGGTATTTTCCCTCGGTAGTGCCTATCGAGCTTTTATGAATTTCATTTAAAAACACTTTTCTTTATTTCTCTCTTTTGTAGAGGAATCTATCCTTTACCATGCAAAAACGTCAGGCAACTTAATGGGTTTCCTGACGTTTTTGCGGTTATTTATTTTCAAATAACTATTTTTTAAAGTTTTGCTCCATCCATTTTTTATACGTCTTTCCGCTAAGCATATTTGTCCAGAAAATCCTATATTATTGAACAGGATTATCGATTCTCAAATTGCAATTTTTCACTTTCGATAATGTAATCATCTATAATGGAACTATACTTTTTCAAGGGAGGAATCTAATGTATATATCAAATAGGATTGGCTTATTTAGCTGGATTGCAACTTGCCTATACTTTTTAATTGAACCTTTCTTTATTTTCACTTCTACAGCACCTTATAACTATTTGCATCATGCAATGAGTGACCTAGGTGTAACAACCTGTGGAGAATTCACCTACGAAATAGCGCCTTATGAAATATGCTCCCCTAATCACTTTTGGATGAATTTACTCTTTATTCTTAATGGAATAACATTTTGTATTGGAGTACTATATATTTCACAACATCTAGAAAAAACAAAAATTAATAAAATAGCAACATTTTTTATACTTATAATAGGAATCTCCACTATAGTTTCAGGATTAATTCCTGCAGATGTAAACCTAATTGGACATTCTATTCTAGTTTGGATAGGTATGCTTACTATATTTCCAGGACTATTTATTTTTGCTAAAAATCTTAAAAAAGCTAGAAAATGGACATATTTCTGTTTACTAAGCTTAATAGTAATAACAATCCTTATCTTACTTGTTTTTCTTTTCCCCTTACCTGCAGGTCTACTACAAAGACTTTTTTACTTGGTTCTTTTCGTTTGGGGAACTGTATTAACCTACAAATTAATAAAATAAAGATTTTATTTAAATTGAATCAACTTTTTACTGGACAAGCATATGTTATTGCATGGAGACATTCACTCATAGAGATCTACCTTTCTTGTCAAAGAGCATGCTTATAATCTGTTATTGTATACAGAAATACTTTTTCATACTTGCTTCACCCAAAACAAAAAGGGCTTCCTCAAGTCGATTAATTGTGTATAGCAAAATAAGCTATTTACACTAATCGGCTCAAAGAAGCCCTTTCAAAATTAAAGTAAGAACAAAACTTACTTCTACAACTCAACCACAACACATCAGGTGTGGGAATAAACGGAATCAAATAAACTAACAATATACCTATATATTACAAAAAAAGTATATTTATATCAAGGTATTTTCAAAAACTATAATACTACTATTTTTCTATTCATTTAATTTTATTACATTCTTTTTTGACTTTTCATTTACTTAAATTCCTGTATATGTCACATCAAATTTTTTTTACTATATTTGTATTTAAAGATTCGTTGCTCACGTTCATGAATTGATTATTTTTTAGATTCCCTATAAATATTTCAAGGAAATCATAATAATCTTTGGAGAAATTATTGTTTTTGTAAAGATTCAATTTCTCATCAAATCTCTCTCTGTCACCTAAAGGGAAAAATAAACAAATACCAGTGGCTTTTTTCCAAGGGCTTTTCACATTATAAACTACAGCCTGATCAACTGCACTCATAATTCTTCTTGAATAAAATGGATATTGAGAATACATTTGTTTTGCCAAATCCCCCAAGTCTACCATTTCTGAATCCTCTGGGCCATCCATTTTTCCGTACTCCTCTACATTACGTCTTGCGGTAAGGATAGATTGAAATTTATCATCATTTAATACATCTACTTTCAATAATCTTGCTATATCATCAAAAGCTTTTGTAATAGGTTTTACCTTAGACAAATCTATTACAGACATAGCTATATCATCTTCTTCTTCATTTTCTATGGCTTGCTTATAAAAACCATCTGCTATGATTCTTCCCAACTCTGCTCCATTCATATTTGGTTTATTTAATAACTTTTCAAATGTATATATATAATTTAAACCATGACCTGGAACCATATCTTCTGAACCAACAATATAATTAGCATACTGATTTATATAACTAAGAGTTTCTAGATTTGTAACTAAACAAGCATCAAATGCTACAATCTCTAGTTTTTTTCTTGTTTTTTCATAAGTGTCTTTAAACGTTTTTTCAAGTTCTGGCAATGTAAGTGGATCCAATCCAAATCGTTCATCATGACCATATCCATATACAGATCCCGATCCATGACCCCATAAAATCACAGCATATTTTTCTGCTGGATACTTTTCCATACCCCAAATCATAAAATCGCTAAGTGTAGATGATTCCCCCATATTCTTAAGTCCAACATCCTCAATTAATTGTAGGGAATCTTTTTGAATTATCCATCTTTGATTGGTTTCTGGATTAATCGCAGGTGTATGCCATTTTTTTGCTCCACCTGTTTCAATAACTATGTTAACTTCTTCTGAAGAGCCTATCTTCAGCATCTCTTTTAAATCTTCAGAAGCTAGCTCAAAATCACTCTCTAAACTAGAACCATCCAAATAAACCATCACAGTATATTTTGCTTTATTTACCTTATTTGTATCTGCTGAAACTTTTATTACATTATCCTCTACTAAACTACAAACCCCTATTAAAAACATTAATATTAATAGTATCCTATACGTTTTTTTCATCTTTATAGCCCCCTTTTACTTGTAAATTGATTCATAAGTAAAGCTCGCATAAAACAATGTATGGAGTTATATTCAACAAAATAAATCTTCAAATTAAAATATTAGCTGTATTTCTTAGCTTGAATAGAATACAGCTCTGCATACTTCCCATCTTTAATTATTAATTCTTCATGGGTTCCTTGTTCTGTTACATGTCCTTTATCCAAATAAATGATATGGTTTGCTAATTTTGCAGTACTTAACCTATGCGTTACAATAATAACAGTCTTATTATCCGCCAGGTTTGATAAAACTCTTATTATTTCATCTTCAGCGTATGGATCAAGTGCTGAAGTTGGTTCATCAAATATTAAGATTTCTGCTTCTTTATCACGCATAAATGCTCTTCCAATGGCAATTCTTTGCCATTGTCCACCTGATAATTCTTGTCCACCAAATAATTTCCCCAATTGAGTGTCATATTCATCTGTCAAGGTAGGAAGCAATTCCTTTACATTGCTTTTATCACTTGCTAGTTGAATCTCATGAATATTATTAATATTTTTCACATCACCAAGGCCTATGTTTTCCCTTAGTAACATTTCGTACCTTACAAAATCCTGTAAAACTGCGGTACACTTTTTTTTGTATTCAGTTGAATCATAATCGTTTAAGTTTTTATTATTATAGTAAATCGAACCTTGACTCGGATTATATAGTCTTAATAATAATTTAATAAGCGTCGTTTTTCCTGCTCCATTTTCGCCAACTAATGCAGTAATTTTCCCTTGTGGTATGTGCAATTTCTTTATACTAAGAGAACTTTCTTCTGAATTTTGATATGAAAAATCTACTTGCGATAAATAGAAACCCGAATCTTTCTCCTGACTCTCTACTAAAGATGAATTTACTCTCTTAGGATTAGGAAATTGAATAAAATTCAGTAAGTTCCTTAAATGTCTTCCTTCCCTCGCCCCTATAGCAATTAATGCAAAATACTCATTAACGCCTTCACATAATTGGATGGTCATACCTAAAAATAAAACTACACTTCCAATTGATACTTCATTATTAATCGCACTATAAATAATAAAAATTATGCTAAAGGAAATTACACAAGCTTGTATAAGCCCCCAAAGCAGACTATGAACAGCCAATTTTCTTTGATCTTTACTTAAAGTTGCTGACAGCTTTTGTACCGTCTTAACATATTTCTCTTTAAAAAAAGGTGTTAAGTGAAATAATTTTACCTCTTGCGCTAATTGTGGTAATAGAGGAACTGACGTATAATATTCAGCTCTCCTCCTTAATTCCATTAATTCTGGCCTACCTTCAAATGTTGCTTGATTTAAATTTACCTCTTTAATAAGTTTTGGAATAGAAACTACTAAAAGAAGAAATGGATACCACGGTAAGAGAGAAAATAGTAATGCAACACTAGCTATAATCTTTACAGTGCCTCCAAATGATTTCATGATTAAATCAATCCACATTGTAATCCAATACTCATTATTTCTAAAAGACCTTATTTTATTATAAAGTTCTTTATCTTCAAAAAACTCAAGACTCTCCAATGTATTAGCTTTTTTCATAATTAATACATCGATATACATCTGTAGTTTCGCTACCAACAATCTTTTTTTCACTTCAAAAAAAGGATTAAATAAATCTGCAGTGATTGTGAGAATAATAAATGTAATGATTATCCAAAACGTGAAATTCGAGTTTAATAATGCTGCAGGGTCTTTTGATAAATCATCAATTACCTTAGTACTTAACCAAATAAGCAATGGCTGAATAATTGATTCCAGTATTTTAATGAGCATAATGTAGGTAAATCCCACTTTATCAGCTTTCCATAGCATTTTTAAAGAAGTCAATGTTTCCCTTGTAAATTTATAAGTATGATATACCTTATTGAGACTTTTCATTTTTCACAGTCCCCTCTAAAGAAAAACTAGATGCTTGCATTAAATACATCTTTGCATATTCTCCTTGCTTATCCATTAATGCTTCATGCGAACCTTGTTCAATAACCTCTCCATCCTTAATTACAATAATAGAATCCACCATTTTTACAGTACTAAAACGATGCGAAATCAATAATACTGTCTTTTGCCTCGTTAATAAATAAAATTGATTGTACAATTGCTCTTCTGATTTAATATCTAAAGCGGCTGTAGGTTCATCCATTATTAGGGTAGAAGCGTTTCTAAAAAAGGCCCTAGCTAGTGCTATTTTTTGCCATTGTCCACCTGAAAACTCTATCCCATTCCATTCATTTCCTACCATTGTTTTATAGGAATCTGAATAACTATTAATTTTCTCGTGTATACCAACGCGTTTAGCTATTTCTTGAATTTGTTTCTTATTTTCAATACTTTCATAATCACCAATTCCAATGTTCTCATCTATTGCTAAACCATATTTTCCAAATGATTGAAAGATGGCAGAAATATGTTTACGAAGATGCTGAATTTCTATTTCTTTTATGTTTATATTATTAATTAAAATCTCCCCTTCATCGGGATCATAAAATCGACAAAGTAATTTTACAATTGTACTTTTCCCTTCACCATTCATTCCTACAATGGCTGTACTTTGCCTTGCATTCAGTCTAAAACTAAGATTTCTTAGAATTTTATGTTCTTTATTTGTTGAATAACTAAAGCTTACATTTTTAAATTCAATATTCATTTCAGACAAATCTACAAACTTTGAATTTGGAGAGATTTGTACATCCGGTTTTAATTTAACAAAATCATGAAAATCCCCCCCCATTCTCCAAAGCTCAAGTGTTTCAACAAATTCATTGGAAACATTTCTTAATAATACATTTAATTGAAATAAGGCAGTTAAATATAAGGCGATATCTCCTATTGTCAAAGAAGCGTTACTTATTTTATAAGTTACCCACAAATAACCAATTCCAGATACTCCCCCAGATAATAAACCAGTTAATGTAATTGGAATTAAAGATTTTGTTTGAATTTTTTTATATGCTGAAAATACTACGTCAAACGTTTCTTTATATTGCTTCAAAAAGAATTCACCCAAATTAAACAGTCTAACTTCCTGTACCGTATTTTTCATTAATAAATTATCCCTATAATAGGACATCTTTCTTCGATTAGATGCAAATTCATTTTCATATACCCATTCCATTGCAGTAAATTTATTGGCATATATGACAAAAGGAATAGCGCTTACAATTAATATCACTGCTAAAAGAGGAGAAAGCGTACCAACTACTATGATGATACTAATTAATGAAATTCCTCCTGTTATTACACTGCCTGTTGATTCAACTATTTGCATAGGTAACCAACTAGTACTGTCTCTTAGAGTCTCAAGTTTATCCCTATATTTGATTTCTTCAAAAAAACGCATACCTGGCATTTTTTCTATAGCTTCTAAAAGTGTCGTATTAATTGTTAACATAGATTTCTCACCTAGTAACTTTTGAATCCAACTCGTAATTGATACAGAGAAAATTCCTATAACAAAAGTAGAACAATATACAATCCCCCAAATATACACGTATGTATCACTAGGATTTGCATTTTTAATTCCATTTAGAATCTCCCTTGTGGCAAATAACTGTATGGCAACAATTAGACCTTCAGCACTAAGTAAAACTAACAAAACTATGACCAAAATCGGACTAGATTTCCATATTATTTTCCCTAAAAAAAAAGCTATGCTCATATTATTTTTAAAATTGAGCATATGCTTTTTACAAAAATTAAACATTGCTCTCCTCTACTTTCAATAGAATGTTGCTTGTTTTAATTCTGAAGAAAAAATACACTTTCCTATATTACGAGGATCCACTGGTTTACTTCTTTCTAAAATATAATCTCTTCCCTTTTCAACTTCTTGTAACCAAATTTCTAACTCTAAAACAGAACGTAAATATTGAAAACTCATCCCTAAATCATTATTTGGATCATTAGATCTTATTAACATTGCAATTAAGTGGTCTCTATATTTCTCCTTATCAATAATCCCTAATTCCGCTACAAAATTCTTTTTATCTTTTGAGAACAATTGTAAAATATTATGTTTTTCATTTAATAAACATTTTCTAGCCATGTGTGCATAAGTCGTTTTTATTTTTCTATTCAATAAATAATCTGGTAAAACATCTTTAAACGCTTTTCTCATCAATTGTTTAGACCCTTTATAATATCCATTTTTATGCCCTTCTAGTAAATCATAATGTTCTTCAGGTGGAACGCAAAAACTAAGTTCAATCATTTTTTTATCATAAAACGGGTACATATAATCTGTTGCTACCCTAGTTGTATCTAAACATCTTGCCCTTGGATATAAGTAATCATAGTGATATCGGTGTCCCCAAAGTTTAAAATCCTTACTTTTTTTATACTGCTCATACTCTCTTTGATTACCTTTATTTTCACGTTCAATATGTTCTGTGGTAAAAAATGGCATGTTCGCTTCCACTTTTTCAGCCCAAACGGTCTTATAGTATAACCTCTCGTTTAAACCTGGAATAAATGGTGCAATTCCATAAGTAAATGTTTTATCTAAGAATCCTCCTACCTTTTTATCAGACCAATTCCATAATTTTGATACTGCTTCTTTAAACTTTTTCTGTCTAAGTAAAGAATCAATGACTAATTCCTCTCCACTCGCTACATAATCTCCACCATCGCCAGATATGGAACGATTGGCACCAACTTCAATAGAGATTGCTGCTACAACTTCATCATACAAAGGATTCCCTCGTGGATCAGGTCCATCTATATACCACATCGGATCTCTTCCTATTTCTGCATTTAAAATCTTGTTAATATCATCCCCCATAATAATGGCATGTTCAATGTTTAAGTCTTGTAATAACTTAGTTACAAGTTCTTTATCATGACTAAATGACATATCGTTAGATTCAAAAGATAGATTAACTCCAAAAATAGAGGAGCTTGAGCCATTGGCAATTGCAGCTCCTAAAATATTTCCTGAATCTAAGCCTCCACTTACATCTAAAATTGTCTTTTTATCTGATATACGAAGTTGAACAACATCAAGCATTGTCTGTCTGAACTCATCCACATAATCCGTAATATTCGTATGTTTTACTTTATTAAGTAGATTATTTAGTCCCCAATACGAACGAATACTTAATTTATCATTTTTATTCCATTGTAAAATTGAGGCTGGTGGTAATCGATAAATACCTTTAAAAAATGTTTCATTGCTATATTCCGCTTCACTAATTGCAAATTGTGTAGTTGGATAATTTAAGCATGCGTTGTAATTAACTGTAAAAGGAATTTCATAATTTAATAGCAACGTTCTTAAATCATTTGATGCACAAAAGAAATCGTCATTTGGATGTTTATAATAATAGATTGGCCTCGTCGCATAAATGTCATTAGCTATTACAAGATTATCCATATTTCGATCAACATATGTAATTGTGAAATCACCATTAGCATTTTGTAATTGATAATCTATATTTGATGTTAAACCCTTATACAGATTTCCCCTAGCTTTTGATGTTAAATTTTCAACATAAGAATGCTTTAAGGAATCACTTAGTACACCATTCATAATTAATGGGGTAGCTAAAAAGGAAATTTGCTCATTGGTCTTTTTATGAGAATCTTTATAAGAGAAATCAACTTCACTTAAAAAAAATCCCTCTCTATCAAAATTAAGTTGGTTACTTATCTTCATTGAACTTAACCAATTTCTTAAATTCTTGTTCCATTGTTTTTTTATAGTATTATTTTCTCCCCACATAGCTATCCACATTCTCATTTTCCGTAACCCACCTTTCAACTCCATCTCTCATTTTAAATATATGCATTACTTGTAGTTTCCCAAGATGATTTTGAGGATCAATAACTTCTCCATTCTCCAACTCAACCCAAGCATGAGAATGTAACTTTTCATCTATTTTTTTAAATCCAATTTTTAATTTTGCATCAATTCCATTTGAATATAGGACAATTTGATTTGTTAAAGAAATAGATACACATGAGGCGATTAAAGCGTCTTGTTCATCCATTTCATATAAATATTTACTAAATGTTATCAGTTCTTTTATATTTATCGGCATTGCTTTTCTCCTTTTAGCACTTTCATACATTGGAAAGAACTGAATGGAGACTTTATTAAACACAACATCAAATGAATCCTCAATTAACAATCCTCTTACTAAATTATGTAAAGCGACAAAATATTCTTTAGAGTTATTCATATTTATCAACAACCATTATTAATTTATAATTAATTAAATCCATTACACTTTCATCCACTAATTTTTGTATCTCCTCTTTAGAATTATCGAATTTAGATAAAAATTCTTCTACAATTGATTTTTTTTCAAATAAATTCTGATTAAAATTATCCCAAATTTCTTTATGAGCACCCTCTAGGCCATAGTATTCACCTTCACTAATATGCAACACAATTGTCTCTTCCTCATTAGCAATAGAAGTGACAGTATTAGAATTCTTTTTTAACAGCATAATTGTCTCCTCCTTCATTTTTTAAGAAGAATAGTAGAACTAGATTTCTACTATTCTTCTTAGATAGTTCATAAATCAAGTTTTCTATTTTACAATTTTTAACGCCTACGGACTCCTTTAGCTCTAGTGCCATCACCTGGCTTCTTTGTCTTAGCTAAGGTTACCGCCATAAACGATCCGTATCCCTTTACTTTTCCTACTTCTAATTTTTTCATTTTTCTTCCCTCCTATCCTCTTTATTTAAGAAGGTTTATAGTCCTTTACGAATTCCTTTTGTTCTTGTTCCGTCACCTGGTTTGTTTTTCTTTGCTAATGTTACTGCCATAAATGATCCATATGCCTTTACTTTCCCTGCTTCTAATTTTTTCATGTTTCTTCTCTCCCTTATTTTTTAATTTAATAACGTTTATAGTCCTTTACGGATTCCTTTTGTCCTTGTTCCATCACCTGGTTTGTTTTTCTTCGCTAATGTTACTGCCATAAATGATCCATATGCCTTTACTTTCCCTGCTTCTAATTTTTTCATGTTTCTTCTCTCCCTTATTTTTTAATTTAATAGCGTTTATAGTCCTTTACGGATTCCTTTTGTTCTTGTTCCATCACCTGGTTTGTTTTTCTTCGCTAATGTTACTGCCATAAATGATCCATATGCCTTTACTTTCCCTGCTTCTAATTTTTTCATGTTTCTTCTCTCCCTTATTT
>NZ_JBFTQW010000016.1:0-94230 GCF_056399205.1 Bacillus sp. 01N45
CACATAGCGTAAGCTAGTAAGATCCCTGAAAGATGATCAGGTTGATAGGTTCGAGGTGGAAGCATGGTGACATGTGGAGYTGACGAATACTAATAGATCGAGGACTTAACCATATAATATGTAGCAATGTTATCTAGTTTTGAAGGAATATRCCTTCAATAGTYTGGTRATGATGGCAGAGAGGTCACACCCGTTCCCATACCGAACACGGAAGTTAAGCTCTCTAGCGCCGATGGTAGTTGGGACCTTGTCCCTGTGAGAGTAGGACGTTGCCAGGCTATTATTATTCCGCAGTAGCTCAGTGGTAGAGCTATCGGCTGTTAACCGATCGGTCGTAGGTTCGAGTCCTACCTGCGGAGCCATTATGCTTCCATAGCTCAGCTGGTAGAGCACTTCCATGGTAAGGAAGAGGTCACCGGTTCAAGCCCGGTTGGAAGCTTGGGAAGAGTTTTGAAATTTTTGGCCCGTTGGTCAAGTGGTTAAGACACCGCCCTTTCACGGCGGTAACACGGGTTCGAATCCCGTACGGGTCACCACTTTTGGAGGATTAGCTCAGCTGGGAGAGCACCTGCCTTACAAGCAGGGGGTCGGCGGTTCGATCCCGTCATTTGACTCCCCGTCATGCGCTGGTTCGAATCCAGCTAGCCCAGCCATTTACGAGCCATTAGCTCAGTTGGTAGAGCATCTGACTTTTAATCAGAGGGTCGAAGGTTCGAATCCTTCATGGCCTGCCTTGCACGCAGGAGGTCAGCGGTTCGATCCCGCTAGGCTCCATCTAATAGAGAAGCTTACATCATATGATGTAAGCTTTTTTTGTGTTTAAAAAGACAACTTTCATATTTGTCATTTAAAATGGAGAAAACACGAAAATAAAGGATGGGGATAATTGTGAAAGTTGTTATTGCATCTGATTCATATAAAGAAAGCTTAAAAGCGATAAAAGTATGTGAAGCTATTGAAAGAGGATTTGGAGCAATTTTCCCTAAAGCAGAGTACGTAAAAATACCAATTGGAGATGGAGGGGAAGGAACGGTTGATTCACTTGTGGATGCTACAGATGGAAGAATGATACCCCTTCATGTGACAGGACCGCTTAGAGAACATGTGCAAGCCTTTTACGGTATGTCTAAAGATAAAAAGACAGCGTTTATTGAAATGGCAGCAGCATCAGGATTACAACATGTTCCAGTTAAAAAGCGAAACCCACTTATTACAACGACTAAAGGAACAGGAGAACTTATACTACATGCGCTAGACGAAGGAGCTGAGCACATTATTTTAGGACTTGGAGGAAGTGCTACAAATGATGGCGGAGCAGGTATGTTGTCAGCTTTAGGAGTCAGGTTTATAAATGGGGAAGGGGAAGTAATAGAGCCATCTGGAGGAACATTACATTCGATTGTCGCTATTGATTTTTCATGTATGGATTCACGCTTAATGCACATAAAGATAGAAGCAGCATGTGATGTAGATAATCCGTTAGTTGGAATAAGGGGAGCATCTTTCGTATTTGGGAGGCAAAAGGGTGCGAATGCAGAGATGATGAAAGAGCTGGATGAGAATTTAAAGCATTATGCGAATATCCTTAAACAATACTTATCTTGCGACGTATCTAAAATACCTGGCGCAGGAGCCGCAGGAGGAATGGGAGCAGCTGTTATTGCAGTGTTAAAGGGAAACTTGCGGAGAGGAATTGAAATTGTATTAGACTATACAAATTTTGATAAGCATATAGAAGGTGCAGATTTAATTATAACTGGCGAAGGGAGAATAGATGAACAAACAGCATATGGAAAGGCCCCTGTAGGTGTTGCGGAGCGTGCAAAGCATTTTCGTATTCCTGTCATTGCTATTGGAGGATCTGTATCTCCGAATTATCCAGCTGTTCATGAAAAAGGAATCGATGCAGTATTTAGTATTACAGCGAGTCCTATGACATTAGAAGAGGCATATAAAGTAGCGGAAGAGAATATCGAAATGACAGCAAAGAATATTGCCGCAGTATGGAAAATAGCATCAGAAAAACACTTCTAAATGTAGGAGTGTTTTTTATTATTATTTAATAATAATGATGGTAGTTGTTTCATTAAGTTAACTTTATACATAGAATAGTCTTGAAATTGGGTTTTTAAGGCGAATACAAGTGAATAATTTGTATATCCATACAGAAAAATGTCGAGTTGAGTCAGACTATATAAAAGATTTAAAATATTTAGTGAAGGCATAAAAGGGGGATACTATCTATGAAAAAAGAAATCTCAGTTATTGGAGTTCCAATGGATTTAGGACAGATGCGTCGCGGGGTAGATATGGGGCCGAGTGCAATCCGTTATGCAGGCGTAATTGAAAGAATTGAAGAAATTGGATATAACGTTAAAGATATGGGAGATATATGTATAGAGAGAGAAAAAGAAATAGATGTAAATACAAGCTTAAGAAACCTTACACAAGTTGCAACTGTATGTAACGAATTAGCAAGTAAGGTGGATCATATTATAGAAGAGGGACGTTTTCCACTTGTATTAGGTGGTGACCATAGTATCGCAATTGGTACATTAGCTGGTGTTGCGAAACATTATAAAAATTTAGGTGTTATTTGGTATGATGCACATGGTGACTTAAATACAGAAGAAACTTCACCATCTGGAAATATTCATGGCATGTCACTTGCAGCAAGTTTAGGGTATGGACATCAAACGCTTGTAGATTTATACGGGGCGTATCCAAAGGTGAAAAAAGAGAATGTTGTCATTATCGGTGCACGTGCATTAGATGAAGGAGAAAAAGACTTTATTCGCAATGAAGGTATTAAAGTATTCTCAATGCACGAGATTGATCGTATGGGTATGACTGCTGTTATGGAAGAAACAATCGCGTATTTATCTCATACTGATGGTGTGCATTTATCATTAGATTTAGATGGCCTTGATCCTCATGATGCACCAGGAGTTGGAACGCCTGTAATTGGTGGTCTATCTTATCGTGAAAGCCACTTAGCGATGGAAATGTTAGCGGAAGCTGATATTGTTACATCTGCTGAGTTTGTTGAAGTAAATACCATTTTAGATGAGCGAAATAGAACGGCAACAACAGCAGTTGCTTTAATGGGTTCTTTATTCGGTGAAAAACTAAAATAAATGTAAGAAAAGCAACTGAGAAGTTGCTTTTTTTATTTGAAAATAAGAGTATAATAATGATTTATATTATACTGTACGATAATAATGTTTGACATCTTACCAATTTAGACGAAAGGGGGGTTGTTTGTAATTGTCGTTTGTTTCATGTATGGTATAATTAACTAGTTGTTGGAAATACATACAGATAGAGCATAAAACAATATTTCAATATATGGATAGAATTGCTCGTAAGTAGGAGGAAGGGTTAGCATGCCTTTTGAAGATACGACCATTTTGAAATATCTTAGTACGGTATTAGATATTGCCGTTGTATGGTTTATTATATATAAGCTAATTCTCATAATCCGAGGGACGAAAGCTGTTCAACTTTTAAAAGGGATTACAGTTATTATTGTCGTTCGGATGATCAGTATTTTCCTTGAATTGCATACGCTTTATTGGCTAACTGAGCAAGTATTAACGTGGGGATTTTTAGCCGTTATTATTATTTTCCAGCCAGAATTGCGAAGAGCACTTGAGCAGCTAGGACGCGGGAGTTTATTTTCGCGTGTTGGAACTCATGAGGATGATGAACCTGAAATCGTTGCAACAGCGATAGCGAAAGCGACGGAATATATGGGGAAACGTAGAATTGGTGCATTAATTACTTTGTCAAAAGAGACCGGTATGGGTGATTATGTGGAAACGGGTATTCCGCTAAATGCATACGTATCATCGGAATTACTTATTAATATTTTCATTCCTAATACACCTCTTCACGATGGAGCGGTCATTATGCAAGGAAGTACCATTAAAGCAGCAGCATGTTATCTTCCGTTATCGGAGAGTCCTTTTATCTCTAAGGAACTAGGAACTAGGCATCGCGCTGCAATGGGAGTTAGTGAAGTTACTGATAGTATTACAGTAGTTGTGTCGGAAGAAACTGGCCAAATTTCTTTAACGAAAAATGGTAAGTTGCATCGTGATTTGAAGACAGAACAACTGAAAGATATGTTGTTAGCTGAATTTAGTGCGAACGAAAAAACGACTTCTTCGTCTTTATGGAATTGGAGGAGAAAGCGTCATGGATAAGTTAATGGAGAATCATTGGTTTCTAAAAGGGATCTCATTACTATTGGCGTGTATGCTTTTTATGTCAGCGACTTTAACTGAAAAAAATACGACATCGGGGATAATACCTTTCGGAAATGATGCGAAAGAAACCTTAACTAATTATGCCATTAACCTTAAGTATGATGAAGAGAAATATATTGTAAGTGGTATTCCGTCAGAGGGCGTTAAGGTGAAGTTAGAGGGCCCAAAAGCAGCAGTTGCTACAGCAAAAGCGAAAAAACAATTTGATATACCAGTTGATTTGAGAGATAGCGAAAAAGGAACTTATGAAGTTTCTTTGAAAACGAACGGGCTTCCAGATGATGTGAAAGGAACAGTTCAGCCATCAACGATTAAAATTACCCTACATGAAAAAGCGAGAAAATACGTCCATGTAGACTTAAAATTATCAAATGAGGATCAAATGCCAGCGGGTTCTACTCTCGAAAAATCAAACATTAAACCTGATACTGTTGAGGTAGTTGGGACGAAAGAAGAAATTGAAAGTATTTCATCTGCTAAGGCGTATATTGATTTAAAAGGTGTTAATAAAACTGTTACAAAAACAGCCGAAGTTACATTATACAATAGAGAAGGAAAACGTTTAAATGTAAGAACGAGTCCATCTAAAATTAGTGTAACATTGAATGTGGCGACGCAAGCTACGGCCAATAATACTGAAAAAACTGTTCCTGTAACGTATACGAAAAAGGGGAGTTTACCAGAAGGATTGGCCGTTACAAATATTAGCATTGAGCCGAGAGAAGTAACGATAGCAGGTCCAAAAGATATCTTGGATAATATACAATCGATAGAGGGGGTCGAAGTAGATCTTAGTCAATTGACAGAGTCTACAACATTCGATACCTCTGTTTTATTGCCAAAGGGTGTAACAAGTGCAAAACCGAATCAAGTGAAGGTTTCGGTAGGAGTGCAAAAAACAAAACAAACGAAAACAAGAACGATTGATGGTATATCAATTCAAAAAAATGGACTTTCTAAAGATGTTACGGCGCAGCTACTTTCGCCGCAAGATGGGAAGATAAGCGTTGATATTTCAGGAGAAACAAGTATAGTAGATAAAATAACAGCTGCTCAAATAACAGCAGCCATTAATCTGCAAAATGTATCTCCGGGGACGAAGGATGTTTCTATTCAAGTGAGCGGTCCTGGTAATATTTCAATAGAGCCAAAGCAAAAAAGTGCTAAAGTCACAATTGTGAAGAAAGAAAATCCAGACAAAGAAGTACAGGGTAACGGTGAAAAACCAGATTCAAATAATAACCAAGATAATCAAACTGAAAAACCAAAAAATCCTGAACCTGAACCTAAGCCTGACACGGAACAGGAACAAAATAAAGATAAAGAAAAAGAAAAAGAAACTAGTCAAGAGCCAACAAAAGAAACTAGTCAAGAGCCAACAGTAGATAATCAAAAAGAGCCAGAAAAAGGAGCGAATCATAATGGGTAAATATTTTGGTACAGATGGAGTACGCGGGGTTGCGAACCAGGAGTTAACACCTGAATTAGCGTTCAAAATTGGACGTTTTGGTGGTTATGTATTAACAAAAGATACAGATCGTCCAAAAGTAATTATCGGCCGTGATACACGTATATCAGGACATATGTTAGAAGGAGCTTTAGTAGCAGGTCTATTATCAACTGGAGCAGAAGTAATGCGCCTTGGCGTTATTTCTACACCAGGTGTTGCTTATTTAACAAAAGCGTTAGATGCACAAGCAGGTGTTATGATTTCTGCATCTCATAATCCAGTACAGGATAACGGAATCAAATTCTTCGGTTCAGACGGTTTCAAATTAACAGATGAGCAAGAAGCAGAAATCGAAGCTTTATTAGACAAAGAAGTTGATGAACTACCACGTCCAACAGGTACAAATCTTGGACAAGTGAGTGATTATTTTGAAGGCGGACAAAAATATTTACAATATATTAAACAAACTGTAGAGGAAGATTTCTCTGGTTTACATATCGCTTTAGATTGTGCGCATGGTGCTACGTCTTCTTTAGCTCCATACTTATTCGCGGATTTAGAGGCTGATATTTTAACAATGGGAACTTCACCAAACGGCATGAACATTAACGATGGAGTAGGTTCTACGCATCCAGAAGTATTAGCTAAATTAGTAAAAGATAAAGGCGCTGATATCGGTCTTGCCTTTGATGGTGATGGTGACCGTTTAATCGCTGTAGATGAAAAAGGAAACATCGTTGATGGCGATCAAATTATGTTTATTTGTGCGAAGTACATGAAAGAAACTGGTCAACTAAAGCATAATACAGTCGTTTCAACTGTTATGAGTAACTTAGGTTTCTACAAAGCACTTGAAGCTAACAATATCACAAGTGATAAAACAGCAGTTGGTGACCGTTACGTAATGGAAGAGATGAAGCGTGGTGGTTACAACTTAGGTGGAGAACAATCGGGTCATATTATCTTACTTGATTACATTACAACTGGTGATGGAATGTTAAGTGCACTTCAACTGGTAAACATCATGAAAATGACGAAAAAACCATTATCTGAGCTTGCAGGTGAGATGACAAAATTCCCACAATTACTAGTAAACGTTCGTGTAACAGATAAAAAACTAGCATTAGAAAATGAAAAAATTAAAGAAGTTATTCGTGTTGTAGAGGAAGAAATGAACGGTGATGGCCGCATTCTTGTTCGTCCATCTGGAACAGAGCCACTTATTCGTGTAATGGCAGAAGCACCAACACAAGAAGTGTGTGACGCATATGTACATCGCATTGTAGAAGTTGTGAAAGCTGAAGTTGGCGCTGAATAATTCGATAAATTTATTGAAAAGGAGCACAAAAAGTGCTCCTTTTTCATATGTTTTATAGACGATGAAAAAAATTTCATTGACGGTTTATCCATGTTTGTTATAAGATGGTCTTGTTCTTTTTCTCAAAGGAAATATTGTAAATTATAGAAGCGCCAGAACTACAAGTAGTGTAGTTGACGAGGTGGAGTTTATCGAGATTTCGGCGGATGACTCCCGGTTGTTCATCACAACCGCAAGCTTTTACTTAAATCATTAAGGTGACTTAGTGGACAAAGGTGAAAGTGTGATGAGAGAAAAGGAACGGATGAAAACTAGCTGTATAAGTATATACGGACTTAAACCCAATCGAGAGGAAGGTGAAAGCCGTTACAAGCTTACAGGGCTAGCAATATGTAATCCGTTTTTTAGTATAAATAAAAATGGTATCGGACTATGTCGTTACATGTTCGCAGAGCAATGTAAGCATTTGTAACGGCGACTAAACATGTGTGGAATCGTAGGATTTATTGGAGAGCAAGATGCAAAGGAAATTTTATTAAAAGGTTTAGAAAAGCTAGAATATCGTGGATATGATTCAGCAGGTATTGCAGTACAAACAGGTAACGGTGTTGTTGTATACAAAGAAAAAGGTCGTATTGCAAAACTTCGCGAAATCGTAGATGAGAACGTAGCAGCAAGCGTGGGAATCGGTCACACACGCTGGGCTACACATGGTGTTCCAAGCAAAGTAAACGCGCATCCGCATCAAAGTACATCAAAACGCTTTACACTAGTTCATAACGGTGTAATTGAAAACTATGAATTAGTGAAAAAAGAATATTTACAAGATGTAACGTTCGTAAGTGAAACTGATACAGAGATTATCGTACAGCTTATGGAACAACAAGTGAGCACAGGACTAAGTGTAGAAGAAGCGTTCCGTAATACGCTATCTCTTTTACATGGCTCTTATGCAATCGGATTACTTGATGCTGAAAATCCAAACATGATTTATGTTGCTAAAAACAAAAGCCCGCTATTAGTAGGTGTTGGTGACAACTTTAATGTTGTGGCGAGCGACGCTATGGCGATGTTACAAGTTACAGATCAATTTATTGAGTTAATGGATAAAGAAATCGTAATCGTAACGAAAGAAAGTATTACAATTAAAAACTTACAAGGTGAAACGATTGAACGTGCACCGTTTACAGCGGAATTAGACGCAAGTGATATTGAAAAAGGAACATACCCTCATTTCATGCTGAAAGAAATCGATGAGCAACCACTTGTAATCCGTAATATAATTCAAAAGTACCAAGATGAAAATGGCGAGATTGAACTGAATGAAGATATCCGTAACGCAATTTTAGACAGCGATCGTATTTACATCATTGCATGTGGAACAAGTTATCATGCAGGTCTTGTTGGAAAACAATTTATCGAGAAGTTTGCAAAAATGCCAGTTGAAGTGCATGTAGCAAGTGAATTCTCTTATAATATGCCATTATTAACAGAGAGACCATTCTTCATTTACATTTCACAAAGTGGTGAAACAGCTGATAGCCGTGCAGTACTTGTACAAACGAATGAAATGGGTCATAAAGCATTAACGATTACAAACGTACCTGGTTCTACACTTTCTCGTGAAGCTGATTATACACTTCCGTTATACGCGGGACCAGAAATCGCAGTTGCATCAACGAAAGCTTACACAGCTCAGCTTGCGGTACTTTCAATTTTAGCTGCGGACATTGCTAAAGCGAAAGGCGAAGTTCTTGATTTTGATTTAACACACGAATTAGGACTTGTAGCGAATGCAATGGTACAACTTTGTGATCAAAAAGAAGAAATGGACGCATTAGCAAAACAATTTTTAGCAACAACTCGTAACTGTTTCTTCATCGGACGTAGCGTAGACTTCTACGTAGGATTAGAAGGTGCGTTAAAGCTAAAAGAAATCTCTTACATCCAAGCAGAAGGATTTGCTGGAGGAGAATTAAAACACGGTACAATCGCCTTAATTGAAAATGGTACACCAGTTATCGCACTTGCTACACAAGAGCACGTAAACCTTGGAATTCGTGGTAACGTGAAAGAAGTAGTAGCACGCGGAGCAAACCCATGTATCATCTCAATGAAAGGCTTAGAAATGGAAGGTGACAGCTTCGTATTACCAGCTGTACACGAAGCATTAGCACCGCTAGTAGCAGTTATTCCATTCCAACTTATTTCATACTATGCAGCACTTCACCGCGAGTGTGACGTTGATAAGCCACGTAACTTAGCTAAGTCTGTTACTGTTGAGTAGGAGATTGGTAGGTTAATAAATATAGCTTTAAAATAAATTTACGAATTTGTACCCCTTTAGATATTTTATCTAAAGGGGTATTTTTGTGCTGAAAAAGAACATCTAAAATTGGTAAGTGGATAGAACCCTATAGATTAAATTTTAACTTTATCAGATTCACTTTTATTTATCTGAATTTTCCGTTATCATTTTAAGTATTCGTGAACAATTTCCTTTATTACGACAAGAAGAGACAATAGATTCATGGACATTACAAGGGGGCTTATTATATGAAAGTGAAAGCAAAAACATATTTAAGTATAGAAGAGATTATTTCATTACCGGTCTTATCAAGTGCAAACATAAGTGATGATGGCGAAAACGTAGCATTTGTTAAGAAGAGCGCTAACTGGGAAGACAATACGTATAGAAATCATGTATGGATATATGAAGCAGATAAAGGGCAGAGTTATCCACTAACAAATGGGGATATAGATAGTATACATCCATTATGGTCTCCAGATTCCAAGAGCATTGCATACCTTAGCCCAAGCGGTGAGGGGGCTAATACAAATCAGATCTTTGTTAAATCAATAGAAGGTGGTAGTGAGATTCAAATTACGGATGAGAAGGAAGGAGTTAATACATTCAAATGGGAGCCTACTGGTAAAGGTTTTTATTATATTGCACAGTCAAAAGAATGTGAGGAAATAAAGAAACGTAAGGGACTATATGGAGATTTTCACCATGTAGGTAAGGAACATCGGAATAATTGTTTATACTACGTTGAAATAGAAAAAGTGATACAAAATGATAAACAGGAACGGAAAGTTAGCGGTATTTATCAACTAACGAATGGTAAGGATTTTTATATACATAACTTTGATATTTCAAATGATGGGAAAAAGGTTGTATGTATGGCTACACCAAGCTTAAACGATTATATGAATGGTGATATATATATATTAGATGTTAGAGCTGGGGAACTACAAAAGATGAATATAGATAAGTTGTTAGGAGCGAGCGTCTGCTTTTCTCCTGAGGAAGATAAAATATGTTACGCAGCAAGCATAAGAGAGAAGGATTACTATAGAAATCATATACAAGATAATACATTAGAGATATATGATATGAATACTGGAGAGGTAATTCAACCTTTAACAAATTTTGATAGTACGGTTATGCCATTACAGTGGACAGCTAAAGGGATTTTAATTAGATGGCAGGATAAAACGAATTATCGTATTGGATTGCTATGTGAGGATGGCACTGTGGAAATGTTAAGCGAAAAAGTAGATGGCTTTATAATGGATGCCTCTATAACAAGGGATGGCAATCATATAACCTATAATAAGGCTATAACAAATGAAACCTTTGAAATCTATTTGGATGATAAAAAAGTAACAAATGAAAATAGCTTTTTCGAAGGAAGGCTTAAAAGTAACAGAGAAATCATCTCATGGAAAAGTAGTGATGGACTGGAAATAGAAGGAGTTTTATCAACCCCAGTAGAGTTTGACGCAAATAAAAAATATCCCTTATTAGTAGTAATCCATGGTGGTCCGAATTGGGCGTCCTTTCCGATATTTTCAGACTGTTTTAATGAGAAATATCCGATTGAACAGTTTATCGACAAAGGCTTTATCGTTTTAGAGCCAAACTATAGAGGAAGTTCTGGTTATGGTAATGAATTTTTAAAAGCAAACTATAGAAAACAAGGACTTGCTGATTATGATGATGTTATATCTGGAGTGGATGCACTAGTTGAAAAAGGGATTGTAGATAAAGAGAGAGTAGGGGTTATGGGATGGAGTAACGGAGGATATATATCAGCTTTCTGTTCTACATGTAGCAGTAGATTTAAAGCTATTTCAGTTGGGGGCGGCATTACGAACTGGAGTACCCATTATGTAAATACAGATATCCCTTACTTTATTAGCATGTATTTAGGAAATACTCCATGGAATGATCCAGAGGTATATAAGAAAACATCACCAATGACATATATTAAATCAGCCTGTACGCCTACCTTAATTCAACATGGGGAAAAGGATGTAAGAATTCCAATTACAAATGCATATGAGCTATATGAAGGGTTAAGAGATATGGAAGTTGATACGGAGTTAATTATATTTAAAGGAATGGCATATAGTTCGAATCAGCCAGGAATGAATGTGGCTATTATGAAGCAGAACTTGATGTGGTTTTCACACTATATTCTTGGAGAAAGCATGAAAGATTTTCGTACTATATAATGGATATCCGCACAGGGATTTTTCGTTGTGCAATTGTATCAGATTGTTGTAAACTGTATGCAAACCATTATTGAGAAGATTTAAATGATTATAGGGAACGGAATTCGGAGGACTAATATGACAGAGAATAAAAATGAGTTATCTGTAGAACAACGTGAAGAACTATTAAAAGTATTACAAGCTCGTTTTGAGAAAAACATGAACCGCCATGAAGGTCTTGAATGGGATAAAGTTGAAGTGAAGCTGGCTACTAATACTGAAAAATTATGGTCAATTTATGAAATGGAAGTAACTGGCGGTGAGCCGGATATTGTTGCTTATGATGAAGAGAAGGACGAGTATACTTTCTGTGATTGTTCAAAGGAGAGTCCTAAAGGGCGCAGAAGCCTTTGCTATGATCTTGAAGCGTTAGAGTCAAGAAAAAAACATAAACCAGAAAATAACGTTATTGATGTGGCAACTGCTATGGGCATTGAATTATTAACGGAAGAACAATATCGAGAGTTGCAACAGCTTGGGGATTTCGATATGAAATCATCAAGCTGGGTACAAACGCCTTCAGATATTCGAGAACTCGGTGGTGCTCTATTTTGCGATTATCGATTTGGACACGTTTTTGTGTACCACAATGGAGCAGATTCCTACTATGCTGCTAGAGGATTTCGTGGTTCGTTAAGAGTTTAAATTTGGAGTAAGTAGAAAAGAGCCTATACTTAGGCTCTTTTTTTTATTTATATTTTAAAAGTAAACGGTTACTACGCAGTTTTACTTAACTTATATGTTTCATGGTTGTTTTTACGGAAAAGTTTAGGGAAAACATAGCCATCTAATCCAATACGTCCAGCGTTATGACCTGCAACTAAAATGAACATAGTTAAAATAAGCAGATTTGGGTTTACACTAACAGTTCCACTTAGTAAAAATGAAAGATTCATTATAATTCCAAAGAATGCAGCAGTTTTTGTTAATCCACCTAAAATTAAACCTAGACCTACTAAAATTTCTCCCCATTGAACTAAAAAGCTAAATAGGTCTGCGTTTGGAAGAACAAAGTGTTGAAGGAAATCTGCCCACCAACTTTGTACGGCAGGGTGATCACCTGATGCCTGAGCAATAGCGCCCTTTAGAAAACCACTTGCATCAAAAGATTGTCCGAAAACTTTACCTATCCCAGCAGTGAGCCATGCATATCCTATGTAAAATCTTAAAAATAATAATATGAAAGCAGCACGTTTATCAGTTCTTAAAAAATTGATAACCATTGAAATCCCTCCAATATTTTATTTACATGTTTATTATATATCCATTGTGAAAAGATTCACAATGGATAAAGTGTGAACAAAAATTATGATTTTTCATTTGTACATAAAGTATTTGTAAATGAATTGTTTGGAGGTGAACAATTCATGAAGGGAGCTCTTCACTAAAATATGTAGCTCCCATAGTAAACAGATTCATGTATGTTCTTTTAACTAGCTATTATTAGTTTATCTTGTCTTTTCCTTATTATTTCTCCGGTTTTATATAAGGAACAACTTGTGCAGTAACCCCTACAGAAGCACCGCGAATAAAGTCTTGGTTTTCTAATGCCTTAAAGTTTTCTGTTTTTCCTGTTAGCATAACCCCTAAGATTTTCACTTGATCGAATGGTTTGTCCTTGTTTGATTTTAAAAACTTCTGGATATCTTCGTCATGTCCATCGTCATCGTATTGGTTAAGTGAATCAACGAACTCTTTGTACGCTTCTTCAGGGGACTTGTCTGGATTAAATCCGTAAATTGGCATACCAGCGGGTCCTTTACTTTCATCTCCAATTGGTGAGGTCATGTATAACCATACAATGTTTAAGTTGTCTGGAATCTTCTCTTTAATTTCTTGTAGTGTGTAGGGCTGGTTGAAAGAGATAGCAACTTCGGCAACATAGTTGTTCATTTGTGAAACTTCCCCTAATTCATTTTGGACTCCATCAAAATATTCCTTAATAGCGGGATTATAAAATGTTGCAAATTTTTTCTTTGTTTGTTTATCGTACTCATAGAACTCTTTATTGGACCAATAAAAACCAGGCGTTAATTCATTGGAATCGATATTGATACGGATCCAACCATAGGAGCTTGTTAATGTATTCCACGGGACTACGTAACCATTAATATTTTTAGAACGATTTGATATAATGTTGCCGCCAAACATGGATGAATTACTCGTTACTTGAGAGTTAATTTGTACATTCGGTTCTGCAATTGCGTTATGTAAAAAGAGTCGTTCGTGAAGCTTCGTAGAGCTTTTTGCTGCGAAGTAATTGCCAACTTTATAAAGTATAGGGATAAGTATGATTACAACGATCATAGAGGTAATGATACTTTTAAATAAATGTTTCCTTTTAGCTTTTTTTAATGCATCTTTTAAAGAAGTATCCATTAAGATTTTCCTCCTATTTTTGAGTGAACTGCTTTACGTGCACGATGTAACTTTTGTTTGACGCTGTTTACTTGAATATCTAGTATTAGGGCGATTTCCTCATATGAAAAGTTGTAGTAGTACTTTAAAAAGAAAGCTTCTTTATATTCTAGTTTTATATCTTTTAATAGATAGAAAATCTCATCTTTATTTAAAACAGCGTCTAATTCTCGGTCTGTATATTGTAATTTTGAATAAATCTCTTCAGTTAAATAAATGTTTTGTTGCTCTTTTTTCCTTTTCAAGTCAATGTATTCGTTTAATGCGACTCTGAAAAACCATGGACGTATGTTACTCTCGGTTAGATTATCTAGCAATGTGTATACTTTATAGAAGGTATTTTGGATGATGTCTTCTGCATCTTCTTTTATAGCCCCTTTCGCTAATAGTAGTTTGAACACTTCCTCCCCTAAATTGATAAGATAGGAGGTCAATATATTTTCTTTTCCCATCACTTTTCCTCCCTACACTTATACAACGGATAGGTAATGATAAATGTATACACTTAAATTAAAATTTTGTTCTTTATACAAATAGAAAAGGCATATAACAATCATATGTTATATGCCTTTTCTAATATATACTTAGTAATTTATTTAGGTAATGTAAATTTAACTTTTTTACCTTGTGAAATATCTTTAGCTTCTTTATTTCTCATAGGTCCTAACTCAATCTCAAAGCTTTTGTCTTTCCAAATCTTTTCATACTGCTCTTGATCTAAAATATATACTTGTAGTAACTCTCCAGATGTTCCTGTTTTGACTGAAGCATTATAGTCATAATTTAATAGCATACCTTCATTAATCGTATATTGTGTACCATCATTCACTCTTAATGTAGAGCTTATAGGAGATAGTGAAACGTCTTGAGCATCTTTGTTATCAAGCTTGAATTTTACTGTTAACAGAACAAGACCGTTTTTAAAATTTGCAAAGCGTGGAGCTTCGACGGAATTTGGTGTGAATTGAGTGAATTGGTATCCGTCTAATGTAACATTAACAGCGCCTAATTCTTGGCTGTTATTAATACTTGATTTCTCTTTTAACATTTTTTTATCGCCCATGTTATTAGCTGTAGCTTTATCTTGGTAGAAAGTGTTATCTGTTGCAACCTTTTCAGCACCTTGTTTGTTTAAACTTAATGAAAAGCTTCCAGGACTTCCGATTGGAGCATCAAATTTTCCTTTATTAGCTTGTGCAGTTGGGACTGTGACTGAGACTGTTGAGAGACTTGAGATTTTCGCTAGATCATCTTTTCCGAATGGATACGCGATATAACCAGTAATAGTTTCCCCTGCTTTTACTAAGTAATCATTCGTTGGAGCAAGCTTAGTTGGTAGCTGATCTTCTTTTGGAATTAAATCTTTATAGTTACTATACGTTTTCTGCGCACCAGTAAATGACATGTCCAATGCTGGCATATAATAAATATCTTTAGCTGAACTATTTTTTACGCTGTAGTTCACAAGAATAACTCCGCCCTCTGTTTGACGATTAAACGGAATGTCGAAGTTTGTATGGAATCCATTTAATTCAACTAATGTGTAACCGTTCATTGATACTGAAACATCTTCAGCTTTATACACTTGTGGTTCCTTATTTTCAAAAAGAACTTTTGTTTTACCACCTGTTTCTTTTTCCATATAGGAAATCAGCTTAGAGTAATCGCTTGAGCTAGTAGCTGTATTTTCAGGCTTTTTATCTTCAGTTTTTTTATCTTCGGATTTTTTATCTTCAGGTTTATTTTCTTTCGTTGTATCCGTTTTTTCTGTTTTGCTCTCTTTTGTTGTATTTTCTTTTTGTTCTTTATTTGTCGTATCGCTTTGACCACAGCCAGTTATTACAAACGCTGCTACGATTACTGTAGAAAATAAAGAAAGTAATTTTTTTGACATGTTTCTTCCCCCTATTTGTTTAAAACTAGTTGAGTCTGTATAATCAGACCGTTTACAACTCTCACATTAGCCCCACATTTTATTATAAAAAATGTAGCCAGTATTTACCAGTGTTTTTCTAATTATTTTAATTATTTAGTTATTGTAATATATTAAAATTAGTGGAAGATCGCCATGGAATATCGATTTTTATTTTTTTATCATTTGAAATATTACATCATATTGGTATGATAGAAATAGAGATATATGGAAAGGGGACAAGGACTTAATATGTGGATGAGCTTGTAATGATTAGAAACTAGATAGATAAATTTTTCTCTCATAAGTGAGGGTTTATTTAGTTATCTGTAAATCATTCAAGGACTGCATATTCGGTTTGTACATCCCTTTTGTAAGGATAATGTGTAGGGAAATTCATATCTCTTATATAAAGTATGCGTCCTTTAAATTGGAGGAGTATATGATGAATCAATTAAAAAATAAAATAGCAGTTGTTACAGGTGTAAGTCGTCTAGATGGTATAGGCGCAGCAATTTGTAAAGAGTTAGCTGAAGCAGGATACGATATATTTTTTACGTATTGGACAGCGTACGATAAAGAAATGCCTTGGGGCGTTGATCAAAGTGAACAAACACAATTAAAAGAAGAGTTACTAAAAAACGGTGTGAAAGTATCGAGTATGGAGTTAGATTTAACTCAGAATGATGCACCGAAAGAGCTTATAAATAAAGTTACTGAACAACTAGGCTACCCTCATATATTAATTAATAATGCAGCGTATTCTACAAATAATGATTTCTCTAATTTGACTGCTGAAGAATTAGATAAGCACTACATAGTAAATGTTCGTGCAACTACATTGTTAAGTAGTCAATTTGCCCGAGGATTTGATAAGAAATCTGGTGGTAGAATTGTGAATATGACGTCGGGACAATTTCAAGGGCCTATGGTTGGAGAGCTAGCGTATGCAACAACGAAGGGAGCTATTGATGCCCTTACGAGTTCGTTGTCAGCTGAAGTCGCCCACCTAGGTATAACAGTGAATGCAATTAATCCAGGTCCAACTAGTACAGGCTGGATGACTGAAGAGATAAAGCAAGGATTGAAGCCGATGTTTCCTTTTGGTAGAATTGGTGAGCCGAGGGACGCGGCAAGACTCATTAAGTTTTTAGTAAGTGAAGAAGCAGAATGGATTACTGGACAAGTTATTCATTCTGAAGGTGGATTTAAAAGGTAAAAAGAAGGTATCTCACCCTAGTGAGATACCTTCTTTTTTAATCTTTCTTCAATCTTCGTGCAACACCATTTCCTAAAGACTGCAACCCTTGAACGAGGATAATTAAAATAAAGACTGTTGCATACATTACTTCCGGTTCGTAGCGTAAATGGCCGAATCGATATGCTAAATCACCAAGACCGCCAGCACCTACAAGTCCAGCCATTGCTGTTGCGCCAATTAAGCCGATTGTTGCGATTGTTAACCCAAGTACAAGGGAGGGACGAGCTTCTTTCACCATAACGTGCCAAATGATTTTTATAGTAGAAACGCCCATTGCTTGGTAAGCTTCAATAACACCACGATCGACTTCTAATAATGCTGTCTCCATCAATCTTGCGATATAGGGAGCAGTGAAGACGACAAGCGGTACGATGACACCTTGCACACCAATGGATGTTCCCATTAGAAACTTTGTAAAAGGTAAAATAAAGAATAGTAGAATGATAAATGGAAGAGAGCGAATAACGTTAATAATTGTATTAAGAATTGGATAAATGATTTTATTTTCGTGTTGTCCACCAGGTCTCGTTAAAACAAGCGTGACGCCAAGTGGTAGTGCAATAAGGATAGAGATGAATAGTGAAATAGATGTCATTTGAAATGTTTGAATGGTTGCTTCCCATATGACTTTACCCCATTCATCCAAAAAGGACTTGTTTCCCATAATCTGTTCTACCTCCTTCTACGATGATCCCTTGCTCTTGTAAAAATGATAAAGCACGGTCTATTTCAGTTTTTTCACCTTGCATATGAATAATCAGTTTCCCATATGCTTCATGTTTTAGCTGTGTAATATTACCGGATAAAATATTCGGATACACTTGGAAACGTTTTGTAGCAACAGCTAATGCTGGCTCTCCTGAAGCATTCCCTATAAAGGAGAGAGTTACAATTTCACCGGTAGTTTGTAGTTCTTTTTGTACCTCTCCTGGAATTTTAGCTGCAAAGGCGCTGTTTACAAATTTTTTCGTTGTTTTATGCTGTGGGTTTGTGAAGATATCCTTCACAGTCCCGCTTTCAACTACTGCTCCATGTTCCATAACAGCAACTCGGTCACATATACGCTGGATAACATTCATTTCATGTGTAATTAATAAAATTGTGATCCCGATTTCTTCATTAATCTTTAATAATAGGTCGAGAATAGAATCAGTTGTTTCTGGGTCTAAAGCGCTTGTTGCTTCGTCGCTTAATAACACTTCCGGTTCATGTGATAGTGCACGTGCAATGGCAACACGTTGCTTCTGGCCGCCAGAAAGTTCGCTCGGATATGCATCTTTTCGGTTAAAAAGATCGACAATACGTAAATACTTTTCTACCCTTTTTTCAATTTCATTTTTGGGAAGACCAGATAGACGTAACGGTAATGCGATATTTTCATAAACTGTCACAGTTTTAAGTAAGTTGAATCCTTGAAAAATCATTCCGATTTTTTGTCTCGATTTTGCTAGTTCATTTGCTGATAAAGTTGTTAAGTCTTGGCCGTTTACAATGATATTTCCTGTCGTTGGTTTTTCTAATAAATTTACACATCGAATTAATGTACTTTTACCAGCGCCACTATATCCAATGATTCCAAATACTTCGCCCTTTTTTACTTGAAGGGAAGTAGGTTTAAGAGCTTCTACATTCCCTTTTTTTGTTGTAAATACTTTGGATACATTTTTTAATTCAATCATTATCGTCAGCTCCTACCAAGATGGTAAAACTGAACCATCAAATTTTTTCTCGATAAATTCTTTTACTTCTTTAGATTGATAAGCTTTCTTTAATTTATTTACAACAGCATCATCTTTATTTTCAGTACGAACAACGACCCAGTTTACATATGGTGAATCCTTTCCTTCACGGAAAATAGAATCTTTCGCAGGGCTTAATTTTGCACCTAATGCAAAGTTTGTATTAATTGCAGCTGCTTTCACTTCACTTAGTTGTGTCGGTAATTGAGATGCCTCTAATTCAACAATTTTTAATTTCTTTGGGTTTTCAATTACATCTTTCGCAGTCGCTTTTTCTGTAGCCTTTGGATCCACTTTTAAAACGCCTGCTTTTTCAAATAGTTTTAAAGCTCGAAGTTCATTCGTTGGATCATTTGGTACAGCGATTGCGTCGCCCTCTTTTAAGTCTTTTACATCTTTTATGTCTTTAGAATATACGCCCATAGGGAATGTTACTGTTGAAAATACTTCAGTTAATTTCATATTGCGTTCAGCTTTAAATACGTCTAAATAAGATTTCGTTTGATAGCTATTTACATCGAGGCTTTTTTCATCTAAAGATACGTTCGGTGCTACATAATCATTAAATACTTTTACATCAATTTCGAGACCGTCTTTCGCTGCCACTTCTTTTACCTTTTCAAAAATTTGTTCATGCGGTCCACCCGTTACACCGACAGTAACCTTTTTCTCATCTAATGCTTTTACCTCTTTATCAGAATTAGCACCACATGCACCTAACAATAATACAGCTCCACTTACAATGCTCAATAATACTTTTTTCATCTATAGTTCCCCCTTCATATACGTTCCAAAATAAAAAGCACCTCTCAAAAATAAGAGAGGTGCCGAATAGACAAAATAGGTTTCTCTCTTATCTTCCAAAACGAAAACTCGTTTTGCAGGAATTAGCACCTTAGCTTATACGTCATAAGCTCGGTTGCCGGGCATCATCGGGCCAGTCCCTCCGCCACTCTTGATAAGAGTATGTGTATGTAGTTTTTTAATATGGTACTAATAGTAAATCTTACAAATAGAATTGTCAATATTATTTTCTGAATATATTTTATTTTAAGGTAATGGAAACATTCCCTTTTTTATGTCCCTTTTCCACATGCATATGAGCTTCAGCAATTTCTTCTAATCGGTAAGTTCTATCAATAACGGGCTTTAGTTTTTCCGTTTCGACTAGTTTTTTTAATAGAATCATATCCTCTTTACTTACCTTGGCCATCATTCCATTAACAGATACATATTTTCCATTGGATGTTAATGTATTTGTACAAAGGGATTTTTTATACTTCCCAACTGCATCAAATATAATATCGTAGCGCTCGCCCGGCTTAGTAAAATCTTCTTTCGTATAATCAATTACTTTATCAGCTCCTAAAGATTGAACGAGTTCAAAATTTGAATTACTACAAACAGCCGTAACGGTCGTACCGAAATATTTAGCAAGTTGTACAGCAGCTGTTCCTACTGATCCGGAGGCACCATATATGAGCACTTGTTGCCCTTTTTTTATACGGCCCTTTCTCAGGAAATGCAATGCTGAAGTTCCACCAAAAGGAATAACTGCCGCTTCTTCATACGTCACATTGGTAGGTTTTAATGTTATTAATCCACTTTCATGTACACATGTATATTCAGCATAAGCACCAGCATGAAGGCCAGTTAATGCAAAGATAGGATCTCCCTCTTTAAATTGAGTTACATCTGTTCCTATTTCTTCGATTTCACCGGATAACTCTACGCCGAGTATAGGGTTTCTCGGTTTTCTGAAACCTAATATGATCCGCATAGGAATCCAAAATAAGAGGGGACTATTAAAACCGCGTATTCTACAATCTCCAGTCGATACACTTGTTGCGTGAATTTTAATTAATACTTCGTTCTTTTTAGGTGTAGGTTTCTCTATATTTTGAAGCTGAAGAACGTTAGGTGGTCCATACTGTGTGCAAATGATCGCCTTCATAATGACCTCCTGAAATGAGTTGTTGTTATTTACATCATATTTAAAACCTTCATTAAACATGTCGCTATATAGCGAATATAGATTAAAAATTATATAGATTTCATAGGAAAAGAGGTGATATTATTTTGGGAAAGGGGGCGACATTATGAAAAAAATTATTTTTGTTTCAAGTTTAGTACTTGCAATCAGTCTAGGGGTAGGGTGTAGTAATGAGAAAACAGCAAAGACGGATGAACCGAAAAAAGAATCAGTTCAAAAAGAAAAAGAATTAGCAGCGAAGGATGTTTTCAAGAAAACGAACGAAGCTTTTAAAAATGAAGAGCATGTAACGATGACATATGGTGTAGGGGTAAAAGCTGAGGGAACAGAGATGGATATATTAAAGGCTAAGATGCAATTAGAGCCAAAGACAAAGAATTCTCGTTCTGAAATGAATATTTCCGGTACAGATGTTGTAGTGTATACTGTGGATGGTAAAGTTGCTGGTGAGGTAAAAAACCCTAATACAGGAGAAGTTATAACCGTACCAGAGGAGCAATTAAACGCTGGTGGAATGAAAGCGACTCAAGATATTATAGATAAGTTAGAAGTACCAGCAGTAGTTTTAGATAAAATGAAGATGGAGAAAAGCGGAGATAAATATAAACTGAAATTTACATTAAAAGGGCAAGAAGCAGAAAGTATGTTAACTAGCATGGATGAAACACAGAAGAAAATGTTACAAGCACAAAATGCGAAGATAGAAGAAGTGGATGCAGAATATATCATTACAAAAGATTTTAAATATGAATCAGCAAAGATAGACATGATTATGAGTAGTAACGGCAAGGATAAAGCACACATTATTACGAACGCAAAATATACGTCGTACGAAAAGTTTGACCCAATACAATTGCCGGCAGCAAAGTAATAGTTTTGATGAGGGGGGACCTAAAATAAGGTGCCCTCTTTTTTGTATACTTTCTTCATAGGAAAATAGGTACAATATGAAGAGGGAAAACTGTAGAAGAGGAGAGTGTCATTTGAAAAAAAGAAAGATAGCGGTGGTCATTGTGGCTTATACAGTGTTGCTTGCAACATCTGTAAATACATATAAAGAGCAACTAAAGCACCCTATTATGAGCGATGTAGGAAAGTTGCTTCCGACGAAAATTAAACGTGTTGAAAATGCTGAGGATGAACGTTCATTAAAACAGGTAGTGAAAGATGCAAATACTTCCGGAGAGAAAATTTCCATTGCAGGTATGCAACATAGCCAAGGAGGACAGACGTATTATCCGAACGGCACGATGCTTGATATGAAGGGGTATAATAAAATATTAGAATTTGATCCGGAGGAGAAGAGGATTAGGGTGCAAAGCGGTGTCACATGGAATGACATTCAAAAGAAAATCAATCCATATGGTCTTGCGGTTCAAGTAATGCAATCTCAAAATATTTTTACTGTTGGTGGTTCATTAAGTGTGAATGTACATGGGCGTGATATTCGTCATGAAGCATTGATTGATACAGTAGAGTCATTCAGATTGTTAATGGCAGATGGTACGGTACGTAATGTAAGTAGAGAAGAAAATGCAGAGCTATTTCCATATGTCATAGGTGGTTACGGGTTATTTGGTGTCATTTTAGATGTGACATTAAAGTTAACTGATGATGAATTATATGAAATGCATACGAGAATGATAGATTATAAAGAATACACATCTTATTTCAAAGATAAAGTGAAAAGAGATGAAAATGTTCGTATGCACTTAGCCCGTATTTCTGTTGCCCCCAATTCATTTTTAAAAGAGATGTATGTGACAGATTATACATTGGCGAAAAATCAAAATATGAGGGAAGAGTACAGTGAATTAAAAGAGGAAACTATTATAGCTGCACCGAAATTTTTACTCGGATTATCCCGTTATAGCGATTGGGGAAAGAATACATTTTGGGATATACAAAGAAGTTATTTTGAGCGTACAGATGGAGCGTATGAGACGCGAAATAATGTTATGAGGTCAGATAGTGCCTTTATGGAATATGAAAATCCGAATAGAACAGAAGTGTTACAAGAATACTTTGTGCCTATAGATTTCTTCACGGAATACATAGATGATTTACGTAACGTATTAAATGAAGAAGAGTTTAATTTGCTCAATATTACGATTCGTTATGTGGAAAAGAATGAAAATGCAGTTTTATCCTATGCGAAAGATGATATGTTTGCGCTAGTTCTTTTAATTAACCAAGGACGCTCAGAGGGTGAAATAAAGAAAACAGAAGATGTCATTCAGAAAATGATTGATGTTACTTTAAAACATAATGGTAGTTATTATTTACCGTACTATTCGTATCCAACGAAGGAGCAGTTAAAGAGGGCATATCCTCGTATAGAAGAATTTCTTCAGAAGAAAAAAGAAGCGGATCCAAAAGAGAGATTTGTGAATTTATTTTATAGGGAGTATACGAAATGACATATAGAAGATTTGTAGCGTCACAAAGCATAATTATGATGGCGGGAAGTATGGTATTTCCTTTTTACATTCTATTGCTTCGGAATGTTGGGAATAGCTTCTCGCAGTTTGGCTGGGCGTATGGCTTATTTGCTTTAACTTCAGCACTTGTATATCCATTAGTAGGAAAGATGTCTGATCGAGTAGGCGATCAAAAATTATTAATTATATATGCTTGGTCCATGGCAATATTAATGCTTTGTTTCCCGATTGCCACGGAAGTCTGGCATGTGTATATTCTTCAAATTGTAATGGGAGTTTTAGGTGCTGTGCAGCGTAATACCGAGAAGACGTCGTTAGCACGAAAGGTTGTGCAAGAAAATGCTGGTTATGAGATTGGAAAATATCATGTGTGGACATCGATTGGAGGAGCAATAGCAATTATTGCAACGGGATATTTAGTAGATTTCTTTACGATTGGCACCATTTTTTATATTGCATCTATCTTATATGTAGTGAGTGGGATTGTATTAAGTAGTAAAAAAATATAATCATCCCCATTTTTACCTGAATACCCTTTATTTGTTATACTAAAAGGGAAAATAAAAGAAAAGGGGACATTGCCTTTGATGAAATTTTTAATTTTAGCTATTCTCACTTTGTTTTTGATTCCATGGACAAGAAGCGGTAGTAAACTTCGAGCAGTGGATAAGAAAGGGGATGAGAAGGTTGTAAAGGGTAAGAAATCATCCATTTTAGTTATTCCTGTATTATTTTGGATAGGTATTGCAATTTATGAATATCTTTGGCTAATCGATGATCGAGCAGATTCGATTCTTACTCATTATGCCGTTGCAGTAGCAGTTTTAATTGGGCTTGTTTTATTTTCACAAAATCAAATAGGGAAATTAGAAGGTACGTTAAAGGGACTTCTAATGTTTGTTTTACTCGCAAGTTACGGCTATTTTGGTTATTTACACGATATAGTAATCACGCAAAAAAAATATGATTCTGTTGTGAAGATCGAGAAAGATATTTCAGAGCCGTTTACTGAAAATGATCAACCGTTTACAGTGCCGCCAAAGACAGCGGAGAATAAAATGAAAAAAGTATTTGGGGATATTCCGAAAGTAGCTTATTTTGAGCTAGGGGAATTAACGCCACAAATGGTAAATGGTGAGGCTTTATATGTAGCACCGATTGAAGTTTCAGGCTTTTTTAAAGCACGTAAAGCTGAGACAATTCCAGGGTACGTAACGATGTCAGGTACGAATCCTGATGCGGAAGCGAAACTGCATCTTGGTTATAAAATGAAATATGTGCCGAGCATGTTCTTCGGGAATAATTTAGAGCGTGTTGTAAGACAAGCAGAACCAAATCTAATCTTTAAAGGGAAACCTAAATTTGAAGTGGATGATAAAGGGAAACCGTATTATACAATGACGTATGGTGAATTTATTTCAGGAAGATCTGGATTTGAGGTAGAGGGCGTTGTAGTAGTAGATGCACAAACAGGTGAAGTGAAAAGATATGATAAAGGAAAAGCGCCTAAATTTGTTGATGGTGTATTAAATCACGAGACCGCATCTACATTAAATACATACTTCGGTAAATATATTCACGGATTTTGGAATACGAAATTCTCGCAAACGGATATGAAGATTCCGACTGAGTGGGGAACGAAAGAAGGAGTTACACCAATTTTCGGTAAGGATGGAACGTTATATTACTTTACTGATTTCACCTCTCCAAAAGAGGGAGTAGATTCTGCGTTAGGTTACTCGCTTATCGATGCGCGTACAGGTAAGTTGTATTACTATAACGGAAAAGAAGTGAAGGGGATTATGGATGGTTCAGCTGCTTCGGAAGTAGTGGATAATTCCTTTAAGAGAGAGAAATGGCATGGAACGATGCCGGTTATTTATAACGTGTATGGTAAACCTTCTTGGATTGTACCTGTTATTGATGACGGGGGATTAGTACGTGCTCATACAGTTATCTATGCTTCTAATGCGAAAATATTTGCAACAGGTTCGACGCAAAAAGAAGCGCTTGAGAATTATAAAAATGCGCTGAGTGGAAGTGGAGATTCATTTAGACCGACTTCAAATGGTAAAGAAGCACAAAAAGAAGCCGTTGTACAACGTGTATATAAAGAAAAATCAGGTGAAAATACAATTGTGTATGTACTGTTAGAGAATGAACAAAAAGTATTTATGATACCGGTGAAGAAATTCCCATATGCTATGTTTACAGAAGTGGGAGATCCAATTCAAATCACATATTTAGATACAGGAGAGGCGATGTCTTCCGTATCTAAATTTACAAATAGCAATTTGAAAAAGTAAAGCGATAGAAATTCTATCGCTTTTTTTTACGGTATGAAACAGGAAAATGAACTATACTTGACGTATGTTTATGTTGTAACTATAATTGTTACGATTTAGTATTTATCGGAAAGGGTGAACGGAAAAGTGAATGGAGTTAATCACGAAATATATAAACCTGTCAAGACAAATAGGTTATGGATGATTCTTGTATTAGGGACACTTACGGCGATTGGGCCATTATCTATTGATATGTATTTGCCTTCTTTACCAAAATTAACAGATGATTTACAAACAGGCGCATCTCTTGCACAGCTTACATTGACAGCATGTTTGCTTGGGCTTTCAGTAGGACAATTATTTGTTGGTTCAATTAGTGACATTTACGGAAGGCGCAAACCTCTTATTATCGCTCTTATTATTTATGTTGCTTCTTCTTTACTTTGTGCTATTGCACCATCTATTTGGAGTTTAGTGTTATTGCGCTTCTTACAAGGGGCTTCAGGATCGGCCGGGATTGTTATATCACGTGCAATGGTACGTGACATGTATTCAGGTTCTGAAATGACGAAGTTTTTCTCACTGCTCATGTTAGTAAACGGAGCAGCGCCTATTTTGGCACCGATTATAGGGGGACAATTACTACAGTTCACAACATGGCGCGGTGTCTTCATCGTTCTCGGAGCAATTAGTGTATTCATGTTAATATCAGCTACTTTCGTATTACGTGAAACATTACCTCCTGAAGAAAGAGAAACAGGTGGTTTGTCAGGGACATTGGCGACGTATGGAAAACTGTTAAAAGATCGTTTGTTTATGGGATATGCATTATCACAAGGGCTAGTAACGGCGGCAATGTTTGCTTACATTTCGGGCTCACCATTTGTGTTGCAGAACATATACGGAGCATCACCACAGCAATTTAGCTTATTCTTTGCGATTAACGGTATCGGTATTATTATTGCTAGTCAGGTTACGGGCCGTTTAGCAGGGAAAGTGAATGAGAAAACGTTATTCGTTTCCGGTATTATTATTGCAGCCGTTGGTGGTTTATCTTTACTACTGACAATCTTACTAGGAATAGGTTTAATTGGTGTTTTATGCTCGTTATTCCTTGTCGTATCAAGTGTCGGGGTTGTATCAACAACTGGGTTCTCATTAGCGATGAGAAATCAGAAACAAGCTGCAGGAACAGCGTCGGCTTTATTAGGTTTATTACAATTTATTTCAGGAGCACTTGTTGCACCGTTAGTAGGTATTGGTGGAAGCAACACCGCATTACCGATGGGGGTTGTAATAGCTCTTTGTGAAATTGGTGCTGTATTATGTTATCTATTTATGGCCAGAAGAAGTGAAAAGCAGTTTGAACTACAACAAAGACAAAATTTAGAGGCTTAACAAAAAAGAACTGATTCAAAGGGAATATTTGAATCAGTTCTTTTTTTCATTTCTTTGAAATACCTCATACATATTATTCATGATCGTATCATATAAAACAGCAAGTTTATCCCACGCCCAGCGATTACTATCGACTTCTTTTTCCCCGCAGTCGATAATATCGGTATGGTCGGTAATTTTATACGCTTTTTTAACGATAATAGGAGCAATTTTCGGTATACGTGGGATTTCTTTTAAGATATCTGCGAAGTTTCCAATGTAGACATGACCGATGATTTCGATTGTTAATGATTTATCTGATATATTTAGCACGGTATGAAATTGATTTGTATGTTGTTGTTTTAAATATTGGGCTAACTTAAATGGAGCATGTTTCTTTTTTAATACGCGGCGAAGGCTCTCTGTATTTTCGATATGAAGTGATTTTTCACGAATAAGGACACGAATATCTTCTCCCATAAAAGGCATTGTGTTGTACATAGATGATTCTCCTTAAAAACTTACATATGTTTGCGTTATGCATATGTAAGTCTAGCATGGTTTGTTCTTTATGTGTGCTTACAGTTTTGTAAGGTGATGTAGTAAAGCAGTGCAAAAGTTATTTGCATAAAGTGACGATACTGTGACAAAAATGTAGGCATGTATATTAAGGTAGCGTCTTAAGTGTAAAAAGTAGGATGTTCTCGGTATAATAACAAGTGGAGATAAAAGAAACTATAATGAGTAGTAGCTGTAGATAAAAGGAGAAGAAGAGATGAAGAAGGTTTTGGGTATTGCTGTAATGGGAAGTATGATCCTTCTAGCAGGATGTAATGGAAATAAAGATACGAAAGAACCGAAAGAAAAGGTAGAGCAATCTACTGAGCAAACAGAAGAGATGAAAGAATACCGTGCAGTACATGAAAAATACGATATGAAAATGAATAAAGAAATTAATAAAGCACTACAGTTATTTGAAGTGGCAAAAGAAAAGGGCGGTAAGGAAATAACGAATGCTACATATAAAGAAGATGTGCAAAAGGTAACGACTAGCATGTTAGAAGATATTGATAATATACGTAAAGAAATTCGTGTTCCAAAATCGAAAGAGCAAGAACATGAGGTATACGCTGGTTTCTTGAATGAATCGGAACAAGCAATGAAAAAATTACAGAAGTTAGCTAAAGAAGAAGACTCATCATTGATTCGTGATATAGAAATTAACTTTGCAACAGCATCAACATACTATAAACGTTTTCAAGCAGAAACGAAAAAATAACCTTGCGTACGCGCAAGGTTATTTTTTCTTCTTACCATCTCCGTCTTCATCCCCGGATACTAATACATTTTGTTTTTCGTGAAATTCAGAGATTGTTTGTCTGGTAATATTATCTATCGAATGGAGTATAAAAAGAAGTGATACGTTTCTTTTTAATAAAGAGTTTATCCCGCTATTTGCCGGGCAGTAAGACCCCCACCTCAAAATTCAGTGAAAGCAAAGAAGTTAGGTAGGGGATCCACTGCCCCTAAAAGCCCGATTGGTTCAACTAATAATCAGTGGGGGATGCCCCCCACTGATTAAAGTTTCACTTTATAGACCCCGATGATGACAAGTATAACGATTGTTAATGGTAATCCTATAGTAGCAAGAAGCAAGGGATCCATCTTATAACTTCTTTAATATTATTTCTTTTTATTATAAGAGAAAACTGTAATTTCGATAAAAGGAGCGAAAACTGATTTTTCTAAATATATCCAATTTGATTGACTTTTCATTTTTTCAGAATTATAATTCAAAATATACAATTTGAACCAAATAATAATATAGCAATTTACTTATCCAGAGAGGTAGAGGGACTGGCCCTATGACACCTCAGCAGCGGGTTCTGTAACAGGAACACCGTGCTAATTCCAGCAAGCAAGTCTTGAAAGATAAGTGATGGGCCTTCGTTTATTAAGCCTTGATCTTATTTTTTAAGATCAAGGCTTTTTGTGTTTTAAGAAGCGGAAAAGTAATAGGAACAAATATGTCAATAAAACAAAGTAAATACATTTGTTTAGGGGGTTATTGAAGTGTATGTTATTAAAAAACTATCGGTTATGGTGTTCACGCTATGGGTCATTACAACAGTAACATTTTTGATTATGCATATCATTCCAGGGGATCCATTTTCATCAGATGCGAAAATCTTTCCTGAAGAAGTGATACAAAACATGAGAGCGAAGTATCACCTTGATGAACCGTTATGGAATCAATATGTTGCTTATTTAGATGGCGTAGTTCATTTTGATTTTGGTGAATCTGTTCAATCCACAGGTCAAGGTGTATCAGAAATTATAACGACAGGATTTGGTCCATCAGCGATTATTGGTTTACAAGCACTTGTTATTTCATTATTAGTCGGAATTGCAGCAGGTACATTTGCAGCTCTATATCATAGGAAAGTAATTGATTATAGTGTGAGCTTACTTGCGATTCTCGGTATTTCTATTCCAAGTTTTATTTTAGCACCACTATTTATACAAGTATTTGCTATACAATTTGAACTTTTACCAGTAGCGTCTTGGGGCACATTCGAACATACGGTATTGCCATCCTTCGCATTAGCGTTAGGACCAATCGCGGTTATTACAAGATTTGTTCGCTCTAATATGATTGAAGTTTTGCAGAGTGATTATATTAAGCTAGCGAGAGCGAAAGGCATACCAATTAAGAAAATCATTATAAGACATGCTCTTCGAAATGCGATTGTTCCGGTACTTACATTTGTTGGACCGTTAATGGCTGGACTTTTAACAGGAACTTTCGTTATTGAAAAAATATTTTCCATTCCTGGTCTAGGAAAATATTTTGTAGATAGCATTTTTAACCGGGATTATCCGGTCATTATGGGAACAACGATTTTCTATAGTGCATTATTAATTTCTTGTATTTTCATTACAGATATTATTCACCGTATTGTGGATCCGCGTATTCGTTCTATTACGTAAGGAGGGGGGCATTTAAATGGGAGCTTATGAAATCAATAAACAGTTATTAACGAATGAGGAGAAAAAAGAATTAACGATAAATAAAGATCAGCAAACGATTAGTCGAAAGAAGGAAGTGTTTCGCAAGTTTATATCAAACCCTATAGCAGTTTTAGGGGCAGTGACGTTATTACTAATTATTATTTTCTCACTGGTTGGCGAAAGTTTAACGGCATTTACTGCGAGTGAACAAGTAAAAGAAGCAACAAACCTCCCACCTAGTAGTGAGCATTGGTTCGGAACAGATGATTTAGGAAGGGACATATGGGCGCGCACCTGGGCTGGAGGGAAAATTTCACTAACAGTTGGATTAGTGGCAGCGGCTCTTGATATAGGAATAGGTGTACTAATCGGGGGCTTTAGTGGATATGTGAGAGGACGTAGTCGCCTTGGAACGTTAATTGATGAGTGGATTGTACGAGGGATTGAAGTGTTATACGGTATCCCATATTTATTAATTGTTATTTTATTATTAATCGTTATGAAACCAGGGCTTTTTACAATTATTATTGCCCTTGCATTAACAGGATGGATTGGCATGGCACGTCTCGTTAGGGCACAAGTATTATCTTTAAAGCAAAGAGAATTTGTTATTGCAGCAGAGCGATTAGGTACATCGCATATGAAGATTATATACGGACACATCATTCCGAATTTAACAGGCATTATTATCGTAAATTTATCATTTACAATTCCAGCAGCTATTTTCTCAGAATCATTTTTAAGCTTTATCGGACTCGGAGTACAATCACCAGCAGCGAGCTGGGGAACGATGACGAACGATGCACTCGGGACATTACTAAGCGGAGAATGGTGGCAATTATTCTTCCCAGCAATCATGATTGCACTCATTATGTTTGCATTTAATGCAATTGGTGATGGTTTGCAAGATGCAATTGATCCGAAGATTGTAAAACGGAATCGAAAGGAGAAAAAACATGGGACAGCTCTTATCTTTAGAAAACGTAACATTGGTCGTTGAAAAAGAGAATAGTAAGCAAGCAATTGTGAAGCATGTTTCCTTTTCTATTAATGAAGGTGAAATCGTTGCACTTGTAGGAGAAAGTGGTTCAGGAAAAAGTGTTACAGCACAATCTATTGTCGGATTAAATCAAGAATCTATTCACATTGATGACGGAAGCATCTCTTTCCAATCTCAAAGGTTGACGAATTTACAAGAATCAGAATGGAATCAAATTCGAGGGAAAGATATTTCATTTATCTTTCAAGACCCTCTGTCCTCTTTAAATCCGACGATGAAAGTAGGAAGGCAAATTACAGAAGTGATTTTGCAACATGAGAAAAAATCGAAAAGAGAAGCAAAAGAAATTGCGATTAACTTATTAAATGATTTAGGGATACATGAAGCAGAGAAACGTTTTGAACAGTACCCACATCAATTAAGCGGAGGCATGAGGCAACGTATTTGTTTAGCAATTGCTTTTGCGTGTCACCCAAAGCTCGTTATTGCAGATGAGCCTACAACTGCATTAGATGTAACGATTCAAAAGCAAATTATGGGGTTATTAAAAGAGCGAAAAGAAAAACAAAATACGAGTATTTTATTAATTACACATGATTTGGCGCTTGTACGTGAAGTAGCTGACCGAGTAGTTGTGATGTACGGGGGACGTGTTGTTGAAAAAGGGACGATACAAGAAGTGATAGGTTCACCTAAGCACCCATATACGAAAAGTTTATTGCAAGCTATTCCGAATATGGATGATTCCGAAAAGGTACTTAGGGCCATTGAGGGAACAACACCATCAATTGAAACGTTAAATAGCTTTGGGTGCCCATTTGTAAATAGATGCCCAGTAGCAATACAAGAATGTGTTCATCGTTTCCCTGATAGAACAGCATATTCTGGGGAACACAGTTCACATTGTTGGCAACATGTTCTAGAGCATGACCAAGCGAAATCAAAAGAGAAGGTGAATGCCTCATGACGACAGATTTAATTACTGTAAAGCAAGTAACGAAAACGTATGGAAGTAAAAAGAAAGAAATCATAGCGCTAAAAGATATATCACTTTCTATCCCGAAAGGAACGACGCTTGGCATTATTGGAGAAAGTGGTTCAGGAAAGACAACACTTGGTAAGCTCATAGCTGGGATCGAGAGCCCAACGTCTGGTCAAATTGATTATAACGGTCAAGTTGTTCACAAGTTGAAATCAGCTCATAAGCGAGATTTCTTGCAGAAAGTACAATTCATTTTTCAAGATTCAACAGCTGCATTAAATCCGCGCTGGAAAGTACGCGATAGCGTAACAGAAGGATATATTTCATTCGGTTTAGGTGATAAAGGATTGAAAGATGAGGTAGCAGGTGATGCGCTAGAACGTGTTGGATTAGATAGACGATACACTGATCGATACCCACACGAATTTAGCGGAGGACAACGTCAACGGATCGCTATTGCAAGGGCGTTATTATGTGAGCCAGAAGTATTAATCCTGGATGAACCAATTTCAGCGTTAGATGTTTCACTTCAAATCCAAATTGTGCACTTGTTGCAAAAGATTCAAAAGGAACAAGGCTATACATATTTATTTATCGCGCATGATTTGCCGATGGTTCACTATTTATGTGAAAAGGTAGCTGTCTTATATAAAGGAGAACTTGTTGAATTTGGAAATACGGATGAAGTATTCCGTAATCCACAACATTCTTATACAAAAACATTATTAGCATCAACACCAAAAATTTCGGGTTAAAGGAGAATGTAGGATGAAGAAGTTTTTATTATTTGTCATTATGACCGTATTAGCAATTACTTCTGTCGCTTGCGGTAAAAAAGAGGCGCAAAAGGCGAGTGCTGGTAAGGGAGAAGGAGATCGATTAGTAACGAATATTGGTAGCGATCCATATACACTCGATTCCGCTATTGCAACAGATAGCACATCAGGTTATGTAATTGGACATTTATTCTCAAGCTTATATACGCAAGATAGTGATGGGAAATATCAAAATGAATTAGCAGAGAAAGAAGAAGTAAATGCAGATGGAACTGAATATACAATCCATTTAAAGAAAGATATTAAATGGTCAGATGGTTCTCCTATTACAGCAAATGATTTTGAATTTGCATGGAAGCGATTATTAAATCCGAAAACGGGTTCTATGAATGGGACAGAAATGTACTTTATTAAAGGTGCAGAGGCGTATAATACTGGAAAAGGTGAAGAAAGCCAAGTTGGTATTCAAGTTGTTGATCCTCAAACATTAAAGGTAACACTTGAGCACCCAGTTGCTTCTATTAAACAAAAATTAGCGAGTTCATTATTTATTCCATTATCTAAAAAATCAATTGATGACAACAACAAATTAAAAACAGATCCAAAAGAGTTAATTACAAATGGACCATTCACGTTAAAAGAATGGAAGCATAACCAAGCAATTACAGTACAAAAAAATAAAGAATACTATGATAAAAAGGTAACATTAAAAGAAATTGAGTTTCGTATTATTCCAGATTCTAAAACAGCGTACCAATTATACAAATCAAAAGAATTAGATTTACTAAGTGGTTTACCACAAGAAATGATTGAGAAAGAAAAAGGAAATAAAGAATATAAGCGTGTTGCGGGATTCTCATCTTATATTTATTCGTTTAACGTAGAAAAAGAGCCATTCACAAATGCGAAAGTACGTAAAGCATTTTCATTAGCAGTTGATCGTAAGTTTATCGTTGAAAAACTGTATAAGAATAATGCGCAAGAAGCATATGCATTCGTTCCAGAAGGAGCAAAAACACAAAGTGGTCGTGATTTCCGTAAAGAAAAAGGTGATTACGTAAAATTTGATACAACAGAAGCGAAAAAATTATTAGAAGAGGGTATGAAAGAACAAGGTTGGTCTACATTACCTGAAGTAACATTAAAATTCACAACGGATACACAGCATAAAAAAGTAGCAGAAGCAATGCAGGAAATGTTTAAGAAAAATCTTGGTGTAGATATTAAATTAGAAAATAAAGAGTGGAAGAGTTACATCGATACATATAAGCAAAGTGATTTCCAATTAGCTTATATGGGATGGGGCGGTTCTTTATTAGACCCAATTACTAAACTAGATTTATATGCAGGTGATGGTCCAAACAACTATGCAAAATGGCATAATAAAGAATTTGACGCTTTAATCAAAGAAGCAGAAGTTGAACAAAATGAAGATAAGCGTTTTGATTTATTGCATAAAGCAGAAGATATTATGTTTACAGATTCACCGTTAATTCCAATTATATTCCCTTCTGATTCTTACTTACAAAAAGGATCAGTATCTGGACTTCAATATTATGTTGGATCTAAACCAGATTTAAGATATGCAAAAATAAAGAAGTAGGCAACCGCCTACTTCTTTATTTTATTTCTCTTTTATATTCTTTTTTCGTTCCATCAGAGAAGACAACTTCTAAATCAAACTTTTGGTAGTCTTTATCAAGTTTGAACACATTTACTACTTGATCGATTACTTCTTGGTCGGGAGTATCTTTATTAAATTTTAATTCTTGTAGAAGTGGGCTTAATTTTGTGATAGCCTCGTCTCCTGTTAATTTTACATCTGCTTTATGATCTTCAATTTTTGCTTCCATTTTTTTATCTGCTGCTACATTTTTATAGTCAGCTTCGTAGTCTTTCTTTGTATCTTGGTAGTCTGCCTTTAAATCGAATTCATTGAAGTTTAGTTTTAAATCAGCAGGAGCTTCATTCTTTGCCTCTTCTGTAGTCTTTTTATTAGAAGTTGTGTCTTCTTTAACAGGAGCTTTACATCCTGTTAATGCAGGTACTAGCATAAGAGCTAATAAAACTGATAGTAAAATTCTCATTAAAAATTCCTCCTTATGTAAATTCGTTCTATACAAGTTTTTCCCAAAATCATGTAATTATGTATGAGGTGAAAATAAATTATTACCCTATAGCCACAAGGGATAATCCGCAATTTAAATCAAAAATGATTTGTATGTATATGGTAAATTGAAGTTGTGAGGGGGTACTAACATGCATGAAGAATATAAAGAGATGATAAAACAAGCAATTGAATATATAGAGGATCATTTACATGAGGAGCTTACAACAGAAAGAGTGGCGTCTCACAGTGCAGTATCGATGTACCATTTTCATCGCATCTTTCAAAGATATGTTGGGATGAGTGTAACGGATTATATTCGAAAGAGAAGGTTAACTTATGCTGCGCAAGCCTTAGTGTCAACGGAGAGGGCTGTTATTGATATTGCAGTACAATACGGCTTTTCCTCACAAGAGGCATTTACGAGAGCTTTTAAAAGAATGTTTCAATTGCCACCAAAGAAATATCGAAAGGATGGATCTTAAGTGGAAGTCATCCTGCTGAGTATGAGATGGGCTTAGATTATGAAGTTGCACATCAAGGAAAAGTATCTGCATACATAAAAGCAAAAGAAAATGTTACGCACGGAGGATTTTCAACATTAATGCAAATGTTCCGAGCAGATAAATATGTAGGTAAAAGATTACGTTTAACAGCATTTGTTAAGAGTGAGAACGTAAGAGATTGGGCAGGATTGTGGATGAGAGTAGACGGAAAAGATACAGAACCACTCGCTATGGATAACATGCAAAATCGCCCAATTAAAAATACGAATAACTGGCAATCGTACTCGGTTGTATTAGATATAAAAGAAGAAGCACTTGGTATAGCATTTGGTGTCTTATTATCAGGGGAAGGTTGTGTGTGGCTAGATAGTATTCGATTTGATGAAGTGGATGAAAAAATTCCTTCAACAGATTTGGCTGAAAATTTTTATGAAACACTACTAGAAGAGCCAATAAATCTGCAATTTGAAGAGATAGAAAAGTAAGGAGAAAAGCTATGTTCAAATATGCAAAACTAATAAGTATTAGTTTAGTAGTATCGTCTTGTATTATGGGAATTAACTATTTCATTAGCTATCTGTGGTCGGGACATATACCTTCTTTGACGTGGAGAACATATTTGATGTTTATGTTTATATTTATGATGAGTTTTAGTTCGATGCAAAAAGAAGGGGAAGAGGATTATTGACAATAGTCTTCTTCGCCTTTCTTTCATTAACACAAATGTTCATAACTGTTTTCGGAAATGCAGGTATGATCTTTAATATAATTTCACTATCATTACAACTTGTAAGTTCGGGTGTAATTGTACCACATGAGATGCTTTCTAAAACATATCAAACAATCGGTGAATTATTTCCCGCAACATATGCAGCGAATGGCTATTATACAATAATATTTGGGGGAGTAAGTTTAGAGAAAAATATTATTTCATTATTAGTCATTATATTAGTTACACAATTGGTAGCAGTAATTACTGTATCTATAAAAGGAATAGTAAAGAGAAGAAGCTATGTAGTTAAAGAAGTATAAAATAAAAAAGGTATCCTGCGATTGGATACCTTTTTTATTTTATTATTTTGTAACTTCTGTCCACTTGTAGTTAAATTCACCACCGAAGTCAGTTGTTACAAGCCCTTTAATAAATCCGCGTTGTAGGTAAGAACGACCTTGTTGGTATAAAGGAGCGACAGCACCGTCTTGTAATAGGATTTTTTCAGCTTGCTTCATTACTTCAAAGCGAGCCTTTTCATCGCTAGCTAAATCTGTTTTCACTTTATGAATGAGCGCATCGTACTCTTTGTTAGAGTATTTATCGAAGTTATAAGCACTATCTGTTGTAAATAAATCTAAGAATGTAATTGGGTCAGCGAAGTCAGGGCCCCAGCCATCAATACCGATTTCATAGTCACCACTTAATAGTAGTTTCAGCTGTTGTTTACGTGGTTGTGGTTTTAATGTCACTGTTAATCCATCTAGGTTCTTTTCTAGTTCACCTTTTAAATATTCACCAGTTTTTTTAGCTAAAGCATTATCACTTGTTAATAGTTCGATTGTTACTTTGTCAGTACCAAGTTCTTGTTTCGCTTTTTTCCAGTTTTCTTTCGCTGTTTTCACATCATCTTTGACTAGGTTTCCGTTTTCTTTACGGAAGTCGTTACCTTCTGGACTCTTTGCGAATTTCGCAGGAACCATTCCTTCAGCTGGAATAGCACCGTTATTTAAAATTGTTTCTACGTATGCTTTTTTATTCATTGCTCCGTTAATAGCAAGGCGTGCATGTTGATTTTTTAATGTTTCATTTTTTTGATTTAGTCGTAAAAATTGAATGCCAACTTCAGCGCGGTCTTTGAAGTTTGGATCGCTCTTATATTTATCAACAAACTCCGCAGTTAAAGCAACGCGATCAATTTGTCCTGAATCGTATAAGTTAACTTCTGTAGATTTATCTTTAACGACATTGAAGTTGATTTCTTCTAATTTTACAGTTTTAGCATCCCAATAGTTAGGGTTCTTCTTCAATTGGAAGCTTTGCTCGTGTTTCCAGTTATTTAATATGAAAGCACCGTTGTAAATTAAATGATTTGTTTCTAAACCATATTTATCGCCCTGAGATTTTAAGTAATCTTCATTAATTGGTAAGAATGTTGAGAATGTCGTTAAGCTTAAGAAGTAGGGAACAGGACGGTCTAGTTGTACTTCTAACGTTTTATCATCAAGAGCTTTGACACCTAGTTGATCAATTGGCAATTGTTTCTGGCTTATTTGTTTCGCATTCTGTATATCGAAGAATAAGAATGCATATTCAGCTGCTGTATCAGGATTTACGGCACGTTGCCAAGCGAAGACAAAGTCCTTTGCTGTAACTGGAGTACCGTTTGACCATTTTGAATCACGCAGGTGGAATGTATATTTTGTTTTATCGGGACTAAGGTCAACCGACTCAGCAACACCAGGAATTGGTTTGTTATCTTCTCCCATTGCATATAAACCTTCAAAAACATTGCGCATTACGCTCATGGATTCCCCATCCGTTGCTTTTGCAACATCCATTGTTGGAATTTCTGAAGCGAATGATAAGTTAATTGCCTGTTTATCAGGTGCTTTATCATTTGCTTTCGCTCCGCTTGCATGATCTTTATTTCCTCCGCAAGCAGTTAGTAATAGACTTGCCCCTAAAACAGATGCAACAACAGGTACAACTTTTTTCTTCATTGTTCGTTCCTCCCTAAATGTGTTGTTCGTAACGTCGTAATGTCCACGTTTTGAAGTGTAGCTATAGAAGAAGAGAAAACCTATTATAGATATGTGTATGTAGGTAATCAGGTGTTCTATATGTATATACATGTTGAGCTATAATCTATCGTTATATGTTTCAACGTAGTAGACGTTATATTTTGATGGTGAAATATTTTGTTTCTTTGATTATTTAGAATATTAACACTGGAAAGAACTATATGTCAATAATAAAAATAGATTGTTAATTTCTTAGAATAATATATTAAAAAAGCAGATTTCCTCGCATTAGGGAATCTGCTTTTAATATGTTTTGCTAAAAAAACAATTGGTGTGGGCTAATAATCAGTGGGGGATGAAGAAAACCCCACTGATTAAAGTTTCGCTTTATTTTTCAATTTTGGCCCATTTGAAGTTTAATTGACCTGCAAAGTCTACTTGCACAATTCCTTTCACATAAGAACGTTCTAAATAAGATTCGCCTTTTTGGTAAAGAGGAGCGATAACAGAGTCTTTAAATAATATTTTCTCGGATGCTAGTAATGCTTCCCAGCGAGCTTTTTCATCACCGGCTAAAGTTGTTTTCACTTTTGCTATTGTTTCATCGAACTCCTTATTAGAGTAATGATCTAAGTTGTAAGGGTTATTCGTTGTAAATAGCTCAAGGAATGTAATTGGATCTGCAAAGTCAGGGCTCCAGCCGTCAATTCCAATTTCGTAGTCACCTTTTAATAAAAGTGAAACTTGTTGTTTACGTGGTTGCGGCTTTATATTTACTGTTAAGCCATCTAAATTCTTTTCTAATTGTCCTTTTAAGAACTCACCAGTTTTCTTTTCAAGGTCACCGTCACTTATTAATAGTTCTAATGTTATTTTTTCAGACCCAAGTTCTTGTTTTGCCTTTTTCCATAATTCTTGAGCAGATTTTGTATCAACCTTTGTTAAATCGCCGTTTGCAGCACGGAAGTCTGTTCCGTCAGGTCCTTTTGCAAAGTTTTTCGGTACGAGACTAGAGGTTGGTGTGGAGCCGTCATTTAATAACGTATTTACAAAGGATTTTCGATCAATTGTTTGATCGATTGCTTGGCGTGCAGAAACGTTTTGAAGTACTTTGTTTTGTTGATTCATACGTAGAAACTGTACCCCTACGTTTGGCCGTTCTTTAAAGTTAGCATCCTTTTTATATTTATCAACGAAGTCAGATGTTAGTTTGATACGATCTAATTGTTTTGACTCGAATAAATTTACTTCTGTAGATTTTTCCTTTACGACGTTAAAATTGATTTCTTCCAGTTTGACAGTATCTTTATCCCAATAGGTAGGGTTTTTCTTAAATTTAAAGCTTTGCTCATGCTTCCAATCGCTTAGTGTAAAAGCTCCGTTGTACAAAATTGTATTGTCTTCTAACGCATACTTATCACCTTGTGCTTTAAAGAATTCCTCGTTAATTGGTAGAAATGTTGGGAATGCTGTTAAGCTTATAAAGTACGGAACAGGACGTTCTAATTCTACCTCAAACGTATGGTCATCAATTGCTTTTACACCAAGTTGATCGGCTGGAAGTTCTTTGTTGTTAATTTTTGTTGCATTTTTAATATCAAAGAATAGAAATGCATATTCAGAGGCTGTTGCTGGATCAACAGCTCTTTGCCAAGCGAAGACAAAATCTTTCGCTGTGACAGGAGTGCCGTTTGACCATTTTGAATCTCGCAGGTGGAATGTGTATTTCGTTTTATCGCCACTTACTTCATGAGATTTCGCAACGCCAGGGACAGGTTTGTTACCTTCACCAAGATTATACAAACCTTCAAATACGTTTCTCATTACTTGACCAGAATCAGTATCTGTAGCACGAGCTGTATCCATTGTTCGTATTTCCGTAGGTGAAGATAAGTTTAAAACCTGTTTACTAGGCGCCTCGTCTTTTGCATTTGCTCCGCTTGCTTCGTTTTTATAACTACCGCAACCAGTTAATAAAATACTTACTCCTACAGCTGATGCAATACCGGGTACAAACTTCTTTTTCATTTGATTTTCCTCCTAAATAATTAAGTTTGGATGATGATGAGGGAAATGAAAAATAAAAAATCCCTCTTTTCATATTGAGAAAGAGGGATTTTTACGTACAAGTTATGCACCCGTATATAAACGAAGTCCCTCATTCTATCTTTCAAGCACAATGCTTGCAGGAAGTGGCACAGTATTCAAAATGAACCTGTTGCCGAGGTTTCAAAGGGCCAGTCCCTCCACCTCTCTTGATACAATGAGTAAACGAATAAATTTTATTAATTTTTGTGTTTCTTTGATAATTCAAAATCTTACACCTTGGATGATGAAGTGTCAACCAATTGAAATATAGTTTAAATTTTCAGTTTTATTTAACGAGAAAAACCACTGCATATGGCAGTGGTTTTTCTACTAGAAGTCAAAGTTATCTGGATCTGGACCAACGCGACGATCTTCATTTAGAGCTTGAATTGCTTTCATGTCATCAGCACTTAATTCAAAATCGAATATATTTGCATTTTCAATAATGCGATGTTCTTTAATAGATTTAGGGATTGTTACAACTTCATTTTGTAAATCCCAGCGTAAAATAATTTGTGCAGTTGATTTATTATATTTTGTCGCAATGTCTTGTAATGTGGAGTTATCCAGTAGTTGTCCCTGCATTAATGGTGACCAAGCTTCAAGCTGGATGTTATGTTCTTTACAGAAAGCGTGTAATTCTTCTTGTGCTAAACGTGGGTGGTATTCCACTTGATTGACCATTGGCTTAATTTCAGCGATTTCAAACACGTCTTGTAAGTGGTGAATGTGGAAATTACTCACACCGATAGCACGAACACGGCCATCTTTATAAAGTTTTTCTAACGCTTTCCATGATTCAGTATATTTCCCTTTTACAGGCCAATGTACTAAATATAAATCTAAATATTCTAGACCTAATTTTTCTAATGTAGTTTCAAATGCTTGAAGTGTTGTTTCATATCCTTGATCGCTATTCCATACTTTTGATGTAATAAATAATTCTTCACGTGAAACACCTGCTTCACGGATCGCTTGTCCAACGCCTTCTTCGTTTTGATAGATTGCTGCAGTATCGATGCTGCGGTAACCATTTTTAATTGCTGATTTTACAGACTCAATTACTTCTGAACCATCTTCTACTTTAAAAACACCTAAACCGAACCAAGGCATTTTTACACCGTTATGTAATGTAGTATAGTCTTTTAAACTTGTTAAACTCATATTATTTCCCCCTAGCTTTTTTGTTTGTTGCTTCTACTGCTTTTTGAATCGCCTCTGAAAAATTATATTCATATAAAGCTTTGAGACCTTCAGCTGTGGAACCACCTGGCGTTGTTACTTGTTCGCGGAGGTTAGCCGGATCTTGCGTTTGTTCAAGCATAGAAGCAGATCCAGAAATCATTTGAATGACAAGGTGTTTTGCGGTTGCTTCATCGACGCCATAACTTTTTGTTGCTTCAATCAAGCTTTCAGCAAAGTAATAAAGGAAAGCTGGTGCACTTCCAGTAACTGCAGTAAGCTGATGAACTTCTTCCTCAGTGCAAAGTTGCGAAGTACCAATGCCTCTTAAAAGCAGTTGCAAGGTTTCTTGATGCATCTCGTTTACTGATTGTCCTGTTGTATATAAGGAGATTGACTTCCCAATTTCAGCAGCTGTATTTGGCATAATCCAAGCAACAGGCGTGTCCTTAGGGAGTCTAGCTTCTAAATAAGATGGACCAATGCCAGCAGCTACCGTTACGACAAGTTGATTCGATAGTAACGGAGATAGCTCCGCTAATAATTCTTCATGTGCAGAAGGCGGCATTGCTAAAACAATCGTATCAACAGATGTAACATGCTGCTTCCAATCTGTTGTGATAGACACATTATATCGTCCTTGTAATTGTTCTAGCTTTTCTACGTTGCTGCGGTTAGAAACGATAATTTTTTCGATGTATTCTTTGCTTGTTTTAAGTAATCCGGAAAATATAGCTTCTGCCATACGACCAGCACCAATAAATAGAATTCGATGTTTAGTTAGCATATCCTTTATTCCTTTCTAGTGGAGATATGTTATAAAAAACGATACCATCTTTAAGAGAATTTTGTAAAAAGAAAAGACTTACCGTAGATGGAATGGATAACGAGGAGGAGGAAATTCATGGTAAAGGGAAGCGTTGTTCCTTATACTGGTGATAGGGAATTTATTATACATCTGGGGAGAGATGATCATGGTCAGAAGTCCGCTTTTTTTATTCATTTCTAGTATTATTTGCGTATTGGTTGGATTTTATATTCAATCGAGTTATATTGAAATTTTCGCATCGGTTATGGGGATTATTAATGTTTGGTTATTAGCGAGGGAAAAGGTATCTAACTTTTTGTTTGGCATGATTACGGTTGCGGTATTTCTGTATATTTTCATTACGCAAGGTTTATATGCAATGGCAGTATTGGCAGCCTTTCAATTTATATTTAATGTATATGGTTGGTATTATTGGATAGCACGTAGTGGGGGAGAAGAGATAAAAGCAACAGTTCGTTTAGGTGTAAAAGGGTGGACTATTTATATAATCTTTATGTTAGTTGCTTGGATTGGTTGGGGCTATTATCAAATCCGTTATTTAGAATCAACTAGTCCATATTTAGATGCTTTAAATGCTGTACTAGGATTAGTAGCTCAATTTATGCTAAGTCGAAAAAATTTAGAAAACTGGTATTTATGGATTTTGTATAACGTGGTTAGCATTGTGATTTATATTTCCACAGGTTTATACGTCATGTTAATATTAGCTGTTATTAATCTCTTTATATGTGTAGCTGGTTTACTAGAGTGGAAGAATAACTATAAAAGACAGGGGCATRTAAATAATTATATTTAGAAAACAATTGAAAGAGAAAAACCCCTGAAGCATATATGCTTCAGGGGTTTATTAATAGATTATAAGTTTATGCTTTTGTCATACCTAATAATACAGCGCCGCCGATAATTAAAACACTACCTAGTGCAATAAAGATCAATTGACGTTTTGTTTTCTTTTCACCTAAGAAGACAATCGCACCGAATGTTGAGATAACGATTCCAGTTTGAGATAATGGGAAGCTTGTTGCTACTCCGACACGTGGTAATGAAAGAAGTAAGAATAAGTTTCCAGTTCCCCATAGTAAACCAGATAAAGCATTACGGATTGCATATTTGTTAAATGGTTTATGTTTAGATGTCAATACAACCGCACCGACAAACATACCAACTGCTTGTGGTAAAATAGCAGACCAACCATCGATATTATACCAACGAATAATAATTACATATACAAGGTAACCGAAAGTAGAAACAATTAAAGTAAGAAGTCCTTTTTTCAATTGTCCTGGTGGCTGTGCATTTTCTTTGTCATCTAATGATGTGAATACAACACCAACTACGATTAATAGGATTGCAATCGTTCCCAGAACAATCGTTGTTGTAGTAGTCCACTCACGGAAAGCGATAACCCCAAAGATAGAAGTTGCAACAAGTTGCATACCAGTAGAAATCGTTACAGTAGTTGAAACACCTAGTTTTTCAACTGTTTTTAATTGGTTTACTTGTCCTAATGCCCAGAATAAACCTGAAATAAAACCAACAATCAAGACTGTCATTGTTAAAGCTGGTTGAGTAAATACATACATAATTGTTGCGAAGAATAGAGCACCGATTGTCATACCTACCGTTTGGCTATATGCACCACCGCCCATTTTTACGCTTACTAATAAGATGTTTCCCCATGCAATTGCAGGAAGAAGCGCTAATAAAATGTCCATTACAAGACTCCCTTCGGTTTTCTATACCAATATAATTACATATCGTTCTAACGATCGGTAATGCCCCACTACTAGAGTAGAAGATTACCGATCGCTAAAACAGGATGAAGAATTCACGATATAAATGCGTTTTCATTTCTTCATTTTTTGAAACACCTCCATATAATAACAGGAAATTGCCTATTTTAGAAAGTGAATTCAAATAAAATGTATATTTTAATAAAAGGTAAAATTCAGTTATTTCCCGATGGTATATTTTATTTCCTAAGAAATAAAGAAGCAGCTTCGAAAAAAGCTGCTTTAAGAGTTAGTAATTCTTTTATTGATAAGCTGAATACATAGCAGAAATAGGAGTGACAAACTGATAGTGATAACTACAAGTGTCCAGGCGAGCTGCATATTACTTGCATCAATTGCCATATAAATTGCAGTTGGGATAGTCTGTGTTTTACCAGGAATATTTCCGGCAAACATGAGCGTAGCACCAAATTCCCCTAGCGCACGAACAAAGCTCAAAATCATTCCGCTTAGTAAGGCAGGAAATGCCAGCGGAAGTGTAACGTGTAGAAAGACTTGAAATTCACTTGCACCAAGGTCACGAGCGCTTTCTTCAATTTGTATATTTGCAATAGAAAATCCCGTTTTTGCTGATTGATACATGAGTGGAAATGCAACAACTGTAGAAGCGATGATCGCAGCAGTAGATGTGAACATAATGGACTGCTGAAATATTGATTCTATCCATGTTCCAATGGGACTATTATTTCCAAAAATGATAATGAGAAAAAAGCCGATTACAGTTGGTGGAAGTACCATTGGTAATAAGAAAATAGTTTCTAATATTATTTTATATCTCCATGAGGAGCGTGCTAGCGCTCGCCCGATAATCGTCCCTAAAATTGTAACGATAATGGTGGCGCATGCAGCTACTCGTAAAGATAGAAAGATCGGTAACAAAAGGGCATCAAAGCTCATGGCAATTATGATAGGACTGTAAATCCATATTTCTTAAAGATAGATTGTGCATCTTTTGACTGCAAATACTCATAAAATGAAGTCGCCTCTTTCTTATGCTTAGATTCCTTTATAACACCTAAAGGATAGTGGATTGGCTCATGCGAAGTAGCTGCTGCTGTCTCACCAATCTTTACTTTTTTTGAAATAAGAGCATCTGTTTTGTATACAATACCAGCATCGACATTACCTGTTTCTACATATGTTAACACTTGGCGAACATCTTTTGTAAATACGATTTTATTTTGAATGTCATTCCAAAGATTTTCATGTATGAGAGAAGCCTTTGCGTATTTTCCCGCGGGTACAGATTCAGGTGTACCAAGTGCGATTTTCTTAATTTTTTCATCTTTTAAATCTTGAATTTTCGTAAGAGAACTATCTTTTGGGATAACTAGAACAAGTTCATTTCCAAGAAGATTTTTCCCTTCTTTTTCATTAATGAATCCTTTTTTTACAAGAGTTTGGAATTTATCTTCGGCTGCTGAGAAGAATAAATCAGCAGGCGCGCCTTGTTCAATTTGTTGTTGAAGTGCACCAGAAGCACCGAAGTTAAAAGAAAGTTTAATATTAGGTTCTTTTTCTTTATATTGTGTTTCAATTTCTTTTAGTGCATCTTGTAAGCTTGCAGCTGCTGATATAGTAAGTTCAACTGCTTTTCCTTCTTTAGCAGTTGATTTCTCTTTCTTTTCGCCGCTTGTACATGCGGCACTAAATATAAGAAGAAAAGAAAGTATAAGTGCTCCGATGGATCGTAATGTAAACTTGTTCATAAAAAAATCCCCTTTCGTTTTGACATGTTTAATTATAACTAATTATAACTAGATATAACTAGTTATAATTGAATATAATTTGAACGATGTAGTTGTTTTTAAATATAGGAGAAATATTCTTTTCTTTGTTACAATGAAGGAAGAAAGTGAGGAATCGTCTATGGATCATCATTCCTACACAACGGAAGAAGTAGCGAAGCGATTAAAGGTATCAAAATTAACTGTATACGATCTAATTAAAAAAGGAGAACTTCCTTCTTATAGAATTGGTAGACAGATGCGCATTGATGCAACAGATTTAGAACAATATATAAAGCAAATGAAAACAGGGAAAATACAAGGTACTCCTGTAAAGAGCGAAGATAGTAGGGGCTTGGATACATGTATTATTAGCGGACAAGAACTAACGTTAGATATGTTGGCAAAACGTATAGAAAATCGCCTGCCAAGTTCAAACATATTAAGGGCATATCAAGGTAGTTTAACGAGTTTAGTAAAAATGTATCAAGGAGAAGGAAATATCGTTAGCTTGCATTTGTTTGATGGAGAAACAGGTACATATAATGTTCCGTATGTAAAACGTATTTTAGTGGGACAACCATGTACGATGATTAATTTATTAGCAAGAAACGTTGGGTTTTATGTGCAAAAGGGAAATCCGAAAAATATAAAAACATGGGCTGATTTATCTCAATCATCTATACGATTTGTAAATCGAGAAAAAGGTTCTGGCATTAGGGTGTTAGTGGATGAACAATTGCGCATTCAAAAATTAAATAAAGAGCGTATTAGTGGATATGAATGGGAAGAGTCGAATCATCTTGGTGTTGCCACGCAAGTCGCAAATGGAAAAGCTGACGTAGGAGTAGGTTCAGAAAAGTTTTCACAGATTGTAAATGTAGACTTTATTCCAATCATGAAAGAACAGTATGATTTAGTGATTTTGAAGAATAAAGAAAATGAAGAGCTGATCGAAGTCGTGAAAGACATTCTGCAATCGGAAGAATTTCATAATGAATTAAAAGCGATTGGCGGATACGATATGACGAAAACAGGTCAAGTTATATATGAAATAAAGTGAAACTTTAATCAGTGGGGGTTTTCTTCATCCCCCACTGATTATCAGCCCTCACCAATCGGACTTTAATGGGCAGCCCGACCCCCACCTAACTTCTTTGCTTTCGCTGAATTTTGAGGTGGGGGTCTTACTGCCCATTAAAGCGGGACAAACTAAAAAGCTGCTTGTCTATAAGACGAGCAGCCTTTTCTATATATAAAGGGGTTTGGGGAAACAAAGTATTAAACAAGACCTTGAGCAAGTGTGTAAATGAAGGCTGTAAGAAGAGTCGCTCCACTTGCAAGTCCGATAAAGTCTGATTTGTTAAATGTAATGTTGTTCATTATAATCTCTCCTTATTTATTTATTTATTTAATGTAGTTGCAACAGCTTTTGCATCGACAAGTGCGGATAGCACCATGCCCATTGTATGTAAAAATTTGTTTGATTTCATTTTGTTCATCATGCGTATCCGCTCCTTTTCGAATTGTTGTTGCCCTGCTTTATGTCTTAATTATAGGAAATATGATCGCCTGCAACTATCGAATTAGCTTACGGGAGACTTACATTTTTGTAAGAAAAAAAGACATTCATGTAAGAATGTCTTTTAAAGCATATTGATATGATGATGCTCTTCAATTGTTTTTAAAAAGCTACGCATTGAATTCGTCATATAACTATCTTTACGGCGTATGAAAACCGTTGAAATACTACCATATTTTTCAGGGATTGCATGACAATGTACCTTACCAGCTTTAGAAAGATGGTGGACAGCAGACTGTGGTACGAGTGTAATTCCAAGGCCGAGTGCAACACTGTTTAATATCGTTTCTAATATATTAAATTCCATAATTCTTTTTGGGAGCAAACCTTCATCTTTAAGCCATCGTTCTAGTTTGGAACGGTATCCACATCCTTGGTTAAAAACGAGTAGGGGCGTTGTTGTAAATTCTTCTATATGAAAAGCTTTATTTTGTGTTACAAGCATTAATTTTTCTGTACTAACATCGTATTGTTCAATTAGTGGGTGTTTAATAGGCCCTGATATAAAGGCACCATCTAATTGATGATCAAGTACTTCTCTAATCAATGCTTCTGTTAGACCCGCTTGTAATGATAAATCGACATTCGGATAGCGTTTATAGTAAGAAGATAAAATGGTAGGTAATGTACTTACTGTTTCGACTGTACCGATTTTTAATATGCCAGAGGGAGTTTCACTATCTAAAAATACTTGTTTTAGCTCGTCAACATCTTGCAAAATTTTATTAACATAAACGAGCATTTTTCTTCCTTCAGCTGTTAAAGTCATGCCTCGTTTATGACGATAAAAGAGCGGTGTTTTTAGTTCGTTCTCTAGTTGTTTAATACGTGCAGTTACATTTGATTGTACGTAATTTAATTCCTTTGCTGCGCCGCTTACACTACCTTTGTCGGCAACGTTCTGGAAGATTTGTAAATCTCTTAATTCCATAATGTGATCCTCCTTGATGTTAACTATCATTATAAATGATAGTTAACATCATTTTGAATCATTTTACGTGATATATTTTTTCTTTTACAATTCTCTTTGTGCAAATAGAAAGAAGTGGGGGATTGTGGTGAAAAAAGGTCAAATGATAATAGGGGCTTTAGCATGTTTAATTGCAAGTATGTCGTGGGGAGCAATGTTTCCGGTTGCTGATCATGCGCTAGAATACATAGATCCATTTTATTTTTCGCTTATTCGCTATGGAGCAGTGGCGATCGTACTGATTGTATTGTTGTTAATGAAAGAAGGAAAACAGGCATTTCGTTTAGAGGGAAGAGGAAAGTTACTCGTCTTTTTCGGAACGATGGCGTTTACTGTATATAATGTACTTATATTTTTAGGTCAAATGTTAATGGGAAAATCAGGTGTGATGGTAGCCTCCATTATGGAAGCACTGATGCCGATGATTTCTATTTGTATTCTATGGGGATATAAGCATGTAAAACCGAAAAAGTATATGATAACGAGCATGATTATCGCTTTTGTAGGGGCTGTATTCGTTATTACGAAAGGTGATATGAGTTTCTTTTTAACATTGAAAGATAACATGTTTTCGCTGGCCTTTATATTTGTTGGGGTTGTAGGTTGGGTTATTTATACGATGGGTGGTCAAACGTGTAGCGATTGGTCAACATTACGTTATTCTACGTTGACGTGTGTATTCGGTACGACTGTCACAGGGATTATAACTGTAATCATTACATCGTTTGGATACGTATCGGTTCCGAGTATGGGAACGATTTCTATCGTGAAATATGATTTATTGTTTATGATGACATTACCAGGTATCGTAGCGTTACTTGCTTGGAACTATGGTGTGAAAATTTTATCGTCCATTAATGGGATTTTATTTATTAATTTTGTACCAATCACGACTTTGGTTATTATGATGATGCAAGGATATCGAATAACAATGTTTGATATTATAGGGACTTTACTTGTTATTGCAGCACTTATTCGCAATAACGTTTGTCAGAGAAAAGAAGAAAATATAAACAAGCGAAGTTTACAAGAAGAGCAATTACGTCAAGCTGTTTAATAGGCAATTGGAGGATTTCACATGTTAGAAAGTTTATTGTTTTTCTTCGCCGTCGGAGTTGCCTGCGAGCTTGCAGCAATTAACCGAAATGGTCGTAAAAAGATAAAACAACAAGCTGAGCTGATACAGCTTTTAAAAGAATTGAAAGAAAGAAAAATGTAAAAAGACGACCGGGCATAGACGGTCGTCTTTTTCTATATAAAGGGGAAAGGGGACACAAAGTTATACAAGCGTAGCAGCGTAAATAAAAGCAGTAAGAAGAAGAGAGCCACTAGCTAATCCTAAAAAATCTAATTTGTTAAAAGTGAGGTTATTCATGATGCATTATCCTTACTTGTTTAATGTAGAAGCAACAGATTTTGCATCGATTAGAGCGGAAAATACCATGCCCACTGTATCTGAAAAATTGTTTGATTTCATTTTGTTCATCATATGAATCCGCTCCTTTTCGAATAGTTGTTGTTTCTTTCTGACTTAATTGTATGAAATATTTGGGGAAGTAACTATCGAATTAGCTTACAAGAAAATTACACTTTTGTAAGAATTGAAATGTAACAATTAATACTTAAAATTATTACCAACTCCTAAAACTTAGTGTTATAATCGTTATAAGAAAATGATTATAATTCGGATATTCAGAAAGGAACGAAACAAATGTATAAACCAATTACATTTTTGTTGAAATATATATTTAAAACAGCTGGGAAAGTAGAAGTGCAAGGAAGAGAAAAGTTACCAGAAGGTGGCCCATATGTTGTTGCATGTACACATACAAGTTTTATGGATGTATTAATGTTAGCCACAGGGATGTACCCGACCCAAATTCATTACATGGCAAAAAAAGAGTTATTTGAAGGGAAGTTCAAAAATTGGTTCTTTAAAAATGTGAATGCATTCCCTGTAGATCGTGCGAATCCAGGACCGAGTACACTCAAAATTCCGTCACGCCTATTAAAAGAAGGGAAAGTAGTAGGGATTTTTCCGAGTGGGACACGATCAACAGAAGACGTTTCATTAAAAGCTGGGGCTGTTACGATTGCATTGCGTTCTAATGTCCCGTTAGTACCGGCAGCTTATGTTGGTCCATCAAGTGTAAAAGAATTAATAAAAGGGAAAAAGGCACAATTAATTTTTGGCGACCCAATTCAAATTGATGCTGAAGAACAAATAGATCGAAAGACAGCTATGAAAATGATGACAGATCAATTAAATGAGAAGTTTGATGAGCTAAAGGAAACTTTGCAATCAAATCAAAAGTAAGAAAAGACGACCGGGCATAGACGGTCGTCTTTTCTATTACTATTTATAATAAAGGGGAAAGGGGACACAAAAGTTATACAAGCGTAGCGGCGTAAATAAAAGCAGTAAGAAGAAGAGAGCCACTAGCTAGTCCTAAAAAATCTAATTTGTTAAAAGTGATGTTATTCATGATGCATTCTCCTTACTTGTTTAATGTAGAAGCAACAGCTTTAGCATCGATTAGAGCGGAAAATACCATGCCCATTGTATTTAAAAAATTGTTTGATTTCATTTTGTTCATCATATGAATCCGCTCCCTTTCGAATAGTTGTTGTCCTGTTTCTGACTTAATTGTATGAAATATTGAGGAGAGTAACTATCGAATTAGCTTACAGGAAAATTACACTTTTGTAAGAAAAACGAATGAAGGTGTAATGATGAGAAAGTTTGACATATGTTCGTGGAATTCATTAAGTTAAAAGTAGAGGTGAGTGTATGGCCAATATTAAAGATATTGCAAAGATGGCGGGAGTTTCAGTTACAACTGTTTCGAGAGTGTTGAATGATCACCCATATGTAAGTGAAGAAAAAAGGAAAGCGGTTATGGAGATAGTTGAGAAGTTGAATTACTCACAAAACGCAAATGCCGTTCATTTATCAAAAGGGAAAACGAATATTGTTGGTGTAATTTTACCGTATATTAATCATCCATGTTTTGATGCGATGGTGGGCGGGATGATGGAGGTGGCGTTAGCTCATAATTACAGAGTGCTACTTTGCCAAACGAATTATAATAAAAAAGAAGAAATGAAAAGTTTACATATGTTAAAAACAAAACAATTGGATGGCCTTATTATTTGTTCTCGTGCGAATGATTGGGAAACGATAGAGCCGTATGCTTCCTATGGGACAATCGTTGCTTGTGAAGATAATGATATTTCAAATATCTCAAGTGTATATACGAATCATTCGGCAGCTTTTCAATTAGGAATGGATTATTTGATTGAGAAAAGTTATAAAAAAATTGGTTATTGTACGGGGAGGAAATTAGGTCCGAGTAGTCAAAAGCGTTTTGATGTTTATAAACAGCAATTGCAATCTATAGATGAAGAAGTGAATGAAGAATGGATTTTTACAGAATGTTTTACATTAGAAGATGGTGTGAAAGTGGCTCATAAATTAAAGGGGATGCAGCATCTTCCCGAAGCATTAATAGTAGCGGGAGATGAAGTTGCGATTGGGGTTATGACAGAAGCTGAAAAATTAGGTATTCAAGTTCCTGAGGATTTAGCGATTATTGGCTTTGATAATCAACCTATTTCGCAAGTGTTACAACTTACAACCATTGATCAAAATTTAAAGGAGATAGGTAAAAAGGCTTTTGAAATGTTTTATAGGCAAATAAGTGGTGAGAGTTCTAAACAAGAAAAGGTGGAAATTCCATACGAACTTGTGGAACGCTCTACTGTTTAGTTTTAATCCGTTATGTGTAAATTGCATAACGGATTATTTTTTTGAAATATCTTTGACAGGAAACGCGTTTCATACTTTATAAAGGAGTTACACCGGTCTGTAATAATCCATGGATTCTTTTCAAGAATAGTATTTGGAGGGATATGCATGAATGAACTTTTATTGAGTATGAAAAAGCATATAGAGGATGATGAAAAGATTTTGGCTTTTGTCGTAGGGATATTTGAGAAGGATAATTTTACGCTATCGTATCAACAAGGGATTTTTGCTGCTACTACTAGACGTCTTCTCTTTTATGGGAAATTTCCATACTATCCTGCAACATTTAAAGATTATTCATATTTGCATATAGATAGCATAGATTTTCGTCCGCATTTCGAATGTACTTGTAATCATGAAACCATTCGAGCTAAGTATATTCAGAAGGGGAATGTGGAGCGATTTGTCCGTACAGTTAGAGCGAATATGAATAATTAATCACCCCTTTGTTTAAACATAATATCCCGATCTGTAAGAGTAAAAATGCGCAATAAAAACAACTTCTAAACCTCTAGGAGATAGTGATACAATGTCAAATGGGGGGAGGTATGAACTATGGTTAATCAACGTATAAAGGAAATAACACTAATTACAATTGGTTCATTATTATTCGCAATTGGTATTAATTACTTTGCAATTCCAAACCGTTTATCAGAGGGTGGAATTATTGGTTTAACGGTTGTTACGTACTATTTATTTGATTGGTCACCGGGGATTGTAAACTTTGCTATAAATGCAATTTTACTAGCTATTGGTTATAAATTTTTTGATAAGAAAACGATGGTTTATACAATTTTAGGGATTGTAGAAACATCCTTGTTTTTATATGTTACGGAACATATTGAGTATCATGTAAATAGTGATACGTTATTAGCAGCTCTATTCGCTGGCTTATTTGTCGGTGTCGGATTAGGCTGTATGTTCAAAGCTGGAGGTACATCAGGAGGATCGGCAATTTTAGCTCGGTTAGCCAATCAATATTTAGGGTGGAGCGTTGGTAAAGGCGTACTTATTATTGATATTGTGGTAATTGCTGGTTCTGTATTTATAATAGGGCAAGAAAAAGCAATGTACACACTTGTTGCAGTATTCATCGGAGCGAAAGTGATTGATTTCATTGTAGAAGGAATGGATACAAAAACAGCTGTTACAATCATTTCAAATCAACCGGATTTAATCCGTGAAACTATTACGAAAAACATGACACGCGGTGTCACTGTATTAGAAGGACGCGGCGGATATACTGGTAAAAATAAAGAAGTGTTATATGTTGTTATAAATAAACAAGAGCTTGTTAAGTTAAAGCAGGTTATTAGTCGAGTAGATGAAGATGCTTTCGTTGTTATTCATGATGTACGCGATGTACTTGGCGGTGGCTTTAAAGCGAGCTAAAAGGTGAACGAGTAAATTCGTTCACCTTTTTTAATTCTTACAATAATGTAAGTGTAATGTAATGAGATTCAATAGTAGATTTTATTCCTTCTTTTTAAAATGGATGTATATATATCCTGCAGAGGAGGAAGATTGATTATGAAGAAAAAAATGATCACTACTATAATAGCGATGATAGTGATAGTAGTAATGTTACTGCCTACGAAACTTGGACCAGTTATCGATAAATATAATCCACTTTATAAGACGAAAGAATACTATACGGTCGTGAATACAATTGGCCAGCATATTGGTGATGAGTGGTATGAATATGAATTTATTGCATTTGACGAACGTGGAAGAGAACAAAAAATAAAGAAGACTGTTAAGCATATGTTAAAGAGAGATGAAGCGTTAAAGGTGTATGCAAAAGGACGCTACGGAGAGGCGATTGAAGAAATTGAAGCTGTAAATATTCCTATTAATGCGAAGAGTAAACTTTTAACGATGAGATAGCAGATTATACCCCCACCTATTTTTTGTCGAAAATAAAAATACTAGGTAGGGGTATTTTAGGGTTCATGAAAGAGCCTTAGTCAATATGGACTAAGGCTCTTTTTGTTATATAAAGGGGAAGGGGGTACATTGTAGTAGCATGAGTGAAAGGTATAAGAAGAGTAGCTACTAGCAATGTAATTTGGTTATGTGAGTGTTCTTCTTATTTGGCTTGCTTTCTAACTTTAGTGTACGAGATATAGGTAAGAGAAACTATCGAATTACATTACACATAGCTTACAAACATGTAAGTCTTCTGTAATGTAATTCGATGGTTAAAAGATAGTGAATTTCATATAGTGTAATTAGAAAGTCTCACTGTATTACTTTCTGTTTGTAATATTAATGAAGAATGAAAAACCAACTACTTTTTAATAGCCCTCATCTGTATTTAGATGAGGCTCTTTTTATAAACCTTACAACATTGTAAGGTTTACGTAAGTTAATTCGATAGTAAATTTGTCATATTTTTTGCATAATAGATACAAATAGATAAAATAATTAGGGATATAGTAAGAAGGGAGAAAACTGGGATGCGTAAAGAAGAAGTAGTGAAGTTTCCAATTAAAGATTTCTGTAGCTACTTTACTGTTGCCGTAGTATGTATTGGATTATTTGATATCATAACAAACTTAATTGTTAAATAATATAGATGATAAAACAAGAAGGGAGATCCTTTCTTGTTTTTTTTATGGGGGAATAAAGATGAAATGGATTGATAGTCATATACATGTTGACCAATATAAGGATGAAGAAAAAAGTAGATTACTTAAAGATGTGGAACATAGTAAAGAGATACAGGGGCTTATCGCGGTATCTATGAATTATCAATCATGTAAAGAAACTTTATCTTTAGCAAAGCGATATCCTTTTGTACATCCAGCAATAGGTTTTCATCCGGAGCAACCGATTTATAAAGAAGAATGTGAGCAAATTTATAAATTAATTGAAGAGCATGTAGAAGACATAGTTGCGATTGGTGAAGTAGGCTTACCGTATTATTTAAGAAAAGAAGATGAGCGTATTACTATCAAATCATATATATCAGTGTTACAACGATTTGTTGAACTAGCTAGTAAATATGATTTACCCATTATATTGCATGCAGTGTATGAAGATGCTGATATTGTATGTGATTTACTAGAGAAATATAAAGTTTCACGTGCACACTTTCATTGGTTTAAAGGAAGTGAAACAACAATGAAACGGATGATGAGGAACGGTTATTATATTTCTATCACACCAGATGTTTTACATAAGGACAAAATTAGAAAAATTGTTTCGTATTATCCACTTGAATATATGATGGTAGAAACAGATGGACCGTGGGAATTTCACGAGGATGCTATGACGCATCCGAGAATGATTCGAGAGGTATTAAAGGAAATTAGTGTTATAAAAAACGTATCTGTTAATAAGGTTGCGAAAACGATATATGAAAATACGATTCAATTTTACCCCGCATTAACGAGCAGTAAGACTCCCACCTCAAAATTCGACTAATGCGGAGGAGTTAGGTGGGAGATCAACTGCCCGTAAAAGCCCGATTGGTTCAACTAATAATCAGTGGGGGATGGACAAAACCCCCACTGATTAAAGTTTCACTTTATTTGAAAGGATAGGAGAGTTACTCTTATTCTTTTTATTATGGATATTTTTTCTAATATTTTCTATAATTTATGATGTGTTTAATTTGATGAAGGAAGTAGGGAAGAAAATGGGGAGAGCGTATAAAAAAATAGCTATTACAATGATGGTCGGTGCACTTTCACTTGTAGCGTTTGGGTGTGAGGCAGAAAAAAAGGTTATAAATCCAAACACAACACAGGAAAAGAAGGAAGAACAAATTGATCCAGTAGTTGAAAAACAGATGAAAGAAAATGAGAAAAATGGGAATACGGTTGGAAACAGTTCTAATAAAGGGAAGATGGTAGAGAGTAATGGATGGGTTTACTATGCGGTAAATAGTGATAAAAATACAGGAGGCATTTATCGTACGAAAGATCAATTTCAGACTTCGGAACGTGTAGTGGAAGGTGTAAATGTTTCTTACATAAATATAAAAAACAAAGCTTTATATTTTATTCATACGGATGAAGATAAGAATGCGGGATTATCTTCTTTAATGAAGTATGATATATCTAACAAAAAGCTAGACACGTTAAAAGCGGATACAAATTATGTTTATATAAAAAATCAAACTTTATTTTATCCGAAAAAATATTCTGAGCATGGTGGTTTTGATATTGTAGGGATAGTAAAAATGGATTTGAAAACGGGGCAGGAAGAAGAAGCGGCATTTAAAAACTCAGGTTGGTCTCAAACGATAGACGATAGTATTCTACATTGGAATAAAAATCGTGGAACACAAGTGACAAAAGATAATAAAACTTGGTCAAAAGAAAATTATGCAACAATATCTAGTGCTACTTATAATAATGAAAAATTATATGCTGTTATCGACTTTTCGTTACCTTTTGAAACAAATGAAGCTGAGCATGGCATATATGAAATAGACATTCAACAAAATAACGAAAAGTTATTGGTAAAGGATGCTTTGCAGATGAATGTGAAAGGGAATACTTTTTATTATTTAAAAAAGGATGGAGTATATAAGAAGAAAATGAATGGTGGAAATGAAAAAGTAATTTATAATAAAGCGGTTGAACCAACTAAATCCTATTTATATTTTGTAGCAGGAGATATGTATCTTTATACGGATAATGGAACTATTTTAAATCTAGATACAAAGAAATCAAATGAAGAAAAAGATAAGAAATTAGCAGATGATGTTATGTTACAGAAAGTATGGAATGCACAGAAGGAACTTACTAATGTTCAAATGGCTGCACTAACAGGAAATCCAAAACGAGTAGGGGATTTTTCATACGGGGAATTAGTGAATCCTATTTATAATACGAAGGATACTTTAGAGACTACGCTATCTACGTACTTCTCAAAACCATTTATAGCAGAGTATATGAAGAGTAAGTATATTAAAGAGTTAAATGGAAAAATGCACTATGCTATTGGAGATCCAGGATCAAAAGCAGCAACTAAATTTACAAAAATTATTTCTGCCGAGTTAAAGGATGGAAAAATAAAAGCGCAGGTAGAAACGTATAATGACTATGATAATGTAACGGAAAAAGTAGAAGTTGAATTTATTTATGAAAATAATCAATGGGTTATTAATAATATGCCGCGTTTTGGTTTAAGTTAAAAAAACCACCAAGCATTTTGTTTGGTGGTTTTTTTTTAGGATTCTAATTTTTTCCCACGTCTTAATAACAATAGAAAGACAATGATGAAGAAACCAAGTATAAGGAAGAATCCATATTGTTTTATATAATCCATTACATCGCTTGCGCTTGTTGGTTTTTCAACGTGAATGCCGTCTTTATTAGTAGTAATATGAATATCTTGCATTTTCACTTCATTTGCTTCTTTTTGTAAATCAATCCATTCTATATTTGGAATGCTTTCTAGATCCTTTAATACTCCTTTTAATGGTTTCACACCTAAGTAAGGATGATAGAATGCACCAATAACTCCATCGGATAATTTAGCAACAGATACAGCACGTTCTTTCATCTTTGCAATAGCATGTGGCTTATCTTCTTCAATAAAGCCAACTGTTTCAGGCATTAATTTCATTCCGTGTAAAAATGATGGGGTACTTGTATAGAATGGTGAGTGCATGGATTTCCAAGTTGTATCACTTAACTGTAGTTGTCCTACATAAGTTGAAAAGTACCTTGATAATATTTCATATCCTTTTTGAGACATCGTGTAATGAGGTGCTTCAAATGCGACAGGATATAGTTTGGCATCTACAAGTTCTTGAATACCTTTTTCAATATGATCGGTCGTATATTTTTCTTCAAACTCTTCCCCTTTTTTTACATATGCATTATATGTTTCGATATTAGGGAAGTCATCTTTTGTTTTTGGTTTTTCATGCTTCGGTTGACGAATTGGTTGATTTGTTTTTACGTCCCAAAATTCAAAACCTTCCCCAGTTTCACTATCATAAAATTGATGCGTATAACCATGCATAATAATTGCTGCACCATCATCTTGCATAGAGCGTAAAAGATCGACTAGTTCGGGTTTATCTTTTAAATGCAGTGTTTTACCTGTATCAGGATCTTTATATACAGGAATAACAGTGATCATGTAAGGAATCTTTTTCTCTTTTAGTAATTCAGCAATTTCTTTTAATTGATTTATATCTGCGGCCGGATGAACGTCCTCAAGACGCAAATAAGCCTCTACTTTATTTGTCGTTGGCTTTTGTCCAAAGTAAGAAAATAACATTTCACCAACGTAATGAGACATCCAGTCAAAGAGGTGTGGCGTTGCGACGTAATAAGATGTTTCATGCTGAACGATTAGTGGGTTCTTGCTATTTGAACTTACAGCGTTAGCAAAAACAGTTCCATTTGTATCAAAAGATTGAATCAATCGTTCCTCTTCTAAAGTGTTTTTAAGCTTATGGCTTGGATATTCGATTTTATTAACTCGTATATCATCAGCCTTTAGGGTAATGAAAGAAAAGCGATGAGATAATTGTTCAACATTTCGTCCTAAAACTAATATTGGGCCTGAGAAATTTTCTAGAAGTTGCTTTGTTTCAATAGGAAACTCTTCTTTTTGTTCACCGATATAAACAATATGTGTATAAGAAGATGAATTAGTAATTTCATTAGCCTTTTTTAAACTTTTCGTAGTTATATCGTTTGTAAAATGTCCTAATTGAGTATTAAGGATTTGAATATTATTTGTAATTTTATCGTCTTGTGTACTGTATAAAACAAGTACTTTTGGTTTTGATGATGTTTGTGCAGAGGTGTGGATAGGGATAAGTAGTAAAATGCTGAACAAGAGTATGATGCACTTTTTCATTTGGTCTGCTCCTATTCTATATGTAGAGTTCAATTTAAAATTATATACAAAAAATACGTTGTAGTCTATGAAAGTTACATTTTTGCACGTATTTACCAGCTGTTTTTTCACAAAATCGGTCTAAAGCATGATGATAATATATATAGTTATTTGCTATGATAAAAGGGTAAGAGAATGATAGAATGTGGGTAATTGTAAAGGGAGGAAGGCTGAAAGGGGACAAATTTCAGCGGAGAAAGAGGTAGTGGTAGTGAAGAAATTCTTTGTAGGATTTTTAGTTGTTCTTGGGGTGTACTTATATTTCCAAGGAAAGTCTGAAGGAATGGGCAAGTTAGTGAATGAGACAAGCTATGTTGACTCAGAAGAAGCAAAACAAATGAAACAAATTATTATAGAGGAAGCAAAGAAAGTCAATCTTCCAGAATGGATACCTCTTACAATTGCTGAACATGAAAGCCGGTTAAATCCAAGAAGTATTGGAGATAACGGAACTTCATTCGGACTGTTTCAATTGCACCGTGGCGGTGGGCTTGCACCAGATCATTTAACTGATGAAGAGTTGAAAGATCCGCGCACAAATGCGCAAATTGCAATGCCGCATTTAATGAAAGGATATAAGCGCGGGGTGCAAAAAGGTTTGACTGATTTTGCATTACTAAAATATGTAGCAAATACATCTGGATGGCCAGGAAATTTAGGGCCAGAGTGGACGGATAATAACATGAAGTATAACATTGGATTAGAAGATGTGTACTATCGAAATAAAGGTGTAATCAAAGAGTAGGTTTTCTATACCTACTCTGTTTTTTTATGAATAATTGCATCTTTTTCGCTCGTGAAGTACTGCGCGAGTTGTATTTTCACGTCTTTTAGTTTTGTAGAAACTTGCGGTATTTTATATCCTACATATAATGGTGAAACGACGAACCTAGGAACAACTTTACAAATGATTTTTCCGTTTAAGTAATAGAAGAATAAGTTATAACTACTACATCCTTTATGGAAATCTGTCAGTATGTAACGTACAGTTTGCTGAATATAATTTGCCAGTTCATCTATGTATCCAATATCTGCAATAATGATATTAAATTCAGTAAAACCGATAATAGGACGATCTGAAATATTGAGTTCAATGCGTTCGTTTTTTTGTACAATGACTCCTCGGAAGTTGTCCTGTTCTACGTTACCGAGATAGTCTACATATTTCATTCCGATAATCTGCATGTGTGCATGATGCAAACTCCCGCCTGAGAATGGACCGTGATTTTTGTATAAAATCACAGATGTGAATTCTTCATTCTTCTGTAAGTCTAACCAATGTTTAATGGAGAAACGAATTAGCGATCTCATATGTTCTTCTGTATATGTTGCAATGTGGTCTTTACAATTATCGGTTTCGATTAGCACCGTTTGAAATGTATCTTTTAATGTAGGGAATTTGTTTTTCAGCCAAATAATTGAGCCCTCAGTTGCTAAAATATCCGTTAAATTTTCTCTGTCACAAAAAGGACATGCAGCGCTTCTATTCCGAATGCTTTCTGGTTTTTGTTTGCCAATATCGTTTAAAAAGTATAGTTGTTGTGTATCCATTTGTATATATGCCCCTTTAAAATATGTATAAAAATCCCGATTAATACATTCGGGAAAAGGAGAAGGAAATCCTTTAAAAGGAATAGGAAAAATAAAAGACAAGATATCCTCATTACAATAGGGTACCTTGTCTTTTATTTTTTCTTTAATAATGTGTATGGATAATATAAATCATTTTTATTATGTTTCTTTTTTCTATTTTTTATTGTGTATAAGGCAATTGCTGTACTTGCGATTACAATAATGGCTTTCTTCATATTCATTTACCCCTTTTTTATTGTTGGTTTAATTCTTGGCTAACTGCTTTTGCATCAACTAGAGCATGTAAAATCATTTTTACCATGTTCATCATATTCCTTCACTCCTTTTTATAGTTCATTTAGTTCTTTTACAACTGCTTGTCCGTTCACTAATACCTCAAAGATTGCTTTTACGATTTCTTTCATCATGATCGTTTCCTCCTTTTGTTTGGCTCTCTTGTTTACATCTTTATTGTATAGGGAGGCATTTTTTCGTACTATCGCTTTCCATTACGTGAACATAACAGTTTTGTAAGATTTGATGTCACTTATTGAAATGTTTAGTCTATCTTCATTATTTTCAGAAAAATGACTATTCAAACATGAAATGGGAAAGTATAATAAAGAAGTAAGTATTAAATTCCGTACGAAAGAGGTGAATGAGATGAAACGTTCTTTAGCTGCACGTGCCAAATTTTTAGATTATATCTATTTTTGTCGTGCGATTTTTCATGATGTAGTTGTTAACGGGATACGTCTGTCCTTTTTTAACAATTGCATAGTAGCTATTGAACGATAGAAATCTCTTCACCCATTTTTAATAAACGTGTGAAAAGGGAGCTATTTGGCTTCCTTTTTCTATGTCGAAAACCATGGGGAATGTTTCTTTTTCATGGTTTTTTATATTGAAAGGAGTACGGAAAATGACAATTTGTAGTGTAAATAATGTAACGAAATCTTTTGGTGGAAACATCATATTTGAAAATATATCGCTTGAAATAAAGAATGGTGAACGTGTTGGATTAGTTGGTCGTAACGGTAGTGGGAAGACAACAATCTTTCAGCTTCTAACTGGAATGGAAAGTTTAGATGTAGGAGCCATTCATATGAAGAAAGGTACACGTATTGGTCATGTGGCACAAATTCCGAAATTTGATGAAGGTATGACTGTATATGATGTATTGAGTTCCGCTTTTAAAACAGAAAAGGAATTGGAAAGAGAAATGCGTGCTTTAGAAAAAAATATGGCGGAAGAACTGGAACCGTCTGCTTTACAAAAATTAATGGAGAGATACGGAGTAATTCAAGAAAAGTTTGCGTTTCTCGGTGGTTATGAAATAGAAGCCAACTTGATGAAGGTAGCAAATGGTCTACAGGTGACAGAACTATTTCCACGATCATTTTTGGATTTAAGTGGTGGGGAACAAACAAAGGTAAGCCTTGCATACATGTTATTGCAGAAACCAGATTTACTTCTATTAGATGAACCAACCAATCATTTAGACTTATTTGCCGTAGAGTGGCTAGAGCAATTTTTAAAAGAATACAATGGAACAGTTATGGTCATTTCACATGATCGCTATTTCCTTGATGAAGTTGTAACGAAGATTTTTGATTTAGAAGATGGAGAGATTCACGTGTATCATACGAACTATTCTCAGTTTGTTGACGAAAAGGAAGAACGGTTGCTTCAGGAGTTTCAGGCTTATCAAGAACAGCAAAAGAAAATAAAGAAAATGAAAGAAGCAATTAAGCGACTACGTGAATGGGCAAATCAGGCGAATCCTCCGAATGAAGGATTGCATAAGAGAGCGAGAAGTATGGAACGTGCACTGGAACGTATAGAGAAACTAAAGAAACCTATTTTAGAACGAAAACAAATGGGACTTCAGTTTGAAGGGCAAGAGAGAAGTGGGAAAGACGTTGTTTTAATGAAAGAAGTGAGTAAAGGTTTTGCTGGCCATCCTTTATTTAACGAAGCGAATTTACATGTTCGTTTTCAAGAGCGTGCGGCGATCGTTGGCCGTAATGGTACAGGAAAGACAACGCTACTAAAGTTATTATTAGAAGAAATAAAACCAGACGCTGGAGAAATTCGAATTGGTAGTAGTGTGAAAATCGGTTATTTATCACAGCATGCGTACGGAAATATGAAGAGTAATGTATTAGAGGCTTTCAGGGAATATGTAGCTGTAACAGAGGGAGAAGCGAGACATATATTAGCTAAGTTTTTATTTTATGGTCCAGCGGTGTTTAAGAAAGTAACGCAACTGAGCGGTGGAGAAAAAATGAGATTAAGACTTGCGCAACTTATGTATCAAGATATCAATTTTTTAATTTTAGATGAGCCGACAAACCATCTCGACATTGAATCAAGGGAAGTTTTAGAGGAAGCTCTTGAGCAATATAATGGGACGATTTTAGCTGTTTCACATGATCGTTATTTTTTAAATAAGTTATTTGAAAAGACGTATTGGATTGATGAGCATAAATTATTTGAGTTTGCAGGGAACTACGCATGGGCTCGTCAAAAGTGGGAAGAAAAGCTCGAGAAACAAGTAATAAAGCAGCAACGCCAAGGAAGAAAAAGTATGGCAACAGCTCCTGTAAAAAAGAAAGAAGTTAGGAATGTTGAGGATATTGAAACGGAGTTAATGCATGTAGAAGAGGATATATATATGCTTGAGTGTAAGATGGAACATGTAGTTGATGTTGAAATGCTTGAACAATTGTATGAAGAAAAAACGAAGAAAGAGTTGTTACGAGCGGATTTATATAATGAGTTAGAGAATATTGTGGAGTAAAAAGTAGAAAGCGAATCCCTTCAGCTTTGCTGAAGGGATTCGCTTTTTTATACTGATATTTTACTTTAAGAGAAAAATAAAAATTGTGTTTCACGTGAAACAGTAAATTTGATACATCTTTGTTCCGTAATTTGCATAGATTGTAAAACATAGATGATATTAGTTTTTTTGATCGGTTACTTATTTCCCGAGACATAAGTATGTGTAACAGCGAATCAGGATTGAAAATAAAAAAACAGAGTTACAGCTTTACACGCTGAACTCTGTTTTCTTTTTGTGTGGTATCTTCCCTTGTTGAAATGATAATAGCGATCCCGAGCATAATAAAAAAAGCTAAAAAGAGGACGAACTTTGGGAAGAATGGGAATAGTAATAGAGCCCCGACTATCATAATTGTTAATAATACGTAGTGCAGGACGTATTGGAATAGGTTGTCCATGTTTTCGCCCCCTTTTTGGTAATTGGTTATTAGTATTCTATGTTTCATACTGAACGAATAGAAGTGAATTTTTAATTTTTTAATAAGAAATAAAAGAGAACGATTGACATGTTTAAAGGAAAGGAATAATCTTGAAATTAATTCATACTATTTTTATAGGAAAAATAAAGATAGCTACAGGGAGGAGGCCTATGTTCCTGCATCGATAAAAATTAGGAAGGTAAAGGTGAGAGGGCAATGAAAAATACTTTTAAAGGAGCACTTGCTAGATTTCTTAGTGTATCGGTATTACTAGCCGGATGTGGTCAAGAGGAAGCAAGTACAAATGAAGCCGGGAACGTACCAAAAGTAAAAGATGAATTTATTAAAGCAAGCGACAAAGCAAAAAGTCCTACAAAAGTAAAAGAAAGAAAAGATACTTTTGTAGTTGGAATGCCAAGTCCTGGAGGGATATTCCTTCCGCACTTTATGGAGAATGGATGGGATGGTAACATAACGCAAGCTATCTTCGCGCCCCTTGTTGGGCTGGATAAGGAAGGAAAGCCAATTCCAATATTAGCGAAAAAGTGGGAGATTTCGGAGGATCAGCTTACATATACATTCCATTTGAAAGATGATTTAAAGTTTAGTGATGGTTCACCGTTAACTGTAGATGATGTAGCATTTACATTAACGTTATTACATGATCCAACTTATAGTGGTGCGACTGATATAAGCCAAACAGCAATAAAAGGTGGGCAAGCTTATAAAGAAGGAAAGGCAACCTCTATTGAAGGAATTCAAATCATTGATCCGAAAACAATTACGATTACGACTGAAAAGGTAAATGCTCAAACATTATCATTAATCGGTGGAGAAGTTATATCTAAAGCTTATTATGGGAGAGAGTATAAACAAGGACACTTGGAGTACTTAAAAGAGTTATATGGAAAGCCGGTGGGAGCAGGAGCTTATAAATTGGATAAATATATTCCTGGTCAAGAGGTTCGATTTGTAGCAAATGAAAATTATTTTGAAGGAAAACCGAAGATTGAGCACTTTATTTATAAAATTACAAAGGGTGATACGAAGTTACAACAATTTCAAGCAGGAGAAGTAGATTATGATGGTTTTACGACAAACGTGGAGACCATTGAGCAATTAAAAGATTTAGGTTTTGCTAATATTAATGTGTATACAGGAAGCTCTTATGGCTACATTAAAATGAATTATAAGAAGCCATACTTTAAAGATAAACGTGTCCGCCAAGCATTTATTTACGGATTAGAGCGTCAAAAGGTTATTGATACGTATTTCCAAGGATATGCGTCACTCGTTAATGTACCGATTACGCCAGTTTCATGGGCGTATACAGAAGAGGGCATTAATAAATATGAGTATAATTTAGAGAAGGCGAAGAAATTACTGGATGAGGCTGGATGGAAAGCGGGTTCGGATGGAATTCGTGAAAAAGATGGACAAAAATTGAAAGTAAGTTATTTTGCCTCATCAGCAAGTAAAATAAATGATGTAATGATTCCTGTGATGAAAGAAGATTATAAAAAGTTGGGTGTAGAGTTTAACCCAGAATATATGGACTTTAATACGATGATTTCAAAAGTGATAAAAGGTGATTATGATTTAGCGATGGTATCTACGCCAATGATTGATGATCCGAGCGGAACGATTGAAGAGTTTGTTTCAACAAGTAAACGAAATTATGATGGATATTATAATCCGAAAGTAGATGAATTAGCTAAGCAAGCATTAGAAACGTTGGATATTGAAAAGCGAAAAGAAATTTATAAAAAGTTATATCAAGAATTAAGCGAAGACCCGCCTGTAATCTTCTTGAATAATAGCAAAGTGGTGTCTGCACATAATGCACGAATTCAAGGATTACAAGAAGATAACTATAACGGTATTTTATTAAGTTTACCTAAATTAAAGATAGAATAAAAATTTTCAAAATATTTATTTAGAAAGAATTGACAAAATATAACTGACGATATAAGCTAATAACCATAAAGTCTACTGGAAAGGTCGGAATAGGATTGTTACCCCTCAAAAACATCTATTTTTTTACGATTAAAACCGACTTTTCCGATTGGCTATAAAATGTTGCTGTGGGAGGCATACATAAGGCAAGCAATTCATAAGGTTTAATTATTAAAAAAGTTAGGGTGGGGACAATGAAGAAAAAGACAAAAAAATGGGCTGGTGTATTTTCAGTATTATTGAGTAGTTCGCTTGTGTTATCTGCTTGTGGGGGACAGGAAGATACGGCTTCTACAGAACCGGTAAAAAAGCAGGATTTAAAAGACGCTAAGATTGAATCAATCCCAGCTACAGATAAAAAGAAAAGTCCAGAGAAAGCAAATCAGCGAAAAGATACTTTTATTACAGCCATTTCTAAGCCAGGGGGAGTTTTTCTTCCGTATTTTCAAGATAATGGTTGGGATGGAAATGTAACATCTGTTATTTTTGCGTCATTAGTAACAACAGACAAACAAAGTAAACCTATTCCGGATCTTGCAGAAAAATGGGATATTTCTGCTGACCAGTTAACTTATACATTCCATTTACGTAAAAATCTAAAATTTAGTGATGGTTCGCCTTTAACGGCGGAGGACGTAGCATTTACATTAACACTACTTCATGATAAAGCGTATGAAGGTGGAATGGATATTGCTCAGTATGCTGTTAAAGGTGGAAAAGAATATAAAGAAGGAAAAGCAACTTCTATTGAAGGAATTCAAGTTGTTGATCCACAGACAATTAAAATTACAACTGAAAAAGTTAATTCACAGGCGCTAACTAATTTAGGTGGCCCAGTGCTATCAAAAGCTTATTATGGAAAAGATTATAAACAAAATACAAGTTTAGACTATTTAAAAGCATTATATGGGCAACCAATTGCAGCGGGTCCATATAAATTTGAAAAATATGTTCCAGGTCAAGAAGTACGCTTTGTTGCTAATGAAAATTATTATGCAGGTAAACCAAAAATCAAAAACTTTATTTACAAAATCACATCAGGTGATACTGGATTCCAATTATTCCAAACAGGTGAACTGGACTATAGTGGATTTAGAGCAAATCCTGAGAATATAGACCAATTAAAAGGATTAGAGTTTGCAAATATTAATCTTGAGTCATCAAGTGATATTGCTTATATCTATGTAAATAATAAGAAATCGTATTTGAAAGATAAGAAGGTACGTCAAGCACTTACTTATGGATTAGACCGTAAGAAGTATGTGGATACAGCTTTACAAGGATATGGATCTGTTGCTAACGTACCAATTGCGCCAGTTTCATGGGCATATACAGAAGAAGGTATTAATAAATATCCACACGACGTAGAAAAGGCTAAAAAATTATTGGATGAGGCTGGTTGGAAAGTAGGTTCTGACGGGGTTCGTGAAAAAGATGGTCAAAAACTAAAATTAACATACTACGCATCAAATACAGGTAAAACAAATGATATCTTTATTCCAATTGCAAAAGAAAGTTACAAAGAAATCGGTGTTGAATTAAATCCAGAGTTGATGGACTTTAATACGATGCTTTCAAAAGTAGGAAAAGGTGACTACGATTTAGCGGCAGTTTCAACACCAGGAATTAGTGATCCAAGTGAAGTTGTAAGTGATTACTTATCAACTAATCCAAAAAGTGATACGGGTTATAACAACCCGAAAGTAGATGACTTGATTGTAAAAGGTATAGGGACGACAGATATTGAAAAACGTAAAGCAATTTATAAAGAACTGTATAAAGAGTTAAGTGATGATCCACCAGTTATTTTATTAAACTATCGTAAACTACTTTATGCTCATAATGCACGTATAAAAGGAATTGATCCAGAAAAGTACGATAGCATTAGTTCCAACTTACCAGTGTTATCTATTGAACAATAAGGGTTGACCTAAATAATAGAAGGCGTTTTTTCATACAGCGATGGGATAGTAGCTGTTTTGAAAAAATGTTCTTCTATTTTTAAGTAAATAGGATTGGGGAGACAAAAGGTGAAAACATATATCGTTCGTAGGTTCCTTCAAATGATCCCTACATTGTTTGGTACATCTATTATTATTTTTTTCTTATTTGCACTTTTGCCGGGGGATTATATTGATTCAAATCCTAAGTTAACACCAGAGAGAGCTCAAGAGTTAAGGGAATTGTATGGCTTAAACAAACCAATTATTGAAAGATATTTTCAATGGTTAGTGAATGCTTTGCATGGTGATTTTGGATTTTCTCTACAGTATCAAGAACCTGTAACTTCATTACTTAATAAATTTATTTGGAATACATTTATCGTTGCTGTTGCAGCTTTATTTTTCACTTGGATTATTGCTCTTATTATTGGGGTTATTTCTGCAACAAAGCAGCACTCTTGGTTTGATAGATTGGTAACAATCGGTGTCTTTGCAGCAATGTCATTTCCATCATTCTTTATCGGATTATTTTTAATTAAATTATTAGCAGTTGATTTAAAGTTATTACCTATTGGTGGCATGATTGATATTGGAAGTAACTCAACAGGAATAGCATACATATTAGAAGTATTACGTCATATGATTCTACCTGTATTTATTTTAACGCTTCTTGGTGTAGGATCATTAACACGATATTTTAGAACTAGCATGTTGGATGTTGTTAGGCAAGATTATATTCGTACTGCTCGTGCAAAAGGTTTAAAAGAAAGAACCGTTATTTATAAACATGCATTGAAAAATGCAATTTTGCCAGCAATTACATTACTTGCTTTTGAATTACCTGGTTTATTTTCAGGAGCGATTATTATTGAACAGATTTTTAATTGGCCAGGGATTGGGAGTATTCAATTAGAAGCATTAAACTTCCGTGATTATACGGTATTAATGGCCTTTACAATGTTTCTTTCTTGTTTAACAATTATGGCTAATTTCTTAGCTGATATTGTATATGCGTTTGTTGATCCAAGAATTCGATTGAAGTAAGGGGGGAAAGATATGGAGACTATTACACCAATAATAGAGAAAAAGAAAGAACGAAAAAAGAGAAATGAATCATCACCATGGCGTCAAGCGTATAAAAAAATTAAGAAAAATAAGATGGCACTGTGTGGCTTATACGTTTTAATATTTATGTTTTTATTTAGTTTTATCGGTCCAATCTTTTCGCCGTATGCTGATGGGAAAGTACAAGTAACACAAATTAATAAACCACCCAGCCTGTCACATTGGCTTGGAACAGACCAATTGGGACGGGATATTTTAACTAGACTTATGCAAGCAGGGCGTATTTCATTAACAATTGGTTTAGCGTCGATGCTATTATCCGTTATACTAGGAGCTTTATTAGGAGCAATTGCTGGTTTTTATCGAGGGGTTGTAGATCATTTAATTATGCGTGTTGCGGATGTGTTAATGTCCATTCCGGGATTACCGCTACTTATTATAATGGGAGCAATTTTATCAGAATGGAAATTACCATCGGAATACCGTTTATATGTTGTAATGATTATTTTAAGTTTAGTAGGATGGCCAGGACTTGCCCGGCTTGTGAGAGGACAAATTTTAACATTGCGGGAGCAAGCCTTTATGCAAGCAGCAGATGTATTAGGATTAAAGGATTCTCGGAAAATTATTCATCATTTAATTCCTAACGTCTTTCCGTTGCTTATTGTTGTAGCAACTTTGGGCGTTGCAGGTTCAATTTTGAGTGAATCCGCACTAAGCTACTTAGGTCTCGGCGTCGTCCCACCTACACCATCATGGGGGAATATGATTAGCGCAGCTAACTCATTAATTGATTTCCAAAAGCGTCCGTGGTTATGGATTCCGCCTGGTTTTGCAATCTTTATAACAGTTGTATCAATTAATTTACTTGGTGATGCACTTCGTGATGCGTTAGATCCAAAGATGAGACGGTAGGTGAGAAGGTATGAGTAAAGCGGTAGTAGAGCTGAAAGACTTACAAACACACTTTCAGACAGAAGAAGGAACAGTAAAGGCTGTGAATCATGTTAGTTTTACAGTTCGAGAAGGTGAAACGGTTTGTGTTGTAGGCGAATCGGGTTGCGGGAAAAGTGTAACAGCTTTATCTATTATGGGACTTATTGCTGAATCAGGCAGTGTAGTAGGTGGAGATATCTTATATGAAGGAAAAAGTCTTTTAGGAATGAAAGAGAAAGAGCTTCGTAGTTTACGAGGAAATGATATTGCGATGATTTTCCAAGAACCGATGACATCGCTAAATCCTGTCTTCACTGTAGGTGAACAAATTGTAGAGACGTTAAGAGAGCATGAATTACTTAGCAAAAATGAAGCGTATAAGAAGGCAATTGAGTTAATTCGTAAAGTTGGTATAGCTCGTGCAGATGAAATCGTCCATTCTTATCCGCATGAACTGAGTGGTGGCATGTTACAACGTATTATGATTGCTGTTGCACTTAGTTGTAATCCGAAGTTATTAATTGCGGATGAACCGACAACGGCTCTTGATGTTACGATTCAAGCTCAAATATTAGACTTATTAAGACAAGTAAAAGAAGAATTTAAAACATCCATTTTATTAATTACACATGATTTAGGCGTTGTAGCTGAGATGGCTGATTACGTTGTCGTTATGTATGGCGGGAAAGTTATTGAAGAGGCACCAGTACTAGAAATATTCCAAAATCCGAAACACCCGTATACGAAAGGGTTGTTGAAATCAAAACCAGTGATGGGAAAACGAATAGATAAATTATATTCTATTCCAGGGCAGGTTCCTAATTTAGTTGGTTTGGATGAATTTTGCTACTTTAGCGGTCGTTGTGAGCATTGTATGGAAATATGTAAAGAAGAAGCGCCAAATCTGAATGTACATGATGAGAATCATAAAGTAGCTTGCTGGTTATATGAGGAGCGTGCGGGACAATGAGTGAACCATTATTAGAAGTAAAAAACTTAAAAACATATTTCCCAATTAAAGGCGGCATATTTAGTAGAACGATTGGACATGTGAAAGCAGTTGATGGAGTAAGTTTTACTATTAATAAAGGCGAAGTGTTCGGTCTCGTTGGTGAATCAGGAAGCGGAAAAACGACGATAGGAAAAACAATTTTACGTCTCGTTCAAAAAACGGAGGGAGAAGTGAAGTTTAAAGGACACAATGTTCATTCTCTATCAAAAGAGGAATTGAGAAAACATCGTCCTAATATGCAGCTTGTGTTTCAAGATCCATTTAGCTCATTAAATCCGAGAATGAGGATTGGAGAAGCACTTGGCGAGCCGATGTTGGCTCACGGACTAGCGACGAAAGAAAATGTTCGTGAAAAAGTGACAGAAGTATTAGAGTTATGTGGCTTAGCCCCATATCATATTGACCGGTATCCTCATGAGTTTTCTGGTGGACAACGTCAGCGTATCGTTATCGCAAGAGCTATGGTATTAAATCCGGAATTTATAGTAGCTGACGAACCTGTGGCAGCACTAGATGTATCTATTCAAGCACAGATCATTAATTTATTTAGTGAGTTACAGGAGAAAAAGGGACTATCTTATTTGTTCATTTCTCATGATTTAAGCGTAGTAGAGCACTTATGTACGAAAATTGGAATTATGTATTTAGGAACGATTGTGGAAACAGCGCCGCGTGATGAGTTATTTACGAACCCACTGCATCCGTATACAAAAGCATTGTTATCAGCTGTGCCAATACCAGATCCAACAGTGAAGCGAGAGCGGATTATACTAGAGGGTGATATTCCAAGTCCAGCAAATCCACCTTCGGGTTGTCGCTTTCATACACGTTGCCCGTTTGCAACAGATATTTGTAAACAAACGGTACCAGAATTCCGTAATGTTGGTGAAGAGCATTTTGTTGCTTGTCATCATGTATAAAAGAAAAGGACCCTTTCAAATTGAAAGAGTCCTTTTTTTATTTACTAGATGAAGTTTGTTTCAATACAAATTTCTCGATTGCGTGAGCAACACCATGCTCATTATTTGTTAATGTTACGACATCACATAGTTTTTTTACATCTTCTTCAGCATTTCCCATTGCAACTGATAAGCCAGCTACTTGTAACATTGGCACATCATTAAAGTTGTCCCCGATCGCAATAGTATCTTCAATTGGTATATTGAAATAAGCAGCCATTTCTTGTAGACCGTTCCCTTTATGACCGTGCTTATCCATAATTTCTACATTAGTAGGAGCTGATGCTGTAACTGAAATATCAGTGTCTTCTTGTAACATGCTTAATAGCTGTGCACGATGCGCTGCATTAAATGTCAAAATGAAGAATTTAGATATTTCTAATTCTGGATTATTTACAACATCTTCGATTTTTTGGAAATCAGTAATTAAGTTTGATTTCTTTTGTTTTTCTGTAATTCTTTCAAGTTCTTCAAGTGTAACATCTAGTGCATGCTTGTTTTCTTCGAACGCTTGCATGACTTGATCTTGCCATGTATATGGAGAATAAACTCCTTTATTCGTATATAGCTTATAAGGAAAACCTTCAGATTCTAGTAATTTTGCAAGCTTGTATACTTTATCGTTTTGTAAACAACGCGAGTTAATTACTTTTCCATCCACATAAACAATTGCCCCATTGCTCGCTCCAACTGGAAGAGATAGTTTATATTCTTCCAATAATTTTAAAGCATCCTCTTTTGCACGACCAGAACAAATCATGACTATATGACCATCCTCTTTTGCAGTTTGGATAGCTTGTAAGTTCTCCTTGGAGATTTCAAGATTAGATGATAGTAGCGTACCATCCATATCTAATGCGATTAATTTCAAAATGACCACCTCTTTGCTTTTATTATACATAGTTATATAGAGGAAACATATAAACTTATCTTGGAAAGATCGTATTTTATCTTGCGTGAACCGTCAGTAAAAAGTTGATAGGCGCCATCTTATTACTTTGAATATGCACTTTAATTTGTAACAAAAATAGAGGTAGGTATGAGGGTGTTTCGTTATATGACTGTAATATTACAATAACATTACAAACGTCAACTTAGTAGAAAGTGCATTAAAACAGGGTTTTTAAGGGTGTTTATAAAAAACGTAAAAAAAGTGTAATAAAATTTACGTAATTATATTGCAACGTAACAATAGTTATGTTACATTAATGTTACAAACGTTACGTTAATAACTTTAATGTAACGCTAACATAAAAACTATGAAATAAACATTTCTTAGAAATTACATATAGATAACTTATTAAAAAGGAGGATACATAAAATGAAAGAGCAAGTATTACAAGTAACAAAAGGTGACTTCGTAGGATCAGCAAGTGGAGCAGTAGTATTAACAGCATTAATCGTATTTCTATCAAGCGTATTAGTATAATAGAAGTTTTGTAATAAAAGAAAAAGAGAGGAGAATGCAAAATGAAAGAGCAAGTATTACAAGTAACAAAAGGTGACTTCGTAGGATCAGCAAGTGGAGCAGTAGTATTAACGGCATTAATCGTATTTCTATCAAGCGTATTAGTATAATAGAAGTTTTCTAATAAAAGAAAAAGAGAGGAGAATGCAAAATGAAAGAGCAAGTATTACAAGTAACAAAAGGTGACTTCGTAGGATCAGCAAGTGGGGCGGTAGTATTAACGGCATTAATCGTATTTCTATCAAGCGTATTAGTATAATAGAAGTTTTGTAACAAAAGAAAATAGAAGGGAGAATGAAAGATATGAAAGAGCAAGTATTACAAGTAACAAAAGGTGATTTCGTAGGATCAGCAAGTGGAGCAGTAGTATTAACGGCATTAATCGTATTTCTATCAAGTGTATTAGTATAATAGAAGTTTTAAATCATACAAAATGAAAGGAGAATGAGGAATATGAACAGTGAACAAGTGTTACAAGTAACAAAAACAGATTTATTAGGATCATTAGGTGGAGCGGTAGTATTAACATCATTTATTTTATTCCTTGCAAATGTATTAGTATGAGACATATAAATACAATCATTCAAAAAAAATAAAGACTCTAGCATATTAGTAAGTAGTTAATATGTTGGGGTCTTTTTTGTTTTCCTCTCCTATATACCTTCAAGTATGAATATTCCCTCCGTCATGTAAAGAGAAAAAAGTCGAATTTTATATGTAAGAAAAAAAGAGGGATTTGACAGAAAAGATAGAAAATTTTAAAGGTCAGAATTTGTTAGCTTGCTAACTAATTTCTATTAATTGATGTTGGAAGCGTTTTCGGTTGGTTTTAAGTATGAACCATTTAATCTATTTACAGGGGGATGAGGATTTTATGAAACAAAAATCTATGGATACGCTAGCTGCACAAATGGAGGACTTTTTTCCGGTACGTGATGTAGATCATTTGGAATTTTACGTAGGAAATGCAAAGCAATCAAGTTATTACCTCGCGAGAGCATTCGGGTTCAAAATTGTGGCTTACTCTGGATTAGAAACTGGTAACCGTGAAAAGGTATCTTATGTTCTTGTGCAAAAAAATATGCGTTTTGTTGTGTCTGGAGCTTTAAGTAGCGATAATCGTATCGCAGAATTTGTAAAGACACATGGTGATGGTGTAAAAGATGTTGCTTTACTTGTTGACGATGTTGACAAAGCATATTCGGAAGCTGTAAAACGTGGTGCCGTTGCAATTGCTCCACCTGTGGAATTAACAGACGAGAACGGTACACTGAAAAAAGCAGTTATTGGTACGTATGGTGATACAATTCACACGCTTGTAGAGCGTAAAAATTATAAAGGAACATTTATGCCAGGATTCCAACAAGTGGAGTTTAATATTCCATTTGAAGAGTCAGGTTTAATTGCTGTAGATCACGTAGTTGGTAATGTTGAGAAAATGGAAGAATGGGTTAGCTATTATGAGAATGTTATGGGCTTTAAACAAATGATTCATTTTGATGATGACGATATTAGTACAGAGTATTCAGCATTAATGTCGAAAGTTATGACAAATGGAAGTCGTATTAAGTTCCCTATTAACGAGCCAGCAGATGGAAAGAGAAAATCGCAAATTCAAGAATATCTAGAATTCTATAATGGAGCAGGTGTACAACATCTTGCTTTATTAACAAGCGATATCGTTAAAACAGTGGAAGCACTTCGTGAAAATGGCGTGGAGTTTTTAGATACACCTGATACTTATTATGATGAGTTAAGTGCGCGAGTTGGGAAAATTGATGAAGAAATTGATAGGTTAAAAGAATTAAAGATTTTAGTAGATCGCGATGAGGAAGGATACTTACTACAAATCTTTACGAAACCAATTGTAGATCGTCCAACTTTATTTATTGAAATTATTCAACGTAAAGGTTCTCGCGGATTTGGAGAAGGGAACTTTAAAGCATTATTTGAATCAATTGAAAGAGAACAGGAACGTCGCGGAAACTTATAAGATTTGTATCCACCAGCAAAAGTCTCTTTGCTGGTGGAAATTTCATTTTCATAGGGAGGAATCATGATGAAATTTGTTACATTTCGTCTTCCTTCGAAAGAAATGCGAGCTGGATGGCTTGAAGGTGACAAAGTAATTGATATGAATCTTGCTAGTGATGGAAAATTACCTTCTTCTATGTTCGCCTTTTTAGAGAAAGCGGATGAGTATGTAGAAGTATTGCGTAATATGGAGAATCCGGAAAAGGGTATATATTCCTTAGAGGAAGTGCAATTAGCGGCGGCAATTCCTAATCCGAGTAGTATTCGGGATTTTTACGCGTTTGAACAGCATGTAAAAACGGCCCGCGGCCGGAGAGGGCTAGAGGTTGTACCTGAATGGTACGATATCCCGGTTTTTTATTTTACGAACCATCGTGCTGTAATTGGTCCAGATGATTTTGTAATTGGTCCGAAGAAATCTAAAAAGCTTGATTATGAGTTAGAGATCGCTTGCGTAATTGGGAAAGAAGGAAGAAATATTTCTCGTGAGCAAGCAGAGGAATACATTTTTGGTTATTGTATTATGAACGACTGGAGTGCAAGGGACTTACAAGCAACAGAAATGAAGGTAGGACTTGGTCCAGCAAAAGGAAAAGATTTTGCAACTTCATTAGGAGCGCACCTTGTTACGAAAGAGGAATTGGATGTTTATCGTAACGGTGACCGTTATGAGTTAGAGATGACTGCTCATGTAAATGGAAAGCTATTATCAAAGGGGAACTTCCAAGATATTTACTATACATTTGCTGAAATGATTGAACGTGCTTCGGAAGACGTTACGTTATATCCAGGCGATGTGATTGGTTCTGGGACAGTAGGAACAGGTTGTGTTTTAGAACTGGGTACGGAAGAGTGGCTGCAAGATGGGGATGTTGTAGAACTTACGATTACTGGTTTAGGTACGTTACGTAATACGGTCAAAAAAGAAATGGAAGCAGGTGATGGGCATGTTTTATCGTCACATGGGGGAGCTACCTCATAAACGACATGTACAATTCCGTAAAAAAGATGGGTCGCTTTATCGCGAACAGGTAATGGGAACAAAAGGTTTTTCTGGTACGCAATCTATTTTGTACCATCATTATATGCCAACGGAAGTAGGTCATGCGGCATTATCTCATTCTTGTCAGTTGCAGTATGAAGAAGATGTAGCTCTTGCTCATCGTCATTTTCGCACGAAAGAAAATAAAAAAACTGGCGATGCAGTAAGCGGAAGGAATTTTATGCTTGGGAATGAGGATTTATTAATTGGAGTAGTGGCTCCAACAGAAAAAATGGACTATTTCTACCGTAATGGTGATGGTGATGAAATGTTATTTGTTCATTACGGAACAGGGAAAATTGAAACGATGTTTGGAACGATTCACTATCGAAAAGGTGATTATGTAACAATCCCAATTGGAACGATTTATCGTGTTATTCCAGATGAGGGAGAGACTAAGTTTCTTGTTGTAGAGGCAAATAGTCAAATCACAACGCCGCGTCGTTATCGGAATGAATATGGACAATTGTTAGAGCATAGTCCGTTTTGTGAGAGAGATATTCGTGGTCCTGAAAAATTAGAGACGTATGATCAAAAAGGTGAGTTTGTCGTAATGACAAAGTCGCGAGGCTATATGCATAAACATGTTTTAGGGCACCATCCGTTAGATGTTGTTGGTTGGGATGGCTATTTATATCCGTGGGTCTTTAATGTAGAGGACTTTGAACCAATCACAGGTCGTATTCATCAGCCACCTCCAGTACATCAAACGTTCGAAGGTCACAATTTCGTTATTTGTTCTTTCGTACCACGTTTATACGACTATCATCCAGAATCTATTCCGGCACCATATTATCATAGTAACGTGAATAGTGATGAAGTACTGTACTATGTAGAAGGAAACTTTATGAGCCGGAAAGGTGTGGAAGAAGGTTCTATTACACTTCATCCGAGCGGAATTCCTCATGGGCCGCATCCTGGGAAAACAGAGGGAAGTATAGGGAAGAAAGAAACACTTGAACTAGCTGTTATGATAGACACGTTCCGTCCGCTTCGTATTGTAAAGCAAGCACATGAAACAGAAGATGAAAAATATATGTATAGCTGGATTGAAGAAGGTTCACATACTGTGAAATAGGTAAAAAGAGGCATGCTCAATAAGTGAGCATGCCTCTTTTGTGGAATCGACATGTATAATAATACCAAAAAAAAATACGGAAAGATATATAGAAACAACGATAAGGATATTGTATGTTCCGAAAGATTTCTACTTATTTCGACAAAAGTATTGACTGGGGAAAGTGCAATGAGTAAAATAAAAAAGCGAATTAAAAATTTTCAGAAAATTTAAAACTTGGAGGAGCATGCTATGAAGCAAATTTTTCAAAAGAAGCCTATTGCAAAGCTAATGCAAGAGAGTAAGCAAAAGACGTTAGCAAGAACATTGGGTGCATTGGATTTAACTATGCTTGGAATCGGGGCAATTGTTGGAACAGGTATTTTTGTTCTAACGGGCGTGGTAGCAGCAAAACATTCTGGACCAGCTATTATATTATCATTTGCGATAGCCGCGTTAGCCTGTGCCTTTGCTGCATTTTGTTATGCTGAATTCGCTTCTTCAGTTCCTGTCTCAGGCAGTGTGTATACGTACACATATGCGACGATGGGAGAGGTATTCGCATTTTTAATTGGATGGGACTTAATGCTTGAGTATTTACTCGCTACATCTGCTGTAGCAAACGGTTGGTCCGCTTATTTTCAATCTTTATTAAAGGGATTTGGGATCCATATTCCTACCATTCTCTCCTCGGCCCCTGGTACAGGAAAGGGTGGAATAATTGATTTGCCTGCGGTTCTAATTATTTTAGTAATGACAGTTCTTTTATCTAGAGGTGTTCGTGAAAGTGCACGAATAAATAACATTATGGTGTTTATTAAATTAGCGGTTGTTCTCATATTTATCTTTGCTGGTTTTAATTATGTAAAACCTGAAAATTGGACACCTTTTATGCCGTTTGGCTTAGATGGTGTAATGGCTGGAGCTGCTACAGTGTTTTTTGCATTCATAGGGTTTGATGCAGTTTCAACGGCAGCAGAAGAAGTGAAACGTCCACAACGTGATTTACCAATTGGCATTATTGCATCTTTATTAATTTGTACGGTTCTTTATATTGTTGTTTCACTTATTTTGACAGGAATTGTTCCATACGGACAGTTAAATATATCAGATCCAGTTGCTTTTGCACTTCAATTTATTGGACAAGATAGTTTAGCGGGAGTAATTTCAGTAGGAGCAATTACAGGAATCACAACAGTAATGTTAGTTATGATGTATGGGCAAGTACGTGTTTCGTATGCAATGAGCAGAGATGGATTATTGCCGAAGCGCCTTGCTAAAGTCCATCCAAAATTTAAAACACCATTTTTAAATACATGGACAACAGGAATTATTGCAGCACTTATTTCAGGATTAATAGATTTAAATGTGTTAGCGCATCTTGTAAATATGGGGACTTTATCAGCCTTTGCACTTGTAGCTGTTGCTGTTATTGTAATGAGAAGAACTCATCCGGATTTACCAAGAGCATTTAAGGCACCGCTTGTACCATTTTTACCAGCATTAACGGTGATTTTTTGTTTATATTTAATGCTTCAGTTATCCGGAACTGCTTGGATTAGTTTTGGGGTATGGATGGTTATCGGTATTGCGGTTTACTTCTTATATAGCCGAAAACATAGTGCTTTAAATAATAGTAAAGACGAAGAAGATGCAGCGAATTTATAAGTTGAAAAATCCATTCTAATTCTGTTAGGATGGATTTTTTGTTCTGAAAATTTACATTTTTCTGATTGCGTATATAATATAATTGTTGGGGAACTGAGGGGGGAATGTATGAAAAATACGTGGCGTGAGTTAAGGGAGATGGACCGAAACATATGGATTCGGTTTATTGGCGAAACGTTAAATGGAATTGCAATGATGATGTTGATGCCTTTTTTTGCCCTATATTTAAAAGATAAGGTGGATTCGTTATTGGAAGTAGGGGTTATTATGGCACTTTCTCCGATTGCCGCAAGTTTCGGTTCTCTTCTTGGTGGGAGGATTGCTGATATATATGGAAGAAAGCCAATAATGATTTTTTCAATGGTGAGTAATGCTTTGTTCATGCTAGGTTTTTTATTTATAGAAGGATTTATTCCTTATGCTATTTTATCTATTTTTTTAGGGCTCAGTAATTCATTATTCCATCCCGCTGCATCAGCAATGGTTGCGGATGTAACAGCACCTGAAAAAAGAACAGAAGCATATGGTTTATTACGAATGGGGCACAATATAGGTGCTGCAATTGGCCCGATAATGGGTGCTTCAGTAGTTATGTTGTCGAAGAACCTTGTGTTTATTATTGCCTCGTCTACGATGTTATTTTATGCATTACTTGTATTCATTCTTATTCAAGAGACAATGCCAAAGAGTGCGACTAAAGAAGAGAATAAAGAAAAGGAATCAGAGGCGGTTTGGAAAATTGTAATGAGAGATAAGGCACTAATGATTTATTTGTTAGCAGGTATCATTATTTCGATGGGATTTTCTCAAACAGAGGGCATGTTGCCGCTGCACTTTGATAATGAAATGAAAGGCATTTTTGGAACTAACAATCCATATCCATATTTAATGGCTTTAAATGGACTATTAGTTGTGTTGTTCCAATTTCAAATTTCAAAATGGGCCACAGATAAACCTGTCGGAAAGACGATGTTATATGGTGCATGTTTGTTCGGTGTTGGTTTGTTCTTTATAGGATGGTTACCGAAGTGGTTTGGAGAATTTGATGCAAATGCTACGATTATTTTAATAACGTTGCTGTTCGTTTATGCCATATATACGTTAGGTGAGATGATTATGTCGCCTGTACAGATGACGTTTGTAGCGAATTTGGCCCCTGAGCACTTGAGAGGGACTTATATGGGAGCTGCCAGTTTGCAGTGGATTACAGGAGGCGCATTCGGTCCACTTCTTGGCGGTTTTTTATTGGATCGATTACTTGGCCACTTTCTATTTACAATTTTAGCTGTAGGATGTGTAGTTGCAGGTATTGTATATGTTTCTTTAGATCGTCTCGTTGAGCAAAGGCAAAAAGGCACACTGACGAAACAATCTTCTTAATGAGTAGATGACATACACAAAAAGGGGATTTCTACATATTTTAGGTACATAACTAGATTGGATTACAATTTTATCCCGCTATTTGTGGGCAGTAAGACTTCCACCTCAAAATTCGGCGGGAGATAACTGTCCGATTGGTGCGGGCTGATAATTAGTGGGGATGGCCCCTCGTTAATTAAAGTTTCGCTGTATTTTAGAATTTAATTTTGTATATTTATGAAGAAAGTTAAGTAGAAAAAGTATAGAAAACCAATAAGTGGTGTCATTTAATTATTTGTGGAAGTTACATTTTATTTCAAATAGGAACTACCTATTTTTATAAAAAGTGCTAAAATAGAAAAATGAAAACAATTGGTTAGGGTGATTTCAGTGACAAAAATTAAATTAGGTTTATTATATGGTGGAAAATCAGCTGAGCATCAAGTTTCGCTACAAACGGCTCTTGCTGCTATTAAAGCATTAAATCAAGATAAATTCGAGATTCATCCAATTTATATTACAGAACAAGGTCAATGGGTGCGCGGTGAGCGTATTGAAGGTGAAGTAACAGATGTTGAAGTTCTAAAAATGAGCGGCGCAGAAAATGCGATTTCTCCGTTATCATTAAGCACAGAAATCATTCCATCTGTAGCTTCTGAGGAAAACGCTATCGACGTTATTTTCCCATTATTACATGGACCAAATGGTGAAGATGGAACGGTTCAAGGATTATTAGAATTAATGAACATTCCTTATGTAGGAAATGGTGTTCTAGCATCTGCTGCTGGTATGGATAAAGTTGTTATGAAAAACATCTTCGCAGAAGCTGGATTGAAACAAGCGAAGTATGCATCGTTTATTCGTAGTGCATGGGAAAAAGATCGTGAAACAGCATATGAAAAAGTAGAAGAAGTTTTAGGATATCCTTGCTTCGTAAAACCAGCAAACCTTGGTTCAAGTGTTGGTATTAATAAGTGTAAAAATCGTGAAGAGCTTGAGAATGCATTTGAAGAGGCGTTCCAATTTGACCGCAAAATTATTGTAGAAGAAAATATTGTTGGACGTGAAGTAGAAGTTGGTGTATTAGGTAATGTTGAACCGAAATGTTCAGTTGTAGGTGAAATCGTACCGAAAAAGGACTTCTATGATTATAAGTCGAAATATATCGATGGTGATACAGCATTAATTATTCCGGCTGAAATGACAGAAGAAGAGTCTAATGTCATTAAGCGAGATGCGATTATTGCATTCCAATCTTTAGATAGTGCTGGCTTAACAAGAGCTGATTTCTTCTTAACGAAAGACGGAGAAGTATATATTAACGAAGTGAATACGATGCCAGGATTTACGCCGTTTAGTATGTTCCCTCTACTATGGCAACATACTGGATTACCGTATCCGGAATTAATTGAAGAGCTAATTCGTTTAGCGATTGAGCGTCACGAAGAAAAACAAAAAATTAAATATACAATCTAACAAAAAAGGAGGAAGCACTATTCGCAGGAATAGTGCTTCCTCTATGTAAGGAGTGTTCTCATGATAAATCGAACGTTAAAACAAGTAGAACAGATGGTAAATGGTACGGGATTAGCAGAGCAATATGAGGGAATTACTATACAAGGAGTCTCTATTGATACGAGAAAAATTGAAAATGGAAACTTATATGTTCCGATTCAAGGTGAACGTTTCGATGGACATGCTTTTGTAGATAAAGCCGTTGAAAATGGAGCTGTGGCGACATTATGGATGAAAGATGTAGCAAATCCACCTGAGAATCTTCCCGTTATTTTTGTGGAAGACACGTTATCAGCATTACAAATGTTAGCGAAAAACTATCGCAATCAATTGGATGTGAAAGTTATTGGTGTGACAGGGAGTAACGGTAAAACATCTACAAAAGATATTGTAACAAGTCTTCTTGCGACTAAATTCAAAGTTCAAAAAACAGAAGGAAACTTTAATAACCATATTGGGTTACCTCTTACTATTTTAAACTTAGAAGAAGATACAGAAGTAGCTGTATTAGAGATGGGTATGTCCAGTCGAGGGGAAATTGAATTCTTATCTAAGTTAGCACGTCCAAATGCAGCTATCATTACGAACATCGGTGAGGCACATTTAATGGACTTAGGCTCTCGTGAAGCAATTGCTGAAGCGAAATTAGAAATTGTGACAGGATTACAAGAAGGTGGAGTATTCGTATATAACGGAGATGAGCCATTATTAACAAATCGTGTTCCTGAAATGAATTTAATAGCTGAAACAGTTACGTTTGGTGATGCTAGAGCAAATGATTACTATCCAACGACTGTAACATTACAGGCAACTGGGACACATTTTAAAATGAATAGAGAAGAAAATATTTCATTCTACTTACCAGTATTAGGAAAACACAATGTGTACAATACGCTTGCTTCAATGGCAATTGCGAAATATTTTGGTGTAACGTGGGAAGAGATGAAAGAAGGTTTAGTAACACTTCAAATGACAGGCATGCGTATGGAAATTGTAAAAACAAATAGTGGTTTAACAATTATCAATGATGCTTATAATGCAAGTCCAACGGCTATGGAAGCAGCGTTCCACCTAATGAATGGTTTAGATGGATTTGCTAAAAAAATTGTTGTACTTGGTGATATGCTAGAACTTGGTGATCAAGAAGTACAATTCCATTATGAGGTAGGTAAATTAATCGATCCAGCAAAAATCTCATATGTGTTCACATATGGTAAATTAGGGGCTCAAATTGCTGAAGGAGCGAAAATTAATTTCCCTATTGAGCGTGTAAAAGCGTATGATAATAAAGAGGAGCTAGTAAAAGAGTTACAAGCAGTAGTTGATGTGAAAGATGTTGTATTAATAAAAGCATCTCGCGGCATGAAATTGGAAGAAGTAATTACGATGTTGAAATAATTGGTGTATATAAATAGGGATGATAGATGCGAAAATAGAAGAAACTTATAATAAGCGCTTACAGTAAATATAAAAAAATAAAAGTGAAGAAAAAAACTCTGAATATGAAAATAAGGTAACAGTTGGGTTTGCTTTTTGCACATACAAAACTTATAATTGATAAAGTGTAATAACGTTTAGAAGTATTTTCGCGAAGAATATACGCCCGTTTATATACGTGAGCATTCAGGAAAAGGGCTTTTCCGCAAATTCGGAAAACGCCTTTTTTTAAATGATAAGTATAGGATAGAAAAGGAGAAGTAACATTGACAACATTTCGAGAATTAGGATTAAGTGAGTCTTTACTACAATCTGTTGAAAGTATGGGCTTTGAAGAGGCTACGCCGATTCAAGCTGAAACAATTCCACATGCATTGCAAGGTAAGGATATTATTGGGCAAGCGCAAACAGGTACAGGGAAAACAGCAGCATTCGGATTACCACTATTAGATAAAGTGGATACAAATAAAGAAGCAGTTCAAGGTATTGTTATCGCGCCAACGCGTGAATTAGCAATTCAAGTTGGAGAAGAGCTGTACAAAATTGGTAAACATAAACGCGTTCGTATTTTACCAATCTATGGTGGTCAAGATATTAACCGCCAAATTCGTGCTCTAAAAAAACACCCACACATTATTGTTGGTACGCCGGGTCGTATTTTAGATCATATTAACCGTAAAACACTTCGCTTACAAAACGTAGAGACAGTTGTTCTTGACGAAGCGGATGAAATGTTAAACATGGGCTTCATTGAAGATATTGAAGCGATTTTAACAGATGTGCCAGATACACATCAAACATTATTATTCTCAGCGACAATGCCAGATCCAATCCGTCGTATTGCTGAGCGTTTCATGACTGAGCCTCAACACATTAAAGTAAAAGCAAAAGAAGTAACAATGCCAAACATTCAGCAGTTCTATTTAGAAGTGCAAGAAAAGAAAAAGTTTGACGTGTTAACACGCTTATTAGATATTCAATCTCCAGAGCTTGCAATCGTATTCGGTCGTACAAAGCGTCGTGTTGATGAATTATCAGAAGCATTAAACTTACGTGGTTATGCAGCAGAAGGTATTCACGGTGACTTAACACAAGCGAAGCGTATGTCTGTATTACGTAAATTTAAAGAAGGTGCTATTGAAGTTCTTGTTGCAACAGACGTTGCTGCACGTGGTCTTGATATTTCAGGCGTAACACATGTATATAACTTCGATATCCCACAAGATCCAGAATCATACGTTCACCGTATCGGTCGTACTGGCCGTGCAGGTAAAAAAGGTATTGCAATGTTATTTGTAACACCACGTGAATCAGGACAATTAAAAAATATCGAGCGCACTACAAAACGTAAAGTTGATCGTATGGAAGCACCGACACTTGACGAGGCATTAGAAGGTCAACAACGTTTAATCGCTGAAAAACTTCAAAGCACAATTGAAAATGATAATTTATCATACTACAAGCGTATTGCAGAAGAAATGTTAGAAGAGAATGATTCTGTAACAGTAGTAGCTGCTGCTTTAAAAATGATGACAAAAGAGCCAGATACAACTCCAATCGCTTTAACGTCAGAACCACCAGTTGTTTCAAGAGGTGGCGGTTCTAAAAAACGCGGCGGTAACGGAGGCGGATACCGTGATGGTAACCGTAATCGTAGTCGTGACGGACGCGGCGGTGGCGATGGTCGTAACCGCGATCGCAATCGTGATGGTGGTAGCCGTGGTGGCGATGGCCGTAACCGTGATCGCAATCGTGATGGTGGTAGCCGTGGTCGTAAAGGTGAAGGTCAAGGTCGCCCTGGATCTTCAAATGGACGTGGCGAAAGAAAACATCATAGCCGTCCACAAGCTTAATAAAAAAGAGAATGCCCTTTGCTGGCATTCTCTTTTTTTATTTCTGTAATTGTACATACTACATAATAACTTGTGTAGAAAAGAGGTGCTACATGCTTGTAAGACTTGGATATGTTGCGATGAGTGTACATTTAAAGAATGCATCTCCATCTCAAACGATGACATATGCGCAGTTTCAACGAATTGGTGATCGAGAGGCTGCAATTCGTAAACTCGAAAGAATTGCTAATTCGAATTTAGAAAATTGTTTACGGTTATTAAAGCATAATAAAGGGCATGACATATCTTTCTTTCGGCTTAGTTCCAAGCTTGTTCCTTTAGCGAATCATGAGGAGTTGTTAGAGTGGAACTATATTCGCCCCTTAAAAGAAAATTTAAAAGTACTAGGTGATTACGCTATTCGAATGAATATGCGTATTGATTTTCATCCAGATCATTTCGTTGTACTGAATTCACCTGAAGAGAATATTTTTAAACAATCTGTAAAGACATTGCAGATGCATAAAAAATTATTAAAAGCTATGGGGATTGAACATAAGCAACGATGCGTATTACATGTGGGTGGAGGTTATAAAGATAAGGAACTCGCATTAGAACGCTTTATAGAAAATTGGTCAAGTGTTCCAAGAAGTATCCAAGAGATGGTCATATTAGAAAATGATGATACGACCTTTTCTTTAGAAGAAACATTGTATTTAGGTGAAAAATTAGATATTCCAGTCGTGTTTGATTTGCATCACCATATGATGAATAATGATCGAGAAGATTGGCATGAAGATTGGGCGCGTGTTGTACATACGTGGGAATCGTCTTTGTTACCAGTGAAAATGCACATTTCTAGTCCTAGAGAGGGAAAAGACCCGAGAGCGCATGCGGACTTTATTGATGTAGATACTTTTTTATCTTTTTTAAAAAAGATAAAGGGAAGTGTTCCGCAAATTGATTGTATGATTGAAGCGAAGAAGAAGGATGAGTCTTTATTTCAACTAATGAGAGATTTAAGTAAACAAACAGATGTAGAAATTGTCGATGGTGCGAGCTTTTATATTAAATAAGCTCTGCACCATCGAATTTTTTTGTTAATAAAGGAGTGCAAATACCACCAATAATCAATCCTGTTAAATGGCTTATAGGGTTAGCGGAGGGATTGAAGAAAGTGAATAGTAGTAATATACATATCATGATTGAAAAAATAGCAATGTCTCTTGGATTGGAAGAACGATATCGACTATACAATAGAAATAATTGTGCACCTAGCAATCCGAAAATACCACCGGATGCCCCGGCATGAATATATTCAAGAGGCATAATGAGATAAGAAGAAATATTTCCAAGAGTTCCAGAAAGGAAAAAAATAATGATGAAAGAAAAGTGCCCTAGTTGTTTTTCAATAGAAGAGCCAAGCACAAATAAACAAATACTATTAGAAAGGAAATGTTGTAAGTCTACATGTACAAGTAAGGAAGTTATGAGACGCCACCATTCTCCTTTAGCGATATATTCATTGTAGGATGCCATGGGAAAGAGAAGAAAGTCGCCTAACATAATCATGACTAATTGTATGAGAAGTAAAGCGATGACGATTGGTTGTAAGGAAATGCGGGCAGAAGGTATTAGCATGTTGTGAGTATCACTCCTTTTGCATCAGAAAGATTCTCTGTTATTCTTACAATATGAAAAAAGAAAGCTAAATAGAAGAAGGGGATTTTGAAATGATTGTAGGGATTGGAATCGATATTATTGAATTGAATCGAATTGAAAAAATGCTAGATGGAAAACTTAAATTTATGGAGCGTATTTTAACTGAAAGTGAACGTAATGTTGCTAAGGAGCTGAAGGGAAGTCGCCTTACAGAGTTTGTAGCTGGAAGATTTGCAGCGAAAGAGGCGTATTCAAAAGCGGTAGGGACTGGTATTGGAAAAGAAGTGAGTTTTTTAGATATTGAAGTAAGGAATGATGATAGAGGTAAGCCGATTCTCGTTACAAGTACAGAGCATATTGTTCATTTATCAATTAGTCATAGTAAGGAATTTGCTGTTGCTCAAGTTGTTTTAGAAAGCTCGTCACGCTAGTCTGCATATTTTATATCTTTGTCTCATATATTTGATGTAGCGATAAGGAAGGTACATCTTCCATTCATTTATAGGGGCAAAGGGGCTGAAGTGATGAAAAGGCGTCTGTTTTTAGTTCTTGTCGGTTTATTAACCGTTTTTGTGTTGGCGGGTTGTATGGAAAAGAAACAAGATGATGTTGTGAGAGATTTAGAGGCGAAAGTAAAAGGGATGAAAAGTTATCAAGCTGAAGCAAAATTATCTATTAAAACAGGGAATGAGCCTCAGGAGTACAAGGTAGAAATATGGCATAAGGAACCTTCTTTTTATCGTGTGAATTTGCAGAATGCGAAAAAAGATCAAAGCCAAATTATTTTAAGAAATGAAGAAGGGGTATTTGTATTAACGCCAGCACTTAATAAGAGTTTCCGTTTCCAAAGTGATTGGCCGCAAAATAGTAGCCAGGCTTATTTATATGAATCCCTTGTGAGAGATATTTTGCAGGATAAGAAAAACCTTACTTTTGAAAAAACAGATAAGTATTATATTTTTAAAACAAAAACAAACTATCAACATCAAAACATGTTGCCGAAACAAGAGATTACATTGAAGAAAAGTGATTTAACACCAGTTTCGGTGAAGTTAATGGATAATGATCAAAATGTTCTTGTGAAAGTAGATTTCTCAAAAGTGAAATTTGATGCGAAATTTGATAAAGGTGCATTTGATACGAAACAAAATATGTCTAGAGCGCAAGTAGATGTTCAAACAACAGCGAAAGAAGACAAACCATTTGCTATTTTGTATCCGCGTGATACGCCGCAAGGTATGGTTTTGAAAGATGAAAAAGAGTTAAAGACAGACAGTGGCAAGCGTGCGATACTCACATACACTGGAAGTAAGAAATCCTTTACTTTGATACAAGAAAAGGCAAAAGTTGCAGAGGCTTCGTCAGCGATAAGTGTGAGCGGAGAATTGGTTGATCTTGGCTTTACAATTGGGGCATTGACGAAAGATTCTTTAACGTGGTCGCATAACGGAGTAGAATATATGCTCGTGTCTAAAGGTTTAGAGCCGAAGGAGCTATTAATGGTTGCTCGTTCAGTTACAGAGAAGCAAGTGAAGTAAACTTCTTAGACGTGGTGATATATGTGCACCACGTCTTTTCTTAGTTTGAAGGGTGGATTTCATAAAAGAAGCATATAAAAGAATAAGCTTCGCATATCGTGTATAAGGAAGTGTATTTATGGAAGAAGCACCATTTTACCGTGACACTTGGGTGGAAGTGGATTTAGATGCGATCTATAACAATATTACACACATTAAAGATTTCATTCCAAGTGATGTAGAGATTTTTGCTGTAGTCAAGGCGAATGCATATGGACACGATTATGTACCGGTAGCTAAAACGGCATTAGAAGCAGGGGCGACAAGGTTAGCGGTTGCCTTTTTAGATGAAGCTCTAGTGCTTCGAAGGGCTGGTATTACTGTGCCGATTTTAGTGTTAGGTCCTTCCCCGCCTCGTGATGTCAATGTAGCTGCTGAAAATGATGTAGCGTTAACTGTTTTTCAAAAAGAATGGGTGGATGAAGCGATCAAACTTTGGGATGGTTCATCTACAATGAAATACCATATTAATTTCGATAGTGGTATGGGGAGAATTGGAATACGCGAACGAAAAGAATTAAAAGCATTTTTAAAGAGTTTAGAAGGTGCGCCATTTTTAGAATTAGAAGGAGTTTATACACATTTTGCAACAGCGGATGAGGTGGAGACTTCTTACTTTGATAAGCAATATAACACATTTTTGCAGCAGTTAAGTTGGTTGAAAGAGTTCGGAGTGGATCCTAAGTTTGTCCATACAGCTAATAGTGCTGCAACGCTACGTTTTCAAGGGATTACATTTAATGCAGTACGAATTGGCATTGCGATGTATGGGTTATCTCCGTCTGTAGAAATACGCCCTTTTTTACCGTTTAAATTAGAACCAGCGCTATCACTGCATACGAAAGTTGCTCATATTAAACAGGTGATTAAAGGGGATGGGATTAGTTATAACGTCACTTACCGAACGAAAACGGAAGAATGGATTGCAACTGTTGCGATTGGATATGCAGATGGATGGCTTAGAAGATTACAAGGGTTCGAAGTGCTTATAAATGGTAAAAGGGTACCGATTGTAGGTCGAGTAACAATGGATCAATTCATGATACACCTTCCTTGTGAAGTGCCGCTTGGTACGAAAGTTACACTCATTGGAAAACAAGGTGATGAGTATATTAGTGCTACTGAGGTTGCTGAATATTCTGGGACTATTAATTATGAAATTATTGCAACGATAAGCTTCCGAGTGCCGAGAATATTCATACGGCACGGCAAGGTTGTAGAAGTAATCAATTATTTGAACAATATATAGAAGGTAGTATGGTTTGCTTCTTGTCATTTGAGAGGACTGTTCATTGGTTAAGAATAAGCTCATTTTTGATGAGAAGCTTTTTACTTATCATTACTTTTAACATAATTTAACGTAAATTTTGCTGGGAAACTCTTTCGTTTCTTGTTTGTAATAAGATAAAAATAAAAGAATATGAATTTTTTGTTTGTGAATTGGAAAACATAAGCAAGGAATAAGGAAGTCTTTGCAACAGGCTCCATACAATGGTATTATTACAATAGGTGTCATATATATATTTGGGTGTGTAGTTGACGGTGGAGGTGTATTTTTGTGTCCGAATCAAGTGTAACTACTGAAATCGTGGTTCGGTTGCCAAAGCAAATGGTAACGGAATTGGACGGAATTGGAAAACAAGAGAATAAGAATCGCCATGAACTAATTTGCCAGGCAACACAACTGTTATTGCGTCAACATAAGACGAAGAAACGCTACCAACATGAATCAATGCGACGTGGGTACATTGAAATGGGAAAAATTAATCTTGGTATTGCATCGGAAGCTTTCTTAGCAGAGTATGAAGCAGCTCATACAGTAGAACGCTTAGTTAGCGGGGGGTAATATTTTGATTGTAAAACGCGGCGACGTGTATTTTGCAGACCTTTCCCCAGTTGTTGGTTCTGAGCAAGGAGGCGTTCGTCCGGTTCTTGTCATTCAAAATGACATCGGAAATCGTTTTAGTCCAACGGTGATTGTAGCGGCTATTACTGCACAGATTCAAAAAGCTAAATTACCCACTCATGTGGAAATTGATGCGAAAAAGTACGGTTTTGAGAGAGATTCTGTTATTTTACTTGAGCAGATTCGAACAATCGATAAGCAGCGCTTAACGGACAAAATCACTCACTTAGATGAAGTGATGATGATTCGTGTAGATGAAGCGCTACAAATTAGTTTAGGACTAATAGATTTTTAAATCGGCAGTTTAAGTTGCTCTCTTTACAGGGCAACTTTTTTTTATTATAGAGGAGGTTACGGTTGTATATGGAAATGGTAGATAATCGACAAGCGTTAATGAAAATGTTAGTGAAGGAATTAGGCTTTACCGAAAAGCAAGTTCGTCATGTTATTCAATTAACAGAAGAAGGTAACACAGTTCCATTTATTGCTCGTTACCGAAAAGAATGGACAGGCTCTTTAGATGAAGTGCAAATTCGTACAATTTTAGAGAGATGGCAATATATGATGCAGCTTGAAGATAGGAAAGAAGAGGTTCTTCGTCTTATTGATGAGAAGGGGAAACTGACAGGAGAGTTACGTCAGCAAATTGTTAAAGCTGTAAAGTTGCAAGAAGTAGAAGATTTATATCGTCCATATAAAGAGAAAAGAAGAACGAAAGCAACGATTGCAAAAGAAAAAGGACTAGAGCCGTTAGCTGAATGGTTATTGTTATATAAGAAAGAAGATCCAAATCAGAAGGCAGTGGAGTTTATTAACGCAGAGAAAGAAGTGCAATCTGCAGAAGAAGCATTACAAGGTGCCCAAGACATTATTGCAGAAATCGTTTCAGATGAAGCAGCTTATCGTAGTTGGATTCGGAATGTTACTTTTAGAAAAGGTGTTATGTCTTCGTCCGTAAAAGATGAAGAGAAAGATGAAAAGAATATATATGAAATGTATTACAGTTATGAAGAACCGTTGCAGAAAGTAGTACCGCATCGTGTATTAGCGATGAATCGCGGTGAGAAAGAAGATATATTGAGAGTTTCTGTTGTTCCACCAGTAGATGAGATAGTAACTTTCTTATATAAGAGAGTAATTCGTGATAACGATTCTAAAAGTGCGCATTATGTAAAGTTAGCAATTGAGGATGGTTATAAACGATTAATTCAATCCTCCATTGAAAGAGAGATTCGAAAAGAATTAACAGAAACAGCTGAGGAACAAGCGATACATATTTTTTCTGAGAACTTACGTAATTTGTTATTACAACCTCCAATGAAAGGAAAGGTTGTGTTAGCTTTAGATCCTGCATATAGAACGGGTTGTAAATTAGCTGTTGTAGATGATACTGGGAAGGTTCTATATATTGATGTTATTTATCCGCATCCACCTGTTCGTAAATATGAAGATGCAAAAATGAAAGTTCTTTCTATTATAGATAAATATCAAGTTGAAATGATTGCGATTGGGAATGGTACAGCTTCTAGAGAATCGGAAGAATTTATAGTTGATGTATTACAAAATGTGAAACAAGAAGTCTTCTATATTATTGTGAACGAAGCTGGTGCGAGTGTGTATTCGGCCTCCGATTTAGCTCGTGAGGAATTTCCGAATTTACAGGTTGAAGAAAGAAGTGCTGTTTCTATTGGGAGACGTCTGCAAGATCCACTTGCTGAACTTGTGAAGATTGATCCTAAATCAGTTGGGGTTGGACAATACCAACATGATGTATCTCAAAAGAGGTTGAATGAATCATTAACATTTGTAGTAGAGACGGCAGTTAACCAAGTCGGTGTGAATGTAAATACAGCTTCAGTTGCGTTATTGCAATATGTTTCGGGTTTATCGAAAACTGTTGCGAAAAATATTGTGGCAAAGCGTGAAGAAGAAGGGAAATTTACAAAACGAACAGACTTAAAGAAAATACCGCGTCTAGGTGCGAAGACATATGAACAATGCATAGGTTTCTTACGTATATTAGAAGGGGCAAATCCGTTAGATCGAACGGGTATTCATCCAGAACAATATAAAAATGTTGAATTGTTATTGAAGAGTCTAGGGTTATCAAAAGATGACGTAGGGCAATTGCAATTACAAAAGAGCTTAGAAGAAGTGGAGATTTCTAAGTTATCGCAAGAAACGGGAGTTGGGGAGCCAACATTAGTTGATATTATAGATGCGCTCATTAGTCCAGAGCGAGACATGAGGGATGAGTTGCCTAAACCGCTTCTGAAAAAAGGGATTTTGAAATTAGAAGATTTAAAACGTGGTATGGAACTGGAAGGAACAGTTCGTAACGTTGTTGATTTTGGTGCTTTTGTTGATGTAGGTGTAAAACAAGATGGTTTAGTACATATTTCTAAACTAAGCAAACAGTATGTGAAGCATCCGTTAGATATTGTATCTGTCGGACAAATCGTCAAGGTATGGGTAGATGATATTGATACGAAAAAAGGTCGCGTTGCACTATCCATGTTGCCGATTGAATAGTAAGAGAAGAGAGCAGATGAAACTGCTCTTTTTTTATGGGATAAAACGTGTAATGGATTATGAGCTTTGATGTATTTTGCTATAATAAAACCAGCATTCATTTAGTAATTTAATTTGATACCGGTTTTTTTCAAAATATGCGCGTTGCATTTGTTTTTTTAGCCACGTAGGCATAGGAATCCCTCCTTGTTTAATCCTACTCTCAAAAATGTAAGGTACTATTGATGAGAGGTTGGTGAGTGGATTTCTATTCATGCTATATTTTTAGAAACCACGCTTCTTGAATGAGGATGGGTATATGTACTATTTAATATATGTATAAGGGAGGAGAAAAGTGTAAAAATATTTTTTAGTTTAGGAGGAATGAGAGTGGATGAGCAAGAAATACAGCGTCTGGTGGAAGAAGTATCACTACAATACTTCGGAATGCCATTTTTACATAGAGCTATGTTCAATAGTAGGTTGCGTACAACTGGTGGACGTTATCTATTGAATACACACAATATTGAACTGAATTATCGATATTACGAAATGTATGGGAAAGAAGAGTTAGTCGGAATCATTAAACATGAGCTTTGTCATTATCACTTACATATTACAGGAAGGGGCTATAAGCACCGGGATAGAGATTTTCGTGAATTGTTAAAAGAAGTTGATGCGCCACGCTTCTGTAAACGAATAATTAATGAAGAGAAGGAAAAAAAGGTTTATACGTATGAATGTATGGGTTGTTTGCTTCAATATGTAAGAAGACGTCAAATAAATACAAAAAGATATGTCTGCGGAAAGTGTAAAGGGAAACTGAACCTGATAAAGAAAACATCTTGACAGTGAAAACGCAATCCAGTATATTATAAACATGTCACGTTTGTACAAGATGTTGAGAAAAAACATCTTGACTTACGATAAGAAATTTTATAAGATACAAATTGTCTTTATTATTCCGCAGTAGCTCAGTGGTAGAGCTATCGGCTGTTAACCGATCGGTCGTAGGTTCGAGTCCTACCTGCGGAGCCATACAGAGAAGTACCCAAGTGGCTCAAGGGGCTCCCCTGCTAAGGGAGTAGATCGCTAACGCGGTGCGAGGGTTCGAATCCCTTCTTCTCTGCCATACATACTGGCCCGTTGGTCAAGTGGTTAAGACACCGCCCTTTCACGGCGGTAACACGGGTTCGAATCCCGTACGGGTCACCACTTCGGAGGATTAGCTCAGCTGGGAGAGCACCTGCCTTACAAGCAGGGGGTCGGCGGTTCGATCCCGTCATCCTCCACCATATAAATTATATRAATAGTATYATCGCGGGGTGGAGCAGCACGGTAGCTCGTCGGGCTCATAACCCGAAGGTCGCAGGTTCAAATCCTGTCCCCGCAACCAAATGGTCCCGTGGTGTAGTGGTTAACATGCCTGCCTGTCACGCAGGAGATCGCCGGTTCGACCC